>JBEBIT010000100.1:0-9186 GCA_040080215.1 Steroidobacteraceae bacterium
GCCGTGAGCTTCTTCTCCTGGTCGTCCATGACCATGGAACGCCGCTCGGCGCCCATCATGATCTTGTCCTTCGCCTTCTCGAATTCTTCCATCGTGACCGTGCGACGGTTCGCGCGGGCGGCAAACAGCGCCGCTTCGTTCACGAGGTTCGCGAGATCCGCACCCGAGAAGCCGGGCGTGCCACGCGCGATGACCATCGGCTTGACGTCGTCGGCGAGCGGGAGCTTGCGCATGTGCACCTTGAGGATCTGCTCGCGGCCACGGACATCGGGCAACGGCACCACCACCTGGCGGTCGAAGCGGCCCGGGCGCAGCAGTGCGGGATCCAGCACGTCAGGACGGTTGGTCGCGGCGATGACGATGACACCCTCGGTGCCCTCGAAGCCATCCATCTCGACCAGCAACTGGTTCAGGGTCTGCTCGCGCTCGTCATGACCGCCACCGAGGCCCGCACCGCGATGACGGCCCACGGCGTCGATTTCGTCGATGAAGATGATGCACGGCGCGTGCTTCTTGGCCTGCTCGAACATGTCGCGGACACGAGAGGCACCGACGCCGACGAACATCTCGACGAAGTCGGAACCGGAAATCGTGAAGAAAGGCACCTTGGCTTCGCCGGCGATGGCGCGGGCGAGCAGCGTCTTGCCGGTGCCGGGCGAGCCGACCATCAGCACGCCGCGGGGAATCTTGCCACCGAGTTTCTGGAACTTGCCCGGGTCCTTCAGGAACTCGACGATCTCGACCACTTCTTCCTTGGCCTCGTCGACGCCAGCGACGTCCGCAAACGTCACCTGGACCTGGTCTTCATTGAGCAGCCGCGCCCGGCTCTTGCCGAACGACATCGCGCCCCGGCCACTGCCGCCGCCCTGCATCTGCCTCATGAAGTAGACCCATACCGCGATCAGCAGCAGGATGGGGAACGAGGAAATGAACAGCTGCATCAGGAACGACTGCCGTTCGGGCGCCGCCGCGCTGAAGGTCACGCTGTGCTTCTGGAGGGTGCCGATGAGCGCGGAGTTGTCCGTCTCGGGGTTGTAGCTCAGGAACTGTTCGCCGTTGGAGCGCACGCCGATCACCTGATCACCCTTGAAGGTGACCGAGGAAACGCTGCCCGCCTCAACCTGCGTGAGGAACGTGGAGTACGGTACTTCCTGGACGGCGCCCGGACGCCCGCTGAAATTGCTGACCACCGTGGCCAGCACGACCGCGATCACGATCCACAGGATGATGTTCTTGGTGAGGTCGTTCAAAGGATGCTTTCCTCGAAAATTCGAAACTTCGGCCCGATACTACATCCGAAAATTGCGCGCCAACAGATAAAGTTCGACGCTCCGTGACCTTGATGCCTTCGGCTTGCGCACCTTGACGGTTTCAAACAGGGTGCGCAGACGCTGCATCAACGGCAGGAACTCCCTTCCCTGGAACACCTTGACCAGGAAATCACCGCCCTTCGGTAGCGTCTTCTCGGCAAAATCCACTGCCAAGTCAACGAGATGCATCGAACGCGCGTGATCTACCTCGGCCACACCCATCATGTTTGGGGCCATATCCGACATTACAAGCTGCGGCTTCTGGTCCCCGAGCAGGTCGAGCAGCGCCTGGAACACGGCTTCGTCGGAAAAGTCGCCTTGCAGGAATTCCACCCCCGGCAAATGCCCCATCGGCAGGATGTCGGTGGCGATGACGCGCCCCCGGCCCTTGAACATGCGCCCCACAAACTGGCTCCATCCCCCCGGCGCGGCTCCGAGGTCCACCACGGTGGTGCCGGGCTTCAGGATGTGGTCGCTGCGCTGGATTTCCTCGAGCTTGTAGATCGCACGGGAGCGGTAGCCCGCCTCGCGCGCCGCCTTCACATACGGGTCGGACTCGTGCTCTTGCAGCCAACGGGCACTGGATTTGGAACGCTTGGGCATGACGGCGGCGAAACGACTTAACCTTACCGATGGAGAAACGGAGAATAGGGGCAATCGAGGCAAACGGAAGCCAGGTGGACGACGCTATTTTTCACTAAACTGCGCGACCGCCCCGCGGCCCCTTCCCACTTATCTTCGCACTACCGACCAACCCCATGGACCTGACCGAAAAACAGAAGAAGCACCTGCGGCGCCTCGCCCATCCCCTGAATCCGGTCGTCCTGGTCGGCCAGGACGGAGATTCCGCGGGCGTCGTGCACGAGCTGGACGTGGCGCTTGGCGCGCACGAACTGGTCAAGGTCCGGGCCCGCACGGGCGACCGTGACGAACGGAACCTGCTCCTTGACCGCCTGGCCGCCGCGACCAAGAGCGAGCTGATCCAGCGGATCGGCAATGTCGGCGTGTACTACCGGGCGAAGCGCGAGCCGCGCATCATGCTGCCGGACGCGTAAGCCGCCACACCAGGACCAGTGTTCCGATCCCCGCGATCGCAAACAACACCACCGAGACCAGGTGGAGGCTGCCGAACAACGCCATGTTCCCGGCCTGTCGCGCCGATTCCATCACCGGCAACAAACCAAGTTCGTTGGCGAGAGGTGGCGCCGCCGCAAGGACGATCCAGCCCATGAGCGGTTGCGTGATCTGACCCGCGATCCGCAGCAGCACCGAAAGCAGGACGGCAAACACGAGCCCAAGCCAGGTTGCGACATGGAAGAACTGGCCCGCAATCGTGCCTGCCAGATGGCGGTCGTCCAGGAATGCAAAGAGGCCGGTGGCCACCACCGCACAGATCGTCCAGAGACTCCCCATCCAGAACATCGCCACCAGCGTGACGAGCCGGGACAGCAGCGTTACCCGCGGGGCAGCGTTGGTCACTTTTATTTGTAGCTGACCGAGACGATCTCGTAAGAACGCGCACCGCCGGGGGCAGCGACATCCGCCGCGTCCCCTTCGGACTTGCCGACCAGGGCCCGGGCGATGGGCGATGTGATCGAGATCAGGCCGGCACGGATGTCTGCCTCGGCTTCGCCGACGATCTGGTAGACCACCTTGGCGCCGTCGTCCTCGTCCTCGAGTTCGACCGTCGCGCCGAACACCACTTTCTTGGTAGCGGGCATGCTGCCGACATCGATGATCTCGCAGTTGGAGATGTGCGACTCTAATTCCTTGATGCGGCCCTCGATGAAGCTCTGCTGCTCTCGAGCCGCGTGATACTCGGCGTTCTCGCTCAAGTCCCCGTGGGCGCGCGCCTCGGCAATGGCCTGGATCACGCGCGGACGGTCTTCCGTCTTCAGCTTCTTGAGTTCGGCGCGAAGGCGCTCCGCGCCCTTCAGCGTCAGGGGCATGCGCTTCACGTTCCCACCTCTTTATGGAGATCCTGCAGCTTGTTGACTTCGACGGCATCGAGGTACTCGAGCGCATCGCAGGTCGCGACCGCCGCAGCCAGCGTCGTGTAGTAGGTCACCTTGCGCATGACCGCCTCGCGACGGATCGAACGCGACTCGAACGTCGCCTGCTTGCCTTCCGTCGTATTGACGATCAGCGAGAACTCGTCGTTCTTGATCATGTCCACGATGTGCGGACGGCCTTCGCGGACCTTGTTCGCGCGAACACACGCGACCCCGGCAGCGGTGATCAACGTAGCCGTGCCTTCGGTGGCCACGATCTCGAAGCCCTTCGCAACCAGGCGCTTCGCGAGTACGGCAGCACCCGGCTTGTCACGCTCGCGCACGCTGATGAGACACTTGCCGCGCGTCGGCAACGTGACACCCGAAGCGGCCTGCGCCTTGGCATACGCCTCGCCGAAGGTGCGGCCCGTGCCCATGACTTCGCCGGTGGATTTCATTTCCGGCCCGAGAATCGGGTCGGCGTCCGGGAACTTGGAGAACGGGAAGACCGCCTCCTTCACCGAGAAGAATGCCGGTTTGCGCTCGGCGCCGATATTCAGGTCCTTGAGCTTGGCGCCCGCCATGACTCGAGCCGCCACCTTCGCGAGCTGGACGCCGGTGGCCTTCGACACGAAAGGCACCGTGCGCGATGCGCGCGGATTCACTTCGAGGATGTAGATGACGCCGTTCTGGATCGCGAACTGGATGTTCATCAGGCCGACCACTTTCAGGCCCTGCGCGAGCTTGCGCGTCTGCACCTTGAGCTCGGCCTGGATCTCGGCGCTCAGGCTGTTCGGCGGCAACGAGCAGCCGGAATCGCCGGAGTGCACGCCCGCCTGTTCGATGTGCTCCATGATGCCGCCAATGAACACGTCGTCGCCGTCGGAGATGGCATCGACGTCCACTTCGATTGCCTGATCGAGGAAGCGGTCGAGCAGCACGGGGCTGTCGTTCGACACCTTCACTGCGTCGGTCATGTAGATGCGCAGGTCATCCTCATTGAAGACGACTTCCATCGCGCGCCCACCCAGTACATAGGACGGGCGAACCACGAGCGGGAAGCCGATCGAGCGCGCCATGACCACGGCCTGGTCTTCGGTGCGGGCCGTGCAGTTCGGTGGCTGCTTGAGCGCGAGCTGCTCGACGAGCTTCTGGAAGCGCTCGCGATCCTCGGCCACGTCGATCGCGTCCGGCGACGTGCCGATGATCGGCGCGCCCGCGGCTTCGAGCGCACGGCAGAGCTTCAACGGCGTCTGGCCGCCGTACTGCACGATCACGCCGATGGGCTTTTCCTTGTCGATCACTTCCATCACGTCTTCGAACGTCAGCGGCTCGAAGTAAAGGCGATCGGACGTGTCGTAGTCGGTCGAGACGGTCTCTGGATTGCAGTTCACCATGATCGTTTCGAAGCCGGCCTCGCGCAGCGCGAGCGCAGCGTGCACGCAGCAGTAGTCGAACTCGATGCCCTGGCCGATGCGGTTCGGACCGCCTCCCAGGATCATGATCTTGTTGCGGTTCGTCGGATTCGCCTCGCACTCTTCCTCGTAGGTCGAGTACAGGTAGGCTGTCGACGTCGCGAATTCGGCCGCGCAGGTATCCACTCGCTTGAACACGGGCCGCAGGCCGAACGTGATCCGGCGCCGGCGGACACTGGCCTCGTCCACGCCCACAAGCGTCGCAATGCGGCTGTCGGCGAATCCCTTGCGCTTGAGGTCGCGCAGGCGCGGCCTCTCGAGCGCGGCGATCCCGCCTTCGACAATCGCCTGCTCTTCGCGGACCAGGTCCTCGATCTGCGCGAGGAACCACGGATCGATGTGCGAATACTTGTGCACATCGTCGAAACTCATGCCGGTGCGGAAGGCATCGCCCACGTGGCGCAGGCGGTTCGGCCCCGGCATGCGCAGCTCTTCGCGCAAGCGGCTCTGCTCCTCGTCGCCCAGCGGCAGCTTGTTGACGGGCGTGAGTCCGTCGATGCCGATCTCGAGGCCGCGCAGCGCCTTCTGCAGCGACTCCTGGAAAGTGCGGCCAATGGCCATGACCTCGCCCACCGACTTCATCTGCGTGGTCAGGCGATCGTTCGCACCGGGGAATTTCTCGAAAGTGAACCGCGGGATCTTGGTCACGACGTAGTCGATGGTCGGCTCGAACGACGCCGGCGTCGCACCGCCCGTGATGTCGTTCTTGAGCTCATCGAGCGTGTAGCCCACTGCCAGCTTCGCCGCGATCTTGGCGATCGGGAAGCCCGTGGCCTTCGACGCCAGCGCAGACGACCGCGACACGCGCGGGTTCATCTCGATGATCAGGAGGCGGCCGTCCTTCGGGTTGACGGCGAACTGCACGTTGGAACCGCCGCACTCGACGCCGATCTTGCGCAGCACCGCAATCGATGCGTCGCGCATGATCTGGTATTCGCGGTCGGTCAGCGTCTGGGCCGGCGCGACGGTGATCGAGTCGCCGGTATGCACGCCCATCGGATCGAGGTTCTCGATCGAGCAGATGATGATGCAGTTGTCCTTCTTGTCGCGGACCACCTCCATCTCGTATTCCTTCCAGCCGATCACCGCTTCTTCGAGCAGGACCTCGCTGGTCGGCGACGCATCGAGGCCGCGAGCGACGATCGTTTCGAACTCGTCGCGGTTGTATGCGATACCACCACCGGAACCGCCGAGCGTGAAGGACGGGCGGATGACGGTCGGGAAGCCGATCTCGGCCTGCACGGCCAGCGCTTCTTCCATGCTGTGGGCAATGCGCGACCTCGGAGATTCGAGGCCGATCTCGCGCATGGCGTTGCGGAACTTCTCGCGGTCCTCGGCCATGTCGATGGCGTCGCGGGAGGCGGCGATCAGCTCCACGCCGTACTTCTCCAGCACGCCCTCGCGCACCAGGTCGAGCGCGCAGTTGAGCGCCGTCTGGCCGCCCATCGTGGGCAGCAGCGCGTCGGGACGTTCCTTGGCGATGATACGTTCGACCGTGCGCCAGTGCACCGGCTCGATGTAGATCGAATCGGCCGTCTCCGGGTCCGTCATGATCGTTGCCGGGTTCGAGTTCACCAGGATGACGCGGTATCCCTCTTCGCGCAGCGCCTTGCAGGCCTGGGCGCCCGAGTAGTCGAACTCGCACGCCTGGCCGATGACGATCGGGCCGGCGCCGATGATGAGGATGCTCTTGATGTCAGTGCGCTTGGGCATGGGGTCTTCTTGAATGCTCTGCTGACTCGATCGTCGCTGCTGCCATCAACCGCGCGCGCCGCTGCGCCCACGGGCCGCCATGTTGACCCGCAGCTGCATCAGCTGGATGAAACGCTGGAACAGGTGCTTCACGTCGTGCGGACCGGGCCCCGCTTCCGGGTGCCCCTGGAAACTGAATGCCGGACGGTCGGTGCGGGCGATGCCCTGCAGCGTGCCGTCGAACAGCGACTTGTGCGTGATGCGCAGGTTCTGGCCCAGCGTCGACTCGTCCACCGCGAAACCATGGTTCTGGCTCGTGATCAACACGCGGCCCGTGTCGTTGTCGAGCACGGGATGGTTAGCACCGTGGTGGCCGAACTTCATCTTCATCGTGCGCGCACCGCTCGCGAGGCCGAGCAGTTGGTGCCCGAGGCAGATGCCGAACACAGGCACGTCTGTCTCGAGAATGCGCTTGATCGCATCGATGGCGTACGTGCAGGGCTCCGGGTCGCCAGGGCCGTTCGACAGGAACACGCCATCGGGATTCATGGCCAGCACACGATCGGCATGGGTCTGTGCGGGGACTACCGTCATGCGACAGCCCTGGTCCGCGAGCAGCCTCAGGATGTTCCGCTTGATGCCGAAATCGTAGGCCACGACATGGAGTCGTTGTCCGGGACGCGAAGGTTTGGGGCCCTGTTCGAGCGACCAGTTCGTGCCTTCGTTCCACTGGTAGGTCCGCTTCGTGGTGACGACCTTGGCGAGGTCCATGCCCTTGAGGCCGGGAAAGCGCTTCGCCGCATGCACTGCAGCCGCAGGGTCCAGATCATCGCCCGTCATGATGCAGCCCGCTTGCGCGCCCTTCTCGCGCAGCACGCGAGTGAGCTTGCGGGTATCGATGTCGGCGATGGCGACGATGCGTCCGCGTTCGAGGAAACTCGGCAGCGACTCGTTGGCCCGCCAGTTCGAGTGCAGGAGCGGCAGGTCGCGGATGATGAGGCCGGCCGCGTAGACAGCCGACGATTCAAGGTCTTCCGGGTTGGTGCCGGTGTTGCCGATATGGGGATAGGTCAGCGTGACCAGTTGCCGGCAGTACGACGGGTCGGACAGGATTTCCTGGTACCCGGTCATGGCGGTGTTGAACACGACCTCGCCCGTCGTATTGCCCTTGGCGCCAATGGAGCGACCGTGAAAGACCGTTCCGTCCTCGAGCGCCAGCACAGCGGGTGTATTCATTAGCGACCCTATCTCCCGGCCATCACGCCGTCATTCAGTTTCACGCGCGCACGCCAACGACGGGAGGGGTCTGTAACCCGTCCCGCGCACATTTTTTTACGCGCTTGCTGAAGGGGGCAGTCTACGCGACGAAACCGGTCAGGTCCATCGCAAAACGGTTGCCGGGAGCGTCCTTATCTTTCAGTCGTCACCCGTGACCGCGAGACGCTTCCCCAAGTCACTCGTCAGAGCGATTCGAGGCCGAGCACATCCTGCATCGAATAAAGACCGGCAGGCCGACCCACGATCCAGGTCGCCGCCTTCAAGGCACCGCGAGCGAAGCCCGAGCGGTCATGGGCGCGATGCGCCAATTCGATTCTTTCGCCGGGGCCTGCAAACGTCAGCACGTGCTCGCCGACCACGTCGCCGCCCCGCATCACCGCAAAGCCGATCGTCCCCGCCTGCCGGGCACCCGTCAGTCCGTGACGGGTGAAACCGCCTGATTCGGCCAGCGTCGTGCCGCGTGCCGCCGCCACCACTTCACCGATACGCAGCGCCGTCCCGGAAGGTGCGTCCTTCTTGTGCCGATGGTGGGCCTCGTAGATCTCGATGTCGTAGTCAGTATCGAGCGCACGCGCTGCAAGATCAGCGAGTTTGAGCAACAAGTTCACGCCAAGGCTCATGTTGGGCGCGAGCAGTACCGGGATGCGCTTGGCTGCCAAGTCGAGGCTGGCCCTTACCTCGGCCGAGTGACCTGTCGTGCCGATCACGATCGGGCAGCCCGCCGCCACGCAGGCAGCAAGGTTGGCAGGCGTTGCCTCGGGCAGCGTGAAGTCGATGGCCACGTTGGCACCGCGAATCGCGGCGACGGGGTCTGACACGACGATGGCACCCCGAGTCGAGTGTCCGAAGGCTTCGCCGGCGTCCTGCCCGAGCCAGCGGCTGGTCTGCGATGCCAGCGCCCCCGAGAGCGTCACTGCGGGAAAATGCTCAAGCTGGCCGAGGATGGCCTGGCCCATGCGCCCACTGATGCCGAGAACCGCGAGTCGGGTCGCTGTCATGGTGAAGTCCTGTGGCGAATCGGCTTGGGCAGGTCAGTTGGCGATGTTTTCGAAGAAGCGCTTCACCCCGTCGAGCCAGGTGCGCTCGCGGGGGCTGTGGGTCTTGCCGCTCTTCTGGACGGAGTCTTCGAACGCACGCAGCAACTCGCGCTGTTCGTCGGTGAGCTTGACCGGGGTTTCGACGACCACCCGGCAGAACAGATCGCCGGTCGCACCGCCACGGACAGGCTTCACGCCCTTTTCCTTCAGGCGGAAGCTGCGCCCGGACTGCGTCTCGGACGGAATCTTGAGCGCGACATTGCCTTCAAGCGTCGGCACCTCCACGGACCCGCCGAGCGCGGCTGTCGCGAAGCTGATCGGCACTTCGCAGGACAGGTGGCTGCCGTCGCGTTCGAAGATCGCATGTTCCTTGACGTGCACTTCGACGTACAGGTCGCCCGCC
>JBEBIT010000101.1:0-9064 GCA_040080215.1 Steroidobacteraceae bacterium
CCGCGTTTCGGCGGCATCCATGCGACGCCCGCGTATTTCTTCATGATCAAGCGTCGCATGCGCGAGGCGATCGATCTCTACGAGAAGGCCGTGGCCGTCCAGCCCGACCTGTGGGACGCGCGCGTGGAACTCGGCAGCAACCTGTTGCGTGACAACCAGGTGACCCTGGCCCGGGAGCACCTCGAGGCTGCTTACAAGGGAGATCCTTACAACCCGCGGACGGTCAACACGCTCCGGCTGCTCGATTCCTTCAGCAATTTCGACCTCAAGCTATACCCCGAGCCCGTCACGCCGGCCGTTGGCAGTGCAGCCCAGCTCACCAAGCCCGAGATCATGATGCGGCTCCACAAGAAGGAGAGCGCGGTGCTCGAGCGCTACGTGCGCAAGCTGGCGATGCAGAGCATCGACACGTTCTCGAAGCGCTACAACTTCAAGCTCGAGGAGCCGGTGGTCATCGAACTCTATCCCGACCACGAGGACTTTGCCGTGCGCACCGCGGGCATGCCCGGCCTCGGATTGCTGGGCGCCACCTTTGGTTACCTGCTCGCCATGGACTCGCCGTCGTCGCGCGCCGTGAATGAATTCCACTGGGGCTCGACGCTCTGGCACGAGATGGCTCACGTGTTCACGCTGAGTGCAACGGAGCATCGCGTGCCGCGCTGGTTCAGCGAAGGCGTGTCCGTATTCGAGGAATGGCGCACCGGCCCCATCAAGGGCATCCTGATCCCGGGCTATGTGTTCGAGGCGTTCAAGGACGGCAAGATGCTGCCCGTCGCCAAGCTCGATGAAGGCTTCATCCGTCCCGAGTATCCGCAGCAGGTGATGGTCTCGTACATGCAGGCGGGCCTCGTCTGTGAATTCATCGACCGCGAGTTCGGCTTCGACAAGCTGTCGCTGATGCTGACCCGCTATCGTCGCGGCGAGGACACGGCGGCCGCCATCCAGTCTGCGCTCGGCGTGGCGCCCGCTGCGTTCGATACACGCTTCAAGGCGTTCGTTGATGCGCAGTTCGGCAGCGTGCTCGCGGGCCTCGATGACTGGAAGGCGGCCAAGAAGACCGCAGCGGAAGCATTCGCGAAGTCGGACTGGACTGCAGCCATCACCGCGGCGAAGCAGGCGATCGCGATCATGCCGCAGGACGTCGAAGCCGGCAGTCCGTATGTGCTCCTTGCGCGCGCCTACGTGGAATCGAAGCAACGCGACCAGGCGCTTGCAACGCTCGAGGACTACTGGAAGCGGGGCGGTTACGACCCGCAGGCATTGCGTGCGCTGGCGGACCGCCTGTACGCGGTGCAGCGACGCGATGACGCCGTGGCGGTCATGCAGAGCATCAACTATGTCGCACCGTTTGATTACGACCAGCATGGCCTGTTCGGCGACTGGCTGCTGGAACTCGGTCGCCCGCAGGACGCGCTCGACGAATTCACCGTGGCGCTCGCGCTCAATGCGCCTGACAAGGCCGGCACGCATTACCGGCTGGCGCAGGCGTACGTCGCGCTGAAGAAGCCACAGGATGCCCGCAAGCACCTGCTGGCCGCGCTCGAAGTTGCTCCCGGCTACCGGCCGGCGCAGAAGATGCTGCTCGACCTCTCCCGCCCCAACTGATCCTTATCCTTATCCTCATCCTCACGCACACGAAGAAGCATTCCTCATGACCGACACGTTACCCGAGAACATCGATGCCGAGAGTGTCAAGCCGCTGGTCGCTTCGTTCCGCACGAGCCTGCAGCGCATCCGCGATGAAGTCCGCAAGGTCATCGTCGGCCAGGACGAGGTCGTCGAGCACCTGCTGATCACGCTGCTGGTCGGCGGCCACTGCCTGATCACCGGCATGCCCGGCACGGCCAAGACGCTGCTGGTCAAGACCATGGCCACTGCACTCGGCCTCAAGTTCAAGCGTATCCAGTTCACGCCCGACCTGATGCCGACCGACGTCACCGGCACGGACATCATCGATGATGATCCGGTGACGGGTCGCCGCGTGTGGACGTTCGTGCAGGGGCCGCTGTTCGCGAACGTGCTGCTCGCCGACGAAATCAACCGCACCCCGCCCAAGACGCAGGCTGCGCTGCTTGAAGCCATGCAGGAGCGGTCGGTGACGGTGCGCGGCCAGCGGCACCAGCTGGAAGCGCCGTTCTTCGTGCTCGCCACGCAGAACCCTATCGAGCTCGAAGGCACGTATCCGCTGCCGGAAGCGCAGCTTGATCGCTTCCTGTTCAACGTGGTCCTCGACTACCTCGCGGCCGAAGACGAGCTCGCGGTCGTCAATCGCTTCACGACGCGCACGGACATGCCGGAACCTGACGTTTGCACCAGCGCCGAGGAGATCCTCAAGTACCAGTGGCTCGTGCGACAGGTGCCGGTGTCCGACACCGTCAACCGCTTTGCAGTGGATCTCGTGCGCGCTTCGCGCCCACAAGATCCCGAGTCGCCGGAAATCGTCCGCAAGTACATCAAGTTCGGTGCGAGCGTGCGCGCCACGATGTTCCTGACGCTGGCTGCCAAGGCGCGGGCGCTCATGGAAGGCCGCTACCACGTAACCACCGACGACATCCGGTCGCTGGCACTGCCGATCCTGCGGCATCGCGTGCTGGCCAACTACTACGCGGAGTCCGACGGCAAGACCGTCGACGACGTGCTGCGCGCCATGATCGAGTCGCGGCAGGGCTGATGAGCACACCCGTCCCCTCGCGGCGCGAAGGCGTGCGGCTGCTGCAGCCGGAAGTGTTGGCGGGTCTCGCCAACCTCGAGCTGATCGCGCGCGCCGCCGTCGAGGGATCGCTGATCGGACTGCACCGTTCACCGCTGTTCGGCTTCAGCCAGGAGTTCGCCGAGTACCGTTCCTACACCGAAGGCGACGATCCGCGTTACATCGACTGGAACGTCTATGCGCGCAGCGACCGCACGTACATCAAGCGCTTCCTTGGCGAGACCAACAGCCACCTGATGCTGCTGATCGATTCGAGTGCGTCGATGGGCTACGGCACGACGCCGGTGACGAAGCTGCGGTACGCGCAGATCCTTGCGGCCAGCCTCGCCTACATCGCGTCCCGGCAGCACGATGCCGTGGGCTTGATGGTCTTTGATGAGGAAGTGCGTTCCTACCGTCCCCCATCGGGACGGAACAAGCTGCACGGTCTGCTGCACACCATCGATGCGATCACGCCGTCCCGGAAGACGGACATGGAAAAGCCCTTCAGCCGCTTCCGCGAGCACGTCTCGAAGCGCGGCCTGGTTGCGGTGATCTCCGATTTCTATTGCGACCCGAAGGCGCTCATCGAAGGCGTCAAGCCGCTCGCGTTCCAGGGGCAGGACGTGATCCTGTTCCAGATCCTGGATCCGCGGGAACTCCGGCCCGACTTGAGCGAGGCCGCCGTGCTCGAGGACATGGAAACCGGCCAGACGGTCGAGGTGTCGCCCGCTTTCATGCAGAAGGATTACCCCGAGCGCATCAAGGCGCACATCCGGTCGCTGCAGGAAGCGGCGGCGGGCATTGGCGCGGATCACGTGCTGCTCGAGACCACGGCGTCGCTCGACGTGCCGCTGCGCAACTATCTCCTGTTCAGGCAGCGTCGCCGATGAACTTCCTCGCACCGCTGTTCCTCGCCGGATTGGGCGCCGTCGCGCTGCCGGTGTGGCTGCACCTGCTGCAGACGCAGACGCCCGAGCGGCAACCTTTCAGCTCTGCGATGCTGCTCAAGATGTCGGAGCAGCGCATCCATCTGCGTCGCCGGTTGCGGTACCTGCTGCTGATGGCGCTGCGCATCGCGCTGTTTGCATTGCTGGCGCTCGCGTTCTCGCAGCCGCTGTGGCAGCGGTCCACCACGACCGTGGCAGCGGGCGAGAACAAGGAGCACCTCATCGTCATCGACACTTCGATGTCCATGGGCGAAGGTGATCGCCTGGCTCGCGCCGTCGCTGAAGCCACGACCGTCATCGCGGGGCTTGGGGCGGGTGACACGGCTCGTCTCGCCACGGCGGGCGAGAGTGTCGACGTGCTCGCGACGTCGGCGCCGGCGACGGCCACTGTCCCGGAATCGCGCTCGCAGCTGACCACGGCCCTTGAGTCGGTTAAAGCCGGCGCGGGTCGTCTCGACTACGGCGTGCTGGCGGCGGGGATGAGCGAACTCGCCGGAACGGGCACCGAGCCCGTCGTGATTCATTTCATCAGCGACTTCGAGGCCAGCGGCCTGCCATCGCAGTTCGGCGCGCTGATTCCACGCGCACTGCCGAACCGGACGCAGGAGCTGAAGCTGCATCCGCTGGCCGAGGCCGCCGCACCCAACTGGGCGGTGGACTACCTGCGGCGGACAGCACAGGGAATCGATGTGGGCGTGCGCGGCTATCGCACCGCTGCAGCCGACGTCACCGTCACGCTCAGCCTGAACGGCGCGCGCGAACTGAAGCAGACACGGCAGGTGCCGGCGAACGGACTCGGAGAATATTCATTTGCGGTCCCGGACGTGGCGTTTGCCACCGGCGACAACCGCATTGTTGCTTCGCTCACGTCGGCGGATGGACTCGCGGCCGACGATCGTCGCTACCTCGTCGTTCCGAACGTGCCGGCCATTCCGGTGCCCTTGCTGACGACGCGGACGGATGCGCCGCTGGTACGTTACCTGTCGACGGCCTTCGCCACCGCCGCGAGGCAGTACCGCGTGGAGCCCGCGAGCCTCGCGACCTTCGATGCACGGACGCTCGAACGATCGTCCTGGGTGGTGGCAGACGATCTCGGCGCCGTCAGTCCGCAACTCGCGACTGCGCTCACCGACTACGTCACGAAGGGCGGCTCGCTGTTTGCCGCGGTGGGGGAGAAGTCGCTCGGGCTCGAAACCCTGCCCGTCACCGGTCAGCGCATCGCAAAAGGGGACGCATCGGCCCGCGAAGGCCAGCCGTTCAACGTGGGCAGGATCGACGGCACGCATCCGCTGCTTGCCGCCACGGACGGCTGGCGCGGCGTCAGCATCACGCGCCTGCTGCCGCTGGAAGTGGCCGCTGGTGATCGCGTCCTGATCGCGCTGGAAGACGGCCGGCCGCTCCTGATCGAGAGGAAGGTCGGCGAGGGGCGCATCGTGCTGCTCGCGACCAGCCTCGACAACACCTGGAACGACTTGCCGGTCCACCCGGTATTCGTCAGCTTCATCGCCGAGACGGCCCGCTACCTGTCGGGGGAGCAGACGTTGAGCCGCCAGCAGGTGGCCGGATCGAGCCTGCCGCTGTCGGTCACCGGCGGGGCGTCCGGGCAGGTGGTTGATCCGCAAGGGCAGACGGTCCTGTCCCTCGCCGACACCCGTCGGGCCCAGGATGTTCGCTTGCGGCAGATGGGTTTCTATCAGGTCTATACTCCGGGCAAGGAGACGCTGGTGGCGGTCAACGCCGATGCCCGCGAATCCGATCTCGAACCGATGACAGTGGAGCAGATTGCCCGCTGGCAGGAGGCCGCCGTCGTAGCCCCGCAGCAGGCCGTCGCCGCAGCGGAGAGCCAGGTTGCACCGCCGCCCGTCGAGTTGTGGCGTTATCTGTTGATCCTGCTGGTACTCGTCGTACTGGCAGAGTCGCTGCTCGGAAACCGCTACCTTAAAGGTCACCTGCATGACCTTGAATCGGATGCAGGGAGGGCAACGACATGAGCTTGGAAGACGCTGGCGGCGCAACCGCCCGACTTGAAGGCTACCTTGCCGACTTCCGCGCCCGGCTGAAACGCATGCGCGTGGCACGGGGCGCCGCTGCGCTCGGCGCGGCCGCCCTCGCCATCACCGTTGCGGGTGTCGCGCTCGCCATCCGGGCGGGCTTCGAAGCCGATGTGTTCATCGTGACGCGCCTCCTGCTGCTGGGCGTGCTCGCGCTGCTCGCGGTGTGGCTCATCGTGCTGCCGCTGCGCAAGATCGCGGGCGGTGCCATCGACCAGATCGAATCGCGGACGCCCGAGCTTGCCGGGCGCGTCGAGACGTATGCGGGCATGCGCGACAAGGGCAACCCGTTCATCGGCCTGCTGGCCGAAGACACCCTTGCCGTTGCCGCTAATCATCCCGTCGAACAGCAGGTGAAAGCGGTCGAGCTCAACGTGCCCGCCGCGATCGGTGGGCTGTGCGTGGCGGCGCTGATCTGGCTCGCGATCGCCGGCCCGGGACTGTTCTCTTACGGCGTGCGGCATCTGTGGGCAGGCTGGGCCGTGTCCGATCTATTGCCTGCGCAGAGCATCGCGGTCACTCCTGGTGACGAGGCCGTGCGTCGCGGCGGCAGCGTGCCGTTGCTTGCCGAGATGAAAGGCTTCGATCCTGCGAGCGCCACGGTGCATGCGCGCATGGGCGAAGGCGAGTGGGAAGAAGTCGACATGGCCCGCACGGACCGCGGCTTCGAATTCACCTTCTTCTCCGTGCGCGAGCCGGTCGAGTACTACGTGGCTGCCGCAGGCACGCGCAGCCCGTCGTACAAGGTCTCCGTCGTCGACCTGCCGAGCGTCGGCAATCTCAGGCTGACCCTCAACTTCCCCGGCTGGACGGGGCGTCCGCCGGAAGTGCAGGACCCGGGTGGCGATATCAATACGGTCTCGGGCACAGGCGTGGATCTCGAGATCACGGCCGATGCACCGCTGCCCGCCGCCGAACTCGTGCTGAACGACAAGGCCGTGCCGATGACGACGGACGGCGTGAACGGCAAGACGAAGTTCGACGTCAAGGAAGACGGCCGTTACTACGTCGCTGCACGCGTGGGCAGCGAGCAGGTCCGGTTGACCGAAGACTACTTCATCAAGATCCTCCCCGATGGCAAGCCGGAGATCCGGCTGTCGCGTCCCGGCCGGGACTGGAACGCGAGCAGCATCGAGGAAGTCACTGCGCACCTGGAAGCCACCGACGACTACGCGTTGAGTGCACTTGAACTGCACTACGCCGTCAACGGGGGTGAGTGGCAGACGGTGAAGTTGCCGGTGGGTGGCCGTGAGGCGAAGACCGATCATGTGCTCGCGCTGGAGTCGATGCGGACGACGGAGCTCGGCAAGGAGGGCACACGGCCGCTCGCGCCCGGTGATCTCATTTCCTATTACGCCGTCGCGAAGGATCGCCGCCAGACCGCGCAGACCGACATGTTCTTCATCGACGTGCGGCCGTTCGATCGCCGTTACTCGCAATCGCAGGCCGGTGGTGGCGGTGGTGGCGGAGGCGGCGGTGGACAGGAAAGTGAGATCTCGCAGCGCCAGCGCGAAATCATCGTGTCCACCTGGAACCTGCTGCGCGAACCGCAGACGCGTGAGGGTCGCAGCGGCACCGTGCGCGACAACGCGACGTTGCTGGCCGACTTGCAGAAGACTTTGTCCGACCAGGCCCGCACGCTGGCGGAGCGTGCCAATGCGCGCGAGCTGAGCGCCGACCCGCAGATCAAGACGTTCGTCGAGAACATGACGAAGGCCGTGGACGCGATGGGCCCGGCTGCCGAGCGGCTCGCGGCCATCGATCTCGAGAAGGCCATCCAGCCCGAGCAGCAGGCGCTGCAATACCTGTTGCGCGCAGAAGCAGCGTTCACCGACGTCCAGGTCGCCATGCAGCAGGGCGGTGGTGGCGGCGGAGGCGGCGGACAGGCCGGACGGGACCTGGCCGACATGCTCGAAATCGAGATGGATCTCGAGAAGAACCAGTACGAGACAGGCAACCCTGCTTCGATGAGCGCCGACAGCGGCGAGCAGAAGATGGACGAGATCGCCCGCAAGCTGCAGGAGCTCGCGCGTCGCCAGGAACAGCTCGCGGCCAACGCCCGTCAACAGCAGCAGCTCACGGCTGCCCAGCGCTGGCAGCAGGAATCGTTGCGTCGCGAGGCCGAGGAGTTGCAGCGCCAGGTCGAGAGCCTGCAGCGGCAGGCGTCGAACGGGCAGCAGGGCCAGTCCGGCCAGCAGTCAGGCCAGCAATCGGGCCAGAGCGGCCAGTCCGGCCAGCAGGGGCAATCCGGCCAGCAACGCGGCCAGCAGCAGGCCGCGCAGCGTCTCGAGAGTGCTATCCGCGCGATGAACGAAGCCGGCGAAGCCATGCAGGGTGGCGAGAACGGCGGCATCGATCGCGAGAAGCTCAACAAGGCCGCCGGCGAAGCGCAGCGACAGCTCGCCCAGGCTCGCGATGAAGTCACCCGCCAGCAGCAGCAATCACTGCAGAACTCGCTGTCCAACATGGCCTCGCGCGCCGGCGATCTCTACGAAAAGCAGCGGGCCGTGGACCAGGAACTGCAGGAGTCGGTGCGCAAGCTGCTGGCCGAGCGCTCGAACAATCGGGCACAAAGCGGACTCAGCGACGAGCAGGAAGAACGACTCGCTGGCGTGAAGTCCGAACTGGGTGAAGGCCTCGACAAGCTCGAGCGCGATATCACGAATTCTGCGCGCAGCCTCGGGAACAGCGACAAGCCCACTGCGGCGACGCTCGAAGACGCCGCGAAGGACCTGCGCGACTCACAGCTGCAGGCACGGCTCGCCATCGCAGCCGATTACATCCGCCGCGGCGGCGCTGCGTTCGTGGCGGGCAGCGAGAGCGCGGTGACCGATGGTCTGCGCGAACTGCGCGATCAGTTGCGTCGCGCCGAGTCGATGGCGGGCGGCCCCGGGCAGAACCAGCGCGAAGATGCCGCCGAGTCCGCGTTGTCGCGCGTGCAGGAACTGCGGCGCGAACTGCAGCAGCTTGCCAACGCGGCCCAGCAAGGTAACGGCCAGCAGGGTCAGGGGCAGCAGGGTCAGGGCCAGCAGCCGGGACAAGGTGCGCAAGGGCAGCGCGCCGGGCAGGGGCAGAATGGTCAAGGACAGCAGGGTCAAGGGCAACCAGGCCAAGGAGAGGGACAACAGGGTCAAGGCCAGCAGAGCCAGACAGCCCAGAACCAGCGCGGTCAGCAGGGACAAGGCCAGTCTCAGGGCCAGGGTCAGGGCGAAGGTCAAGGACAGGGCCAAGCCGGCGATCAGCCTGGACAGGGATCGCAGAGTGCGACAGCTGCCAATGGGGGTGGCCAAGGCGGCCCGGGCAACGTGAGCGGCGGGGCCTATGGCAACGGCGGTGCTGTCACCGGCGGGTTGGGTCCGGTCGGGGGTGGCTGG
>JBEBIT010000030.1:0-38568 GCA_040080215.1 Steroidobacteraceae bacterium
CGGCGATTTGACCGTGCAGGCCACGGTCAGCGAGGACATTACCGGCGCCATCGCCGACTCCATCAACTACGCGATCGAGGCGCTGCGCGAGCTGGTCACGACGATCAACGGCACGGCGATCACGCTCGATTCCGCGGCCCGCCAGACGCAAGCGACCGCGAGCCACCTCGCGAAGTCCTCGGTTGCCCAGTCGAAGCAGATCGCGTCGGCCTCGGAATCGGTCGCGGCCATGGCGGCGTCGGTCGAGGAAGTATCCGGCAATGCAGAGCGGTCTGCCGACGTCGCACGCCACTCGGTGGACATCGCCCACAAGGGCGGCGATGCGGTGCGCCGGACGATCGACGGCATGAATGCCATTCGCGAAACCATCCAGGAGACATCGAAGCGCATCAAGCGCCTCGGCGAAAGCTCGCAGGAGATCGGCAACATCGTCGAGCTGATCAACGACCTCGCCGAGCAGACCAACATCCTTGCCTTGAATGCCTCGATCCAGGCGTCGATGGCAGGCGAGGCCGGGCGAGGGTTCGCGGTGGTTGCGGACGAAGTCCAGCGGTTGGCCGAGCGTGCCGCCAATGCGACCAAGCAGATCGATGTCCTGGTGCGGACGATTCAGGCCGACACGAACGAAGCAGTCGTGTCCATGGAACGCAGCACGACGGACGTCGTAGGTGGCGCGTTGCTTGCCGAGAACGCGGGCGCTGCGCTCGAGGAGATCGAGCAGGTTTCGAACCAGATCGCGAGCCTCGTGCAGAACATCTCCGCCAGTGCGCGCCAGCAGGCGGGCGCATCGCAGAACATCGCCCGGAACATGCAGGTGCTGCGCGAGATCAGCTCGCAGACGGCGGAAAACACCGCGGCTGCATCCACCTCGATCGGCAAGCTGGCCGAGCTGTCTACGCAGTTGCGCAAGTCGGTCGCCGGCTTCCGCCTGCCCGAGGGCATCCTCCGCGCGATCACCGGATCCCGGGATATCGAAAGCAGCGCTGAACGCCCAGCCCTGGAAGCCCGCAAAGTCAGCGGCCTCGGTCTTTGAGCCGGCCTGAGTAATCGGAGACTTCAAGGGCATGAGCGAGGTTTCTTCGCAGATTCTGCATGTCGTCGCGAGAGAGCTCGCGACCGAGCTCAATGACGCCCGCGCGGCGCTCGAGGAGTTCGGCGAGCGGCAGGACGACGTCACCCAGCTGACCCGTTGCGGCGAGCACCTGCATCTCGTTCACGGTGCGCTGCGCGTCGTCGAGGTTTACGGTGCCGCATTGCTCGCGGAGGAAATGGAGCAGGCGGTCAAGTACCTCGTCGATACCTTCGCCGAGCGACGCCATCTCGCCGAGGGCCTGGATGCGCTGATGCGCGCCATGGTCCAGTTGCCAACCTACCTTGAGCGCGTACTCGGCGGTGGCCGGGACATGGCGCTCGTGTTGCTGCCGCTGCTCAATGACCTGCGTGCAGTGCGCGGCTCGCCGCTCCTGTCCGAAGGCACGCTGCTGCTCCTCAACCTCACATCCGACCAGCAGCCGAGCCCCGTGTCGCCCGCTTCGGGTGAGGCTGCGACCACGGTCGCCCAGTGGGCCCGCAAGTTGCGGCCGCGGTTCCAGGTGGGACTGCTTGGCTGGATCAAGGGCGAACGTCCCGAACAGAATCTCGAAGTCCTCGCGCGTACGGCCGAAAAGCTGGAGCAGGCCGCCACCGTCCAGCCGGTTTTCCAGCTGTGGTGGGTCGTCGGCGCGCTGCTGGAGTCGCTGCGTGACAAGGGACTCGACGAGAGCGCCTCGGTGAAGCGCTTGCTCGGGCAGGCCGACCGCGAGATGCGCCGGCTGTACCAGATAGGCGAGCCGTCCTACAGCGAGAGCCCGCCCATCGAGCTGCTCAACAATCTCCTGTATTACGTCGCTCGCGCCAAGTCCACGGGTCCGCGTGTATCGGCCGTGCGTGCCTCTTTCCGTCTTGGCGAGCTGCTGCCCGTCGACGATCAGGTCGCCCAGGCGCGCGACAGCCTGTCCGCGCCTTCGGTGCGGCTGATGAAGACGGTGGCTGCAGCGATCAAGGAAGACCTGGCTCGCGTGAAGGATGCGCTGGACATCTTCGTGCGCAAAGGCGCCACGCAGGTCGAAGTTCTGGGTGCCCAGCTCGAGATGCTGAAGAAGATCGGCGATACGCTCGGTGTGCTCGGCTTGGGCGAACTTCGCGACCGGGTGCAGTCGGAAATCGCGGGCCTCCAGGCCATCGTGGCCCAGAATGCTCCAGTCGACGACAACTCGTTGCTGAAGATCGCGGCCACGCTGATCGGCATCGAAGACGGCCTCGACGAGCAGCTCATCGGCTTGATCGTGCCGGCTGCAGGCGACGCCGTGCCGGCGCAGAACAGCGGCGGTACGAGCGACGACATGGAATTCCGCCACGTCACCGAAGCTGTCCTGCGCGAATGCATCG
This sequence comes from Steroidobacteraceae bacterium, assembly GCA_040080215.1. GTDB lineage: Bacteria > Pseudomonadota > Gammaproteobacteria > Steroidobacterales > Steroidobacteraceae > CAIUGU01. Next base: position 2,428 of record JBEBIT010000030.1, read on the forward strand.
TCAACCTGGCGCGCATCAAGGAAGCCATTGCGATGAACGTCGAGCGTCCGCAGGACGCTCAGCCGCTGGACCAGATCCCGCAGCTCATCCACGGCATCACCGCGGGTCTGTTGATGCTTGGCAAGACACGGGCCGTCGAGGTGACGGAGGGGATTGCCTCCGCGCTCGCGCAGTCCCTCAAGTCCGGTGGTCCGCGGCTTGCTCCCGAACGTCTTGACCGCCTGGCTGACGCCATCGTCTCGGTCGAGTACTACATGGAGACGTTGCAGGCTGGGCGCTCCGATCCCTGGTACATGCTCGACAACGCCGAGAACTGTCTGAAGGCGATGGCGGCGGCACCACAGGTCGAAAAGCCGCTTCCCCCGATGACGATACCGGCGGACTATGCGCGAACGGTCGCCATCGAGCCTCCGCACGGCGCACTTGATGCGTTGGCCGGCGACCTCGAAGTGACGACGGTGTTCGACCCCGCGGCCACCACGCCTGCGGTCACGGGCGCGCTCGTGCAGGCAAGCCCTGCCGGCGGCTTGCCGGCGGTGCTCGCGCTGTCTGAAGACAAGGCCGACCCCGAGTTCCTCGAACTCTTCATAGAGGAAGCCAAGGACGAAATCGCCAAGCTCAATACCCTGTTCCCGCGCTGGGACGAGAATCCGGCCGACCAGGACGCCCTGGTCAATGTGCGGCGCTCGTTCCATACGTTGAAGGGCAGCGGCCGCATGGTGGGCGCTCAGCTGATCGGTGAAGTCGCGTGGTCGATCGAGTCGCTGTTGAACCGCGTCATCAACAAGACGCTTGCCCGCACACCCGAGATGATGGCACTGCTGCGTAGCGCGGTTGCTGTCATTCCGGAGCTCGTCGAGCAGCTCGAGACCGGGCGCGATCCGCAAGCCGATGTCGCTCGCATCATCGCCGAAGCCAAGTCGATCTCCGGCGTCCAGGAGCCGACGCCCGCTCCAAGAGCGCAGCCTTTGCCGAAGCCACAGCCGCCTGCACCGGCCGCCGCCGCTCCGGTTGCGCTCGCGGCACTGCCCACGGGCGACATGGATCCGGTGCTGCACGACATCTTCGCGAAGGAAACGGCGACTCACCTGGCGACGATCCGCAGCTATCTGGTCACGGCGCAGCAAGCGGCTCCACCGCATCCGGTCACGGAAGCACTGCACCGTGCCTGCCATACCTTGAGCGGCATCGCCAAGACGGCCGCGGCCCGCCAAGGCATCAAGATTGCCGAGCCGCTCAATCACTACATTCGCAAGCTGTACGACGGCGGACTCGGTTTGCCGCAAGGCGGGCTGCACGTGCTCCGCGACGCGGTCGCCGCGATCGAGAACGTCGTAGACCACATCAGCGAGAACACCGGGTTCTTTGCGACCCATGCGAGCATCATCGCGCGCCTTGAGGAGCTCGAGCGCGCAGCCGACCTGGAGCTTTCCGCCCGGACCGAAGCGCCTGCCATGACGATGCGGATCCAGGTCCCGACTTTTGCAGGCGAACCGGCTTCACCGGGTGGCGATACCTCGGATTCGGCGCTCCTGCGTGTGCTGCAATCGGAAGCAATAGCGCCTGAGCCGCTGTCAACCGAAGCATCCGACGAATTCCTGTTGCTCGACCCCGGTGACTCAACGGACATCGACTTCCTGTTGCAGGAAGAGCCAGGGCAGAAGTCGGATGCTCTCTCCGGCACAGACACTTCGCTCGTGCTCGACGATGAGGGTACGGATCTCGACTTCGACCTCAATCTCGGTGCCCCGTCAGGACTGCCGGTTGCCGATGCCGCCGAGCCTGCCTCTCTGGAGGTTGATTCCGGCGAGGGCACCATCGTCGTGGAAGAGGGCGTCTTCGCCGAGGATGTTGCGCTTTCACCGGACATCGATCCCGTGGTGGCGCTGATTGAAGTCGTGGCGGAGTCCCCCGCGGTGGCGCCTCCCCTGACTGCTTCGGCTGCATCCGATGACATGGGTCCGGATGATGATTTCGACGCCGACGTCGCTGCGATCTTTACGGAGGAGGCGTCCGAGCTGCTGGAAGCGGCAGACACTGCGCTGACCGGCTGGTCGCAGGATCAGGCCGACGACGCAAACATATTCGAGTTCAAGCGCGCGTTGCATACGTTGAAGGGCGGTGCCCGCATGGCGGGTATCCGTGCCATGGGCGATCTCAGCCACGAGGTCGAGTCGTTCATGCTCGCGATCGAGAACCACAGTGTCCGTGCGGACCAGAACGTATTCGCGACGATGCGGGCCAGCCTCGACGAACTGCATCACATGCGCGATGCGGTTGCGCAGGGCAAGCGGGTCCCGCATGCCCGCGAGCTCATCGAGCGCATCCGGTCGCTGTCCGGCGGCGCGCACCTGGATGCCGACATGGACGCCGAGCTGTACGTGGCGCCGCAGACAGCCGAAGGCATCGCGCCGGTCGTCGAGTCGCAGGCTGCGTCCGTCCCGAATCCGCCGCCCTCGTTGGTCGTCGGCGCGCCCCTGTTTGCAGATGAGGCGCCGCTCCGTCCGTGGACCCCGGCAAAGGTAGCTGCAGAGAGCGTGCCGCCGGAAGACGGCGACATGGATTCGTCCGCTGTAGGTGGCGAGCAGGAGATCCAGCCGCTCGCATTGCCTCCGGGCCGCGAACCGCAGGTGCAGGAACGCCACGAAGTCGCGCGCGTCGATGCAGACTTGCTCGATACGCTGCTCAACAACGCGGGCGAAGTCAGCATATTCCGGTCGCGCCTCGAGCAGCAGGTCGGCTCGATCGAGTTCAATCTTGCCGAGCTCAGCCGAACGGTCACGCGCCTGAAGGATCAGTTGCGGAAGCTCGAGATGGAGACCGAGGCGCAGGTGCTGCATCGGCACCAGCAGGAGACGGGTGGCAGAGCCGACTTCGACCCGCTTGAACTCGATCGTTATTCCAGTATCCAGCAGCTCTCGCGGGCGCTTGCCGAGTCGGTCAGCGATGTCGGCAGCATCGAGGGCTTGCTCGAAACGTTGACGCGGGAAGGCCAGAACCTGCTGATGCAGCAGGCTCGTGTCGTCACTGAGCTCCAGAGTGGTCTCATGCGGACGCGCATGGTGCCGTTCCAGCGCCACGAACAACGCCTCAGCCGCCTGGTTCGACAGGTGGCGGCGGATACGGGCAAGCAAGCCGAGCTACAGGTTACCGGGGCCTCTGGTGAGCTTGACCGGCAGGTCCTCGAGCGCATGCTGCCACCGTTCGAGCACATGCTGCGCAATGCGGTGGTGCACGGCATCGAGACGCCCGAAGAGCGTGCTGCGGCCGGCAAGCCGGACTTGGGGACCATCAAGGTAAGCCTGGCGCGTGAAGGTGCGGAGATCGTCATCGTCATCGAAGACGACGGTCGCGGCATCGACGTGCAGGCCGTGCGCGAGCGGGCGCGCAGCCGCGGGCTCTTGCAGGCGGGTCGCGTTCTCACGGACGAAGAAGCACTACAGCTGATTCTCGAGCCTGGCTTCAGTACGGCCAGCAGCGTCACGCAGCATGCAGGTCGCGGCGTCGGCATGGACGTCGTCGTGACCGAGATCAAGAAGCTGGGTGGTGCCCTGTTCACCCAGTCGACACACGGGCAGGGCACCCGCTTCACGGTGCGCTTGCCGTTCACGCTCGCCATCAGCCAGGCTCTCGTCGTGCGCGTGACCGATGAACTGTATGCATTGCCGCTCCCGACGGTCGAAGGTGTAAGCCGGGTGACTCGTGAGGAAGTGCTGAAACACCTTGCCGAGGCCGAGCCCACATACAGCTACGGCGGCCAGGTGTACCGGTTCCAGTACCTGGGGTCGTTCCTCGGCGCAGGGCCCTCGGTGCTGCCGGAGACGGACGCGCCGCTGCCCGTGATCCTGATTCGAGCCGGCGAACATTCGACGGCGCTGGTCACCGACGAACTGGTGGGCAGCCGTGAAATCGTCGTCAAGTCGGTCGGTCCGCAGATCGCGAGCATCCGCGGAATCTCGGGCGCCACGATTCTCGGCGATGGCCGTATCGTCATCATCCTCGATATGGGTGCGCTGGTGCGCTCGGAGTGGCGCTCCCGCGCTGCTGTTCCACAACGAGTTACGGAAGACCGCCGCACCTTCGTGCTGGTCGTCGATGATTCGATCACCGTCCGCCGCGTGACCCAGCGCCTGCTGGAGCGCAACGGCATGCGAGTGATGACGGCAAAGGACGGCGTCGAGGCGCTGGCCTTGCTGCGGGAGCACTTGCCCGACATCATCCTGCTCGATATCGAAATGCCGCGCATGGATGGTTACGAGCTGGCGCAGCATGTCCGCGCCGATGAGCGCCTGGCATCGATCCCGATCGTGATGATCACCTCCCGGGTCGGCGAGAAGCACCGTGCCCGCGCCATCGAGCTCGGCGTGAACGATTACCTCGGCAAGCCTTACCAGGAAAGCCAGTTGCTTGATGCCATCGACCCGCTGGTGGCCGCGCATCGCAGGAAGCAGGCATGAACGAGATCCCTACCAACGAACTGTTCAGCCTGCTCGTGCCGCTGGCCGAGGAGCGACTGATCGTTCCGCGCGCATGCGTCGCGGAGGTCGTCACGTGGCAGGCTCCGGAGCCGATGGAAGGCGCGCCGCCATGGTACTTGGGTACTATCAGCTGGAGCGGCCGTCCCGTACCGGTGATTTCGTTCGAGGCGACGTGCGGGCATGCCATGCCGCCGCCCGGAGGCCGCACCCGCATCGTGATCCTCGTCGCCCTGACCTCAAAGCTGACGGGTGGCTACTTCGGAATCGTGACGCAGGGCTTCCCGCAGCTGGTCCGCGTCAACAACGACGTCCTGAAACCCGACACCACCCGCATTTTCCCCGAGCGCATGCCCGTGATCTGCCAGGTGAGCATGCTCAACGAGTCGCCGCTGATTCCCGACTTCGAGCGTCTCGAGCAGATGATCAGCGAAGAGACGCGCGCGTAGCAGAAAAGAAAACGGGGACACTCGCGGTCCCCGTTCTCAAGCACGTTGTGACGGTGCTGGTGTTACTTGGACATCTCGCTCGGCCGCAGCCAGAGCGCGAGCAGCGCACCGATCAGGGCAAGCAGCGAGATCTGGATGCGGCCCGCCATCACCCACTCGAAATTCCTCACCAGGGCGCCCATCAGGTAGCCGCCGAATGCACCGCCGGCATAAAGCGTCGTGACGAACATGCTCGAACCACGGCTTGAAAGGCTGCGGCGCAACGCCTTGATGTGGGCGCCACCGAGATTGGTATAGAGAACGCCTGCGCCGACGACGCCATAGAGGCCGACGAGGATTTCACGCGTCGTGACGCTCAAGTCGGGCAGATACAGGAAATAGCCGAGTATCACAACCCCCAGCGAGGCGCCCACGATGACGACTTTGGGCGACACCCGATCGCCCAGCATGCCGCCGAAGAAGGCCAGCAGGCCGCCAGCGCCGAAGTACTTGAGCACCGCGCCGGCTTCTGGCGGCGTGAAGTGCAGCGATTCGCGAAGGAAAGTGGGGTACAGGCCGAGGAAGCCGTACACGCCGAGCCCGTAGATGACGCTGAGAACGGCGAGGATCATCGTGTTGTGGTTGATCAGGGTCTCCGAGCCGCCCGTGTCTTCGCCCTTCTTGGCAACGGCCTTGCTCTCGGTGAACCAGGGGCGGACGAGCAATGCCACGAGGACGGCAAGGACAGCGCCGCAAGCGGCAAACACCAGCGGTGGGGTTTCCCAGTTGCCCGTGCTGCCCCGGATGTTGCCGATGGCCCAGGGACCCAGGAACGAGCCCAATCCGAAGCAGACATTGACCATGCCCACTGCCGCCACGCGATTGTTGGCGAAATAGCTGGCCGCAAGCGAGAACATGCCGGTTGCCAGGAACGACATGCCGATGCCCTGCATGACCACGAACACCAGCATGCTCACAAAGCTGGTGGCCAACGTGAAGAAGTAGGTGGCCGCGGAGAACAGGACGATACCCGCCAGCAACACCGCCTTGCGCGAGTAGCGCAGGATGAGCGCGCCAGCAGGCAGTCCGGCGATACCGATGCCGAGCGTGAACAGCGTGGTAAGGGCGCCCATCTGCGGCAACGACAAGCCGAGCGCCATGCGGATGTCGGGAGCGAGAATGCTGATGTGGTAGCGGTCCGCCGACATCAGGGTGTAGCAGAGCAGCAGCAGGCCGAACATGGCCAGTGCGACGTTTCGGGATCCTGTCTGTTCAGCGCCGGAGAGGGCTCCCGCGGTCTCTGCAGTGGTCTGTGCTGGCTGGCTCACTGTGTGTTCTTCCTGACGTGTGCTGTCGGTAGGTGTCGGAACATTGCATATTTTGGCGGAACTCGCCTGAATGCTGGATATTCTGGCGGTTCGCGCCGGAATATTGCATACGGATCTTGGGCGTGCAACCTACTTGGCAATTCGTGATTGAGCTTGAGATTGCACCGCAAAAGCGTTGCACCCGGATCGGCGGATGTGCACTTGCACATGCACGTGGGCGGCATCGAGGCGCAACGCGTCCGTATCCGCCGTGCAGCCGGACTGAGGTGCTGCTACTGGAGATCGCCCCACAATGCCTGCAACACGGAAAGTGCAACCACGGACGCGGTTTCAGTGCGCAGCACGCGTGGCCCGAGGCGCACGGGCAAGTAGCCAGCCTGTTCGGCCAGCAAGTGTTCGTTGTCGTCGAGGCCGCCTTCGGGGCCGATCAGCATTTCCACCTTCTGCGGCACGCTCGCGAGGCCTGCCAGAGAGCCCTGTGCGATAGGACTCAGTGCCAGGCGCAGGCCTTCCTTCTTCGAAGTCGCAAGGTAGTCTCGCAAGCGCACGGGCGACGCGATGTCGGGCACGCGGGTGCGACCACATTGCTCACAGGCGCTGGCGACGACGGCCTGCCAGTGCTCACGCTTGCCCAGACTCTGCCGCTCGTCGAGCCGCACGACGCTGCGGGCCGTCAATACCGGGACGATGGCGGACACGCCGAGTTCCGTGGCCTTCTGCAGTGTCCAGTCCATGCGTTCGCCGCGTGAGACGCCTTGTACCAGCGTGAGCTTCAAAGCCGGTTCAGTCGCGCCCGGCATGAATTCCCTGAGCGCCACGTGCACGGTGCTCCCTGCCACTTTGATGATCTCGGCGCGGTGCTCGCCACCCGTGCCGTCGAATACGATCAGCGGCGCGCCTTCCTTGAGTCGCAGCACCCGCGCTACGTGGCTGCCTGCACTCGCCGAGAGACGGACTTCCGTGCCTGCCGTCAGCGGGTCGGTGATGAAGATTCGGGTCAGTCGCATGTGGCGAGCTCGATGCCGGAGGCGGCGGTGTCGACCAGGAAATCGATCTCTGCCGGCGTGATCACGTAGGGCGGCATGAAGTAGATGACATTGCCGACCGGCCGCAGCAGCGCCCCTTTCTCCAGCGCATGTCGATAGACGCGCAAGCCCCGGCGTTCCTGCCACGGATAGGGCTTGCGGGCGGCCTTGTCTTCCACCATCTCGATCGCGCAGATCATGCCGGTGCTGCGCACTTCGGCGACGTGCGGATGTTGCGCGAGTTCACGAGCACGCTTGTCCATGTGCGCCGCGAGCACGCGGTTGCTCTCGATCACATTGTCCGTCGAAAAGATCGCAAGACTCGCGAGCGCGGCCGTACATGCCAGCGGGTTGCCCGTGTAGCTGTGCGAATGCAGGAACGCACGTTGTGTGCCGTAGTCCGCGTAGAAGGCCGCGTACACCTGTTCCGTCGTCAGCACGACGGACAGCGCCAGGTAGCCGCCCGTGAGGCCTTTCGACAGACACATGAAATCGGGCCGGATCCCCGCCTGCTCGCAAGCGAACATCGTGCCGGTGCGGCCAAAGCCCACGGCGATCTCGTCCGCAATCAGGTGCACGTTGTAGCGGTCGCAGGCTTCGCGCAGCAGCTTCAGGTAAACAGGGTGGTACATGCGCATGCCGGCCGCACATTGCACCAGCGGCTCGACGATCACGGCACTGATTTCATGCGCATGGCGCGCGAGGGTCATCTCCATGAAGGCGAACTGCCGGCGGCTGAATGCCTCCCAGCTTTCGCCCGGCTCCCGCTCGAAGCAGTCGGGCGAGGGCACGGTCAGGACGTCCATCAGCAGCGGCTTGTAGATCTCCTTGTACAGCTCGACGTTACCGACCGCGAGCGCCCCGAGCGTTTCGCCGTGGTAGCTGTTGCCGAGCGTCACGAAGCGACGCTTCCCGGGCTGGCCGGCATTGCGCCAGTAGTGAAAGCTCATCTTGACGGCCACTTCGATGGCGGAGGAGCCATTGTCGGCATAGAAACAGCGCGTCAGGCCCTTTGGTGCAATCGCCACCAGCTTTTCAGACAGTTCGACGACCGGCTCATGCGTGAAGCCGGCCAGCAGCACGTGTTCCAACTGGTCGAGCTGGGCCTTGATCGCGTCGTTGATGCGCGGGTTCGCGTGACCGAACAGGTTGGTCCACCACGAGCTGATGGCGTCGAGATAGCGCCGGCCATCCATGCCTTCCAGCCAGACACCTTGCCCGCGGCGGATCGGGATCATCGGCAGCGATTCGTGGTCCTGCATCTGCGTGCAGGGATGCCACACGACGGCGAGATCGCGGCGTGCCAGGTCGGAAGAGTCGGTCATGGATAAACCGTCGAGCCAAGCGGTGGGGCGGGGATTTTCCCAGTCGGGGCCAAGGACACGCAAGCATGGCAGAACAGCAGGCGTCCGGGCATGATGGCGCTTCCATGAGAGCACTGCAGGCTGACCGTCCCGCCCTCGATCCCGTGACCGGCCGCAGCGCCACCGCTCGCCAGGTCGACTCGCCCAATTTCGATCCGCGGCCCGAGGGCATGGCCCCCGACCTCATCGTCGTGCACGGCATCAGCCTTCCGCCGGAGGAGTTTGGTGGACCGTGGATCGACGCTCTCTTCCTGAACCAGCTGGATCCCGCCGCCCATCCGTATTTCGCGGATATTGCCGGGCGCAAGGTGTCGTCCCATTACCTCATCCGCCGCAGCGGCGAGCTCGTGCAATACGTCTCGTGCAACCATCGTGCCTGGCACGCCGGCGTGTCCGCGTATGAAGGCCGCAGCAACTGCAACGATTTCTCGATCGGCATAGAGCTTGAAGGCGCGGATGCGAGCGCTTACGAGCCAGCGCAATACCGCGCGCTGGCGGATCTCATCCTGACACTGTGCGATGCGTACCCGTCGTTGTCCACGGAACGCATCACCGGCCACAGCGACATCGCTCCCGGTCGCAAGACCGATCCCGGCCTTGCGTTCGACTGGCCAAGACTGCGCGCCTTGCTCAAGGTTCGTGAGGCTTACGGGTATCCGTCGTGACACTGCTGGCGCTCTTTCTCGGCCTCATCATCGAGCGGCTCGTCACGCGTCTACTGCACCTGCGCGAGCCGCGCTGGCTCGACGGCTATTTCGATTGGGGTTTCCGGCATTTCCAGATCCCGTCGCAGCCCGGTGGAAAGCCCTTCACGGTGCTGACGTTGCTCTTCTGCCTGCTGCCGGTTGTGCCGGTCGCGATCCTCGCAGCCGCATTCAACGGGGTGCTGCTCAGCCTGCCTTACCTCGTGTTCGCGATCGTCGTGCTGATTTTCTCGCTGGGTCCCCGCGACCTCAAGGACGAAGTCGACGACTACTGCGCGGCCGTAGGGCGGGGTGATGCGGAGGAAGCCAAGCGGCTCGCAAAGACCATTCTGGAAGACGATGCGGCCAGCCGGCCGGGCCCCGCCCGCGAGCAGCTCGAGGAGGCCATCCTGACGCAGTCGAATAACCGGCTGTTCGGCGTGATCTTCTGGTTCATGGTGCTCGGTCCCGCCGGCGCCTGGCTGTTTCGCGTCAGCGACCTGATGCGCCGCCGTGCCGTGTTCGAATCCGAGCGGTTGTGTCCGATCGACGGCCAGGGCCGGTCCTACCTCGTCGCCACGCGCCGCCTGCATGCGATCCTGTCGTGGTTGCCCGCACGCATCACGGCCCTGCTGTTCCCGCTCGCCGGCAGCTTCGATGAAGCGATGGCAGGGTGGCGCGAGTTCTACGCGTCCGCGAAAGGCGAGATCCTGCTCATGAACGACCACGTGCTGGTCTGCGTTGGCAAAGGCGCACTCCGTTCCCTGCTTTCAGGTCCGGCTGAAGGCAACCCGGACACCTGGGCCGCCCGCGCCACGCTGCGCCTCGTCATGCGCACGCTCGTCGTGTGGCTCGTCCTGATGTCGGTCATGACGTTGCTGGGAGTGATGGCGTAGCGCGGGGCGAGACCGCGGGATGGGTTCCGCCAAGTGGGGCACTGCCAAGTAGGGCTGTCGCCAAGCAGGGCTTACGCCAAGTCAGAGTCGAAGTCTGAAAGTCGGCGCTCATTTCCGGATCTGACCTGGCGACAGCCCTACTTGGCAGTGCCCCACTTGGCGAAGCCCTTCTTGGCGCAGCCCCTCTCGTGGTCAAACGTCGAATTGCCAAGCGAATTAGCCATCACGATCCCGGCTACCGTTACCTCTCTTTGTCCCTCTTCCAAACCACCTCCTGTCCGCTCTCGGCGCGCGCGAGGACGCGGGCCATGACGAACAGCAGGTCGGACAGACGGTTGAGGTAGCGGGGGACTTCGTAGGCAACGGCTTCCACTCGGCTCAGTTCCCACACGCGGCGTTCTGCGCGACGCACGATCGTGCGGGCGAGGTGGCACGCGGCCGCGCCCGGTCCACCGCCCGGCAGGATGAAATCCTTGAGCGGCGGCAAAGGCTCGTTCAGCACATCGAGCGTGTCTTCGAGCCGCGTGATGTAGTCCTCGCTGATGATGCGATGGCCGGGGATGCAGAGCTCGCCGCCTAAGTCGAACAGCTCGTGCTGAACGGTGGTCAGCGGTGCGCTGATCGAGGCAGGAATCCCGGGTACGGCGAGGACCACGCCGATGGCGCTGTTGGCTTCGTCCACGGTGCCATACGCTTCGATGCGGATGTGCTCCTTGTCGACTCGCGTGCCATCGCCAAGGCCGGTCGTGCCGGCGTCCCCGGTGCGGGTGTAGATCTTCGAGAGGCGGTTGCCCATGGTCGTTCCTATTTCGGTGCGAAGCGCAGTGCGACGAAGACGCCACGGTCGGGCGTGTTGTAGCCGCTTGCAAGTTCGTACTGCTTGTCGAATACGTTCTCGACACGGGCGAGTACGGACCAGTCGGCAGTCACCTGGTAACGGGCTGTGACGTTGGCGAGTGCATACGGATCCAACTGCGCAGGACCGAAGTCGATGCGCTCGCCTACGCCAAGCACATCCACTCCCAGCTCAAGGTGTCCGAAGCTCTGTACATAGCCGAGCGCGACGCTGTTCTTCGCGCGACGCAGCAGTGCTTCACCTGTAGCGCGATTCTTCGGTTGCTGGTGGCTGGCTTCGGCGCGGACCTGCCAGTCGGTCCCCTGCAGCGCCCACGTGAGTTCGATGCCGCGGATGCGCGCCTGGTCGGTGTTGCGCAGTTCGCCGTCGAACGTACTGAAGTCGGTGATCACGTACTCGATCAACTCGTCGATGTCGTTCTGGAATGCGTTGAGTCGCAGTGTCTGCCGCTCGGACAACCGCTGCTGCAGGCTGAACTCGAACTGCGTCGATTCCTCGGGCTTGAGCGCCGGGTTGCCACCGAACCCGAAGCGGTCGGTGGCATCCGGCGCGCGGAACGCCGTGCCGGCGGAGGCGATCACGCGCGTGCTGTCGCCCAGTCCAAGTCCGTACTCCGCATTCCATGTCGTGTGATTGCCGAACGTCGTGTGATCGGTGTAACCCGCAGCCAGCACCAGCTCATGCCGACCGGAGGTGAACGTGTTTTGCAGGTACGCGGTCGTGATATCGGTATCGACGTTGAAACCCGTCCCGAACGACATTGCGTCGGCGTTCTCGGTCGAATACATCACGCCCGCGACAATGCGATCGGCGTCACTCACTTCAATGTCGTTCTGCCAGTCGAGCGCATAGCGCTCCGTGCGCAAACGGTCCGGTGACTGGTTCTGCTGGCTGCGATCTTCGATGCGGCTGAAGAGGGCCTTCGTGTGCCACCTTCCGGCGGGGGAATAGCCCAGCTCCAGCGCACCGACGCTGTCCCTGAAATCCTGGTCCACCGGCGTCAGGAAGAAGTCCGAGTATTCCGACGACCCGGAGGCCTGCCAGTAGCGCACGGCGGCATCGACATCCCCGATCTGCGTGCGCGCGTTCGCACTGACCGAGAGATTGTCGAAGCCGCGGTTCGTCGTGCTGCCGATGCGCGTGGGAAAGCCGTCGCTGTTCAGCCACGAGACGGCCACGCCCGCCGAGCCTTGATCACCCGCGAAGGAGGCCTGCGCATTGCCCTGTCGTGTCGCGTAGGTCCCCATGCCAGCCTGCGCGCTGAAGTGGCCGCCAGGCTTCTGGTCACGACGCGTGATCAAGTTGATGACGCCGCCGATTGCGTCGCTGCCATACAGCGTCGAGCGCGGACCCTTCACGACTTCGATGCGCTCGATCAGTTCGGGTGCGATGTTCTGCAGTGCCGCGGTGCCGATCGTGCCGGGATTGACGCGCACGCCATCGATCAGGACCAGGGTGTGATTGCTCTCCGCGCCGCGAATGAAGACCGATGTGGATTGGCCGGGGCCTCCGCTGCGGACCACGTCGAGCCCGGCGTGAAACCGCAGCACTTCGGTAACATCGATCGCGACGCTCCGATCCAGGGTTGCGCGCGAGATCACGAGGGCAGGGGCCAGTGCGGACTCCGTATCTTCCGCGTAGCGCGCGGCTGTCACGAGCACACTGGTGATTTCACCCTGTGCCAGTGACCGGGAGAGAGGAAAAGCGACAACAACGGCCGCAGCCGCAATAGCACGGCCTGCCGTCAACAGGGCCTTCGATTGGAATTGCATTGCAGGGACTCCCCATGCACGCCCGCATGGTTGATTGCCGAAGGACCAGCAGCGTGCGGGAAAGGGCAGGGGAAAAAGGGACGGAGCCAGGCCCGTTACCGGGCGAGTTGTCCTCTCTTGCCACGCAGCCCATCGCCCACCGCGATGCTGGAATGGCCTCAAGGCCGGTCTCCGGGCTCTCGAGATGGAAATGGGGACGGATCTATGTTTCTGCCGCAGAAAATAAATCCGTCCCCATTTCCGGTCTGCATCGCCTTCCCATCCCTTGCGGAACAGTGGCTTCGATTGATGCAGACTTGACTCGACTACCGTTGCGGGGGCAGCGCCGGAATTGGACCGGCTTCCCGTTCTCTGGAGCAAAAGGGGACAGATCTATTTTTCCGCGCGCGCCAGGAAAATAGATCTGTCCCCTTTTGGCCAGATCACCTTCAGGTGCGCGAAGCGTAAGGGACGCGGAGGGGGGAAGTCAAGGCAGGTGGAGCGAGCGGTGCCGCTATCGCAACAAGATCTGGCCTAAGAGAAGGGCTGAGGCCAAGAAGGGCTGCGCCAAGAGGGGCGCCGCCAAGAAGGGCTCCGCCAAGCCAGAGGCGGAGCATCAAGGAATTCAATTTAACCTGGCGCCTCAACTCTGGCTTGGCGGAGCCCTACTTGGCGTCAGCCCTACTTGCAGCGGCCTACTTGGCGGAGCCCATCTCTGAGCTCTTGCTCTGGCCTGCCCGTCCGGGCCACTTGCCAGCAGAGCTGGCCATTTGCCGTGAGGCTTTATGCAGTCTCGCTGCACATTTGCCGACCAAGTCGGCCGGTCGCTCCGCCGCCTATGCGGCCTGCGCCCTCAATCCTACAAAATTCCTCTCCAGCAGCCGGAATCCGCCGAACAACACCGCGGTGTAGAGCAGGTCGCCAGTGAGCGTGTTCCGCCAGAACGGGATCGCGGCGACGTAGCACTCGACGAGACCGGAGAAAGTCTTGGGGTACAGTGACTCGAACGCCCATGTGCCGAGGTTCGACACGACGAAGAACAGCAATGACGCGAGCACCGCCGTTACGCCCGTGCGCACGACACCGTGGTTCTGCCGCAGCGTGAATCCGAGCCCAACGATCATTGCAAATGCGATGTACTGGACTTCCATGTGCGGCCCGACAGCCATGGACGACCACGACCAGATCATCCCGAGCGCAAGGTCGCTGACCAGCAGCACGGCGAGCGGCAGCACGAACGCGAGACGCTTGTCCGCAAAGAACGCGCCGCCAAACAGGGCAAGCGCGGTCATCGCGGTCATGTTCGGCGGATGAGGCAGCAGGCGCGTGGCGGCCGCCATCACGATCATGGCAACCAGCGTGCCGAGCCGGGGATTGAGCATGGAAGGTCTCCTGCAGTCGATAACGTGAACATGACTTATCCGTCGTCACCACGGCATGACCGCAGCTTCCGGCACACCCACGGCCGCAAGCCAAGACGACAGCACAAGGCAGGTTTCCTGGCTCCCGGTTCATCGCCTTCGTCCGCCTTCCCGGGCCTTTCGGGGCCCAGTGGCATCATGCAACGAATGCTCACCGGCTACAGTTGCGGGGGCAGCCACGGCATCAAACCGTGTTCCCTTTGACTCCCTATCCGGGAACCCTGTGCGTCCCGGCAAACTAAACCAGGCCCGAAGGCAGGTCAACTGCGGAGCGGGGCGGAGCGACCGGCGGCTCGTGGCCGTTCACGGCCTGGCCTCAGGCTGCGAATGGCTTCCGGCATAGGACCAACATCGTTGGCGAACGGCCTCCCGGCGCGGGGGTCGCGGACGCGACGAGGGGGTCTCGCGACGGGTCAGAAATAGTCGCCGCAGCAAAGAGGGTGCCGTGATTGCTTAGCTCTGACCTGCCGACAGGCCATCCCGTCGCGTCCGCGACCCCCGCGCCGGGAGGCCTTCTCGCCAGCGTAGCCGGCCGGTCGCTCCTCTTCCCCGCCGTGTTCGTCTATCCTTCCTCCCCCTTCTTTTCCGGTCTCCTTTCCATGGCTTCCGAATTCCTGACCACTGCCCTCGATGCCGCGCGCGCTGCCGCTGACGTGATCCGTCGTTACTACCAGCAGAACCTGGCCGTGACGGTGAAGGCAGACAAGTCGCCGGTGACGCAGGCGGACGTGGAGACGGAGCAGGTGATCCGCAACCTCATCGCGTCGCGTTATCCGGCTCATGGCTTCTATGGCGAAGAGACGGGGCAGAGCGCATTGGATGCGGAGTACCTGTGGCTCGTCGATCCGATCGACGGTACCAAGGCGTTCGTGCGCGAGTATCCGTTCTTCTCGACGCAGATCGCGTTGATGCACAAGGGCAAGCTGATCCTCGGTGTGTCATCGGCTCCGGTGTATGGCGAAATCGCGTACGGCGAGATCGGCCAGGGCGCGTGGCTCGACGGCAAGCCGATCAAGGTCAGCACGATCGACTCGATCGAAGGTGCCGCGCTGTCGGCCGGCAACCTCAAGACACTCGCGTCCGGCGCGCAGTGGACGAACTACGGCAGGATCGTCTCGCGCGTGCATCGCATCCGCGGCTATGGCGACTTTCTGCATTACCACCTGCTCGCGGCCGGCAAGATCGACGCCGTCATCGAATCCGACGTGAACATCTTGGACATCGCCGCGCTCGCCGTGATTGTTGAGGCCGCGGGCGGGAAGTTCACCGATTTGACAGGTGGACCCATCGGCCTCGAGACGACGACCGTGCTTGCGACGAATGGCAAGCTGCATGAGCCGATGTTGAGGGCGATGGCGGGAAATTAGAGGCCAAGAGTAAGGGCTGCCGCCAAGTCGGGCTCCGCCAGGACGGGCGTTGCCAGGTAGGGCTGCGCCAGGCCAGAAGCGGAGCGTGATCGGGAGTCGTCAGCCTGACTCTGGCTTGGCGCAGCCCTACTTGTCGAAGACCCACTTGGCAGCGCTATACCTGGCGTGAGCCCTTCCTCTTGAATGTGACCCAAGTCCCCGTTTGACCAGCTTTTTCTAATGTCACACAACGGTCATCCCACCGCTCCCGAACCGTCACACTTCCCCCGTAACCTCACAGGCCTGAAGGTTTCTGACGGGAGACTTGATGCGCATACTGATGGTGTCGGACGTCTACTTCCCACGCGTGAACGGCGTGTCGACGTCGATCCAGACGTACCGCTCCGACTTGCAGGCCCTCGGCCATCGCTGCGTTCTCGTTGTCCCGGAGTATCCGGGCGCCGCACCGGACTCCGACCCCGATATCGTCCGCATCCCCTCGCGCGGCGTGCCGCTTGATCCCGAAGACCGGCTCTTCGTCGGGCGTCGCCTCAAGGAATGGGGCGCGCGATTGCAGCCCGGCGACTTCGACGTCGTGCACATCCAGACACCCTTCGCTGCGCACTATGCGGGCGTCAAGTTTGCGAAGCGTCTCGGCGTCCCGGTGGTCGAGACGTACCACACGTACTTCGAGCACTACCTGCATCACTACATGCCGTTTGTGCCCGCGAGCTGGCTGAAGGCGCTCGCGCGACGCTGGACTGTCTCGCAGTGCCACCAGGTCGATGCCGTGATCTCGCCGTCGCGTCCGATGGCCGATGCGCTGAAGGCCTATGGAGTCAACACCCCTATCGAAGTGCTGCCGACGGGCCTGCCAGCGAGCTGCTTCGTCGAAGGCAACGGCGACGTGTTCCGTGCCCGCCTCGGCGAGTCCGCCAAGCGGCCCCTCGCGCTGTTCGTGGGCCGCGTGGCACACGAGAAGAACATCGACTTCCTCGTGGACATGCTCGGTGAACTGCGCAGGCAGATCGCGGACGTCCTGCTCGTGATCGCGGGCGAGGGGCCTGCCGAAAGTCACTTGCGGTCGCTCGTTGCTGCTCGTGGACTCAATGACAATGTCCGCTTCATCGGCTATCTCGATCGCAGGACCACGCTGCTCGATTGCTACCGGTCTGCCGATGCCTTTGTATTTGCCTCGCGTACCGAAACGCAGGGACTCGTCCTGCTTGAAGCGATGGCGCAGGGCACGCCCGTGGTGTCGACCGCTGTAATGGGCACGGCAGACGTGCTGGCCGGCACCACCGGCAGTCTGGTCATGCCGGAAGATGCAGCGATCTTCGCCAGTGGCGTGGCTCGCGTCCTCACCGACAAAGCGCTGCGCGCCGAACTCTCGAGTGGCGCGAAGAGAGACGCATTGAAGTGGTCTTCGCGAACGCTCGCGGAGCGCATGGCGCGGGTCTACCAGGGACTCGTCGTCGTATCCGAGCCTGCGGCAGCGGAGGCGAGAGCGCTATGAGCACCCAAAGCCTGTTCCTGCGCATCGACCAGGCAGAACGGCGCGTGTGCCTCCTCGCAAATGCCGCCGCGCGGGGTCGCGTCGTTCGCGGGTTGTTCCAGGCAGTGAGCCGTCTTGGGGACGGGGTTTTCTGGTACGCGTTGATGGCGATCCTGCCCGTCGCGTTCGGCTTCGACGGCCTGCTGACGTCTGCACAGATGCTGGCTGCAGGCCTCGTCGGCCTCGCGCTGTACAAGGTACTCAAGCACTCGCTGGTCCGCGAGCGTCCGTTCATCGGCCTGCTTGGCATCGAATGCGCGATGCCGCCTCTTGACCGTTACAGCTTTCCCTCCGGCCATACGTTGCACGCCGTCCTCTTCACCTGCATCGCCGTCGCCCACTTTCCCGTCCTGGCCGTGATCCTCGTTCCGTTCGCGCTCCTCGTCGCCGCGTCGCGAGTCATCCTCGGCCTGCACTATCCCACCGATGTCGCCGCGGGCGCCGCCCTTGGCAGCTGCCTCGCGATAGCATCCGAGTTCCTGCGCTGACGCTGCCATCAGTAGACACGCGGCCGCCCGCTCCGCAATGATGCGCCCTTGACCCAAGTGGCTCGAAGGGGGATGCATGCGTTACGGACGAAGCCTGGTGGCAGCGTGGCTGGTAATCGCGGCATTCGCTGCCGTCGCCCAGCAAAAAGGCGGCGAAGACCTGACGGGCCCTTACGATGTGGTGCAGGGCTGGCCCAAATTGCCACTGCCCGGCCATGAAGGCTGGGTCTCCGGGCCGACCACGGCGGTGCTGGCAGAGTCCCCGGATCGCATCATCATGGTCCAGCGCGGCGAACTCAAACTGCCGGACACATTGAAGCCCGGGCCGGGCGTGATCTTCGGCATGACGGGGCGCACGGCGACGTCGGCCGTCAATGAGGCGCGCCGCGAGCATTACATCCTGGTGGTCGATCGCGACGGCAACATCATCGACAACTGGTCTCAATGGGACTCGCTGTGGGACGGCTCTGCCGGGCCGCACCACCTCTATATGAATCCGTACGATCCGGAGAAGCACATCTGGATCGTCAACGACGGACTGAACCAGGTCTTCAAGTTCACCAACGACGGCAAGAAGCTCGTCATGACGCTGGGTGAGCGGCTGGTGCCTGGCGACGACGACAAGCATTTCGCGCGGCCCGCCGGCATGGCGTTCCTGCCGGATGGTACGTTCTTCGTCACGGACGGCTATGTCAACCGCCGGGTCGTGAAGTTCGACAGGGACGGGAAGTTCCTGATGGCCTGGGGCAAGCAGGGCACGGGCCACGGGGAATTCAGCGGCATCGTGCATTCCATCGCCGCGGACTCGAGCGGCCGGCTCTATGTCGCGGACCGCGGCTCCAAGCGCGTCCAGGTGTTCGACAGCAACGGCAAGTTCCTGGACGAGTGGCCCAACGTCGATCCGTGGTACATCCATGTCGCAGGCGACCAGTCCGTCTGGGTGGCTGACGGCGGCACCAACAAGATCCTGAAATACGACCGCAAGGGCAAGCTGCTGTACTCCTGGGGCACGTACGGGCAGTTTCCCGGCGGCCTCTGGGGCACGCACCAGTTCAGCGTCGACAGGGAAGGCAATCTCTACACCGCCGAACCTTTCAATGGCCGGGTCGAGAAGTTCATGCCACGCAAGGGCGCCGACCGACGCCAGCTGATCGCGCCGCCGAAGCGGTAGGGGCCGTCATCCCTGGCAAACAGGGGACGGAAATAAAGTCCCTTCCCGGCTAGAATGGCGCGGTTCACTTTTCGGGTGCCGCTGCGAGGGCGGCATCCGGGTCTATTCCACTCATTGAAGGAACTGTCATGAAGAAGCTGTTTCACGTAGCCGGTCTGGCTGCATTGGTTGTCGTGCTAGGGGCGTGCGCCAAGAAGGAAGAGGCCGCACCCGCCGCGGCGGCGCCTGCGGCACCGGCCATTGCGGCGGTTAACGCGTCGGCCGAAGTCACGCCGTTCACGATCGGCGAGTTGCAGGCCGCGTCGATCGTCGATGGCGGAAACATGCTGCCGAACGACAACAAGGTCCTGGCCGTCAATGCCAAGAAGGCGGACGTCGATGCGCTGCTCGCCGCCAATGGCCTGCCGACCGACACGTTGAGCCTGTCCATCCACCCGCTGCTGGTGAGGACCGCCGACAAGGTGCTGCTGTTCGATACCGGCGGTGGCGTGCTGCTCGGCCCGAACGCCGGCAAGCTGCAGGCGAACCTGGCCGCATCGGGCGTCGACCCGGCCAGCGTGACGGATATCTTCATCAGCCATTCGCACGGTGATCACATCGGCGGGCTGGTCGCGGGCGACGCCCTCGCGTTCCCGAATGCCGCGATCCACATGCAGGCCGCCGAATGGGCGTTCTTCAAGAGCCAGGCACCGCTGGCGGCGATCGTCGCCCTCGTCACGCCGAAAGTGGTCGAGTTCGAGCCCAACGCGGACCTCGTTCCCGGCGTCAAGGCCGTCGAAATCAAGGGCCACACCCCGGGGCACTCGGGTTACCTGATCACGTCGGGCGACCAGTCGCTCCTGTATGTCGGCGACATGGTCCATCACAGCGTCATCTCCGTGCAGCAGCCGGACTGGACCATCGCGTTCGACAGTGATGCCGCCACCGCGCAGGCCACCCGCAAGGAAGTCATCGCTGCGTCGGCGACGAGCGCCCAGCGCGTCTATGCCTACCATTTCCCGGTCCCCGGCATGGGCAAGTTCGAGCAGATGGGCGACCACTACATGTGGAAGGCCGAGTAAGGACGATCCGCGCCGCAGGCTGCCTCCGGTCTGATCGACTCGTCTGAGCACTCAGGCCACGGTGCGGGACAACGAATCCCGCACCGTGGCCACTTCGAAGATGCACCTCACACTCAGCATGACCCTACAGGTCCAAGTGGAGGATCAATTTGCGCGCCGCCCTCTTTAGAGGCCTGCTTGCCAGTCTCTTCCTGCTGCCGATCGGCGGTGCGCTGGCTGCCGATGGCGGGTCGGGGCCCGTTGCAGCACCGTGGCGCGACAGCTTCACCACGCGTCTCGAAGCCCTCGCGTTGCTCCAGTCCCTGAACGCGGATCTTCTGTCCCATGACAGCGCGACACTGACGCTCGAACGCTGGTGCGGGGCGCACCACCTCGCTTCGCCGGCGACCGTGACTGCGGACCGTGTGCGCGATGTGGACAAACAACCCACGGCAGAACAGCGGGCGCTGCTCGGCGTCAGCGCCACGGAACCCGTGAAGTACCGGCGGGTGCGGCTTCGCTGTGGAGCGCGCGTGCTTTCGGAAGCCGACAATTGGTATGTCCCTGCGCGTCTGACTGCCTCGATGAATCAGGCGCTCGATTCCAGTGATGTCCCGTTTGGCAAGGCGGTGCAGGCGTTGCAGTATCGCCGTCGAACGATTTCCGCGGCACTGCTCTGGTCGCCGTTGCCCGAGGGTTGGGAGAACGCTCCGCCGCCGCGCATGCAAGGGTCGTCCACGCTAGAGGTCCCCTCGCAGGTCCTGCAGCACAAGGCCGTGTTGGCGTTGCCCGATGGAACGCCGTTCAGCCACGTGGTGGAGACATACACCTCTGAAGTGCTCGGATTCCCGGAGCCCTCGGAGCCGCAAGGGTAGACAACGGTGCCGGCCAGACCTTGAAATGAGGGGACCGCAGTTCCAGATCGTCCCGCAACCTCATTCGTTCGCAGCGCTGGGAAAGATGCAGGCCCCGTAACTCGATCGGTCCGTCTTGCGGTCCGCGAGCCCGGGAACCACTCGGCCTGATTGAAGCCGGTTGCACCCCCCCCCGGGTCTGGTGAGCATCCCGCCCTCGCCACTATGTAGCACTGCAGCAAATGAGAGAGGCGAAGTCACCATCTGGTTGAGTCGCTCGCACCGGATCTGAGTTCATATGTGAATTGACCCGTGCGCCCCGCCCTTGGCCCGAATAGTCCCGACGAGCCTTGCTCCTCCGACACGCGGGTCTATACTATCCGGCAAGCATTGTGCATTGGCCGGCCTTGACCATTGAAGACCGACCTTGCGATGGCGTGGCGATCGTCACGCCCGGATTTCAGCACGTGCGGGGTCAAAGAGCCTTGCTTCAACGTTCAGGGGGCACCATGTCTGCAAGAAAGAGTTCGATCCGTTTACTCCAGATTGCGTTGCTGCTGGGCTGCGGCAGCGCGCTCGCGCATCATTCGTCTGCGATGTTCGACGCGAAGAATGAAGTCACCGTCAAGGGGGCGATCAAGGAATTCGACTTCGAGAATCCGCACGTGCGTATCGTCATTTCGGTCCCCGGCGAGAATGGCACCCCCGACACCGAGTGGAATTTCGAGGCGGCCTCGGTTCGTGGAATGGCGCTGGCCGGATGGCGGCGTTCTTCTGTGAAAAGCGGTGACGTAGTGACGGCCATTGGAGCGCCCTTGAAGGATGGTCGCCCCGGCGCGATGCTGCACCGGGTGATCCTTGCTGACGGCACGATCCTGAAAAGCAATCTCGGCGCCAATTACTAGACTCATTGCATTCCAAAGAGCGGACGTCGCGAGGATCCAGAGAATGAAACTCCAAACGGAATCGGTGCGTAGCTCCACGGAGCTGTGCGAAAGCCACGGGAAATGGGTGCTGCTTCTCCTGCTGGCCGCAGCCATCTCGCCAGCCGCGAGTGCGCAAGACCAGCAAAAGTTCGAGATACCGAAGCAGGACGTGATTCCCGGGCAGCCGCCGAGCGCGCTGTCCCGCGAGAACCTGGCCAAGAAGAGGCCCGCTCCGCCATTCAATCTGACGGGAAACTGGATGTTCAGTCCAGCGATGAACCGGAACAACGGGGTGTTCCAGTATCTGCCCTTGCCCAAGCTCAAGCCGGCCGCGCAAGCGAGTTACGACGCTTCGCGGGCCGCGGTGGCTGACGGAAAGGCCTACAAGAACGACGAAGGCGAGTGCTTCCCGGCCGGAATGCCGGAGAGCATGACCCGCGTCTGGCCTAACCAGACCTTCCAGTTACCCACGATGATTTTCATGATGCAGATGCTCAAACATGAGCCACGCTGGATCTACCTCGATGGGCGCCCCCACGCCGATCCTGAAATCAAGCCGCCGAGCTACGCGGGCGATTCCATCGGCCATTTCGAAGGCGACACGTTGGTCGTCGAGACCATCAACTTCACGTCCAAGCGTCACTGGGTACAGCCCGGGATCCCGGCTGGCCCCAAGTTGAAGATCGTGGAACGCATCAAGCTCAAGGACAACGGCAACATCCTCGAGGATACGTTCATCATGACCGACCCCGACAACTGGGAAGGGGAATGGATCAACACGAAGGTGTGGTTCCGTTACGAGACTGCGGACATCGAAGAGGCTTACTGCCTGCCGGACCTGAACGACAAGCTGCTGTCGACGCGACCGGAATCGAACGTCCGTTGAGGGCTGGTGGAGGTGAGGGCTGCCGGTGCGCGGGTTCGGGGACTTGAACCGAGCGGACGGCACCGGGGCCCGACGTGCCACCGGTACCGATGACGGGAACCGTGGCTAGACTTTGAATCGCGGGAACAAGCGCTCCGCATTCTCGCGGTACATCATCCGTTCGAACCGCTGTGAAAGATGCAGGCCCGGCAGTTCGTTCACAGTCGTCTCGATGGACTGCGCCGGATAGTCGGTGCCGAACAGTACCTGCGAGTCCGGCATGAAGGCACGCATCGCGGCCATCGGCCACGGGAAGCTGGCATGTGCGATGTCGTAGTACCACTTGCGCAACTCGGCATAGAGCCCGTTCGGCAGGTACTTCTCCGCGCCCTGAGGCACGCGATCCTTCATGCGGCCCGCCAGCATGGGAACCGTCCCTCCTGAATGTACGGTGATGAAGCGGATGTTCGGGTGCCTGAACATCACGCCGTTAGTGACGATGCTCGCCACCGCGCGCGTGACATCGAAGTCGTATTCGAGCATCGACGCCGGCGGGCCGTACTTGAGGTCGCTGCAGCAGGTGGGCGCGAGCGGATGTACGTAGACGATGGCATTGCGGCGGTTGAGTTCCTGCCACATCGGCTCGAAGTACGGATCGCCGGGCCAGCGCCCCTTGTTGTCGTTGGTGTAAATGCCGATGGCATCCACCTTCAGGGTGTCGTAGGCGTACTCGATTTCCTTCAGTGACCCTTCGAGGTCCGGAAGCGGCAGACCTGCCATCAGGCCGAACTTCGTCGGGTGCTGCTGCATCAGCATCGCCCCGTGCTCGTTGCCGCGTCTCACCGCGGTTCGGCCCTTCTCGGTCCCATCGTAAAGGAGATCGCCGTTCTGGGTCATCGACAGGATGGACACGGCGATGCCGAACTTGTCCATCTGCGAGAGCGCCTGATCGGCACTCCACGGCTGACCTCCCGCGATGATCCCTCCGGGTGCCGAGAAATGATGGTGCACATCGATGACGCCACCTTTGGTGCGCAGCTTCACGACGCGATCCTGGGAGAACGCACCGCCAGGCGTGAGGGAGACGGCGCCCGCGGCCGCCATCATCTTCAAGAATGCGCGTCGATCGCTCATGGGACTCTCTTGCGAAGTGGCATTCCGAACGTTGTTCTGCTCGAGACCGTGCGCAATCGATATTCCGGTGGGCATATCGCCCTTGTCACCTAGCACCGCAGCACGCGAGGTCGCGGAAGCGTGGGGAGATGAAGTCGCTGCGCTTTTGTAGCCAGGGGACCGTGGGTTCAGGAAGCGGCCGAGCTCCATTCGAGATCGTGAACGCAACGCCTTTGTTGCGCTGCGGATCGTGGGCCGTAGCGCCGGACCTTCTCATGCGTCGCGAAGTGTGCAAACCTCGCCCGCCATTCGTGTCACTCGAGCTGGCACGGGCAGAAATTTTTCTGGAGATTCGATGCGTAACATTCAGGGATGGCTCATGGCCGGTTGTGCCGGATTGCTGGCCTTTGCGGGGGCTGCGGTCGGACAAGCGGTTCCCCCGGCCGACAAGACGACGAGCCGGGCTTTCATCGTCGATCGGCCCACGCTGATCTCGATCGGCTTCGCATGGAAGATCGACGGTGACGCGAACCGCAACGGCAAGGTGGATATCGAGTACCGCAAGCAGGGCGACCTGCAGTGGAAGAAGGGCATGTCCCTGTTCCGCTCGCAGAACGAAAGGCTAGGTACCCCGCCGCCGGGATCCGGCGCCTATGCGAACGGCAACGCGAAGACCCTGGCGCCCAACCACTTTGCGGGCAGCATTTTCAATCTGGAACCCGGCACGACGTACGAAGCCAGGCTCACCTTGAGCGATCCGGACGGCGTCAACGGCGAGGTGACGAAGACGGCGACGGTGACCACTCGCACGGAGCCGACGATGCCCACCGGTGGCAAGACGTATCACGTGTATCCCTACGGTTATCAGGGCGCAAGGCAAGAACCCGCGTTCATCGGGTTGCTGGCCGCTTACAACACCGGTGCGAATGCCTCGGACAATACCGATGCCTTCGTGCCGCGTGTCCAGCCGGGCGATGTCATCCTGGTCCACGCCGGTCTGTACAAGGACTGTCGAGAGACCTACGGCGGGTGCGTCCGCGGTAACGGCCAGGGCACGGTGTTCGACAACACCTACTACCTGACCGCGAGCGGCACGCCGGAGAAGCCGATCTACATCAAGGCGGCCGGTGACGGCGAGGCGATCTTCGACGGCAACGGCAACGCCATCCTCTTCGATGTCACGGCTGCCAACTACAACGTGTTCGACGGCCTCACGTTCCGCAATACCGACATGGCGTTCGTGACCGGCCGCAAGAACATCAACGGCTCGAGCGGCGTCGCCATCAAGCACAGCAAGTTCGAGAACGTCGGCCGCGGGGTGCACGGCAACTGGTCCGGCTCGAAGGACATGTACATCGCCGACAACACGTTCCTCGGGCGACGCGACCCGAACGTCCTGATCAGCTGGGTGGGGCCGGACCTGTTCGGCAAGGTTCCGGGGTACCCGGAAAAGATCAACGGCCCGCAAGGGGCGGAGTACGCCGTCAAGGTCTACGGGCAGGGACACGTGATCGCCTACAACCGCATCGCCGCGTTCCATGACGGCGTGGATATCGCCACGTACGGCTCGCCGGATGGCGCTCCCAATTTCATCGAAGACCGCTTCCCGTCCTCCATCGACATCTACGGCAACGACGTCAGCAATGTCGGTGACAACTGCTACGAGACCGACGGGGGCGGGCGCAACATCCGGCTGTTCCGCAACCGCTGCCTCAACAGCGCGCAACCGGCCTTGAGCGCGCAGCCGGTGATCGGCGGGCCCATCTACATGGTCCAGAATGTCGTCTACAACGCGCCGATGGGAGCGCTCAAACTGACCTCGTCTTCGTCCGGTGTGCTCGTCTACCAGAACACGATCATCGGCGACAACATCGCGTGGGGCGCATTTTCCAACCTGCATTACCGCAACAACCTGATCATCGCCCAGGGAGGGGTCCCGGAATGGTCGCCGACGCCGTATACGTCCACCCCGCCAGTCCATCAGATGGACACGATGACGAGCTACTCGAGTTCCGACTACAACGGCTTCCGCCCGACGCCCGGGGCACCGGTGAGCTTCATCTGGACCGCACCGGCCAAGGACGTACTGACCGACTACACCAACGGGCGCACGACGCAGAATTTCAAGACGCTGCGTGAATACGCCAAGGCCACCGGCCAGGACACGCACAGCATCCTGGTCGACTATGCGGACTTCGAGAAAGTGGCGCTGCCGGACCGCAGCAACATCGCGCGGGTCTACACGCCGGACGAAGTCGATTTCCGGCTGAAGCGTAAGTCGAAGGCGATCGACAGGGGCTTGCTGTTGCCGGGCATCAATGATGACTTCACCGGCAAGGCACCGGACCTCGGCGCCTACGAATCCGGCAAGCCCGTCCCGCATTACGGGCCCCGCCCATGACGTCCGCGCAGGGCGCCAGAGAGGTATCCTGACGCGGGAGGCTGTACGCTAGCACCCAAGGCCGCGGTCCGGGGCAGGGCAGGACGCGGCTTCAGCATAGAACCTGTCGATACAACACAGTGGGGGTCTCATGAATCCGAGTTTCATTTCGGGCGTACTCAAGTCCGGCTGGCTTTACTTCGTCGGCATGGTGGTGGTCACGTCGGCGTTCTGGCAGAGCGGCTTCACCAAGTTGTTCGACTTTGCTGGTGCCCAGGGTGAGATGGCGCACTTCAACCTGAACCCGCCCGTCTTCTTCGCCATCGGCACGATCATCATCCAGCTCGGTGGCTCCGCTTTGATGATCTTCGGCAAGCGTCTGGCCTGGATCGGCGCCGGCGCCTTGGGCCTGTTCACGGCCGGCACGATTCCCATCGCGCACGCGTTCTGGAAATTCCAGGGCCAGGAAGCCTTCACGGAGCGCATGTTCACCAACGCCAACCTCACCATCGTGGGCGGGCTGATCCTCGCCGCGATCGCTGCAGAATTGAAGTACGGTCCCACGCGCTGACGCACACGCCGGCGCAGCCGATAGCGGGTGAGTGACCGGTGCTGAGATTCCCGGGCGACCGTCGGCAAGGCGATAGAGCAGGGGGCACGACATGACCTTTCTTCGCAACACCTGGTATGTGGCCGCGTGGGCCAATGAACTGGCGCCCGGCGCCCGCATGCGGCGAGTGTTGCTCGAGAAGCCGGTTCTACTTTGGCGCGATCGGGCCGGGACGCCTCATGCCCTGGCTGATCGGTGTCCGCATCGGTTTGCACCGCTCAGCATGGGAACGTTCGAAGACGGAACGGTCCAGTGCCGCTACCACGGGCTGAAGTTCGATACGGGCGGCCAGTGCGTGCACAATCCGGCGGGCCCGATTCCAGCCGCTGCCAGAGTGTCGTCCTACCCTCTGGTCGAGCGCCACAGCCTGCTCTGGATCTGGATGGGCGACGCGGCCGTCGCAGATGCATCGAGAATCCCGAACATCGATTGCCAGGACCCGGAAATAATGTGGGTGGGCAGCGACTACCTGCATGTGAAGTCGAATTACACGCTCGAGATCGACAACATCATGGATCTCAGTCACATCGAATTCCTGCATGCGAGCACGCTGGGTGCGGGCGGGGTGGCCGCCGGCACCTACCGAGCCACCGTAGAGGGTCAGCAGGTGTGGTCGCGTCGCAGTACGCAGGGCGAAATCATGACGGATGGCCTGTGCGATGCCATGGGTCTGCCGCGGGGAAAGCCGGTCGACAGGTGGATCAATGTTCGTTGGGATGCGCCAGCCAACATGATTCTCTTCGCCGGTGCCGTGCCGACGGGCGAGGACCGCGCCAAAGGCAATGAAACGCCGACTGTCCACTGTTTCACTCCGGAGACGGCGTCGACAACGCACTATTTCTTCAGCATCTGCTTCCCGAAGGCGTTGGGTGAGTTCGGGCAGAAGCTGGCGGCAGAGCAGATCCAGTACTTGCGTGCCCCGTTCGAGACGGAAGATCTGCCGATGCTCGAGATGCAGCAACAGAACATCGGTGACACCGACTTGATGTCGCTCAAGCCAATGTTGCTCGCGGGGGACGCCGGTGGGGTGCAGGCGCGGCGTGCGCTGACCAGGCTCATCGAAGCTGAGCAGGCAGCGATGACGAACGGCTAGCGGGGAATTTTTACTGTATTGCCACTCTCAACGGAGACCATGAACAATGAAATCATCGATCGGGAAGAAGGGTATCGCATTGGCAAGTGTCGTGTTCCTGTTGGCCGGTGCGCCAGCCTTCGGACACCATTCATTCGCCCCTTTCGACATGAATGCCTCGATGACCATCAAGGGCGTCGTCAAGGATTTCCAGTGGACGAATCCGCACGTCTGGATCCAGGTGATGGTGCAAGGCGAAAAGGGCCCTGCCGTTGAGTGGAGCATCGAGGCGACGTCGCCCGCAGGGCTCAACAAGAAGGGCTGGAAGCCGGGGAGCATCAAGGCTGGTGATACGGTCGTCATCGAAGCGCATCCCCTTCGTGACGGCCGGCACGGGGCCTCCCTGATCAGCGCTACGTTGCCGAACGGCACCGTGCTCAAGAATTGATCACCCAACAAGAACGACAAAAAGGGGAAGAATCATGACGACGCAGTTCTCGATGACGCGGCAGGTGCATGTCGGTGCGACGCGGTTGCTGCGAAGCCTCGTGGTGGCCGTGCCCGTGCTGTTGCTGCAGGCAGGGTGTGCCAAGGAGCAGCCCTCGAACGCCACGAATGCAGCGGGGGCAGTGAATTCAGCCGCAAGGGTCGAGCAATTCGCGAAGCTTCCGGATTGGAGCGGTATCTGGCACCTGGTCGGTTCACCGGCGCTGCTCGAGCGGGAGGACGCCCCCGCCTTCGTGCCTGGCACGCGGAACCACCCGCCCTATACCCCAGAATGGGAAGCCCAATACGTGAAGGACCTGGTGAACGCCGAGCACCAGGGAGACCCGAACTATCCCGACCAGATCACCGACACGCACACACTCTATTGCGCCGCCGGCATGCCCCATGTCATGGCAGGGCCGTGGGAGTACCAGTTCATCGCGACGCCGGAAGCCACCACGATCGTCGTGGACAAGGAAACGCGCTTCATCCCGACTGACGGCCGGGAATTCCTGCCCGAAGACTCGATGTGGCCGATCCTGCGGGGCTGGTCCAACGGCCATTGGGAAGGCGACACGCTGGTCGTCGAGACCATCAACGTCAAGGAAGGCCTGTGGGGCGACTTCACGCCGGTGAAGTTCAGCAGCAAGGCGAAGTACCTGGAGAGGATCCGTTCGATCGGCCCGAACATGATCGAGAACCAGGTGACCATCACGGACCCGGTCGCGCTGACGCGGCCCTGGACGTGGACCAAAAGATACGAACGACTGGCCGCCGGAACCTGGCCCGCAGAACCCGAAGTCTGCGGCAATCCGGAGGATCGCAATCCCATCGTTGACGGGAAGTTGCAGGTGGTCCTGCCCGGAGACAAGTAGGACTGGGCGATGCTGTCGATGAGGCGCAGCGAGTCGGTGGAGACCGGGAGAGAGTTCGAAGTGGAGAGAGGCTTATGACGATCGGTACAAGCGTCCGCGGAGTGGGTGTCCTTGCGATTGGACTCGTGGGGCTGGTCCAGTTCGCCAACGCCGCGAGCCCGGTCCGCCAGAGCGACGACATTGCGACCTCGCAGGGTACGCTCCGCATCACGCCGGTTTTCCATGGCAGCGTGATGCTCGAGTTCGACGGCAAGGTGATCCACATCGATCCGTGGAGCCAGGGCGACTACACCGGCCTTCCGCAAGCCGACATGATCGTGATCACCCATACTCATGCGGACCACCTGGACCGCGCGATGGTCGACAAGCTGAAGAAGCCGGGCACCGTGTTTGTCGGCCCGCCGGCCGTCATCGATACGTTGAATTGCGCGCCGGGGTGCGGCACGGTCGAGGAGGTCGGCGACACCGAGCACAAGACGGTCCTTGGCATCGGCTTCGACGGCGTGCCGATGTACAACCTGGTCTACGGGCCGGCGCCCGGCAAGCCCTTCCACCATCGCGGCGTGGGAAGCGGCTATGTCCTCAACCTGGGTGGCAAGCGCTTGTTCGTGTCAGGCGATTCGGAGTGCACGCCGGAGATCAAGGCGCTCAAGAACATCGACGTCGCGTTCCTCGCGATGAATCCGCCGCGGACCAGTCCGCCGGCCGAGATGGCCGTCTGCGCCGCCGCGTTCAAGCCGCGCATCGCGTATCCCTATCACTACCGTGGCGCGAAGCCGGAAGAATTCGAGGCCGCGCTCAAAGGAACGCCGGCCGTCGAAGTCCGCCTGCGCAAGCTCGAAGGGGAGACCTGAGCAGATCGGATCGCTAGGTCGATGCCAGCCGACGCGCCGTTAGGTCGACCCGTGCCTCGCTTGGCGCGTAGAGCCGTGCTGTGTTGCCCCCCTTGGCCTTTGCCGCGTACATCGCCGTATCCGCATTCCTGATCAGGCTGTCGGCATTCGTCCCGTCTGCCGGATAGATGGCGATTCCGATGCTCGCGGTGAGGCACAACTCATGGGGACCGATTCTGTGAGGGGCTTCCAGCGTGCTCAGGAGCTTGTCTGCAATCGCAACCGCATCGGTGCCGCCCTTGGTGTCGGTCAGCACGATGATGAACTCGTCGCCTCCCAGCCTGAAAACCGTATCGGAGTTCCGGACACCCCGTCGGAGGCGCTCAGCCACCGATTGCAGGATGCGGTCGCCGATCGCATGGCCCAGGGAGTCGTTGAATTCCTTGAAGTGGTCGATGTCGAGGAACAACACGGCCAGTTGCTGGCCATGTCGGTCGGCCAGGGCGATGGACAGATCCAGCCGATCGTCGAGCAGCGCACGGTTTGGCAGCGCGGTCAAGCTGTCGTGCTTCGCCAGGAATGACAGTCTGCGCGATTGTTCCCTGGCCACGCTGACATCCCGAAAGACGATCACGGCGCCGATGAGGGTGCCTTGCGGGTCATGGATCGGTGCAATGGAATCCTCGATCGGAATCTCGGTGCCGTCGCGACGGACCAGCAGGCAGTTGGGCGGCAGTCGCACCGTCCGGTTGTCGCGCATCGCAACCAGTGTCGGGTTCTCGCGCGGCTCCCGCGTTTCCGCATCGATCAGGTGGAATACTTCGCCGAGGAGCCTGCCGTGTGCGTCGGCGGAGGACCATCTCGTGAGGTCCTCTGCGACGGCATTCAGGAAGTCGATGTGGCCTGCAACATCCGTGCTGATGACGGCATCGCCCATCGAGTTCAGGACTGCGATGGCATGGCCGCTGCGCTCCGGAGGCCGGGCGCTGTTCCGGGACCAGGAACGGGTCCGCGGCACGATGTGCAACATGGCGCTTTCTTCACTCGATTGGCAATTTCAGGAAGGCCATTCAATCAGGGCAGGCCACTGTCGTCTGTTTGGTACCGTACCAAAGCGGCTGCGAGGCGGAAGTGCAGTGGGGGCGCCCCTATCGGAAGTCGCTTCGTCCCGGCGCGGGCGCACCCCGTTCGGGTCAAGCGTTCGCTGCCGAACAGACGGAGTGCGACTTTGGGCAGCTAATTGCCTGCTCCCCTTGACCTACGGTGGACCCTGCCATGCATACCTTGTCGCGGCCATTCGGAAAGCGACCCAACCCGTCTCTCTGCGTTCCCGTTGCGGCCGAAGGCTCCATGGCGGTCGCGATTCACGACGACGTATCGTTGCAATTGAGGATTGCGCGCCCGGTCGCATCGACCTGGCGCGACCGGAACCAGGTGGCCGTCGTCGTGGTCGAGGTGCGGGACAGGCGGTCCTGCAACGGCTCCCTGCCGCCGCTGATCGAAGCGCGGGTGCTACAGTCGGTTGAGAAGGAATTGAAGGACTGCATCCGTGGTTCGGATTCGGTCATTCGTACAGCGGACCATCAGTTCTCGATCCTGCTGCATCGGGTGACAGGTGCCGAAGATGTCTCGCGGGCCTTCGGGAGGATCGTTCAGTCCCTTGAACGAAACTGAACAGCCGGAACTGAATCGCCCGGACCCGGGCGTGCCTTGCCAGATGCAAACCTGATCGCCGTGGGCAAGCGCAGCCCGGAACCGGGTGCTACTGAGACAAGAACTCCAGCAGGGCGGGGTAGAACTGCTGCGGGGCTTCCATGTGGGGCACATGCCCGATGCCGGGAAGCAGCACGACGCGGCCCTTGCCATCCGGAATGCTCTGCGCAACAAACTTCATCCTTTCCTGGAACACCGCCGCTGAACCGGGCAGCACATCCTCGGCGCCGCCGATGACGAGCGTCGGTGCCTTGATGTGCGCCCAATCGTTGATGACGGGGTCGAGGTACGGCAGGCGCTGGATCAGCGTCTGTACCCACGCGTAGCGCGGCCAGTCGCCGCTCAGCGTCCACGAATACCGGATGCGCGCGTACTTCTCGAACTCGGCGTTCCACGCGGCCGGGTTGTGGGCCACGTAGCGGAAGAGGCCTGCGCGAACCGTCTGGTAGGTCGAGGCCAGCGTGCGCTCGTAGGCCTCATCGATGCTCGGCCACGGCGCGTCGAAGCGGGTGTCCGTCAGGCCGATGGGGTTGTAGATCACGACTCGCTCGGCAACACCCGGATACTGCGTCGCGAAGCGGGCCGACAGCATGCCGCCCATGGAATGGCCGATGATCGTTGCGCGCGTAATACCGAGATGTTGCAGCAGCAGCTGCGTGTTCCGCGCCATGTCGTGGAAGTTGTACGGGATGATGGCTTTCGACGACCGTCCGAATCCGATCTGGTCCGGCACCACGACACGAAAGCCCGCGCTCCTCAAGACATCGATCGGCCCGCCCCAGTAGAACCCCGCGAAGTTCATGCCGTGCAGCAGCACCACCGTGCGGCCATTCGGTTGTCCCGCGGCGGGCACATCCATGTACGCCATGCGCAGGTCTTGCCCGTACAGCTTCAGAGGCAGGTACGACGAGGGATGCGGGTACGCGGTTTCCTCGTTGTTGATGCTGCCCGGCGCGACGTCCGGCGTGGGCGGCTCGGCCGCCAGTGCATTCCCATTGCAGAGGAGCAGTGCCAACAGTGGAGCAAGCAGCTTGCGTGAGGATGTCATGGGTAGGGCCGTTCCGGCGCTAGCGACCGCCGTCCTCGAGGATGACGCCGATCTCGCCGTTCGCATTGATGGGATTGCGGTTGTTCTCGAGGCACACGTACGGGAGCAATGAAAAGCCGGCTTCGGCGCGATGATAGGTCTTCGTTACGGTCCACGGCTTCGTGTACGCCTTGGCGTCGACCAGCGTGATCTCGTCCTTCAGCGTGTTCTTGTCGGCGAGCCAGATGCGCTCGTGCACCACGAGGTCGCCGCTGTGCGGAATGCCGGTCGCCTCGAGGTTGGTGTCGTCGCGCAGGCCGACCGTTTCGGCAACCAGCACATTGCCCTCCCAGCGCCCGATTGAATGACCGTAATAGGTCGGGTCCAGTTCGTCCGCCGGCGGATGCGGCCGGCCGTCGATGAAGACGCGACGCGTCTGCTCGTTCCACTCGGCGAAGATGTTGAGCTGGATGTCGTTCTGCATGATCTCCATCGGATAGACCATCGTCATGATGCGCGGCATGCCCTGCGGCAGGCAGGCAGCCGTGGGATCGCCGGTCGGCCGGCCTTCGGAGGCATTCTTGAGATGCTGCGCATAGATGGCCGCGTACGCCGGCGTGAGCGGCGGTTCGCCCTTGGGACCGATCTTGCCTGGCACCCAGCCGATGCCGTCCTTGTTGACCCACAGGCCCGTGAAATCGCGCATCGACCGCGGCTCGTACTGCTTCGCGACGTACTCGGCCTTCGCCGCCGGCGCAGCGGCGTGAACCCTCGCCGGTGTGAGGGAAACGCACGCCGTCGCTGCAACCAGCACGGCAGCATGCATTGCGAAGCGCAAGGCCGGGCGGCGCGCGTTCATCGGGCCTGTCCTTCGCGCGCGGAGATCATCGTACCGTCGGCCTTCACGACGGTGATGACGTTGCCGCTGCGCTCACCGCTCTTCAACGGGTTCATCGTGATCTTGACGTTCTCACCCGGCTTCAGGGTGTTCCGCTTCCAGCCGATGCGGGCCAGCGCGTTGGGGCTGCGGCCCTCGACGCTGTACTCGACTTCCTGGCCGTTCTCCATCACGCGCAGCTGGATCCACGTGTGCGGGTTGGTCCACTGGAAATCGCGCACGGTGCCTTCGAGCGTGACGACCTTCGTCTCATCGAACATCGCGTTCGAGTGATGGGACCACGCCGTGCCTGCGATGCCGCAGGCCGTGAACGCCGCAACCACCAGTCCGAGCCGTCTACTTGCTTGCATGGGGGGCTCCTTCAAGGATGGCCTGTACGCCTGCCCGCGCAATCTGCGCGTCCTGGTCCGACTTGACGCCGGACACGCCGATGGCGCCGATGCAGGTGCCGTTCACGATCACGGGCACCGCGCCTTCGAGCACCGTCAGGTCCGGCACGGAAAGATACGCGTGGCGTCCGTTCTTGACCATCTCCTCGAAATAGCCGCTGTCGCGCCGTGAGCGAGCCGCCGTGCGGGCTTTCTCGATGCAGATCCGCGCATTCAGCGGCGTGGAGTCGCCGAGGCGAATGAAGCCGAGCAGGTGCGCGCCGTCGTCGACCACGGCGATGGACACGTTGAGCCAGCCGTTGGCGGTGGCCTCGGCTTCTGCCGCCACCAGCGCCGCCTTCACATCGCTCGCCTCGAGGGCCATTCTGGGTTTCATTGCCTGGGTGCTCCTTCGGCCGGAATCAGCAGTTGCTCGAGTAGTCGCGCGACGTGGAGCGCCTCGCGTTGTGCGCCATCGGCAATCTGGTGCCGGCAGCTGGTGCCGTCGGCAACGACGATGGCATCGGGCGCACGGCGGATCGCCGGCAGCAGCGCCGCCTCGGCCATCTGCAGCGACACCGCATGATGTTCGGTCTCGTAGCCGAAGCTGCCCGCCATGCCGCAGCACGAGGTTTCAATCAGCTCCGGCTTTGCCCCGGGGATCAGGCGCAGGACCTCGAGGATCGGGCTCACGGCGCCAAAGGCCTTCTGGTGGCAGTGGCCGTGGACGAGCAGCGGTCCCGACGCCGGCTTGAGCGCAAGCGTGAAGCGCTGCGCCTTCATTTCGCGCGCGATGAATTCTTCGAACAGGAAAGCGTTCGCCGCTACGACTGTTGCCGCCTCCCCGAGTCCGAGGACCAGCGCTTCATCCCGCAACGTCAGCAGGCACGAGGGTTCGAGGCCCACGATCGGTACGCCCTGGCGCGCGAACGGGGCCAACGCATCGATGAGTTTGCGGGCGGATTCCCTGGCCTGATCCACCATGCCCACGCTCAAGTAAGTCCGGCCACAGCACAAGTGGCCGCCTGACTTCCGGGCGGCGTGCAATGTGTAGCCAGCTGCAGCGAGCACGCGCGCGGCGGCGAGGGCATTCTCGGTCTCGAACGTGCCGTTGAAGGTATCGACGAACAGGACGGCCACCCGCTCACCGCGGGCCGCGGCGGCCAGGGCCTCCGGAGCAGTGACAAAGGGGAACGCATCCTGTGTTCGCCAGAAAGTGTCACGGCGCCATTGCGGCAGCTTGCGCGCTGATGCGAAGCCGAGCAGCTTCCCGGTCAGCGCGGCGGCACCGGGAAGCGAGTTGCGCAGGTTCGCCAGCCACGACCACCGGCTCGCGAAGTCGGCATAGGCCGGCAACGTGCCCACGAGCTTGTCCCGCAGGCTGAACCCGTGGCGGGCCTTGTAGTGGGCCGTGAACTCGATCTTCATCCGGGCCATGTCGACGCCCGTCGGACATTCGCGCTTGCACCCCTTGCAGCCGACGCAGAGGTCCATCGCTTCGCGAACAGCGGGACTCGTGAAGTTGCCCTTGCCGAGCTGCCCCGACAAAGCCAGCCGCAACGTGTTCGCGCGGCCTCGGGTCACGTGCTGCTCGTCGCGGGTGACGCGGTAGCTCGGGCACATCGTGCCGGCGTCGAACTTGCGGCAGTGGCCGTTGTTGTTGCACATCTCGACGGCCTTCGCGAGGCCGCCGCTTGGGTCGCCGCCAGTGCCGGGCGCCGTGGTCGCCTCGGTGACCGGATCGTTTTGCACGTTCCAGCTGGACCAATCGAGGAAGGGCTTGAGCGGCACCACGCGGTACGGCTGCGGGGCGGAAGGCGGCGCAAAGCGGAACAGGGACCCGTCATCCATCTTCGGCGGATCGATGATCTTGCCCGGATTGAACAATCCTTGCGGATCGAGGTACTGCTTGATCTCGCGAAAGGCTTCGGTGATCGCCGGCCCGAATTGCCATGCAATCCATTCGCCGCGACACAGTCCGTCGCCGTGTTCGCCGCTGTACGCGCCACGGTACTTGCGCACGAGGACGGAGGCTTCCTCGGCGATCGCACGCATTCTCGCAGCGCCGCCGTTCGGCCCGTCCTGCCGCATGTCGAGGATCGGCCGCACGTGCAGCGTGCCGACCGAGGCATGCGCGTAGAACGTGCCGTGCGTGCCGTGCTTCGCGAACACCTCGTTGAGCGCGTCGGTGTAGTCGGCCAGGTGCTCGAGCGGGACTGCACAGTCCTCGATGAAGCTGACCGGCTTGCCGTCGCCCTTGACGCTCATCATCACGTTGAGGCCGGCCTTGCGCA
>JBEBIT010000031.1:0-38148 GCA_040080215.1 Steroidobacteraceae bacterium
GGGCTGCCGCGTGGGATGCGCAACGGACTAAATTCCTTGAGGTGGTGTCATGATCCGCCACGACTACCACACGCGCGCCAATGGCAGGCCGCATCCGTACGAGTCCGTCCGCTGGCTGGGATGGGGGCTGCTGACGTGCGCCGGCCTGCTGCTGGGGCTTATCCTGTTCCTGAGTCTGGCAGGGTGCGCCACTGTGCCCGCCGATACCTGGTGCGATGGGTTGCCGCCTATCTATGGGACGGACTGCTGACGCGCGGCGCTAGAAGGGGATCTCCTCGCTAGGATCGGGGCTGGCCTGCGGCCCCGGTTCGTTCAGCACGCCGACGTGCCACACTCGGACGCTCTTGCCCGCTATCCATTGCACGATGCTGGTATAGCCTGACGCGCGCAGGATGTTTCGCACCCTCGTAGCCTCTGGCGCCGTATGACGCTCAATCGGTATTTGCAGGCAGTCAGATAGAACCTCTGGGATAGACACCGATTTTCGTGCGCCCGCATACGTCAGAACGGGAAGCGACCACGGTTCCTCAGTCTTTGCATCATCCTGCATCCGCCGCGCCTCATCCTCTGGGACATCGTGATAAACCTCGCCGGCGTCCAGCCTGGCGATGGCTTCGGCAAGTAGCTGGTCACGGTTCGCACGCAGGTACGCTAAGTCAATGCGCCCGACGATGATCCGCCACGCGCGCCTCATGCCGGTGTCTGAGATGTTCCAATCGTTGCGGTTCGTGGTGCCGGCAAAGCTGCACGCCCGGGGGAAGTCCTGCGCGGTGCGCCCGTAGCTTGGCCGGTAGGTGTCAACCCGGTTCGAGATGATGCCCTTGATGCGCTCAATTTCGGCCCGCTTGAAGGAATGCAACTCAGCGATTTCGAGCAACATCTTGCCCGGCATCAATTGCATGAAGTCTTTGGACATGATGGATTCATGGCACTCGCTGAACCAGTCGCCGCCAATGATGCGCAGCGCGGTGGACTTGCCGGCACCCTCACCACCCTCGAACAGCGGGAAGTTATCGAACTGACAGCCGGGATTCAGAACCCGGTTTACCATGCCCATAATCCAGCAACGTCCCACGGCTGCGTAGTAGGCGTTGTCAGGCGTGCCCCATCCTCGGGGCAGTAGCGCCGGGAGGCGCTCCCGCCCGTCCCATATCAGCGTCCTGAGCGCGTCCTGAGCGGCATTCTGCCGGTGGCGCATGAGGAACACGTCCAGCCCGCCGCGCACCTTGCTGACGCTCATTTTGTCGAGGCCGTAGTTACGCTGGAAGTGGGCCGTGAGCATGGCAACGTCGCCGTCCGTCACGGGCCGCGGCGCGTCGCCCTGCCAGCTTGTCATGGTGCGTTGCAGAAAATCGTCATGCCAGAACGGCAGGCCGGCGCCTTCTAGGATCCGGTCTACCGTGTCCTCATTGGCCGGGACGCGCTCTCCGTCCTTGAAGCCGAGTTCCTTGAGCGCGATGTGGATGCTGCCCTGCTGGACGGGCACGCCCTTGACGACGTTGGCGCGGGCTGCGGTGAAGGACTGCCAATACTTGCCGCCGTCGCGCAGCGCAAAGGCTTCGAGATCAATCTTCTCTTTCCACGCATCCACCAGCGTCCAGCCTGGCGGCTGCCCCTCGGGGATGCATATCTTGCAGTTCCCTAGGCCGGCGGCCGCGCAGAGCGCGCCCACCTTGCGGGCGGCGATGATGGCGTCACTGTCATTGGTCGGCCAAAGGATGACGGCGACGCCGGCGAGCTGCGACCAGTCAATGCGCGCCGGGTCGCCATGCCATGTGATGACTTCATAGTCGATCAAGTGCCCGCGCACCGCGTCAACGGTTGCGGAGTCGGACACGATGAGGACGGGCAGGCCGGCAGCCGTGAAGCGATACAGGCCGGACAGGTCCACCACGCTGCTCATGCGCGCCTAGCTCTACGCTGTAGCCACACGCGCTCAATCTCAGCGGCCATTGCTTTGTATGAGGGATCAGACGGAAGGTTGGCGCCGGAGCGCAACAGTGCGTCGATCAGGAAGGCGCGGAATTCGCGCCGTGGCTTCTTCTTCATAGTTCCTCGTTTTCTCGTTTCGGAAGGTAAAAGCCCAGGACGGGGAACGGGGAACGAGGAACCGTCTTTTCGTGCGGGGTTGGAGGTCGCACTAGGGCAATTCGTTTCTACTCTTTGGCTTCGAGGCTGTCAACGTCGCAAAGCATTGCGGCACTGCGTTCTTCGCGATACGCCACGTCATCCATCGCCTCACGCGCCGTCTTGTGCAGTCCGACGCACTCCGTCCCGCCCTTGCGCGTGTGGCCCTTGAACAGCAAGTGGAGCGGCCCGCCCGCGCTGTCATGCGTCTTGAGGATCGTCCACTCGCCGCGCTCCATGCGGTCGTCAGCGGCGCGGATCCAGCCGTCCTCGTAGCGTGTATCGGCGTTCAATTTCCGCACCTCCCACAAAGTCCGTCGATCAGTCTATTCCCGCACGCACGGCAGAAAAGCGGCACGCGCTTGTATCGAGCCAGCTCCGCGCCCTGCTTCACGTAGTCCGCATACAGCACCGAGATCGCATCGGCCAGCTTGTACCTCGGCATGGCGTCGCAGGCTTTAGCGACCAGGATGGCGTCCTCAAGCATCATGTCGGTTCCTTGCTGGC
The DNA here is from genome assembly GCA_040080215.1 of Steroidobacteraceae bacterium. GTDB lineage: Bacteria > Pseudomonadota > Gammaproteobacteria > Steroidobacterales > Steroidobacteraceae > CAIUGU01. Next base: position 2,635 of record JBEBIT010000031.1, read on the forward strand.
GCGCAGGTTGCTAACAAAAGCAACCCAGTCAGAATACGGAATGACCACATATTCCCCGGCTCCGACGCGCATATATGGCGCTGTGAAGGTCCATGTGTTTTTTTCGAAATCGGCGTCTATAGAGCGGAGGCGATTGGCCTGCCCCGTCACCAGCGAGATAGCATCCTCAAGCGTCATGATAAGTCACCCTCTTGACCAGCCCGAGCTTGGCGAGCGTCTCGTCGCTGGCGCTCTCGAGCTTGCCACTATGCAGCTTCTGGAGCTGCGTGTAGTTGACGCCAGTGGCAGACTGGACGCCGCGATAGGACTTGTGTTCTCGGAGTAGTGCGCCGATCCGCAGTTGTATCTTGCTCATGTCTTGGTATGCACTGGTTGCCACACGCTATTTTCCCAGCTCACGACTTGGTTGCCGTCGTATGGGTTTTCCTTGCGCTTGAGTTCGTCAGCGAAATACTGAATAGGCAAAGGCTTGTCTTGGTAGTGATGCATGCCTGTTTTTGCCCCATCAGCCATTTCTACTTGATAGCGTAACCCTTCTCTGTATGAACCGTCCCAATTCCATCGTTTCCCTTTCTCTACTACAGATAAGATGGTCGCATCTTGGCCGAATCTAGGAGAGTTCTTATTGACAACAATAACTACATCCCCAATCTTGAAGTTCATCACGATGTCCTCCTTACCTATGGCTCGCACCCTATCAGGAGTTGACGGGCTTTGCAACTATGCGTATAACGATAGTCGTTCGGAAACAAAACGAGGTGACTTATGAGGATGGCAATTTACAAGGACCAGTACGGACAGAGGCCACTCGAGGATATTTTTGATGGCTTTGAAAGCTATGTCCGCGTCAGCGAATATTTGGAAGTCGAGTTCAAGATGCTGCCGCCGTCAGAGACGGTTGCGATGGAACTGGACATGCTTGACAAGACGGAGGCTGCCTTACGCGAGAAGTTCCAAGAGAAGTTAGACCAGATCGAGACCTCCCGCGCCAACCTCCGCGCCCTGACGCATACGGTGCAGCCATGAGTTCCCCCATGTTCGACGCCCAAGGCCGCAACATCAGCAACGTGGACGGCTACTTTGAGATGGACATTGAGTTTGCGGGCGGCGCGCTTGACGCCGTGGTCGGCTACCGGATCATCAGCACCGGGGCGACGCGCCGCCAGTGGCGCGATAAGGACGGCGAGCAAGTTGACTACGGCGAAGCGCCTACCGTTGACCTGCAAACGCTGTTCATCGGCGGGGTGCTGATCCCGCTTAACCAGTTGAGCGGCGCGCAGCACACCGCGCTTGAGTCGGAGATCGTCGCGCGCCTTGAGGAGTTGTGGGCATGATTTCCGGCATACTCGACCTCCGCAGCCAGTCGCAGCAGGACGCTTACTGGCGCATCACATGGCGTCTGCGCTGCGCGGCCAACCCGCGCATCAAGGCCGCGAACATGGCGCTGGCGGAGTGGCACAAGCGCAACGATGCGCCCGTCATCCAGCCCAAGCGCTCCAACGTCATCAGCATGTTCCTGCGCAGGCAAGCCGAATGATCTGCACGCAATGCGGGAGCGACAAGCCGCTCACGGGCTTCTACCTGCAAGCCGGCAAGCCAAAGAAGCGCTGCAAGGAATGCGTCAAGGCATATTTCCGCAAGTGGTACACGCCGACAGGGAGAAGGGCAGGGAGGCCCAAGAAGAAGAAGGTTGAGCGGCCAGGTACGCCCTATGGAGTGTCGGCCGCCTTCACCTTGTTTGCGAGGAACCCCGCCGCGTCCTGCACGGACCTTGCGACGCCAGCCCTGCCGCCTGCCGACTCTATCGCGGCCTGAAACCGGCGCTGGTCCTTGGACTGGCGCCCGGTTCCCGTCTTGACTTCGATGCCGGTGAATACGGCGAGCGTGGTGCCGACCATTTCAGGCGTGACCGTGACCTTGGTCCAGCCGATCAGGTCGCTCCCGCCTGGATTACAAACGCCGTACTTGAACTTCCTGCCGTCTTTCCGCTCGACCATGCCGACCGCATTCTTGAATATCCTGACATCGCCGTGACCATGCTCAAGCAGGATCGCGTTGACCAGTTCGCTGTGCGCCTTGCTGTTGTTCAAGTTTTTTCTGCCTCGCTGCAAAGATGTGATCCGCCCAACCCGGCGCGTACCCGCGCTGCTTCCCCAGTTCCCTCAAGCCCTCCAGCGTCCGCGCCTTGGCCCGCTCCGGGTCCACCTTCTTGCGCATCGCCGCCACGTCCAGTTCGACTAGCTCCCCGGCCTGCTGCACCAGCTCGCGCGGCTTGGCTTCCGCCGCGAACGCCTGCCCACATTCCTTGCACACCGACGCCGACACCGGATTGATGGCATAGCAGACCTTGCACGTCTTGATCGTCTGCTTGGGCTTGTCCTCCTTGTCCTGCCCCGCAAGGCTCCACTCGCGGTCATCAATGGGCAGGCCGTGCTGCATACAGTTGCCGGCGTGGTCTAGCAGAAAGGCTTCCTTCTTGCCTTCCATCGTCCTGAGTATCCGGCCCGTCTGCTGGATCCAGAGGCCGAGGGACTTGGTGGGGCGCAGCGAGATGCCGGTGATGATGCCGGGAACGTCGAAGCCCTCACTCACAAGGTCGCAGGACGTCAGGACCATAATCTTGCCCGCCCGGTAGTCTGCGATGATGGACTTGCGCGTGCTACGGTCCATCGTGCCGTCGATGCTGATGGCGTTGATGCCGGCACCCATGAACTGCCCGCTCACGTGACGGGCGTGGTCCACGCTCACGCAGAACACGACGGCGGGCGCCCCTGGGGTGAGCTTCTGGTAGTGGTCGAGCGCGTCGCCCGTGATCTTGGGCTTGTCCACCGCCTTCGCTAGTTGCCCCGTCACGTAGTCGCCCATACGGACCTTGACGCCCTCGAGCGCGGCGGGCGGGGGCGCGTAGACGCGCAGAGGTGACAGAGCGCCGAGATCGATCAGTTCCATCGCGGTAGGCCCAAGGATCATCTCGTCGAAAGATGTGTCGAGGCCCGCGCCAGAGGCTCTACAGGGCGTCGCCGTCACGCCAAGCACCAGCGCATCGGGGTAGGCGTCCGTGACCTTCTCCCACGTCGAGGCGACGGTATGGTGCGCTTCATCCACGACCAGCAAATCAGGCGGATCGTACTTATGCAGGCGCTTGACTAGGGTGAAAACGGAGGCGACCTGCACGGGTAGAGCGGGCAGCATTGGGAATCCCGGCGCAATGACGCCGTGGCGCACGCCGAGCGATGTCAGCGCGTCGGATACTTGGTCTATCAGTTCTGTGCGATGGACTAGGATCGTGACGCGCTTGTTCTTGGCGATTGCGCCCTTGGTGATGTAGCAGAACATAACGGTCTTGCCTGAGCCTGTCGGACTCACCAGCAGCACGCGGCGCACGCGACGGCGGAAGGCATCGCGGATGTTGTCGATGGCGAGTTGCTGGTAGGGGCGGAGTTGCATTACTTACCGGCCTCTCCAAGGAAGTCACGGAATGACGCCGCGAACACAGCCGCATTGACTTCCTCGCAGAAACGCCTATTGGCCTCCTTTTGTTGCCACCGTAGCACGTCGAACATCGTGTCTCCTCCCTTGATGTCGAAACGGTGATGGATTGGGCGCTTTAGTTCACCGTGAAGCCCGTACTTACGCCAGCTTATATTTCGACGGCGAAAGTCCATCATGGAGTCAACGGAGATTTGCTTGTGCTGATACGTCATGGAGACAGGGTACTACAAGAACAGTTGCAATGCTATAAGAACAGGCGTATAACGAATTCCGGGCTTGAACAACGAGGAATTGCAATGTCTACTACCGCAGTCGTCCCCTACAGCGAAATGGAACGGATGGCCGTCACCGTCGCCAAGTCGAACCTGTTTGGCGTCAAGGACAAGGATCAGGCACTCGCGCTGATGGCTCTTTGTCAGGCAGAAGGCATCCACCCGATGACCGCCGTTCGTGATTATCACATCATCAATAACCGGCCTTCTCTCAAGGCCGAGACGATGCTCGCCCGCTTCATGCAGAACGGCGGCAAGGTGCAGTGGGTCACACTCACGGACCAGAAGGCCGAGGCGACGTTCTCCCACCCGCAAGGCGGCACCGTCACGCTTGACTGGACGCTGGACCGCGCCAAGACGGCGGGCCTGCTTGGCAACCAGACGTGGCAGAAGTACCCGCGCGCCATGCTCCGCAGCCGCCTGATCTCCGAAGGCGTCCGCACCGTGGCTCCTGGCATCGTGCAGGGCGTCTACACGCCGGACGAACTCGAGAACTCTGCGCCGGAGCTGGTTACGGTATCGGCTGAACAGGCAGTCCAGTCCTTCGACACGCCACCGATCGACCAAGACCTGTCCAACGACGCCGTGACCCAGATCATCGAGGCACCGACGATGGAAGCGCTCAAGTCCACGTTCGCTGCCGCCTACACGATGGCGAAGGACGCCAAGGACGACAAGCGCATGAGCCTGTTCAAGTCGGCGTATGACTCGCGGCGGGATGAGTTGATGGGGATTGTGGAGGCGGGCAAATGAGCGACCTCCACCTCTACGAGATTTCCGAACGCTACCGCGAGCTGCAAATGCTCGCGGAGTCCGACGAACTGCCGCCTGAAGTCATCCGCGACACGCTGGAAGGCATCGAGGGCGACTGGCAGGAGAAAGCTGGCACCGTGGCTGCCTACATCCAGAATATCGAAGTGATCGCTGAAGCCAAGAAAGCGGCGTCAAAGGCGATAGCGGAGCGCGCAAGGATGCTCGAGAAGCGAGCCGAAAGCCTGCGGCAGTACCTGCTGTTGCAGTTTCAGTTCATGGGCAAGACGCGCGCTGAATGCGGTGCCTTCACGCTTATCCTAAAGAACAACCCGCAGTCGGTTGTGATCGACGATGAGACGGCATTGCCCGCCGCGTACATGGTCCAGCCGCCCGCGCCGCCGCCGAAGCCCGACAAGAAGGCGATCGGTCAGGCGATCAAGCTGGGCGTCGAGGTTCCAGGCTGCCACGCCGAGGTGTCGCAGCGCGTGGATATTGTGTTGTAAGCAGGATGGGGACTAACCCGATGAGCGATGAAACCATAACAGACTACGAGTTGGCTACCCGATGGGGCGTTAGTACCCAAGCCCTCTACCAACGCCGCCGCAAGGGGCTTGGCCCGCCGTTCAAGAAGGAAGGCGGTGTCCCGCATTACCGGCTGGCGACCATCATCCAGTGGGAGAAGAAGGGCAAGGCGATTCTTCCGAGGCGGCGCAATGGCTAGCCCCGCTTGCAGGTACTGCCACTGGTTCGTCCACCGACTGAGCGGTCCGTGGTGCGTGCTGCGCCAGAGGGAAGCCGTTGCCACCTGCGACAAGTTCGAGCGTGAGCCAGGGAGCGACGATGAGTGAGAACCTGACCACAAAGGAAGTACCCGGAGGTATTGAGCAATACCAGAGGGCGCTTGAGTACGAGCGTGCCGAGCGTCAGCGCACTGTTGACCAGTGGCTTGAGGAGCGACGCGAGAAGGATGCACGCATTGCCGACCTCACCGCCGAGGTCGCCGAGCTGCGGCGGGCGCTGACTGACGCGAAGGCTTTTGTCGCTGCTGCCTACTCGGCAGAAGGGCGGCAGTTTAGCGAATCGATCACGTATACCCGCATCTGCAAAGCCTTGGGAGACAGCCGTGACGCCTGAACAGAAAGCCAAGGAGCTAGTCACGGAGGTTCGTATTGCATGGGCGCGTGGAGTAGAGCCGCGCATAGAGCCCTCGCGGGCAGTACGGATCATCGAAGCATTGCTTGAGGCCAAGGCCACTCCAGAGGCGACAGGGCTGCTTTCTGAAATGCTGGCCGCGCTCCGCGAGGTTGTGGCGCACTTCGATCTGCCACGCGATCAGTACACCGGGCCGGAGTGGGGCGCACTGGAGTCTGCAAAAGCTGCGTATGAGCACGCCACAGAGAGCCAGCTACGCGGCAAGCTGGTTTCCCTGATCGCTTCTGCTGAGGCTGGCGCACCTGTCGAACCGGAAGTGACGCCACGCCAAATGGCCTGTGTCCGATGCCTATGTGTACAGCGCCGACGCTAAACGATCAAAGACTCCCTCCCTATAACTCAGGAGCCCATATGAAGATCAAAGCAGAAGTGATTGCAGTCGAGACCAGCGGGGATGCCTTGGACGTTTCACTGCAAGGGAAAGCTGAGGCGGATGCCGAGTGGCGTCCGATGCTGCGTTTTAACGTCCAGGTTCCTGAGAGCATCAAGAACCGCCGAGCGTTCTACGTTGGTCGGGACGTGCGCATTTCGATTGAGCCGGTCTGACTGTGGACGAATCCCCTACCTCCTGAAGCACGCCGCGACCCGCGACTCATGCGACAGGATAGCCGCGCAAGTTTGATTGATCCGTGTTAACCAAAGGAGATGACGATGACCGATGCAGCAATTGAACAAGAGATCCAGGAGAAGGGCCTGACCGCACCACGCATTACCCCGGCTCGGATCGACGAGGTTTGCCACAAGCCCGCGCAGTTCCATGTGTTCCCCGGAACCATGCTGACCGTGTGCTGCCTTGAACTGGCGAACGGATTCACCGTGACCGGCGAGAGCGCCTGCGCCAGCCCTGAGAACTTCAATCAGGAGATCGGCGAGAAGATCGCCTATGCCAACGCCAAGCAGAAGGTGTGGGCACTCGAAGGCTACCTGCTCAAGCAGAAGCTCTCGGAGGCGTAGCAATGAAACCTCTCGTTCAGGTCGGCCGCCTTTCCATGCGTCACGAAGGCGAGAACTGGAATGCGTACTACGCGCTTCCAGACAACATGCTGGAGCCAGTATTTCTCGGCTCCATTCGCATGGGCGCAGTCGTCAACAATGCAGCCAGAAAGCAAGCGTTCATGTTGATGATGCGCGACATTGTTTCCGATCTGATCGAGGATTCCACTGGCACCAAGCCAACGTGGGGCGACCCTAGTCGCGCGCCGGATCACGAGCGAGCCGGGCACGGCTGATTACTCAGGCATGAAACAAGCCCTGACTCTCGATTCGTAGGAGATCAAAGCCGCGTGCTGCCGCTCCATGACCTCGAGCGCCGTGGCCCCCTCAGTCCTCACCGGCTCCACCTTCCCGCACTCAGCCGGCAACTGCACCAGCTTGGGCACCTCGATGATCTGCGGCGGACCGGCGACGACTTCAGGGGCGCTGGAACAGGCTGCTAACGTCAGCAGGCAGAGGCTGGCGCAGGCAGCTCCACTCTGGAGCCGCAAGGGACGTCTTAAGCTGTTTTGTAAGGTCACGGCGAAGTCCCTCGATTTGAACGGCGGTGGCGTCTGGGATGGCGGCTAGGGCGGTCTCTATCTGGTTCCGCTGGGCCTGCTCTGCTGCGTAGGCCGCGCGCTGGCCGTCTAGAGCGACTTGGATAGCCCCTGCGGTCTGCGTGGCTACAGCGGCCCTGTATTCGGTCAGGGCGAGCTTGGCTTCGGCCACCTTCCCGGCATCCCACCTGTGCATCCCGTAGGCGCCGAGGCCCATCCCGGCCACAGCCCCGGCCAGCGCCACCCAGAGGCAGGGGACGGAGAAGTTGGTCAGGAACGTGCGGGCGGTCGAGAGGTTCACTGGTCCGACCGTTCCGGTGGTGCGGCACCCTTCACCGCCTGAACAGTCCTCCCAAGGATGAACGCGCCGACCGTGCCAAGGATGACCACTTGATAGGTACTTCCACCGGGGTCGAGCTTTCCCATGTACTGAAGCAGGGTTGTTGCCATGCCGCAGCCAAGAGTGAGGGTGAACCGCCGTCCGCCAAGCGTTTCTATCATCATCACATCACCTGTAGTGCTGCTGCCAGTTCGTTCTGCGCCCGCGCCAGTTCGTCCCCGATATGCTCGCCGTGGAGCATCAGGATCTCGATGGCTTCTAGGCGCTTCAGGGCGGAAAAAACTAGTTCTGCGGCGGTCATCAGTAGCTCCAAATCGTAGGCCGAGGCTGTCCCGGCGCATTGGGCAGGTTATCAATGTGGATAAACCGCGTGGCCCCCTTCTGCTGCACGCCGATGCCTGTGAAGCCCATCAACTGCGCCTGCCGGATAACCTCAAGCGCCTGCGCGCCGCGCACGCCGAAGTCCACCGCCCTGCCGGTCGTGTGCGGGCCGTCAGCGCCCGTCGTCGAGACGGCCTGGTTGTGCGTCGGACAGCGATACCCAGAAGTAACAGACAACGGGAACCCGCAGCGGGCGCGCAGCTCGTCGATGTCCGTCAGGAACACGCTGTCCATCTTGTTCTCGCCGCAGTGCTTGCACATGAACTCGGCGGGGTTGAAATACTTCATCGCTGCCCCCGATTGTAAAGCGCGTCAACCCGCTGGACGACCTCAGTGCGGATGGAGCGGATCTCCTCGATGATCCTGGCCTCACGCGCAATGGACTCTCGGCGCATGGCGTCGAATGCATCGTGGGTGTCCTTGACGTGCGTCTGGTAGGTATCGCGGCCCACAGACATGAACTCCACATCCCTCACCTTCTCAGTGAGCTCGTGATGCTTTTCCTCGTGACCATTGAGCCGCTTATGGAACACGTTGACCACCCATAGCGATACCGCTCCCAAGGCAGATAGCAGCCATTTGATGATGTCTGTGATCTCGAAAGGCGGGGTCTCGGGTGACACTCATATTCCCCTTACTTCCTGAACGGTTTCCACTTGACGCTGAATTCAATCGTGTTGTCGCCCCAGTCATTGACCGGGATGGATGATTCGTGACGCACGGAGAAGGCCACGGAAAACGCCTTGTCGGTGTCCGTCTCAAGCCCGATGGCGAACGTGCCGTAGGGGTTGTATACGTGCTGCCGGTCGTATGGCGACAAGCCCCACGATCCGTGGTCAGCAAACGCCGGCATGTACGCGAGGCCGGCTTGGAGGAACAGGGATGAGAGGATGGCGGTCATAGCGAGTAGGTGAACACCAGGTCTCCAGCGTTCAAAAATCCCTTGCTTCCACTCGCTGTCCATTGGCCTGCGCCATCAAGGACGTAGAACGTCATAATTCCAGCCGATGTAATCTGCACGGCGCAAGGGAAGCGAGAACTGCTGTTGTCCTGCATCTGATACACGACAACAAAACGATTGCCAGATGGCCGGATAGCCGCTGTAACGCAGGCATCCGTGTAGAAAGAAGTGGAGTTGCTCGTTGCAGAGAACGACGCAGAGTTCCTGACTGTCACCATGTTTCCATTTGCGACGTACGCAAACGCACATGTTGGAGATGTCGTAAATCCAGTCATCGTCGCCGTGAACGATCCGCTGCTCGACTGCGGGTATCTTGCGTCTGACGTTTGGCGGTTCATCGCGTCCGTAGCCGCTGTTGCGTCACCAAGGCTGCTTAGGCGCTGCGAGTTCCACGGCGTCGTCGCAGTCGGAACGCCAGTGCCATCCCGAAGGATGCAGTTGGACAGGCCGGTAGCGAAGTCGGACTCCTGGGTGTCGAGCTTCGCAATCTCAATCGGTGAGCTGGCCTGCTCTGTGACCCATGTGTATAGCTTGGTGAATACGCCGCCTGAGAATGCCATCGTCTACTCCTTGCCCAATTGCGTAGCGAGTGCGGTCTGCACTGCGCCGCGACCGTATTTGTTTGAGAATTCAGTGATGACAGCCTGCCTCTGACTCGGCGCGGCACGCTCGAGCGCGGCGGCGAGTGCCTTCGGATCGAGAGCGTCTCCTGTCATTGCCGCTGCCACCTTTGGCGTGATTTTTTTGCCAGCTCGGTTGATTACGGAGTTCAGGATCGTGGCGCGATAGTCGATCATGCCGGGTACACCCGTTCCGGCTTGGTCAATCAAGGTGTCTCCTGCACCAGAAAGACCCTTCACAACATCCTTTGCTGCCTTGCTGCGCTCAACGTCATCTGAAACAGCCTTCGATCGCTTCGCGAACTCTGCCAAGTACGGCGTCCACTTGTTTCCAGTGACAGCGTTGATTTCGTCGTCGATGCGTCCGCGAATCTGGATCAGTTCCTTTCCGGTGAAGCCCTTGATTGCGTCATCCTCACCACGATAGGTCTTGTTGAGGACTTGGTTAATCATCTTGCGGATTCCGTACAGACGGCGCGGATCTGCCGTTCCGCCAACAGAAGCGTCGTCGATGATAGACGCCCACTTTACGAGAGCAGCCTGTGTAGGCGGTGGCGCATCTGGGTTCTGCGCCATCCGATAGATGTCTTGAATGATCGCGTTGCTGTTAGCGTTTCCAGTAGCAGAATTCAGCGCATCGTCGCGCATCTTGTCGCCCATGACGTTGCGAGCAGCAAGGGCTGTTTCCCGGCGAAAGTCCTGAGAATTTGCCCGCTCAGAGAATCGCGTAGCAGGAGAACTCACGCCCTTCGGAGCGGTTATCTGGCTTGCGATCTTCCCCTGCACGGCGGCTATTGGCAGTCCTTCTGGCATGTCGGAAACGACTTCGGCAGCGGTTGGCTTGCTACCACGAACAAGCCGCTTTGGGTTTTGCAATGCGCGAACTAGCGCCGACCGGCTCTGATCGTCGCCAACGTGCTGCCCCCACTCACGATCGGCAATGCGGCGAGTAGCACCTTCCAGCCCCATAGCGGACAGCAACCTGTCGCCGAGATGCCCAGCGCCCTTAAGCGCAGATCCAGCGCCCGCCATCACAGGCGGCGCCGCCCCACCAAGCGCCGTACCCACGCCAACCTGCATGGCCTTCTCAGCAGCAAAATCCTCACCGCCGCTCGAGACCGGGGCGGCAAGGCCAGCGCCAGCGCCGATACCCATGCCCTGAAGGATCTTGCCACCCATGCCAACGGCGGGCTTTAGTCCCTTTGCGAGACCAGCGCCGCCGACCATGCTTCCAGCGAGGCCAGCCAAGTCGAACTCACCCATGCCCTGCGCCGCCATGCCGCGCTTCTTCATTTCCTCGATCTTGGCAAGCTGCTGGTTCGTCCACTCGCCAAGGCGGAAGCCGCCTTTGCCGAACGTGTCGTCAGCAACCTTGTCGCCAAAATTCGCGCCAAGCTGGAACGGGCCGGTGATAAGGCCAGCGGCACCAAGCGCCGCGCGGCCTGGAATCGAGCCGACGATATTGTCCATCAGGGAGGCTTCTTGGGGAGCGGCGGCGGCAGGAGAGGATCCACCAATGATCTGCGCAACCTCATCGTCCGTCGCATCATCCGGTACGGAGATATTCCTTCCCTCGAATTTGATGACTCGTGCCATCACTTTTTCCTGAGCTTACCGTCAGGCCCGCGCACCCATTCCTCAACGGCAGCGGGAGCGGCAGGAGAGGTGATAGCGGCCGGCGTCGCTGGCGCCGTGGGCGCAGCCGGAGGCTGCATTGCTCCGCTATTGCCTAGCATCTCCGCAGTGACGGACTCGTATCCGTTGATTAGATCCTCAAGCTGAGAAATTCCCTGATCCAGCGTGCTTGCGTTCCACACCGTCCTCTCAGGAAGCTGTGCCTGCGTAATTGACCCCTCCCAGTTTGACATTGAGCCTTCGCCTGGAGTGTGCGTTACCTTCCTGATAGTTGTCCTTAGGGCATCAAGAGCCTTGTCATAGGACTCTGCGGAAGCAGTCACTTTTTGCCTTCCGCCAAGAATGTACCCAAGGTCAGTTGCTTCGTTGAGCTTTGCTCTAGCGTCCTTCAGGTTCTGAATCTGGGTCTTGGCGACTTGCATATCCGCCATTTTCGACATGGCCTGAGTGACGCCAGTTGAACTAAGTTTTTGCCCAGACGCGCCCTTCAGTTTGTCCTGCTCCATCTTCATGCGAAGCATTTCCATGCGAAGCTCGCGGTCCTTATCCGCCTGATCTCCGCGTGCCCTAGCGGCCTCGTCCGCACGCCGAGTAGCTTCTTCTTGAGCAAACCTACGGTCATCGGAAGCTTGCCTTGCAGCAGAATCCCGTTGCTCGATACCGGCCTTCCGATCCGCCGCCGCCTGTGCCGCCATCGACGCCTTGAGTTCCCTATCCGCAACCTGCGACGGGTCCGGCATCGCCCGCTCGTACATCGTCTTGGCGAGCATCTGCTTGACGGCCATCGGGTCTACGCCGGCAATGGCTTGAGCAAGCGTATCCGCCATCGGGTCTTTTTCGCCCCGCATGGATAGCCGATCTACCTCAACGCCAGGTTTCGCTTGCATGGTGGCCGGGTCGATTTTCCCCGGCGTGGTGAATCCGGCAATGTTCACGTCCGGCCTGCGCATCATGGCGTCGATGAGGGCGGCGTTCTGGTCACTGACGACGCGATCGGCGCCGGCCTTGGCGGTAGATGCCCGCTCGCCAGCGCGGCGGCTCGCCTCGCCCGCCAGGATGTCGTTCAGGCCGTTCAGGAGCGCCGCCTGAGACGTGCGGGGCGCGCGCCCGCCATTGGCATTGCCACGGGCGGCAAGCGCCTCAGCGAGCGCCTGCTGGCGCTGTGCCTCGGCATAGGGGTCGTTGGCCGAAGGCGCGACGACGGGGGCGGTGCGGTTGACGTTTGCCATTTCGTTACCTGTATGGATTTTCCATTGACTCGTCACGCCCCACTTCATTGAGCGCGTAACTGCCATGCCCGCCAGGGAGCATTTGGAGGATCTCCACGGCCATAGCGAATGCACCAAGAGCGCCAAGCGTTCCAATGGCCGCAGTAGCCGCGCCACCGGCAGCTCCGGTGGCCGCCGCACCGCTAGTTGAGGCCGCCGCACCTCCGCCGATCGCGCCGTTCGCCGCCGCACCGGTTATCTGATACGGGGCTAGGCTTGCCGCGCCGTTGGCAAGCAAGCCCGCGCCAGCCGCCTCGCCAGCAATCGGGGCCAGAGTCGGCATAGCCGCACCGGTAATGGCATCAGTGGCACCCCCCGCTAGCCACGAGTCGAATGCAGCGCCCCCAGCAGCGCCGAGTCCGCCTGAGCTTCCGGCGCCGATCAGGCCGCCCAATTGGGAGTCGTTCGCCATTGAGGGAATAGCGGATTCCGCTCCGGTAGCGGCGGCGGTCGCCGCTGGATCATCCACGAACATCCCCTTGACGCCATCCCAAATCTTGCCGATGCCGCCCGCAGCCTGAATTCCGGTTCCGAGCAAGCCCATCAATGCCTGCTGATTGGCGGCAGCATTGCCCGCTGTCGCGTTGTAGGCGTCATAGACCGAACCGCTGATATTGGCCGGATTGGTGTTGGAGCTCGCCCCGCCCGATGCCGCATCAAACGACGGCATGTTGACCTTGGTAGTGTCCCGAAGCGCGTTGAACTCGTTCAGCGGCTGGTTACGCTTCGTCAATGCCTCCGACAGCATCTGCGCCCGGTTCTTGGCTGAGATGTTCGATAGCCCGGTGACTTCGTTCAACCCGCCATTGATCGCGCTGGTGCGAGCCTGGTCGTAGTTGAACGCCCGATCCCGGCTGTAGTCGTCTTGCGCGTTCTTCCACGCCTCCGACCCAAGCGCGATGCCTTGGTTTGCCAATTGAGACTCGAGTGCTTTCGCGCGCGCCTCGTACTGCGGGTCGAGGTACGAAGTCTGCTTCTGGTACAGCGAGTCCTGAGCCTGCTGTCGAGCGCCAAGTAAGTCATTGGCGCCGTACAGGTCCGGCAGGCTGGAGAAGTCCATCGGAGACGAATACGTGTCATTGATGCCCGTCAGCAGGCCGCTTGCCGTGTTGCCTAGCGACAGGTCCTGCTGGTTCTGAAGGTCCAGCAACTGCTGCTGCTGCGGAGTCAGCGAGACGTTAGAGTCATAGACCGTCGCGCCCGTCACCGGGTCAATGCGGCTGGTATACGTTTGGCTGCCAAGCGGCGTCGTCGTGTTGCCGTGGCTCTGCGCGTTGTTGTACGCCGCAGTCTGCTGGTTAACCTGCGTCTGCGCCCCCGCTACTTGATACGGGTCTGGGACTTTCGGTGTGGTGAAAATATTTGCCATAGTCGTCTCTTAAGCGAGGATTCCGCCGTTTTCGTACACCACGTCCGTTGCGGACCAAGACAGAATCACGCCATCCGTCACGCTCTTGATTCGAGGTGCAATCGCGTGCCCTATTCCATTCACGCCGAACCAGTAGTTCGTTGCGGTGACAGCGCCGGACCATGCCACGTCCCAAATACCACCCCACGGGTCGCCGCCAGCGCCGCTGCTGAACGGGCGAAGGTATGACGGCTCGACGTTCCCGTAATCGACATCGACGGAAATGGACATCGTGAGTTCGCCATCGGTAGCAAGAATCGGCCGAAGCATCTTGACGTGCTTCGCGATGCCGCGACTTCCAAGGTAGTTGAACGACTGCTTGGCTACCGCAGTGATAGGATCATCGCCGTCATTTGCCGTCGTGTCCGCCTTAACGGTCTTTCCGTCACCACCCCAGTACAGGACGCTCTTGGCGGCCTCGAAGCAGAAGGCCGTCCAGCCGGTGTACTTGCACCAGGCTCCGGTCTCCGTATTCATCACGTACTGGTAAGAGGCCACGTCCTCATTTGTTGGGACGTTCACAAAGAGCTTCTGGCCGTCCGCATAGACTAGCACCTGCCAGCCGTACTTCAGGCCATAAAGAGAAACCTCGCTGTTCAGCGTGTTCCTGATCTTGTCCGACACCGACAGGCCGTTATCGAAGCCTTGCGTCTGGAAGCACTTGCGAAGCGGATACACTCCGTCATGGCAAAGCACGAGCGCATCTGCGCCATACTTGCACCAAGTACGATTCCCTTTCGACACGGGATGGCTCAACTTGAAGTGGCCAGATTGAATCCACGTTGCTGACGTCGCAGGGTCTGTTCCCCTGTAAACGACAACCTCTCCTTCGCTCGACATGAATCCGATGTAGTCAGTCAACTCAGCGGAGTTGTCCGTCATCGTGATGATGGAGTTGAGGTAGCCGCCGAGCTTGAACCAAGATCCCAGATTCAACTGCGTCATTGCGCCGCTCTTGGTGCGCACGGGAAGGTAGTACACGTTGAACGTATCTTCCTCCCCAAACCACATGCGCTCTGCGAACACGCCGATAGTGAACAGCTTGTTCGTCGACGACAGGCTGGCGTGAGTTAGCGTCGCCGTAGACCACGTTGTCCCGTCGTACTCGAGCGCCGTGTCAGCGCCATTGACGACGGACATGAACGATCCGCCAGCGGTGTTGTACTGGACATAATCGAACCGCGTGCTAGTCAGCGCCTGAACCGCAGGACCGCTACCGCCGACAACCGCCGTTGATATTGCCCCGGCAGTCGTTCCATTCATGATGGAATAGGTACTGCCGTTCTTGATGCAAGGGAAAATCTTGGTCGAGGTCAAACCAGAGTAAATCAGGATGGTCTGACAAATGCCGGTGAACGTGTTCCACGTAGCGTAGCCATTACGCACATCAACGCTGGTCGTCTTTGGAAAGAAGTTCTCAAGGATCAGCGCATCGCGCGCATCCATATTCGCCACGGAGTCGCGTGCGTTGAGTCCTCGAATAGGCGCAGGAATTGAGGTAGACGAGGACTTCTGCGCCCCAGGCCTCACCTTCATGTCTTGAGCAACGCGGCGCATTTTATTTCTTTTTCTTTCCAAAAAGTTCGTTACTAAGCCTGCGACTCAACAGCGACATATCTTTGTCGTTATCAAGCAATTTTTTTAGTTTGATGGCTCATGCCATTGCCACCAACAGAAGCTTCCATGCGCCTTCTATCGCCAGCGGTTTCAATCATTCCGGTTGTATATGGAGACCCGCCTAAAGCGCCAGCCAGTTCTGACTTGTTCAAAACTCCGTCATCAACCATTTTGTTTATTGCGCGCTGCTTTCGATCCGCGCCGGGTTGTTTGGTGCTTGGCATTTCTTTGTCCTTACTGCAATGCTGCCACTTGAACTACAGAGGCCATGAACCCACCGCTATGAACGTGCCAAAGCGACGGTCGTTGCTTTCCTCCATCATCAGCGTGCGCTGCGAGCCGTCACGCCGGATGGAGTCCGCCACCATGCTCTCATAGGTCGCAAATTCCTCCGCGTAGGACAGCCCCTTCTTGCGCAGCCAGCGCCACTCGAGGCCGGCGACCATGATCTCGTCGTCGAGCAGCAGCAGGTCGGTGTCAGCCGCGACGTTTCGACGGAAGGTTGCGCCAGTAGAGTCCGTGCACCAGCAGTTCGAGATGTACTCGAAATAGCAGGTCTCGCCAGCGCCAGGAACCGGGTAGAAGCGCAACTCATTGCCGCGGATGCGGTACTGCGGATACGGCCCAGTGAGCGTCAATGCCTTGTTCTGCTGCCACTGCCGATTGGACAGCGGGCCGAAGATCGGCAAGGCCGTGTCGCGGTTGTAGATCGTCTCATTGACGATTCCGCGCAACTCCTGCGTCGCGCCAATGATGCTCGCCAACGTGCCTTGAGACTCGGCGGCAAGCGTCGCGAAGCTGGCCTCAAAGGTCAGGTTCTGCCATTTGTGACGCCGGGAGAGCGAGCGGCCTTCTTGATTGAGTAGCTCGACGATCTGGACAACATCGTCGGCCTGATTCGCCACCGCAGTCGATGGCTCCGGGAAACCGACGGCATTGGTGAAGCGTTGGACAACATCAAGGACCGTCATGCTCGCCATGAGGGATTACTTCTTCTTGATGGACAGCGTGCGAGGCTCCGGTTCGGGCAGGATGTCGTCCGCCGAAATGGATTCAGTTTCACGGTGGCCAGCAACGATGCTGGGCTGGGGGATCATCGCCTTCAACTGGTCGATCTGCGCCTGTAGGTTGGCGTGACTCGACTCGAGGACGGTGACCTTGGTCTTGAGGGCCGCGTTTTCCATGACCAGAGGACCGTGGTCCTTGTTGGCCTGGAGCCACGCGACAGCCTTGTTCTTGAGTTCCAGCGCGCCCATTCCGACGCGGCGCAAGCCTTCGTCGTTGATGGCGGCGAGATCCTCGATCGTGAGGACGGACATGCGGATCAGCGTCTCCTGCATGGCCGGCGACAGCATTCCCCATCCCTTGATGGGCGTGCCGTTCAGCGGGATTTCCTGCCCGTTGCGCCACTTCTCGTAGGCGGTCAGGTACATCTCCTGCCACTCAGCAGGCATCCGCTGATTGCGAACGTCGGCTTCCATCTGAAGCTTGAACTGCTCGACCTTGATGCGCACTTCATCCTTCGAGTACGGCGGCGTCAGGAGGGCGTAGTCCACGTCCTTGGCGACGTAGTGACCGGCAGCAAGCGATGCCGCCTTGTCCTCCTTGGGCACCTTCTCGAACCGCACGATTGCGGGCCGTTCCTTGCGTTCTGAAATTGCGCCGACGGACATGATTTATCCTTGAAAAAAGGCGGGGTGTCAGTCCCCCGCCAGTGGGGATGTCGGTTAAGCCACGGCCGACGACGTGGACGGGAACTGGATGTAGCCCGCGCCGAAGCCTGTGTAGGTGCCGGTGAGCGTGATCGACCCAGTTGCCGTCGAGTTCTTGTCGCCCAGTGTGGCGATGGCCGAGCCGGTGTAGATGGTCTTTCCATCCGGATCCAGCTTCGCCACAACCGTCGAGGCCGGGATGCCCGTGCCCGACAGCGCCATGCCGATGAACGCGCCATCGTAGCCGTTGGGGACAACCACGACGCCCGTGCCGTTGGTCGTGTTCGCCGTCCACGTCGTCGTAGCGGTAGCCGCCTTGAGGTTGTGGACGTTGACCATGCCCTTCAGAGTCGAGTAGGCACCGATGATGCCGGCGGCACCGATACCGACAGTCGCATCAGCAGCGACGGTTGCGTTGGTCTTATAGACCGCGCAGCCGACAATCTGGATCCAGCCGTAGGTGCCCGATGCCATCGGCCCCATCGCAACGCCAAACGGAGCGCCGAGAGACGCCGTGTTGGGCAGCAGAGTGCCGAGGAACGTCGGGAACGTGCCGACGATAACCAGCGAACCCTTGAGGATGGTGTCGTTGCTCTTGATGTACTGGAACCGACCGTAGCCCCAGTACGGGTCCACGGCGTCCACGATGTAGCCAACAGGATGGCGCTGCGTGGTATCCGCAACGAACCAGTCGTTGAAGGGCGTAGCGCCCGCGAAATTGATTGGTGCAAACATTTGATAATCTCCTGAACTGGTGGCGGCGGCGCGTTACGGAAGGATAACGAACTGCTGCTTGCGGTTGCTGATCGACAGGTTCCCCATCCAGAGAATCTGCGTCACAGCGCCGTCCTGATTGATCGGACGCATTTCGTCCATGATCTCGAGGTCGGCATCCGTGTGGGTGACCAGCTCGATGTAGTTCGTGTTCAACCCGTACATGCGGTTGACCGGAATGCCCGAGTTGCCGTCGTACACCACGTCCGCGTTCTTGTACTTCAGACTCGTGAAGCCCGCGGTTCCCTTGGTGGTATCGTTGTACCGCTTCAGGGAGAGCTGCGAAGCCTCGAAGAACGAGTAGTAGTTATTGTCCGCGACAATCAGGTCAACCTGATCGTCCGGGCCGCGATCGGTGGCGAGGTAGCCGGGGAGCATCAAGCTGCCTTCGATCGTCGTGGCAGACGGCGTGACCGACAGCACCGAGGCGTCGATGACCGTGTTCTGCCAGAACGGGAAGGTGCCAGCAACGATGCCGCCGACCGTGCCCGTGCCGTCGTCGGAGACTAGTGCCTGGATGCCGTTGATCTGGTTCGTCAACGTGCCGAGCGAGTACATATCGCTAGAGAAGTTGTTGTTGAAGGTGCGAATCGCATTCTTGATGCGCGCCTTCGCCAGATTGATGATGCGGCTGTCGCCTGAGTTGATGCGCAGTTCGCGGCCCGAGGCCACGACGTTCAGCGCGATCTGACGCCACTGGAATTCTGCTGCCGAGATGGTCTCGGATGCGACGATGTTCAGGGTATCCCAGTCGCTGTAACGCTGGTAGGTCGAGTTCGCTGCGTAGTCGAGCGGAGTGACGATGGAAAGACCGCCGTCATCTTTGCGCGTATTTCCGCGTTCCGTGACGTACTTGAGCAGCGCATTGCGGTTGCTCAGGTTGTCCTTGATGTCCTTGCGATGCTTGCGGAACGTCGTGGTGACGAGTTCCGTAAAAGTGCTGTTTGGGGCTGCCATGTTGATTGCTCCGAGAACTGGTTAATGGGAACGTTTCTTGATGTCCTCCAGCATGGCTGGCAGGTCATCGAACATCTTTCCCTTCGGTTCTGTCGGAGCCTTCCGGGTTTCAACGCCACGAACATTGCTGCTCGTAGCCTTGCGAGCGGCTTGGCCCTCTGTTTTCGCCGTCTCCTTGAGCTTCGCAGCAGCTTCTGTCTGAAGCCGATTCAACTCTTTCTGGCGCGTAACAGGATTGGCCCATACCGCTTTGTCGTAAGCGTCCTTGAGCGACATACCGGATCTGACGTAAGGCACCATGTCAGGGCGCACTTCGTCAAAATATGCGTTTGCAGCATCGGACGAAAACGACTCAATCTCCCGATCTGCGACGGATTGGGCTTGATGTAACTCAGCCTGTTGCCGTGCAGTTAGGGCAGATTTAACACTTTGCAGCTCATCTTGCAACTTTTTCAATACAGGATCGACTGACTGCTGCTCTTGGCCTTGCTGCGACTGCACAAGCCCCATGTCTCGGCCCATTTTGTCGTAGGCGGCGCGGCGCTCTTCTGGCGTGCCCTGAGAGAGTCGGTAGTGGACGTTGAGTAGCGCACTGACGGCCTTTCGCTCGTCGACGCCCTGAGAGGCCAGCAGTGCCTTGTAGGGCGTGATGATGTCCTTCAGTTCCTTGGCATAGGTAGCATCGCCCTTGTACTGCTCGAGGCCGTCGAGGAACTGCTTCTCGCGAAGTCCGTAGTAGTCCTGCGCGTCGGGAGGCAGCTTTGACCACAACTCGGCCTTGTCCTTGCTCCACGACTTCGGCATCTCTCGGACGACGGGTGCAGGAGTCTCAGTAGCTGCTTCAGTCGTCGCATCAGGCTCCGCGGCTTCCTGCTCAACTTCGACAGGAGCATCATCTGACAAGTCCAGTTCCGGCTCGTCCTTGGAGATTTCAAATCCCAAGTCGTCACCGATGCTCGAGACGGCGGCGTCCATGTCAAACGAACCGCTGTCGGCGGCCTCTTTCTCGACTTGCATTGTCAGTTCCTCACGATGTCGGCTGAAGCGCCGGATTTCAATTCACTCTCAAGAATCTCCAGCTTGCGAACTGGCATTTTGGCAATCTGCTCGTCAACGAAGCTATCAACGCTCTTGTCGAGCGCAGCCTCCTGAGAACGGACGCGGCGGTCGGTGTCCTGCTTCATGCCGGGGTCATATTCCTGGCACCCGCTGCGGGCAAGGTCGTTGCGGCGTTGTGCCCAAGATGTGATTGGCCGTCCGTCGATAGGACTGTCGTAAACACACTCTCGCTGCACGAAACCCTTCGGAGCGGTCAAGTACACTCGGCTGGCGCTGGCACCGCAGTCGCATTGCTGCGGAACGCTGCACTCAGCAATTGGAAGGATGCGCTCAAAAATGTGACTCTTTTCGCACTCGTACTGATAGGTTGGCATGGCTAAGAAATTAGGCTGCTGTCGGGTTGTGATGGAATTTCAAGCGCGGCGCGAATGGCGGCTGCTTTTTGCGCATTCGACCATGATGTCGTCACGTCGATCCACCGAGACCTGCCCGGATACTGGTTGATAGGGATGCAGTAATAGCTGCTGATGAGTCCCGTATCCATTCTCCTGATGATGAGAACGCCTTGAAAGTTCTCGCCAGGATCAAGCAAGTCCTGAAGGGATTCTTCGGCATCTCCCATTCCAGCCCAAAATCCCTCCCTGAAGAATCCGGCTTTCCAGAATCCGTCTCTCCAGAAGGCCATTAGGTACCGCCGATCTCTTGCGTTCCTGAACCGCCGAGCTGGAGAACTTCACCGACAACTGCCTTGATGTCTGCCTTGATGAATCCAGCGACCAGCGCATCTGGAATTCGCGACTGAATATTGTTCGAGTCGCTTTGCAGGTTACCGAGCTGGGTATCCATGTTGGCGCTTGCCATGCCTAGTGCGGTGCGCATCTCTGCTGCGGTCAGGCCCGTTGCGCTCGAGCTTGGCGCAGTGCCGAACAGATACCAGATGTTGCCGTTCGCCAGCGTCACGTCAACGGCGTCAGTCCATGTCGCAACGCCCGTTCCAGTGTCATAGCTCGATACCGTGCGCGCTAGGCCGTGAGCGGGCCAGAACACCGTCTGCCGGCTCACATTGACAGCGGGTGCAGCCGTGCCAAGGTCGCAACTCGTCGTGCTGTGAGTACCAGAGAGCGTGCCGTAGGCCGTAATGCCGTACTTGAACAGGTCGATTGTGGCAACGCGAAGTGGAACGATCTGGACGTTCCCCGTGGAACTTTTGCCCGTAAAGAGAAGGTCATCGGCATTCGACTCCGTGGCCGTCACGTCGAAGCTGTAGATGCCCTTCGCGTTCGTGGAGTCGAGTTCGGTTGCGCTGGTATCGGTCAACGCTGTCGCAGCCCCACCATCCTTAGAGACGTAAACGGTGATGTTCGCAGCGTCGCCGGTTTTGAAAGCCCCGGTTGTGTAGTCGTAGGCCGTTACCTGTACCTTTGCTGCCAGATTCTTAATCATGGTTATGCCAGTAGTAGAAAGACTGGAACGGAGGCCGCCTTGACTTCAAATCCGATGCCGACTGGCCCCTTGTCGTATGACCCTGCGCCGTTGAGCGTGTCCGTCCACGACGCCGTGCCTGTCGCGCCGGAGTACGATTGCGTCTGGAACGTAGCCCACCCGGAAGAGGGGGCGTCGTATATTTCAGCGTGTGAAGTTCCTGGATCGACGTTGATCGTCGTGCCCGTCGCAAGCGAGCCCGCCAGCGAGCTGAGAACTTCGGAGCTTGCTGCCGATGTGCCTGACAACGTGATGGATGCCGCGCCGTCAGTAGCAAGTGCGCCGTTCGTCCCGGTCTCGCCAATGGGCGACGCTGCGTTGTGCCCGGTGTACGAGAACGGCTCAATGCGCCAACGGCGGATGTTGACTGCGCCAGTAGACGTGATCGTTATTGTGCCAGCCGCGCCAGTACCCGTTGCGCGCCACGCCCTTACACCCGGCTCATACGCGGACGCGCCGCCAGTCGCAATGTCAGCAATGGCTGTCCACGTCAGCCCGTTGCTATCGGAGATCGACAGTACCGGCGTGGCGTTATTGAAGTCATTGGTGACTTTCGCAATGACGATGACAAGCGAATTATTCGGGAACGTAAAGCTGCCCGTCGTTCGCGACGCCGACCCCGTATCGTCGAACGCATCCGGCGTGTAGTCTGTGCGGACGAGTGCCATTAGTAGTTATTCACGCGAAGGTGCCAGCGGTCGAGCCATGCCGCCATCCATGCCGCTGTCCGTCCAGCCGCCACGCTGATCAGCGGGTCGCTCTGCATCGCAGCGGAACTGAACAGGTCAACCGTATTCGTCGCGTAGGTCGGGAAGCCGTTGGCGTCGCCGCCTGCTGCGTACAGGGGCAAGAGTTCCGTCATCGACTCGATGATGTTCCCGTAAATCTGGAACGTCGTGCCGCCGGTAACAGGCGTGCCGTTAACGTTCATAATCCAGTTGTAAGGCTGTGCAGCGGCCCATGCGTCGGCCCCTGCTGTCCGGTCCTTGGTCCGTGATCCGCAGGTGTCGCGCATCAGCGCAGCGAATGCGAGCTTGTCCGCCGTGGTGTCGGTAAACGTCTCAGTCACGTATCCCGTGGGGTAGATGGACGTGATGCGGGAGCCTACGAGCGGGTTCCACGAGGTCTCATTCAGGACCATTGCCGACTGCGGGGAACTTGAGCAGCTAAAGCCGACGAGGAAATTGCCCGTCAGGTATGCCTGCGAGCCTGTAACGAGGTCTGCCCCGCTGTGGCCGATGTTCAGGAAGTAGCTGTCAACGTAGGTATTCGTCCCGACTACACCAAGGTTCGATTCCCAATTGAGCAAGTTCGCGAGGTCGGTGTCTCCATACGCGCTGCCTAACTGCCGATCCAACCTGCCCCATTCGTTGTAAATTAACCACGGTAGAGAGCCTGAGTTGTAGGCCAAGCAGTTGAGTACGTTGGCCGATGGGCTGCGGACCAACGCAGGTGTACGCATGAACGAATGCGTGCCGAGTACTCGGACGTGATGCGCTAGTGTCGGCAGGTCACCGATGATGCCGGTGGCCCCGTGAGGCTCGCCCGCGCTCTTGCCGTCAAGCAGCGGAAAGGCGGCAAGACACTGATAGTACCCGCTATTGTTCGATGGCGAGTACATCTCGAAAGTCTCATCAACGCATCCATAGGCCGACACATTGCAGAACCACACGTTCGATACGATGGGGTTGCCCGGATCGTTGCCGATCTCTGCGCCGTCGCGGTTGTCTAGGTCGTCCGTACCGTCAGGCCGGGGAGAGTTGCCGCAATAGTTAGAGTAGTTGCGGTAAATCTGGTTGCTGCCAGCACCACGAAGACGGCCATTCTTGAACGCTACGCCGGGAGAGGGGGCCGTCTCGCCTGCAAGCACCACACCATCTCCGTAAACGTAGTAATTCTTTTGCAGGTCCGCCCTGCCCGATACCGAGAATACGCCCCACCGCTTGCTAGACAGGGCCAGGAACTGCCCCAACGTGCACGTGTAGGTCTGCGACTGGATCAGTGTGGGACTGCCCGAAGTCGAGCTGCTGAGGTCATTGATGATGTAGACGGGTGACGCATCGGTCATCCCATACTGCGTCAGGTCATTCGGATTCCACGTACTCGCAGGCCAGCCAGCGCCACCGCCAGCCGATGAAGTCGTGGCCGATGCCGAAACGCTGGCCGCAGACGTGTTGCTTGCCGCATCCACCGCCTCAATCGTATACGTATAGGACGTTGCCGCAGTGCGGCCTGTGTCCGAGTAAGTCAGGGCTGCGAGGTTGTTCACAGCAAGC
Source organism: Steroidobacteraceae bacterium (assembly GCA_040080215.1). Taxonomy (GTDB): domain Bacteria; phylum Pseudomonadota; class Gammaproteobacteria; order Steroidobacterales; family Steroidobacteraceae; genus CAIUGU01. The sequence goes on from JBEBIT010000031.1 coordinate 26,386, forward strand.
TGCGTCAGGGTCGCGGAGACGCTGCCAGAGCCGTTTGAGGCCACTGCCCCGCCGCCGTATACGGTTCCGCTCATCGCCACCGTGACGGAGCCGATCGAGGTCCACGAGGCCCCTGTCGTGCTGTAGTAGCCCGTGAAGCTGTTGCCGCTCTTGACCAGCTTCAGCCAGCAGGGAGTCGTCGTACTCGCGACCGTGTTGTCCGATGAGGCTGTCGCCCCTGCCGTCGCGCGGGAACGCAGGCCAAAGCCCTTGCCCTGAGCCGCAGGGAAGGCGCACACATGGACGAAAGCCGCATTGGCATCCAAGGACTGCCGGATCATCGGGCCAGCCTTGGCTGAGTCCGTGGCGTGAGTGAATACCGGCACCTTGCAGATGACGGTCAGGTCGCCCGTGGATGACCCATAGACGAACGTGAACTGGTCAGACGTTCCCGTGATGCCCGTGCCGTAGGAAACGACAGCCCAATCGGGGCCAGTAGGCGTGCCGGTTCCGGGGGTGGCGGGGGAGCCGATGTCTGCGGCGGTCAGCGTCAACGCTAGGCCGGCAGTGCTTGACTGCGTGGCAATCGTCGTCCCACCGCGCTTGATGTTGTAACTGGACATGCCCCCCGTAACGCGGCCAGTCTGGGGAACGTCGGTCGAGGCATCCCACGCCAAATTGATCTGCGTGCTTGAGACAGCCGTCGCAGTCAGGCCAGTGGGAATCGTCGGGGCTTGGGTGTCAGGGCCAGAACCGGGGGACGGGATCAATGGACCCGTGGAGCCTGCGCCCTGAGCAATCAGGTTCAGCACGTCGGCGTCCGCCATCCCAAGAAGTCCATCCGCAATGAGCTTGCGATCAGCAGAAAGCAGCGTGCTCGACTTGCGCCCATTGATGCTTCGAGCAGCCGTGAGGATCTTTTTGACCTTCGCTGCAATTTCTGCGCTCGTGGCAATGGTCAATTCCTCAGTTGTCGAACATCAGCCAGTGTTCTTCGTCGCGAAGGATTGCAATTCTTGCATTGTACTTCTGCCATAGATCAGTCAACTTTGCAAGTTTTACAATATCCGCCTCGAGACCTTCCCAGTCGATAGTCGCAGCAGCCGGAACTGCTGCTTTCTTGACTTCAGAGAACGGCTTGACGATCTGCGCCGCTTCTTTCGCGAGGGGTGTCTCAATCAAATCTCGATACATGACCTCTGCGGCCACGTCATCAAGAAGATTGTCCAACTCCCGATCGCGCTTTCGGCGCTTGTACCAAAGACTTCCACCGCCTCCGCCAGTAGGAATTCCACCAGTGACTACCGCAGTTGCTTCCTGCTGATAGTTTGGCTGATAGGCTCCTACCTGAAAGGCACCGCTCACGTCACTTCTTCACAATCGTCGCGATCGTGTCCTGGCAGGCTTCCTTCCAGAACTGAATAGCGTGCTGCTGGTACTCAATGTTGCGCGTCGTCAGGTGCCCGTGAAGGCTATAGCCCCACGTAGCAGCGAAGTCGCAGTTGAATCCGGTTGGATTGAACTCGCTATCCGTGTGCGGCGCGTTGCCCGCTCTCCATCCCTTGTCGAGATAGTAGAACCACATTTCCGACACAGGCGGCCACTGGTGCGTCGGGTCGCCATAGGCCCGGTTGCTGTTCCAGTGCGGGACGATGATCTGGCACTTGCCACCGGGGATCAGCACCCGATACAACTCGTTGACGAAATGGACGCGCTCTTGAGCAGTCAAGTGCTCGACAAAGTGCGAGCAGTGGACTTCCTCGACGCTGGCGTCATCCCACGGCCATTTGCCGGAGCGAACGTCCATGACCGTATCGACGCCATCGAAAGAGATGGCGTCAACGCCGTGGAATCCCGGCTTCTTGTTCTTGCCGCAGCCGATGTCCAGCTTGAGCAAGGGATTTGCGACTTCTTCAGGTACTGCGCTCACCAAGTAAATCCTTTCTGGCCGAATGCGCCAGCGTGATCGTAATGGCCAACTAACACGGAGCAATCGACAGCGCAGCGATAGCCGTACTTGCGCGCATCGCCCCAGAAGTAGAGGTCTTGCGTGCCGATGCCAGTCCCTTCACTTCCATCCATCGTCTTGAACCACGGTTTCCGCAGGCGTTCGTCCTTGAACATGGACGTGCGCCACAGATTGAAGCCCATGCTTGTCCCACAGCACTCGACAAGCTGGCCGGGGACCGGAGGCTGCGGCCGAAAATTCAGTACGGGGTCTTTCGGGTCGCCCCAGATGTGAGGACATCCACCCTCGCCCTTGCACCAGTACAGTCCGCCGATGCAGGCAAACTCAGGGTGCGCTTCCATCTGCTTGATGAGCTTGATGACGCCATCCGGCGGCGGCAGGTTGTCATGCTCGATGGTGAGGATGTATTCCCAATCCTTGAGATCGCTGTTCATGATCTCAGTGATTGCGCTGCTGTATGCCTCACCAACTTCCTGCCCCATTGCCAAGTGTCTGTGGACAGCTTGGTTTGGCGGGAAGGACAGCGACCAATGGCTATATGCGACCTTGGTCGGGATCATGTCTGCGGCGGGCATGATGACAACCACGCGCTGCCGCTTCCATCCCCCACCTTCGACAATGCGCAGGGTGGACTTCTCAAGATCGGCGTTGTGCGCGCCGGGTTCGTAACCGACTGGTTGAGCCTTAGCCATTAGACCTCAAGCATGAAGGGGAGAATTTGCCTCGATACCGCTGCACTGATGTTCGCAGTTGCATAGCTTGATGGAAGTGCACCGGACGTTGCCGAGTAGACTCCCATCTCTCTATCGCCAATGACCGTAGTACCTGCTGCAACCGTGGCCGTATTGAATATGCGCCCCATCGACAGCGAGTTCATGACCGTATTAACAAACGGAGCATATCTGAAAGGACTTGTTCCGCCAGTCGTCGCGCTGCTAATTAGAACAGCAAATGCGTGCTTGACGTTTGGCTGCAATGTCGAACTGAACGGCAGGTAGTGATGGAACGGACCTGAGATGTTCGTTATCAGACCCGTTCCGCCCGATGTCGTCGTGTAGGACGTTGCTCCGTCGTTAACCGTGAAGCCCATGCCTGTATTGCTGGCAAAGCTGACCTGGATCACGTTCGAGGATGATCCTGCCAGCGTCATGCGGGTGCTGCTTGCGCCGGTCTCCTGAGAGTAAATGCCGTACCGGATCGTCTGCGCGTAAACCTGCGAGTTTGTTGAGGAGGCGAAAGAGCCTCTAGCCCAAATCTCAGCATAGCTGAACTGCACCACATTCTCTGGAATGAAGTGCTGCAAATACGCCGTGTTCTGACCAAACGACGAATACGAACTGTTGTTTGCCTTGTTTACGTTTTCGTAGTTGTTCAGTTTCGCGCTATTGCTGATGCTGATAGTGCTGCCGTTGGTACTGATGCTGATTCCGCCAACACCGACAAGGCTGGACGTAGCGGCCACGCTGAAGTTGATAACGCTTCCGTTCGTGCCGGAAATCGTCATGTTGATGCCGCTGTAGCCTATCGTGGAGCCGGATGCCGTGGTGTTTCCTGCGGTGTTGGCACCGACAAGATTGACCCAATTGTTCTCAGCCGCAGCGCCAGGGGCGGCAACCGATGCCGTGATGATTCCGCCCGCGCTGGTCCCAAACGTCACGTTGTTGGCATTGCTGAATCCCAACGTCGTGAAGCTGAACGAACCGTTTGATGCGCTTGCAACCGGGGTAGCGCCACCACCGGGAGCCGCAACCGACATAGAGAGCGCAAGACCCGCAGTGTTGTGCGTGATGGTCGCGCTGATATTCGCGCCAGTGAATCCAGACGTAGTTCCCGCAAGGCTCGCCCCGTTGAACGCAAGGCCCGCACTGTTCAGCGTGATGGCAGCGCCGCCCGTGATGCTGGTCGCGGTCCCGGCATAGCCGGCCGCGTTGATGCTCAAGCCTGAGCTATTGGCGGTCCATGTGACGTTCGTCTGCGCCGTGTTGAGGCCAATGCCGTCATTCGATGCGCGGGCCGTCGTGATGGCGTTATGGCTGGCAGTGATTGCCGAACCCGCCGACGTACCGAAGCTGATTCCGTTGGCGTTGCTGAAGCTCAACGTCTGAAAGGCAAACGAGCCGTTTGCGCCGCTGGCCGCTTGGCCGCTCTGACTGGTCAAGCCGTTGTGCGATGCGGTGATCGCTGAACCGGCTGAAGTGCCGAAGCTAACCCCGTTGCCGTTGCTGAACGAAAGGCCCGTCGTCGTGTAGTTGCCGTTGGAGCCTGTCACGCCAATGGCGGAAATCAGCCCCGCTGTACTCGGTGGAGCCGCCACGCTGATCTGCAACCCGGCACTGTTCAGCGTTAGAGTGGCATTCGTCGCACTCGTACCCGTTCCCGCATAGCCACGAGCATCAAAGCTGAACCCGCTGGAATTGATCGTGGCCGTGACGTTCGAGACGGCAGTATTCAGCCCCACGGCATCGTTAGATGCGCGGGCAGTCGTCAGGTACGCGCCTTGGCTCTGATAGTTCGTCGCGACCGTGGCCGTTACCGTGCTGCCATTGGTCCCGAAACTCACGCCGTTGGAGTTGCTGAACACGTAAGCGGTCTGCGCAGGGACCGTATAGGAACCCGTCACAGTCGCGCCATTCGCAGCGGTGCTGACACCAAGGCTCATGCCATTGGCGTTGCCGAATTGTATCGTCTGTGCGTTTACACTGGAGCCATTCTCCCCCGTTACGTTTACAGGGGAGGGAGATGCCGTGACATTGGCAGAGGCAACAACTTGACCGCCTGCGTTTGTACTGAACGAAACATTGTAGGCAGCGTCATTGGAAAACGCGCCGAAAATCTCTGTTCCAGCCGTTGCAGACATGACTGCAACGTGAGCCGAGTTCCAATGACTCGGACGAATCTCGTACGCCGGATCATCCGGCGTCGTCGCTGACAGGACGTGGTTAACTGTGATCGGCATTTACGATTCGACTACGCGAAAACCACGAAAATCGCGTATCCCCAGATTGAGAAAACGATGACAGAGAAAACAGACAGCCAAATCTTGTCCGCTTTCCGAAGCGGTTCGTCATCGTCACTGTCATGGGAATAATGCTTGTTCATTGCATCACCTCATCAACGGTTTCCGCGATGTTTCCGTCTGGTCCGCGAATTGCCTTTCGGCGCCGTGGTGCCGAGACTGCCTTTACCAACTGCTGAGTGCTTTCTGCCTGCTGAGTCACGGTATCGACAAGCTGCTGGATCATCTGACCCATCTGCTGAACCGACTGCGCCATCTTGCTGTCAACGGCCTTACCGACAACCTGCTCTGTCTTGGCTTGCTTCGACTCGAGGCCAGTGATCTGCTTCTTGTGGTCGAGCTTGGTGCCTTCAAGTGCTGCGCGATTCTGCAACGACTCTCCAGCCACCTTCTGCTCGATCTTGAACACGGCCTGCTCAGTCGCCAGCTTGTTCTCGCGCGCTGTCAGGTCGCTGTCGCGCTTCTGCAAGTCCAGCATTGCTTGCGTCTGCTCGAGCTGCGTCTTGAGTTGCGCAATCGTCGCCGCATCCTGAGTCGCCTTCTGCTGAGCCTGGGCCTGCTGTTGAGCGGCCTGTTGCTGCTGCTTCTGAGCGGCCTCGGCCTTGCCGTCGTCCTGTGGCTTCGGCGGCTTCATATTGCGGATCTGGTCCTCGATCTCATTCCCGAACCGGAACCGGCGCACGATCGCCATGAGCATCGACTGAACGGTCTCGAACGGCATGATTCCCTGAGCGATCATCGGCCCTGTACCGTTCAGGAACTGACCAATCGCCATCATCAGGTCCGAGATGTTCTTCTGGTCCTCAGCGGCCTCCGGCTCGATCGTCGAATTGGTCTCAATGTCGATCTTGTAGGCGCGCTGTATGTCGTCCTGTAGGACTCGGATGACATCCGCCCACTTGGGCTTCTGCAACTCCGCCTGCGCCTGCTGGATGGCCTGCTGCGATTGAGCGGCACGCGGGTCAGGCGGCGCACCCGGCATCGGCGGCGGCATCGTCTGCATCGCCTGCTGCGCGGCCTGCACCATCATCTGAGCCTGCTGGACCTGCATGTCCGTCAGGTACGGCAAGCCCGTCATTTTGGCCCATGTCTCTTGGGAGAACTTGTTTGCCGCTATCTCCAGCATCATCCGCAGCATGTCTCGAGCGTACCGCTGCACTTCGGCCTGCTTTGGCTTGATGCGCAGCGTGCCCCATTGCGACTTGATCTGCTGCGCTCCGAGCGTCTCGGATGCCTTCGAGGCGCCGCGCACAATGTCGGAGATGCCAGTGACTTCGTAGATGACCTGTTTGCAAGCCTCGCGTGCTGCATATAGCTCGCGCAGCACGACGATCAGTTTCTCTACCGGCCAGAACCAGATACCCTTGTCCATTCCCTTCTCGATCGAAAGCACATCGCTCTCGGTCGGGGTCATGGAGGTCTCGTCCGCCGACATCAGATTGTCTAGATCGCTGCCGAGTGCGCCATCGTATAGCGCCTTTGCCTTGATTGACTTGATGATGCGATTGATGCGCACCGACAGCGAGTTCAGTTCCTGCGCCTGGTTCTCGTACAGCGTGTACATCGCCGTTGGAACCATGTCGTCCGTCTTTTCGACGAACTGCAACGGGCGCGGACAGTCAAAGAATCCGGTCAATTCAAGCGGATCGTCCATCACAGACAGGTAACCGTCGTTGTACTGCGGCGAGATGAACTTGATCTTGCGATCCGACTTGTCCCAAATCTTGTACACGAGCGCCGTCTTTCGCTCACCGAGATAACGGTCGTCCTGCTTCTTGTTCTGACCGTTCTCGGTCTCTTGACCCTTCGTGAACGTGATCTTGTTCACGCTCTCGGGGAACATCCGCTTGGCTTCGCTCTTGTCGACGTACATCTCATACGCGACCCACGGCACCTTCGACCACTTCTTCGCGTAGCCGATGTACACGCGGTTCCACGAGGCGCCGTCAGTGCAAATCAACTCGTAATTCTTGACCGGCGTCGTCGGCACGCCCTCGTCTGCATCGTCCTCAACGCCCTTGTCCTCGGCGGCATCCTCATCCGGCACGTCCACCACTTCCGAGTCGTACTTGACCGTTGTGAAGCCGCGGCCGGGAAGCAGCGCGTCATTGACCGCCGCCTTCATCGCGTCGTTGAAGGTCTCGTAGCCCTCGACGTTGGTGTCAAGTTGGAACTCGAGGATGCGTTGTGCGGCTTTAGCCGCCGCGACGCCAATGGGATTGCCGTCCTTGAATCGGTACTGGACGACGGGGCGAGGGACTTGAGAGTAGAGCGCCGGTGAGATGGTCTCTACGTTGCTGAACAGCACGTTGAACGGCGTGGCGTCTTTCTTCTCACCCGCATAAATGTTGCGGATCCGCTCGCCGTCTTTCCTGAACCATTCGTCACGTTTCCGGCTAGCTTCGATCTCCGCCAACCAGTGCTTGACGATCGGGTCGGACTCCCCTTCCTTGCGCTCCTTGCGAGGACGAGCCACTGCTTACGCCTGGCCCGGAATGTAGAAGAACGTCACGTTGAGCGTGTTCGCGATCGTGGCGTATAGCCCTTCAGGGCAACATACTGGAAACGAGTGAAATCCAATGGCCGGCGTGATGGTGCCCGAGATGGTCGTCCCGCCGCTTGAAGCCGACGTGAACACGATGGTTCCGCCTATCGCGCTGTTGACGTAGAACCCGATGAGCGTCACTGGGCTGGCGGCGCCGCCGACTTGACCGGATGCTGTCAGATTGACCGAGTTTCCGGCTTCGACCACTACGGTAGACAAGGATCACCCCCTCGCGTCAATAAGGATTCCGAGCAGCGCGGGCTTGCTGGAGGTGTCGCCTCTTGAGCTGGCCGAATTTTGTAGCTTTTACAACAGGTAAGTCCTCGTCGTCAACTTTCTTGCCCGCAGGGAGTAATTTCCACGATATTCCAACCACCATGCAAGCGTCTGCCGGGTGCGAAGCCCAATTGTGCTTCGGCTGCAAACTGAACACCTTCGCCTCGTCGTCGTACACCCGCTGATAGGCCCGCAGCGCCTCAACGCCATCCGCGCAGCGGTCCTTGTCGATGCGAGCCACCTTCAGCGTCGCCCGCGCCGCCTGGATCTGTTCCTGCTTGTCGAGCCGCTTCGCGATCGTGAACTTGCCGAGCGTACCGCCGAGCCGCTTATTGGCATCTGTGAACTGCTGCCACATCGACTTGCCGCCCGCTGCCAGCGTCTGCGGCCGAGCGTCGTGCGGCAGCGCGTGAACTCCGTACTTCCATCCCCGTGCCTTGCGCATATCCTCGAGAACCTCGTCCGCGTAGAACGGAATGTCTTTGAAGTTCGAGGCGTGATAGTCCACGAAACACGGAACCGCGTCCTCTTTGACCTGGTAGAACCAAATCACCGTGTCGTCCGACCTTCCTAAGTCCCATCCCGTATGCACCGGGTACCGAACATCGACCGGAACCAGTCCAATGCGCCCACTCGTCAGCATCTCGTCCATCGTGTCGCCGAAAATACTACCCGGTATCGCCGCGTCGAACGAACACAGGTATTCCTGACTCCACATCGCCCGCCCAAACGTCTCGCCGTGAACGCCTTGGAGCGTCCGCAACTCCGCCTGCAACTCATCCTCGGTAAAAACGTCCGTGTCCCGCGCCGTCGACACCTCCCAGTACCAGTCCGGATCCTGCTGCGCGACCTTCAATAGCCCTTCAGCATGGTTGTGCCCTCTAGGCGTCGTGATGAACACCGCCCATCCTCCGTTCTCCCTCAGGATAGGCGAGAAGTACGCCCACGCACTCGGGTTCCCCAACGCATACTCCGAAAACACCATCCCGCAGTACGACGTGCCCATCATCGCGTTGTAGTTATCACTGCCCGCCAACTGCCACGTCGAGCCGTTCAAGAACTCAATCATCATCTCGTTCTCGTTGGTGGACTTCCGCAACTCCTTCGGAAACGCCACGTCAATACGCCGCCTCCCACTGTGCGGGTCAACCATGTCCCACATCGCCTTCCGCGCCTGCTCCTGCTCAGGCAGGAAGTGCACGTAGCTCCCCACCCGCTGATGCAATGCGCAGCACGTCCACGCCAAGCTCACGTCATCCTTGCCCCACCGCCGATGCGCGATCTCCACCGCCCGCGTCCCACCGCCAGCCAGATACTTCCACAACGGCACCTGATGCGCTCGCGTTTTCCAGCGATACGGCAACTGCATGTCGAGGACTTGGGACGCCACGGGCTACATGACCTCGAAATTTATACGCATGGCGGGGTTACTCTGCGTGTTGCACAGCAGCGGACAACATAGCCGGGAGGGGTACATGCGCCCACTTCCGCCTATTGCTCGGCGGGCACAGATACTGGAGGTTCTCGAGAGTGTGCGAACCGCCGCGAGCGATCGGCATGATGTGGTCGAGGTCTTTCTTGGCCGAGATGTCAGTACCGCAGAGCTTGCATCTGTATCCCTGCGACTCCAGCAACGCCGATAGGTCTTTTGCCGTCACTCGACCGACCTTCGCCTTCTTCAGCCTGGCGCGGCGAGCATTGCTGACGGCGTGCTGAAGCTTCCGGCGCTTCTCGAGATCCTCTGGCGTCCTATTCGCCATCCACTTCGACAGCGACTTCTTCCGACGCTCAGGATCTCTATTTGGCTTGATACCAAGCGCCTTCCGCTTTTCGTAGTACGCCTTGTTTGAAGCCGCAACCTTTTCCTTGTTCGCCTCCCGATACCGCTTCTTGGCGGCTATCAGGTCATCATGATTTTTGTACGGCATGGGGAGTAGCTTACCGGATTCAGGGGAACCCGTAAAGAAGCCGGGGGCCTAAAGTCACGGGCGCACAGCTATAACCACGGGTTCCCTAAACACACCGCCCGCCTGCCGCTTGATGCCGGGGGGGGGTGTCGAGCCGGCCATGCACCACGCAGTGTCATCGTGGCGTGACATCCTCAAGCACAGAGACCGGATCGGGTAGCGCGCCCATCATGTTCACCACTACGCGGATAGGCGGCGTGGCGTCCTGCCCGTACAGAGCCGGCTTGTGAGCTGCCAGTACAGCCTTGGCGGCCGCTACGTCTGGCAGCAGCTCGGACTCAAGCCGCATCGTGCCGCCCGTCTTGTCCGGCACGTCGCGCCATGTCGTCCCGCCTATCGCCCGACTGAAGAGCGCCGCTTCGGACCGCGACACCAGCGCGGGGCTAACCCAAGGTTCAGGGAGCCGCGCCAGTACGTCGCCTAGTGGTAGCCCCAAGGCGGCGGCTATCTCACCCGGTAGCAGGCCGGACTCGGACAGGCTGGCAACGGACACGGGGGTAGCGGGAAGGTCTGCAAGTGACATGCGGCGGGTATAGCACGTAGCTGGCCGGAGATGCCAGCGGGCGGGCGGCCGAATGCCCCTCAAAGTCAAGTGTAGTCGGAAAAATAAGGCGTAATGGGCTTTGAGGCTTGTTTTCTGCTGGTAACGGACACCCTTACACTTAGAATACTAATATTAAACACTTGTGGAGTTTATATAGAGGGGAGAGGGGAGCGCGTTGCACGCCTCTAGAGAATTCCAAAACTCACACTAAGTACATGTAAGGCCGTTAGGAATTGAGCCGCTACACAAGGCGCGTTGCATACGTACTGCATCGTGCTAGACTTGTGAGGCATCGTGGATACTTAATACATCAGGAGTAATTGACCATGAATCCACGCAGCAAAGAGGGTATTTCTGACCGGCAGTATTACCCTGAAGGGCCTGATGACGCATTCAATCCAGACGGATCGATGCGCGCCTGGCATGACTATTTTAGGAATTGGGGGAAGCCGCAGTGGCAGGGATTGAGCAAGGGCGCGGCGGGTGAGCGGACTGGCGGCGGGCGTCGCGGCGGGTATAGCGGGCGGACTCTATCGATCTCGTGCCCGGTAGACGATGCGGCATGGATCAAGCGGCTAGGCGCGGGGAATGCGCGGCGGGGGATTCGGGCAATGGTGGCGCTTGGTCGCGGCATGGATGCAGCGGAGCTGCGCGCGGCTGTGCTGGCAGTCGATCCTGATGCGTTCGGCATGGAAGCGGCGGAGTCTGGGCAGGTATATCCGCCGGTTATGGACGGGGGAGGCTAGCGGTAGCAAATACCATAACGCTAGGTGTTGCAATCCGTGGCAACAAGGCGCATTGTATCAGTCAAGGGCCGGTAGTCGCCGGCCCGCAATAGTCACGCAATGAGGAGTAAACAGCCCATGAAGTCACTCACCGTCTACCGCGTCACGGCTGGCAGTTTCGAGCGGGATTACGCCACAGAGAATCATGCCGAACAGATGGCGCGCGCCTTGCGCCTGCACGGGCCGCTCGCCGGCGTCACTGTCACCGTGGAAGCATTGCGGATGCCCGATGACGCGCTAACGCGCCTCACTTGGGGTTCCGCCGTACTCGCTGCTGGCGCTCTGTAATTCGTCACACATAGGAAGCAATAGCCATGTCCAAGCCTGCAAACCTCACCGCATACGCTCGCGCAGGGTATGACGGAAACGAAAATACCCACCTTGCTACGTCTCCCGCATGGTACGCGCACAAGCTTGGGCAATATCTGCACGCGACAGGCCGATGCGTACCGGTCGATGTGCGCATGTCGCGCGGGTATCGTGTTCGGTGTGGGGATTCGGTGTACGCATTCGATAACGCCAACAGGATCACGCGCGAGAGCTAACCATGCGTCAAGGGCGCGCCCACGGCGCCCTTCGCGGATTGTTGGACTCTCACACTGCATAGGGGAAACGTACCATGTCAACGCTTACCATACGCACGAACAATACGCCGCGCGACGTTCTCACTTGGTTTGACCTT
>JBEBIT010000163.1:0-1946 GCA_040080215.1 Steroidobacteraceae bacterium
ACGCGAAGAAGGCCTCGAGGAGTGGACGAGTTCTCTCGTTGCGCAGCTGCGCGATGGCCTCTGCAGGGAGTCCTTTGAACTTCTCCTCGTTCTCGAAGAGGCGCTGAATGCGGACGAGCGCCTCCCTCGCCACCGCGCAGTGCGCGATGGCGGCCTCCCAGTACTTGCGCCTCGCGTGACTCCAACAGGCCACCTCTGTGCAGACATCCTCTTCGTCGCCGTCGGCGGCAGGGCGAAACAGCACGTCGTAGACGCTCTTCGCGTCCGCCTGGATGTGGCCGGTGAAGCCCTTGAAGAAGTCCTTCACCGCGGCGCTCGTCTCCTTCGCTACGTACTCGAAGAAGACGTGCTGCTTGTCGAACAGCTCGACGAAGAAGTGGCCGCGGCGGCAGGGCTGCTTCTTCTTCAGGTCGCCCCGCAGCGGCTGCACCAGCACGCCCGTCGCGTCCGTCGCGATGCAGAACGTCGTCTTCAGCGCGTACGCCTTGGCTGCCGCGAGGATGGTCTCGTTGAGCACCGCGCCCACCTGGCCCAGCCAACGACTCATCGTGCCGCGATCGATGGTGACGCCGTCTCGCGCCCACGACATCTCGAGGCGGTGGAGCGGCATCCCGTTGAGGTACTTCTCGATGGCCAGGTGCGCCAGCAACGAGGGCGTCGTCAGACTGCCCGGGAGCATCTCGGGCGGCATCTCAGCCGTGTACGTCTTGGGAGACACGAGGCCCTCCACTTCGTCGCGGTACTTCACGCGCATCGTCCTCACGCGCACCATGCTGCCGCGCCGCCACATCAGCTTGTAGCTGACCTCGAAGCCGCTCCTGGGGACCTTGCCCTCAAGCGCAGCGTCGAGCACCACGACGGTGTCCTCGGGCAGGTCGAGCTCGCGCAGATCTCTCCGCCCGCCGGTCTTCTTCTCCTTCTTCGGCGGTGACGACGGCGTCGCGGGCACCAGCTCCTCGGGGATGGGGTCGAGGCGCTTCGACAGGGCGTCCAACTCGGCCAGCTTCGCGGCGAACTCCAACTCGAGCTGCGCGACGTCGACCCGCTCGGCCTTCGCGATGAAGAGCCGCTTCTTCATCAACTCCAACTCGAGCTTCACCGCGGAGTACGCCGTGCGCAGCGTGTCTCGCTCCGACTTCGCTGCGAGCAGGTCAGCTTCGAGTGCGGCGATGCGGGCGTGCGCGAGCGACAACTCCCTCGATGGCTCGCTCGTCTGCACGGCCATTTATTTAGCCATGCGCGGCGCACCCGCAACCCGTCAGTGAATTTTTCGTTGCGATTTCTGAGGCGCAGTCTCGAGCGTGAGCCCCGAGAGCAAATCCTCGAGTTCAGTCTCGGTCAGCTGCACCGACATCGCGTCGCCGCGTGACTCGGGCACGAGGAACGTCCCGCGGTCGAGGCGCTTGTAGAAGAGGCACAGGCCGGTCCCGTCGAAGAAGAGGACCTTCACCGCCGCGTGGCGCTTCCCGAAGAAGACGAAGAGGGCGCGGCTCCGCGGTTCGCGGCCCAGTCTTCCGACAACGATGCCGGCCAGTCGATCAAACGACCAGCGCAGATCGATCGGCTCAAGCCCGACGAAGACTTCGACGCCGTGCGGGATCACCGGCGGCGGCCCTCGATGACGTCGAGCGCCGCGGCCAACGCCTCGCGCGAGAAGCCGCGAGTCAGCTCGATCCGCAAGTCGCCCGTGCGCACCACCACCGGTACCTCAGCGCGGACTCGCTCATCGATGATCTCGACTCGGGCCAGCCGAACTTCGGGCTTCGCCGCCTCTCGCAGCGCGCTCGCGCTGAAGCCGCGACCCAGCGCAAAGTCCTCAGCCGAGACCCCGCTCGCATGCCACGCCGAAACTCGCTTCTTCCATGTCTCTTGAGTCGCCATCGCGCGACCAGACGCTCGAGGTCAGCTGACGATCAAGCACCGGTCCGTGCATCGGTTACGCAGTT
>JBEBIT010000102.1:0-8892 GCA_040080215.1 Steroidobacteraceae bacterium
CGGCGGGTGCGCCAAACCGGTGACCCGCGGGCGTGTCGCCTGCGTCAGTCGGATTTCATTTGTTCGGCAGATAACCAATGCGCCAAAACCATCCGGCGCTCACACAGGGGAGTTGGCATGTCTACACAGTCAATCGGTAAGGGCAGGATTCGCTCTCGCGGCAGTCAGGTTCTCCGTGCCGCCGTGTTTGCGGTCCTGAGTTCGGCCAGCGCGGTACGTGCAGCCGAGGCGCCCGCCCTAGAAGAAATCATCGTGACGGCCGAGCGCCGTGCGACCTCCGAGCAGACCACGGCCATTTCGATGGACGTCCTGACGTCCGACTCGCTGGCCGAGAGCCGCACGCAGACGATCAACGACTTGCAGAACGCCACGCCGTCGCTGGTCGTCAACACCCAGGGCATCAGCCAGGTCGTCAACATCCGGGGTATCGGCAACGCGATTTCCTCGCCGAACGTCACCACCGGCGTCGGCATCTACACCGATGGCCTGCTGGCCGGTGAGCCGCAGAACATTGCGGGCGCGGTGCTGGACGTGGATACGATCGAAGTGCTCCGCGGCCCGCAGGGCACGTTCGTGGGCCAGGCGTCGACGGGCGGCGCCATCCGCATCAATTCGAAGCGCCCGACCTTTGACGGCCTGAACGGCTTCGTCGAAGCCGTGTACGGGAAATACAACAACACGAAGGTCGACGGTGCCGTCAACCTGCCCATCTCGGACACCTGGGCGGCGCGCATTGCGTTCAACAGCGAGCAGCGCGACAGTTTCTTCAACAACGTGGGTGGCCAGACCGGGCGGGAACCGTTCGAGCCGCTCCTGCAGCCGGGCAAGGTCGATGCCCGCAACATCCGGGCCAGCCTCCTGTGGCAGCCCAACGATAATTTCAGCGCCTTGGCGCGCGCGGATTACACCTACTCGTCCGATGATGGTCCGACCACGCAGCCGAACCCTCGCACCTTCAACTCACCCGTCGTCGGCAGCCCGGGCCGGACCATCGCCCTCACTTCCCAGTACTGGGCCTACGACGATCCGAACCATGATCCGTGGGTCGTTTACTCGAACAACCTGGGTTTGACCAACACGTCGACTGTCTATCGCAACAGCCTCGACCTGCGCTACAAGTTCGACAGCGGGCATGAGCTCCGCTCGCTGACCGGCATGCAGAACAACCTCGTTCGCGACGTCGAGGATGGTGACGCCAGCTCCGCGACGACTTCTCCCGTACAGCTCAACATCGGCCCCGAGAGCAACTATTACACGCAGGAGCTGACCCTCGTCTCGCCGGACGCTCCCCTCAACTGGGTCGCCGGCACGACCTGGTACTACCGCCAAGCCCCGGTGACCTCCGGCGGGCCTACCTATGCCGCCGGCGGTGGCACCAACACGAATTGCGGCGTCCAAGGCAGCGGTGCGGTAGTCGCGTGCGTACCTAGTCCTACAATCCTCCGGTACGGCTTCTCCAGCGGCCGCACCATCCAGCGGATGGGTGGTCTGTTCGGGCAGTTGAATTACCAGTTCACGGATGAGTTGCAGGCAAGCGTGGGTGCCCGGTACAGCCTCGACCGCAACTTCAATCGCGGCGGTGGCCAACGCCAGCCGACGGCATTTCCGGCGGGTGCGCCCGGGATCCCTCCGGGGACCGTTACGTGTCCTGCTGACCTTCTCGGCAGCCTGCCGCCCAGCGCTACCTACACCTGCTCGTTCCCGGCTGTCACAGACCAGATGTATGAGGGAGAGGAAGCGACCTGGAAGGTCGGTCTGAACTGGTCGCCGGGCGGCCAGGGTGGCGGTCAGTTCCTCTATGCCTTCTATGCCCGCGGCTACAAGCCGGGTGGCGTCAACGGCAACGGTCGTCCCTTCGAAGAAGAACACGTCGATGACTATGAGATCGGCTGGAAGAGCCAGCTTGCCGACGGCCGGGTGCAGCTGACGTTGGGCGGCTACTGGATGGACTACAAGAGCATGCAGCAGTCGGTTTGGACCGCTGGCACTTTCGGGGCAGCGAGCCTGATCACCAACATCGGTGAGTCGACGATCAAGGGTCTCGAGTTCGAAGTGAAGGCGGCGTTGGGCAACTTCACGGTCGGCCTCAACTCGGCGTACATCGATTCCGAGCTCGGCGATGTTTCGGTCATCGACCAGCGGTCGTTGCCCGGTGCCGCAACAACGGTACCGGCGGGTCAGGCGTTTGCTCCACCGGAGTGCACTGTTGCAGGCCAGGCCGGGTGCTTCGATTACCGCGGACTGAACCCGGGCGGCACCAACTACTACGTGGACCTGTCGGGGGTGAGCAACGTGTACTCGCCGAAGATGACCTACACGCTGACCGCCGATTACTCGTTTGATACGGGCAACGGCACCTGGCGTCCGGCAGTGAGCTTCACTCACACCGACAAGCAGTATACGTTCCTGTTCCAGGACGATTTCTTCGCGCTGGATGAGCGCAATCTGACCACTGTCTCGCTCAATTACGAGCGCGATACGTGGAGTGGCCAGTTGTTCTGCACGAACTGCGCCGACAAGACCTACATTGCCGCAATGGATTCGCGGGCGCCGTTCAACGTGTACTACGGTGCGCCTCGGCAAGTCGGCGTGAGGATCAAGAAGACGTTCTAGTCGAGACCCCCCCTCCGGGCAGGGTGGTGCCATTCCACCCTGCCTTTTCTAGGGACCGAGCAGTGCCTGCACTTCAGGAGATTCTCATGTTGAAGCAATCTGTTCTCGCACTGGCTTTGGCTGTCGTCGCCGGTGGTTGTGCCCGCGAAGCCGAGGCCCCCGCGGCCGCGGCGGCGGTTGTTTCGGACGTTTCTCCGCAGGAAGAGGCGAACAAGAAAGTCGCCATGGAATTCTTTCGCGAAGGCATCACGGCCGACGAGCGCTATGCGTTGATGCATCCCGACTACATCCAGCACAACCCGACCTTCAAGAAGTTCGGTGAACTCAATGGGAGCAAAGGCCGCGAAGAATTTGTTGCCTTGCAGAAGATGCGTGAGCGCGGGGGAATGCCTGCGCCGGCAGCGGCCGACCCGAACCGGCCGAAAAACGAACCTCTCTACCAGGTGATGGTCGACGGCGATCTCGTGACCGTCCTGCAGAGGCGCTACGCACCCGACCCGCTCAAGCCGGGGGAGTACTACGAGACATTCTGGTTCGACACGTGGCGCATCAAGGAGGGAAAGCTGTACGAGCACTGGGATGCCAACACCATCGATCCGAACAACATTCCCGTGTTCCTGAAGACGCGCGTGGAAGACATGAAGTAGAGCGCCAACGCGGATCCTGGGGTGTCCGATGCGAGACACCGGAACCGGCAAGCGCGATGGCGTTTCCAAAAGGGGCGGCCTCTCCGGCGACCCGGCAATTTGACAGGGGCAGGCATGTCACCAATCAGACAGGTATGCAGGGGACGGGCGGTGCCGATCGCAATGGCCGCCATGGCGATGTGGGCAAACCCCTCGGCGGCAGGCCAGGCGCCGGCGCGAACGGGGACCAAGACCACCGCACAGGTTGCCGCGCCTTCAGTCCCGCTAGGCGCAATCCAGTTGCGGCCGAACGTCCACCTGATTACCGGCGCCGGCAACAACATAGTTTTCCAGACAGGAGATGATGGGGTGCTCGTCATCGGCGCCGGAGACGGCAAGGCCACGGAAGCGGTGCTTGCAGAGATCCGCAAGGTCACGGACAAGCCCATCCGTTACCTGATCGACACAGGGGCCACGCAAGGAGAGGTCGGTGGCAATCAGGCCATCGCTGCTGCGGGCGTGCGGTTCGGGAATGCGCAAACCGGAGGCATCTTCAATGAAGGGGCCATCATCATTGCCCACGAGGATGTGGCGAATCGCATGCAAGATACACCCAGCGAGGCGTGGCCGTCGGAAACGTTTTTCTCGGTCCTCAAGACGATGTGGCTGAATGATGAGGGCATCGAGATCCGCCACCGTCCCGGGTCGACCGCCGACGGCGCCGTCACCGTCTTCCTGCGGAAGTCGGATGTCATCGTTGCCGGCGAGCTGATCGACACGGAACGGTTCCCCAGGATCGATGTCGCGCACGGCGGTAGCGTCAACGGATTGCTCAATGCGCTCAACGCACTCGTGTGGGAAGCCATTTCGACGATTCCGCTGCCGTGGCGTGACGGGGGGACGCTCGTCGTGCCTGCTCGTGGCAGGGTCTATGAGCGCGACGACGTCGTGCAGTACCGCGACATGATCACGGTTGTACGCGATCGCGTCCAGGAGATGATCCAGAAGGGGATGACGAAGCAGCAGGTCATCACCGCGAATCCGGCCAAGGGGTATGTGAACTGGTATGGCTCCGACAGGACATGGACTGCAAACCAGTTCGTCGAAGCCGTCTACGAGAGCCTGGTGAAGCAGCCATGATGAACAACAAAGGCGTACACGTGCGTGCCGTGGCGATCGGCATTGCAGCGTGGGCAGGCGGCATGTTCGGTCACGCTGCTATAGCCGGCCAGGCCCCCGCCGCTCCGCAGGCGCCCCAGACGCCGCAGGCGTCGGCACCGATCGACCTCACCGGATACTGGGTATCAATCGTCACGGAGTCCTGGCGCTTCCGGATGGTCACGCCTGCCCGGGGCGACTACGCCAGCATTCCCATCACCAAGGCCGCGCTTGACGTGGCCGATCGATGGAACGCAGCCAGGGACACGGCCGAAGGCAACCTGTGCAAGGCCTACGGCGGCGCTGCCATGTTGAACATCCCCGGCCGACTGCACATCTCCTGGCAAGATGAGAATACCCTCAAGATTGAAATGGACAACGGCCAGCAGACGCGGCTGCTTCATTTCGGGAAAGGTGATCCCGGCGCGCCTTCACTACAGGGCTATTCGACAGCGGAGTGGGTGAACATCCCGAGGATTCAGGGCGGAGGTCAAGGTCCCACCGCGCCCCGTGTCCCCACTCCGAAAGGGCCGGGCATGGGCACGCTGAAGGTTCGCACCACCAACCTGTTACCGGGCTATTTGCGCAAGAACGGTGTGCCGCACAGCGCGGATGCCGTCGTGACAGAGTTCTGGGACCTCCGCGTTGAGACGGATGGCAAGCCGTGGATCACAGTGACCGTCGAGGTCAACGATCCCCTGTACCTGCTCGAGCCGTACCTGACGAGCCCCAACTTCAGGAAGGAAGCCGATGGATCGAAGTGGAGTCCCGAGCCTTGCGGGCTTGACTGACCGGCTCTATCACCCCTATAGGACGCCATCGATGAAAACGCGCATTGCTGCCTTCGCCACTTCCTTGGTGCTCGGATTGCTGATTACGGGCCAGGCGCGGGCCCAGGCGGATCTCGATCTGTCGGGCGTATGGAATCAGAAGACGCATGAAGATTGGCAGGAGGAAGGGGACGGCCCGGACCTTGGAGATTTTCTCGGTCTGCCGATCAACGACGAGGCGCGCACCCGTGCGCTGAGCTACTCGGCCTCGTCCCTGTCGTTGCCGGAAAGGCAGTGCCTGTTCTACGCCCCCAATTACCTCATTGCCGGGTTGCAGGGCATCAACCTCACCGCTGACACGGATCCCGTCACGGGCCGCGTCAATGCGTGGGTGCTGGGTGCGATCGTCGACCGTGGAGCGATTACAGTCTGGATGGATGGGCGCAAGCCGCCGCCCGATGCGGCTCCGCGACCGATCGGTGGGTTCACGACCGGGGAATGGATCGGCAACACGTTGAAGACGGTAACCACTCGGATGCGGCAGGGGTACGTCCGCCGCAACGGGACGCCGAGCAGCGAGAGGGCCGTTTATACGATGCACTTTACGCGGCACGGCAACACCTTGACCGTGGTAGGGACCGTGGATGATCCTGTCTACCTGGACGCCCCTCTCGTGCGCAGCCGGGTATATGTACTGAACACGGCAGCTGTCCCGACGAGGACGGCCGGGCTGTGCACGCCTGCTGCAGAGATTGCATCGCTTGACGGTTTCAACGGCGTCGTGCCCCACGTTGATCCGGCGACGAGTACCGTTTCCCGTGACTTTGCGAAGACGTATGCGTTGCCTCTGGAGGCAGTCCTCGGCGGCGAGGCAACGATGCTTCCGGAGTACAGGAACTTCCTCAAGGGCAAGTACCAGCGGCCGGAGGCATGCACTCGCTTCTGCTGTGGCTGGGCAGGAAACGGCAACGCCGCATTGCCTCTGAAGTGTGAAATCACCGCGACTCCCCGGTCGCCGGAGAGCGTGAGGCCCTTGCCGCCTCTGCAGTGACGGCTCCTTTCGTCGCGGAATCGAATAGACAGGAGACTCACAATGGGCTTGGACAATCCGCTGTTGGTGCTCGCAGTTCTTGTCGCGGGGGCCGAAGGTCCTTGCCGCGGAAATCAATCCCTTCGTTCCCGTGACCGACCAGATGCTGCAGAACCCGTCGGACGGCGACTGGCTGATGTTCCGGCGCACGCTCAATGCCTGAGGCTACAGCCCGCTGAAGCAGATCAACAAGCGCAACGTCAGGAACGTGCAGCTCGTATGGACAATGACTCTCGCTCCCGGCGTGCAGGAAGCGGCGCCGCTCGTGCATGACGGTACGATGTATTTCCCGAACCCGAGCGACCTGGTGCAGGCCATCGACGCTGCCACGCAACATACGAAACGATGGGTGGAATGTCTGGCGGCAGCCAATTTCAGTGCGTGTACCCAGGCTAGAACTTGAGTTACGGTGCACTTTGCAATGAGGAGGCGGAAAATCGCGGTCGCACGTTGCACTTTGAGAATACAGGGGGTTGTCGAGCAGAACCGGAAAGAGTTATCGCTGCTAGCCACTGCCACCCTGACGGTCGCCGCGTTCCCGGTGTCGGTGATGGCAGCCACGAACTCGGCGCCGACTTTGGAGCAGATTCAAGATCGCATGATGATCAAGGATCTGTTGAGCGAGTAAAGTATCTGCCGCAGAGCTACCTTGAGACGCTGTGCAACGAGCTTGGCGCGGGTGGCTCAGCGACCTTCGACACAGAACTGCGGAAGATCATCTACTCTCACGTTCCCCCAGAGGACCAACTCGGGCAGCCGTCGATGGATGCGCTGCTGAAGTTCAAGGTGGCCGAAATCAATAAGGCAATGGCGGCGCTTCGCGCTCGAATCTCGGCGGTCAACACCGAGATCGTTGCCGCTGACACCCGACTCTTCCCCGAGTTCAAGAAGGGCCTTGATGAGCGGCTTTTGGCAAAGAGGGCGGAGCGAGCATCTCTCGAGGAGTCCAAGCCCAAGCAGATAGAGGACCCGAACGCCTCTTCAGAGGCCTTGGAGGAGTCCAAGCTGGCAGCAGCCAAGATCGATGACCTTGAACAGCAACTGCAGGCTGTCAGTAAGGAGGAAGCAGGACTTCGGGAGGCGAAGTCCGCAGCCGCAAAGAGACAGGCGGTTGCGCGTCGTATCGCTCAGGCCTTGGCCAACCAGAGGAAGCAAAGCTCCGCATTTGAAAGCGAGCTGAAGCAGCTGCTGGGAGAGCTTGCCGTCGAAATCTCCATTACGTCGCTGTTCGAAGTCAGAATCGACACCAAGCTTGTCGACGAAGTTGCCAAGGTGATGCAGACTGAGATCGACGCAATTGACGTTAAGCTTCAAAGCGCAGAGCCTGGTAGTCTCTTGAAGAAGCGCGAGGAGATCTCCGGCTCGATCGCCGATGCCAAGAGCAAGCTCGGTGAGCGCCAGCGCCACTTCGTTCTGTACAAGGAAGAGCTAGCCAAGTGGGAGAGGTCAAAGGCCGAGATCATGGGGCCGGCCGACAAGCAGGGAACCATCGCCTGGTTGGAGTCTGAAATTGGGTCGCTTGCCGCTTTGCCCGATCAGCTGCAAGGGCTCAAGGTGCAAAGGGCAGAGCTCTCCAAGGAGATCCATGGGCTGATCCAAAGCATGGTGGAAGAGTTTCAGCGGCTGTACCTGCCTGTCCAATCGTTTGTTGGGTCGACTGGCCAAATGGACATGAACCTCCCTCTGGAATTCCACGTCCGTGTCGAGGAGGCTGGCTTTCTGGACCAGTTCCTTGGAAAGCTCAATCGCCAAGTCCGAGGAACGTTCTCTGGCATAGACGAAAGCAACGAAGTGCTTCGGCGCATGCTACGAGAAGCGAGTTTCGTGGAGTCTGGCGATGCCCTTCTTTTTGCCGAGAAGCTAGATCAAGCCATGCGGTCAGATCTGCGCGAAGGGCAGGAAGGTCGTGATACTCGCCTGACCGATCAGCTTCGCAAAGGGGTGGAGGCGGCCGAAGTCCTCGACTACATCTTTGGTCTCGAGTACCTCTCACCGCGCTATTCACTGACCTACGGCGGCCAGGACATCGGCCAGCTTTCTCCGGGCGAGCGAGGTCTTTTGCTGCTGGTCTTCTACCTCTTGGTCGACAAAGACGACATTCCAATCGTGATCGATCAACCGGAGGAGAACCTTGATAACCAGACTATCTATAAGATCCTAGTGAAGTGCATCAAAAAAGCGAAGGAACGGCGTCAAGTCATCATGGTCACGCACAACCCGAACTTAGCCGTAGTGTGCGATGCCGAGCAGATTATCTACGCCTGTCGAAACTCAGATGGTGTCCGATTTGAGTATGAGGCGGGCGCTATCGAGCAACCCGAGATGAAGAATCGGGTTGTACAGATTCTCGAAGGGACCGAGCCAGCATTCAAGAACAGGCAATCGAAGTATCGACTTCAGTGAAGGCCTCTGACCCGTCAGGTGAGTGCGAGCTACGAGCGATGCCGCGGTGTGTGTGGCAGCCGCCGCTTATGAGTCAAATGCCAATGTGCATGTAGATCCAAAGAAATTGGACCCTAGATTGGACCCTAGCGCGCGGCTAGACGTGGACCCACCAAAAGGTCGACGATAGAAATCTTAGGAAATTGAATGGTCGGGGTGACAGGATTTGAACCTGCGACCTATACGTCCCGAA
>JBEBIT010000032.1:0-36631 GCA_040080215.1 Steroidobacteraceae bacterium
GGCGAAGCAGGTTCAAAGCTTTTTGTTGAGTGCATTTTTCATGAGCAAAATCTACGTAGGTAACCTCCCTTTCACCGCCGACGAAAACGCGGTGCGAGCCCTTTTCTCGCAGCATGGCACGGTTGATTCCGTTGCCCTGATCAACGACCGCGACACGGGCCGTCCCCGTGGCTTCGGTTTCGTTGAAATGCCGAAGACTGACGCTGCCCGCGCCATTCAGAGCCTGAACGGCCACCAGATGGATGGTCGCGCCCTCAAGGTGAACGAAGCCCAGGAAAAGACTGGCGGTGCACGCGGCGGTGGCGGCGGTGGCGGCGGCGGTGGCGGCGGTCGCTGGTAAGCCTTGCTGCTGACTTCTTCACGCAGGTAACCCTGCGGCGATGAATCAAGAATCCGGTGCCTTCACGGGCGCCGGATTTTTTTTGTCCGGCATAATGCCGCCGTATCCACCTCCGTGAGGAGTCCGGCCTTGGCAGAGTCACTCGGCGCGGCGTCGCCTGCTCAAGGGCCAAAGCCGTCCTTCGCCGCGCTGCGCAACCCCAGTTTCCGGGTGTTCGTCTTCGGCTCCGCCGCCGCGATGATGGCGGACAACGTCGAACACGTGATCAGCTACTGGGTGACCTTCCGCAAGTTTTCGTCCCCTGCACTTGGGGGATTCGCGGTGATTTCGCACTGGCTGCCGTTCCTGCTGTTCTCCATTAATGCCGGACGCCTCGCAGATCGCTTTGATCCGCGACGCATCATCCAGTTGGGCATGCTCCTTTTCATGGCCGTCTCAATCGCATGGGGCCTGCTGTTCCTGAAGGACACGCTGCAAATCTGGCACGCCATCGTCCTGCTCACGCTGCACGGCGTTGCTGGCGTGTTGTGGACCCCGGCCAGCATGCTGCTCCTGCATGACGTTGTCTCGACGGAGCAGTTGCAGAGCGCCGTCAGGCTCAATGCCACGGGGCGCTATCTCGGCATGCTGCTTGGCCCCGCCATCGGCAGCGGCCTGCTCCTGTGGCTGGGGCCCGCTTACGGCCTGTTCGCCAATGTCCTCATCTACCTCCCGTTGACGCTCTGGTTGTGGAAGGCACCGTACGGACCGCGATTCCGTACCGAGCGCCCCGCTTCAGCGCCACCCAATCGTGGTCTCGCCGATGTGCTGGCCACCCTCAGGGCAGTGCGCGACAACCCGACGATCGTCTTCATGACGCTGCTTGCCGGCGGCGCTTCCTTCTTCGTCGGCAACAGCTATCAGGCGCAGATGCCGGGCTTCGCGGCTGCCCTCGGGCACGGCGATCCGGGCATCACCTACGGAATGTTGCTTGCGGCCGATGCGGCAGGCGCCCTGACCGCGGGCATCGCCCTGGAAAGCCGTGGGCTGCTCAGAGCACGTGTTCGCACCGCCGTTATCCTGGCCATGCTCTGGTGCACGGCACTCGGCGCCTTCGCGTTGACGTCGAACTACACGCTCGCACTAGCGCTGCTTTTCATCGCGGGGTTCATGGAGCTGTCCTTCAGCTCCATGGCACAAACACTGGTGCAGGTGAATGCACCCGCCCCGTTGCGTGGACGCGTGATCGGTGTCTATTCAATGGCGAGCCTGGGATTGCGGATGTTCAGCGGCATGACGGTCGGGATGCTGGGCGCCGTCATCGGAATCCATTGGTCCCTCGCACTCAGCGCGATTGCGTTGCTCACGCTGACCAGCATCGTGGCGACCAGCGTGAGCTCAAGGCGATCTGCGCCGGGCTGACCCGTCATTCCGGACGGCGCCGCTCGCCGGGCGGCGGCCCCATTGGACGCGGCCCCTGCATCAGCGCTTTGAACTTGGCAATCTGCTGCTCGTTCAACACTTGCTGCAGGCTCTCAATCATCGCCTTGTCTGCCTTCTCGCGCTCTGTGCGCATGGCGTCACGCGAAGGACGCTGGCCCGACTCCTGCACCTGCTTGCGCCGCGACTCCATCTCGGTGCGCTGGGCGTCGAGGAGCTTCTTCACCTCGGTCTTCTGGTAGCTGTCGAGATCAAGCAACAAGGCCATACGGTCCATGTCCATGGGAGGACCGGGAGGACCGGGTGGGGGCATCTGTGCAAACACGCTCGCGGACAGGGAGCAGGCGAGGACGGCCAGGACGATGCGGAGTTTCATGCGGAACCCTCTGGTGGCGGACTAGACCGGGACATTTCGCTCCAAGCGCGGCCAGCCCCGTGCTCGTACTCTATGAATTGTCGCGCGGCGCTGCCGTAAGCAATTGTTGCGAGCTTTCCGGTGGCTGGCGGACTACCTCGCCGTCCCGTCTGCACTGCGGGGCAGCGTCAGCGTGACTTCGAGCCCCCCCTCCGGAAGATTCTTCAAGGCAACGCTTCCGCCATGCGACTGCACGACATCGCGCGCGATGCAAAGCCCGAGACCGGTCCCGCCCGTGTCGCGATTGCGCGAGGACTCGACGCGGACGAACGGTTCGAATACCTGCTCCAGATATTCGGCAGGGATGCCGGGACCTTCGTCGCGAACACGGATCGTCACTGCCGACCCATCGTTCGCGGCCACATGGGCGCGGACTCCGTACTTGATCGCGTTGTGCAGGAGATTCGCGAGACATCGTTTGAGCGCATTGGGTCGCGCGAGCACCGGAAGACCCGCCGTTCCCTCAAGCAGGATTTCTCCGCCCGTCTCGGCGAATTCCGCCTGCAGCTGGCGCAGCAGTGCATCCACATCAACGGGCTCTACCGCCTCGTCATCATTGAGATCGCGGAACAAGCCCAAGGCGCCGCGAACCATCTGGTTCATTTCATCGAGATCAGCCGTGAAGCGGTTCCTCAGGTCCTGATTGTCGATGGACTCCGCGCGGAGCCTGAGCCTCGTGAGCGGCGTCCTGAGGTCATGCGACATCGCCGCCAGCACCCGCGTGCGACTGTCGAGATAGCGCTGCAATCGCTCCTGCATCGAGTTGAAGGCGCGCGTGGCATTGCGGACCTCCCGCGCGCCCCGCTCCTGAAGTGGTACGTGGCGCCCGCCTCTTCCCACCGTCTCCGCGGCCCGCGCGAGATCCGACAGCGGCCGCGTAATGCTGCGCGTCATGAAATACAGGACCAGTGCCAGCACGATCGTCAGCAGGCTGAGTTCGATGAAGATCTGCTGCGGCATGGGCGGACCCGGTTGCGGCGCAGGCGTGCGGAAGATCAGCGTCTGGCCATCCGGAAGCTGCACGCTGACATCGAGGAATCGTGCCCCGAGGAAGCCAGCAAACCTTGGCCCGCCCTCTCCACCGGGGCCAGGCCCTCTCGGTGCACCCGCGTCGGGCCCTCCGGCGTTGAACCTTCCTCGCCCGTCTGGACCGGGCATTTCGGGCGGGCGCGCACGGCGACGGGGATCAGACCCGACAGGGATGATCGTTTCGTTGCGCGGCCTTGAAGGCGTAACGGTGACACCGAAGCCCTTCCCCAAGTCCCGCTCGATCCGCCTTTCATAGGCCCTGGCGGTTGAGGTGGGGTCGATCCGCCGCGGAGTCGGCCGCGGGCGAGGTTCGTCGTCGGTAGAGAGCGATTCAGCCTCGAGCTTCGCAACGGCAGCTTCCCTCTCCGTCGGCGGCAGACCCGCCAGTGCGATGCTTGTATCCGCGATGAGTTGGGCCGTGCTCCATGCACCGGTCCCGAGCAGCGCCAAATCGCGTCGTTCGCGAACGATCAACAGTACGGCAACCAGCAGCGTGATGCCGACCGCGCCGATCAGTGCCAGCATGAGGCGGCCGAACAGGGACTCGGGAACAAGGCGTACTGCCATGACGCCGCTACTCCTGCTCGACCTTAACGCCGATCACGTAACCTTCTCCGTAGACGGTCTTGATGATTTCCGGCGACTTGGCCGTGTCCTTGAGCGCCTGCCGCAAGCGACTGATGCCGACATCGATGCTGCGGTCGAAAGGATCCATTTCGCGGCCGTGCATCATCTCCATCAGCTGGGCCCGGGACACCACCTTGTTCCCGTGCGAGAGCAGCAGGGAAAGCAGCCTGAAATCCGCTCCGCCGAGCGGGACCTTGTTCCCCTCTACATCGATCAAGGCCCGATTGAGAAGATGCAGCCGCCAGGGGCCGAAACGATAGGCCGCCACCCGCGACTCGCTGCCATCAGCGGATGACTGCGACGTCCTGCGCAAGACTGCCCTGATGCGCCCGAGCAACTCACGAGGATTGAACGGCTTTGGCAGGTAGTCATCGGCCCCGACCTCGAGCCCGACGATCCGGTCGATCTCCTCGCCCAGCGCAGTGAGCATGATGATCGGCACCTGCGAACGCGTGCGCAGGTCGCGACAGACCGACAGCCCGCTCTCCCCAGGCAACATCAGGTCGAGCACGATGAGATCAACGTCACTGGTTTCAAGCAGCTTGCGCATGCCCTTCGCATCGGGCACTGCCGTGGCCCGGTAGCCCTGGCCCTCGAGATACTCCGACAACAGCGTGCGGATATCCGTATCGTCATCGACTACCAGAATGTGGGGCCGGTCGGTCATCTTGGGCTGGAAAACGGGAAGGAGCGACTCGGGTCAGGGTGGCGTTATTACCCATCCGCTTGTGTAATCAATTGTAAGGCCGTGCACACCGCGTCCCGAGCGCGGGCAGCTTTCTCAGACAGCCTCGCCCACTGGCGTAAACAACAACTGGCGGCCGCCCAGCCGCCCGTGAATCAGCCGCTGCCGGGCCTACAGTCCGAGCTGCTTTTCCAGGTCGCCGGTTTCCTTCTCGAACTTGTCCTTGCGGACCTCTTCCTTCTTGGCTGCGCTGGCTTCACGGCTTGCACGCAATGCATCGGCCTTGGCCCTGTCACCCGCGAGTTGATACAGCTCGACAGCGGCACTCCAGTTGTCACCGCCGGCCAGCTTGTCGGCTATCTGCCTTGCCTTCGCCTTGACCTGGTTCTGCTTGTCCTTCTGCTCCGCGCGCTCGTAATAGCTGACCGCCTGGTCAAGCGCATAGTGGTAGTCGAGGGCGGCAAACTGGTCGCCTCGCGCGATGGTCCTGCGCTTGACGTCAGGTGCCGCGTCGTCACCTGCAATCCGCAGCCAGTCCTTCGCCTCGCCGAGAAGATCCGAATGCGGCTCGCGGATCGTAAAGGTCTTGTCTTCTTCCGCCAGCAGGCGCGCTGCCTGTCCCCGTGCATGCGCCGCGATCTCGGCAACGCCGTCGGCGAAATTGTTGCGACTCATGAAGCCGCGAAGGTTCTCGGCCCACGACCGATCTGTCGGCCTTGCCTTCAGGTGCGCGAGCCCGACGCGCTTGCCCTCCGGATAGTGCATGCCGATCTGGAAATAGTCGAATGCTGTTGCGAGCTGGCCGGCTTTCTCCGCATCCTGGCCGAGGCGAAGCGAGACACGCTTGACGATAAGGTCCCCCTCGTCCGAGCACGCGCGCGCTTCGCTCGATTGCGCGGCCTGCAACGCACGCTTCAGGTCGGAAGCCGCCTCCGCTGCCTTGGCGCGGGAAATGGCCGCATTGGACTGCTGCTTCTCCTTTGCGTCGCAGATCTCGTCCGCCAGAACGGACAGGCTGCCCAATCCAAGGCTGATTCCGAGTACGTGAGCAAAGACAGCGCGCATGGTTTGACTCCTTGCAGGCGATGCGATGACGAATGGCAGCTCAGCGAACCACGTCCAGGGCATCCTTGAGGACCCCAAGGCCGAACCCCTTCTTCTTCTTGGGCTGCTCGGCGGCAGGCTGGCCCTCGGCGGGCTTGCCGCCTTCCTTCGCATCGTCCGAAACTCGGGGCAATCCAAGCATACCGCCGGCCAAGCCCATGCTCATCGACTGGTAGCCGGCTGGAATCTCGAACAGGTCCTTGGGCTGCGGGCCGATCTTCACGTTGGTGAGCTCGCGCTTCATGCGAATCTTTTCACCCTTGGCGACGCTGATGACGTCCATCTTGACGAGCAAACCATCGTCCGTAGTCCACCAGAATCCGCCCATCTTGCTGCCGTCGGCTCCAGTCATGATGACCTTGGACTTCGTGGTCATCATGCCGTTGACCTCCTCCCGGCCTGCTTCGGTGAACTCTGTCTTGTATTCCTCAGGACTCGGCGCGCGCGACTTGCCGCCTTCCATCTGCCCGAACTTCATCTCCATGTACATGCGTTCGGAAGGCATCAGCATCCACATCACTTTCTTGTCGTCGCGACGAATGGATACCATCGTGCTGCCCTCAACGAGGTCCTCACGACGTTCCAGGCCGGGCGCGCCGTTCAATCGGCCCCGCATCGCGCCATCGGCTGTCTCCAGTACATAGTCGGCGGAGTACTCCACCTTGAGGGGGATCGGTTCTGCCGCATGTGCGAACGATCCGGCACCGAGCAGTAGCGACGTGACGACGAGGGTGGCGCGCATGATTTCGGGATCTCCTCTGGGCAGACGGTCCGGGCCTTCCGGGGCGATGCTGCTAGCATAGTCACCGCACGGCACCAATGCCAGCCAGCCGGCGGCCCTCTCCGTGCTCTTGCTGATTGGCAACTCGCTTCGATGGACAGTGCAAGTCCCTAGAAAAAGGGACACGCCTGCATCCGACGGCCGCAGGAGTGCCCCCCCCTCCAGGCAATGCGCTCTACCGGCCGTCAGGCAACCCTTGGCGTGGCAATCAGCGCTTGACGCTCGTCCTTGTTCGGATCGTTTGCGACCTGGCACTCATTGTTCAGGATCATCGTCGCCCGCTGGTCCGCCGTATACGCGGGCCACATCGGCAAGCCGTCGTGATTCGGATTGCCCGTACGGGCGAACGTGGTCCACGCGGCACTCATCCGGTCCTGCAAGGCATAGCGATCCTGGCCGCTGCCGGTCATGGACTGCGCAACGTCGACCGTGCGGAATGCAAAGGGGATGTCGAGCGTGTGATACGCCTTCATCTTCCCGTCTCGAACCGGTGAGTGCCACATGAAGTAGTAGACATATGCAGCGCCCTTGCCGAGCGCGGACTTGCGATCGGCCAACGTCTGCGTGTCCATGCGGCGCGTATCGTCGGCCTGCATCTTGAGGTAGACGTCGATGTTCTCGATTCCCGGGAACTTCTTCTGGTAGACCTCGATGAGCTTCTTCGCATTGGCCTCCGTGACGCGGATGTCCGCCTTCACGCGACGGACCAGCTCGGGCATGTCGATCGGATCGATCTGGATGCGCGGCGACCAGGCTTCCTCCGTTTCGACGGTTCCCAGCATGATCGGCACATCGGCCGTGATCTCGGTCGCAGCAGGATCGAACATGCTCGCAGGCAACGTGCGGCCATCGACTACCATGCCGAAATTGAAGCGCTCTTTCGCCATCAGCTCCACGAGCTGCTCGTAGGGAAGCTGCTGCAGCTTGTCGATGCCGCTCGCATCCAGCCCGAGCGAATGCAGGAAGCGATCGGCGTTCTCGGTTGCCTGGGCGCGTTCCTGACCGCGAAGCGCCGAGCCGCTCTGCATGATCGCCCGGTGGAACAGTCCCTTTGCGGCAGGCATGCCCTGCAGGATGCTGACCTTCCGCCCGCCTCCCGACTGGCCGAAGATCGTGACATTGCCGGGGTCGCCGCCGAAACGGTCGATGTTGTCGCGAACCCATTCGAGCGCGGCAATGATGTCGAGATGACCCGCGTTGCCGGCCTGAGAATACTTCTCGCCGCCCAGCTCCGCGAGGTACAGGTACCCGAACGCGTTGAGACGATGATTCACGCCGACGACGACAACGTCATGCGCCTTGGCGAGGTTCGAACCGTTGTAGATGTCGAAGCCTGCCGAGCCCGAATTGAGCCCGCCGCCGTGCAGCCAGACCATGACCGGACGCTTTGCCGCGGCGGTCGAGGTGCTTGGCGTGTACACATTGAGTACAAGGCAGTCCTCACCCATGGCTTCCCTGCGATCCATCGCAGCGACCTCCGGAGGCTCGCCGCCGGCGAATTGCTGGGGCGCGCGCTGGCCGAGTTCGATGGCGTCTCGCACGCCAGTCCACGGCGTGGGCTTGGACGGGGGCATGAAGCGCCCGGCACCGGCGGTCGATCCACCGTAGGGAACGCCACGGAAAGTGAAGATGCCGTCGTTCACGGCTCCCTTGATGCGACCATAAGCCGTTTCGACTTCCGTGCTGCTTGCAGTACTGACCGCAGCAGCTCCAGGCGAACTCTCGCGCGAACATGCGACGAGCAGGCCGCTGCCCAACACGCTCACTGCCAGGGCGCTTTGGCCCAGGAAGGTGCGCCGATTGATCTTGTAGGCTGGTCGCTTCTTCATCACTCCCCCTGATTATTTGTCCGGCGGCGCAATTGTGCGGCAAGCGTTCTACGGGTGGGAAGATCGGGCGTGAAGATTTGCAAAGATCGACATGCGGCGAATGGTGGTGCTGCGTGTCCGTTCCCCTCACCATCCCAAGGCCTAAGGATCTGCTAGATTGTTGCGATGCTCAAAGTCGACTCCCTGCGCAAGCGTTACGGAGATCTCGAGGTCGTCCGCGGAGTCACCCTGCAGGTTGCGCCAGGGACCTGCTTTGGCCTGCTCGGCCCGAACGGCGCGGGCAAGACGACGACGCTGCGTTGCTGCCTTGGGCTGACGACCCCGGACAGCGGCACGATCGAACTCGCGGGTGTCCCGGTTCCGGAACGGGCGCGCGAAGCCCGTGCCCGAGTGGGCGTCGTCCCCCAGTTCGACAACCTCGATCCCGACTTCACGGTCACCGAGAACCTCGTCATGTACG
Organism: Steroidobacteraceae bacterium; assembly: GCA_040080215.1. Taxonomy (GTDB): domain Bacteria; phylum Pseudomonadota; class Gammaproteobacteria; order Steroidobacterales; family Steroidobacteraceae; genus CAIUGU01. Next base: position 8,690 of record JBEBIT010000032.1, read on the forward strand.
GGCGGTATTTCGGCCTGTCACGACGCGAATGCGAAGCCCAGGTGGAACGGCTGCTGGTCTTCGCCGGTTTGAGTGACAAAGCCAGGGCCTCGATCGAATCGTTGTCCGGCGGAATGAAAAGGCGCCTGACCCTGGCCCGCGCGATGATCAACAATCCGCAGATCCTCTTCATGGACGAGCCGACGACGGGTCTCGACCCGCAGGCTCGGCATCTCGTGTGGGACCGGCTCAAGACGCTGCTTGCCGAAGGCCGGACCCTCATCCTCACCACCCATTTCATGGACGAGGCCCAGCGCCTGTGCGACCGGGTGGCCATCATGGACAAGGGCGTGATCATTGCCGAGGATGCGCCGCATGCCTTGATCGACCGCGAAATCGAACCTGCCGTCATCGAGGTCTACGGCGACGGCATCGAGGCGTGGTTCGAGACGGCGGGGAAGCGCTACTCGGAACGGTCGGAGCTCGCCGGCGACACCGCGTTCTGTTACTGCCACGACCCGAGCCCGCTGCTCAAGTCGCTCGAAGGCCTGGGCGAACTGCGGAGCCTGCGGCGTTCTGCAAATCTCGAAGATGTGTTCCTGAAACTGACGGGGCGAGACCTGCGTGACTGACGCCGATACCAGGATGGAGAGGCTCGGCAACGCTTCGCAGCCGCCTGTAGACCGATGGCGTTTCCTGCATGTCGTCCACAGGAACTACCTGGTCTGGCGCCAGCTGCTCGGATCTGCGCTCGTGGGACATCTGGCCGACCCGCTCCTGTGGCTGGTCGGCTTCGGCTTCGGCATCGGCAGCTTGCTGCCAACCGTCGGTGGGCTGACTTACCTCGAGTTCCTCGGCTCCGGCATGCTCTGCTACAGCGTCATGAATTCCGCGTCGTTCGAAGCGCTGTATTCGGCTTTCACGCGACTCAAGCACCAGCGCACCTGGGAGGGCATCCTGCATGCGCCCATGACGGTCACGGACATTGTCGTGGGGGAATGGGTGTGGGCGGCACTCAAGGGCGCGCTTTCAGGAGCCGCCATCCTGCTGGTAATGGCCGGGCTCGGACTGATCAAGTCATTTGCAGCGCTGTGGCTGCTGCCCATCGTGCTGCTCGTGGGACTCGCGTTTTCGGGCATCGCCCTGGTCTTCACCGCCCTCGCGAAGTCCTACGACCTCTTCACTTACTACTTCAGCCTGGTCGTCATGCCGATGATGCTGATCTCGGGCGTATTCTTTCCCGCAGAACAGCTTCCCGCGGTCGTCCGCTTCGCCGGCAACCTGTTGCCGCTTTCACACGCGACCGCCCTGGCGCGCGGCCTCGCCGTCGGCGCGCCGCTCGACCACGTATTCCTGCACCTGGTGGTGATCGCGATCTACGCGGGGCTGGGGCTGGTCTTGGCGGACCGCCTGATCAAGAGACGACTGACGCGCTAGCGCTCACACGCAGCCGTTCCGCGCCCGTTCAATCTCCGCCACGAGCCGATTGAGCAAGTTGTCCCTGGTCACGTCGAGACGATGACCCTGCCCCTTCTCGACGGCGAACCGGATGTTCGCGCCGCGCTGCTTAATGAGCGTGTATTGGGCTTGCATGGCCCGCAGCCACGAGGCGTCCTGTTCGCCCACGTGCATATAGAGACACAGCGACTGCAGCGCGGCGAGCCTTTCCGCGGGAGCGCTGTCGAGCAGCCCCGGATAGCCCGTCACGGAGATGAAGTATTGGGGAAACAGCGACGCGACGTGGAAGGCACTCAAGCCTCCGTTCGAATGACCCGTGACATGCAGCTTGCCGCCGGCCACCTTGTAGGACTTCAGGATCTGGTCGATGAAGGCCGGAAAAATCCTCGCGCCCTCCTCGAAGAACAGCCGGCCATCGGGCGCGGCGGGACTGATCACGATGTAGCCCTTTTGCTCGGCAGTCGCGCGCCAGTCCGTGTCGGTGCTGCGTTCCACGATCTCGAGCGTCTGCCCTCCGCCCGCGAAATGCAGAATCGTCGGATACGCCTTGGTCGCATCGTAGTTGTTGGGCAGGATCACGCGATAGGTCACCTGCATGCCGGTAAAGGTGCCGACTTTCTGCTGGACTTCGGCATGCGCGGACGTGATGACCAGTGCTGAAATCGCGATGAGCAGCGCCCGTATCCAAAGCTCGAACCGCTGGGGTGCATCAGTGCGCATGACCTTGCCTCTCGTCACGTGGGTGAAGGTCGCGATTTGAATTGAGCCGGCTCAATTGCGCAAGACGGCCTTCCCGCCGGTCGCGAGACGACAGCACTCGCCCACCGCAGCGTCGTCACCCGCCTCCTTCGCGCAGCGCAGGCCTGCCCTATCCGCCTGCAGGTCGGCCCGCTCCGCATCGCCTGCACTGAACACGTCCTTGAGCTCCTTGCCGATCGAGGCCAGTGCAGCCTCTGTCCTGCTGCAATACCGTGCGATCATCGCTGCGGCCACGCAGTGCGTCGGCTTGTCTGCGAGACCCTGCGGGACGCGATCTCTCACGACGGCCTCTGCGCATCCCAGCGTCGAACGTGACGGCCTGTCTGGCACCGAAGCGCATCCGCCGACGACCATGGCGACAAGCAGGAGCGGCGCCGAATTCCGGACGGCGCTGTTTATCATGCGTAGGCAGCCACAAGGCCCTCCCATCCCAGTTGCCTACAGACTGACACAAAGTCGTCCGCTGGCGGAGCGCGCAACAGCAGAGCCATTCCGGTCAGCGGATGCGCGATGCCCAGCTCCACGCTGGCAAGCAGCAGGCGGTGGCTGGCAAAGCGACTTGCGAACGCGCGGTTATGGTTGCCTTTGCCATGCGTGGCGTCACCGATGATGGGGTGCGAGAGGTGCTTCATGTGCCGTCGCAACTGGTGCCGCCGACCGGTCAGCGGCTTGAGCTCCACCAGCGAATATCGACTGGCCGGATAGCGGTCGACCGGTATCGGCAGCTCGACCGTACCCAACCGCCTGAATTGCGTCAGCGCGGCCTGCGGCGCAGATGACTCAGAGCGCGGACTGGACTCCGCATCGTCCACTTCCCGCGACAGCGCATGATCGATCGTGCCGGTGACGGGTGGGTATCCGCGGACGATGGCCAGGTAGCGCTTTGTCACCGTGCCCGCTTCGAACTGCCTGCCGACGCTCGCGGCAGTGTCCTTGTCGAGCGCAAACAGCAGCACGCCTGACGTGCCCCGGTCGAGTCGATGCGTGGGCCATACATGACGACCAATCTGGTCACGCAGCAGCTGCACGGCAAAGCGCGTCTCGTGCTTGTCGAGCACCGTGCGGTGAACCAGCAAGCCGGCCGGCTTGTGGATCGCAACGAGACACTCATCCCGGTACAGGACAGGCAGGAGCGGTGCTTGCATTGCGTCGTGTACTGCTTCCACCGCGTGGCGAAGAGCCACGGGCGCGCCCTCGACCGGATCGAGTCCCGACGACATCGCTCAATGACCGTCGCCGGCAGGCCGACTGCTTCCGGGTGCGAGGCGACGTCGCAATCGCTGGAATGCGAACAAGCTGCTGGCAACCAGCACCAGACCGACTGCGAGCAGCACCCCGCTGCGACGTTCAAGGAAGCTCGCGCCGAGCAGGACGGTTGCGAGCGCGTAGGGCAATTCAGCCAGCGCGAGCGCGGCAAGGTACCGGGGCAGCGGGTAGCGCACGAGTCCGAGCAGGTAGCCCGGAATCTCGGACGGCAGCGCGAGTTGCAGCAGCAATACCAGGGATAACGGGGTCTGGCTGTTGACCGCGGACTCGAGGCGCTTGAGCCCCGCTTCCGCCGTCAGCCAGCGAACCACGCTGCGGCCCATGTAGCGGGCGATGCCATAGGCACATAGGCCGCCGAGGATCCACCCGAGCCAGAGCAGCAGGATGGTGACGCCCTGTCCCCATGCGTAGATCGCCACGGGAACCACAACGGCAACCGATACGAAGGCTATCATCGCCGAGACGGCGGCAAAGACCACGAACACCGTCGCACCAAGGATGGGGTGGCCCTGAATGATCTGTTCGATTTCCTTGAGTACGTCCAGCAACGCGGCGTGCAGGTCCTCAGACGAGGCAACCGCAGCCAGCGCCAGACACAGCACGACCAGCGCCACCGCCCTGCGCCACACGGTGCCGTGCTCTGTCGGCAACTGGTCAGCTGCCCTCATCGCCGTGGGACGCTCACCGGCTTGCCTTCGTAGGTGCGGGAGGCGGCGTTGCCGCCAGCAAGGCTTCCTTCTTCTGCCGTGGCAGCCGTTTGATCTCGCGCTCGCGACGCGACGCCGCAGAACGGGAACTCACGGGTTCGCAGTAAACGAGTTCGACGGGCCTGCGGGTCCGGGTGTAGCGCGCACCGAGCTGGTCGCTTGAATTGTGTTCGTCGATCCGCCGCATGACTTCCACGGAAATGCCGGTGTAGAGGCTCCCGTCGGCGCAGCGAACGATGTAGACGGCCCAGGCCGCCTCGGCGCCCGGCGTATTGCGAGTCTGCATTGATGTCCTGGCATTCAAGCTTGTGGCAACCGTGGATTGCGGGCGGACGAACGGTAGTGTTACTGCAACGCAAAGGCAAGGCGCCGACCGCGGGAGGTGCAGCGGCCCTGCTCCGCGACGCCGCGCGAATCCCGCAGATACCAATCCCTGTCGTATTCTGGCAACCTCACGGGCCTCGTTGCGACGACCCGCCTGACCGCTGGAGACCTGCCTTGGATCAGCCTGCTACCCGGATTACCGCTGCCGCCCTGAAGTTCATTGAAGAAGCCGAATTCGCTGGATTGCCCGCCGAGGCGCTGCGCATCGGGCGTCGGTGCATGCTCGATACGATGGGACTGTTCCTGGCGGGCGCCTCGGAATCCAGCCTGAGCTACCTGATCGACGATGCACTCGATCAGGGCGGTCGTCCCGACGCGCTGGTCATTGGCGCCGGGGACCGGAAAGTACCGGCCGCGCTCGCGGCACGCGTGCTCGGTACCGCGGGGCATGCCCACGACTGGGACGACACGCAGGTCTCGCACGATCCCGCTCATGTCTATGGGCTGCTGACGCACCCGTCGGTACCCCCTCTGACGGCTGCCCTGGTCATGGCCCAGCGCCTCGGCAACGTGGACGGCCGCTCCCTGATGCTCGCCTTCCAGGTGGGCTTCGAAGTGGAATCCAAGATCGCGGAGTGGATGACGCCCCGCCACTATCGTCGTGGCCACCATTCAAGCGGAACGGTCGGAACGTTCGGCAGTTGCGCGGCGGCAGCGAAGCTGCTCGGACTCAAGGGCACGGAACTGGCCCACGCCCTCGGCATCGCCGCCAGTTTCGCGGCGGGCATTCGCGCCAATTTCGGCACCATGACGAAGCCCTTGCACGTGGGACGCGCCTCCGAGAATGGCGTCATCGCTGCGCTGCTCGCTTCGCGCGGCTTCACCGCCGATCCCACCGTGCTCGACGGCCCCTGGGGTTTTTTCTCGGTGATGGGCGAAGGTTTCACGGCCGAGAAGATCGCGCAGGGCTTCGGCAAGGAACTCACCATCGTCAACCCGGGTGTCAGCATCAAGCCGTACCCGTCCGGAATCCTGACGCATCAGTCGATGGATGCGATGCTGGCGCTGGTGACCAAACACGACCTCAAGCCCGAGCAGGTCGAGCGGGTCGGCTTCTACGCCGGCCGCAACATCACGGAACCGATCCGCTATCCCGTCGCGCAGAACCACCTGCAGGCCAAGTTCTCGATGCCCGCGCTCTTGTCCATGATCGTGCTGTGCCGGCGCGCCAGCCATCACGAGTTCAGCGATGCGTTCGTGTCGTCGACTGCCATGCAGGACCTGCAGCGCCGCACGACCGTGCATGTCGACGCAGAGATCGATGCGCGCGGCTACGACAAGATCCGCTCGCGCATCGAGGTACTGACCAAGGATGGCCGGACGCTCGTCGAATGGGCGGATGAGCGTTATCGCGGCGGTCCGTCCAACCCGATCAGCGATGCGGATCTCGAAGGCAAGTTCCGGATGTGTGCGGAGGGCGCGCTGCCGGTCCCGGCCCAGGATCGTCTCGTCGCCGCCATCCACGGCGTGGAAGGCTTGGGCAACGCAGCGACCCTGGCGGACCTGATGAAGTTCACGGCCGCCAGCCCCAGCCACTGACCCGGTTTCCAGAGGAGAGTTCGACAATGCGCGGATCCATCAGGAATGCAGTGCTCGGCGTCGCACTGCTCGCGATGACGGCAGGCGTCTCCGCAGCCCCCGCCAAGTATCCGCACAAGGTCGTCACGCTGGTCACCCACTCGAGCCCGGGTGCGGGCGGGGATGTATTCCTGCGCGAGATGGCGCGCGTACTCCCCAAGTACATCGATGCGACGTTCGTGGTGAAGAACATCCCGGGCGGCAGCGGCGCGCGTGCGATCGCCTTCGTCGCGACCTCGAAGCCGGACGGGCAGACGATGTACGGGACGACGCCGACTTACGTCTACACCTCCCTGATGAGTTCGCCGCCCAAGACCTACAAGGACCTTGACCCGATCGTCAATGTGTTCATGGATCCGGAGGTGGCTTACACGCGCGCAGAGGGGCCCTTCAAGACCATGAAGGACCTCATCGACCATGCGAAGACCAAGCGCAGTGGCTGGGGTGCCGCCAACCCGGCATCACTGGAACGCCAGGCCGCCGAGCAACTGAAGGCTGCGACCAAGGTCAATGCCGCGGTGGTGTCCCACGAGGGCGGTGGCGAGATGATGATCAACGTGCTGAACGGCACCCTCGACATGGGCGTTGGCGAGTACCAGGAACTGCGGGCGCAGCTGGCGGCCGGCAAGGTTCGTGTGCTGGCAACGTTCAATCCGCAGCGGATCCCGAAGTTTCCTGACGTGCCGACGCTGAAGGAGCTTGGCTACAACGTCGCGCTCGAGAAATTCCGTGGCTTCGCGGCTCCCAAGGGCCTGCCGCCGGACGTCATCAAGATCTGGGAGACAGCAATCCCGCTGGCGCTGGCCGATCCCGACTTCAAGAAGGTCTATGACGCCGAAGCGCTGATCCCGAGCTTTATTCCGCATAGCGAGTACGGCGCCTTTACCGAACGGTTTGCGCAGAACGCGGCCGCATTCCTGAAGAGCAGCGGCGTCATCAAGTAGAAGCCTCTGCGTTGCAGCCCGCGAGCACGGCACAGGCAGGCAGCCACCAAGAATGAACAAGGACCTGATCAGCGGCATTGGCCTTTGCCTCCTGGCACTCGCGTACTTCGCGGCGTCGCGAACCATTGCCGTGTCGACGCTCGAGGATGACTTCGGGCCGCATGGCCTGCCGAACATCCTCGCCATCGCGCTCGGACTGACGGGCGTCCTGCTCGCCGTGCGCGGTTATCTTGCGAAGCCGCGCCTGCAGTCCGTGGCAGAGTCGGCAGCGCCCTCTCCCCATGGCAAGCCGTTGCGTGCGGTGGGGCTGCTGGCCATCGGCTTCGCCTATGTCCTGATCGTCGACAAGCTGGGCTACGCCGTTTCCATCGCGCTGTTGATCGCGGGCGTGGCGTGGTACGAGGGACTTCGTCTCACCTTGCGGCTCGCGGCGGTTGCCGTCGGCGGCGCTGCCCTGTTCTGGCTGATCTTCGTGCGGCTGCTCGAAGTGGCGCAGCCTACCGGCCTCCTCTTCTGATCCACTGCAAGCGAGACCCGGACCTTCATGCCCAGCCTGTTCGATGCTTTCGCCCTGCTATACACGACGCCGATCATTCCCATTGCACTGCTCGGCCTCACCTGGGGTGTCATTGGCGGCGCGCTTCCCGGCATCTCAGCTTCCATCACCATGGCGCTGCTGCTGCCGCTCACCTACTCCCTCGATCCGACGTCCGCGATCGTGCTGCTGGCCTCAACCTACATTGGCGCCGAATACGGCGGCTCGATTCCCGCGATCCTGATCCGTACACCGGGGACCAACTCGGCAGCGGCAACCGTGGTCGATGGCTATGAAATGACCCGGCAGGGCAAGGCCGGAGAGGCTCTCGGCATCTCGCTGTGGTCGGGGACCGTGGGCGGCCTGTTCGGACTCATCATGCTCGTGGTGCTCACGGAGCCGTTGTCGCGCCTTGCGCTGGCCTTTACCCCCATGTCCTATTTCGGTCTAGGCATTCTCGGCCTGACAGTCATCGCGTCGATGACTGCGGGATCGCCCCTCAAGGGTCTGGCTGCCGCCATCATCGGCATGATGGTCGCCACCGTGGGCACGGATCCCATCTCGGGCGTCACTCGCCTGACGTTCGGCTCCGCGGACCTGCTCTCCGGCATCGAACCGATCCTCGTGATGGTCGGCCTGTTTGCCGTCAGCGAACTCATGGTGCAATCGGGATCGACGGGTGCCGCCGACATGGTCGTGCAGTCAGTGCGGATTCGCCTGCCGGGGCTCGCCATGATGAAACGGCTGCTGCGACCGCAAGCCATCGGCAGCGGCATCGGCACGATCGAGGGCGTCATTCCCGGAGCGGGCGGCACCATCGCGGCATTTCTTTCCTACAACGAAGCCAAGCGCTGGTCCAAGCATCCGGAGGAATTCGGCAAGGGGTCGCCGGAAGGCGTGGCCGCCCCGGAGACGGCCAACAATACGGTTGCGAGCACAGCCCTGATTCCGCTGCTCAGCTTCGGCATTCCCGGCTCGAACTCGGCGGCGGTGTTGCTGGGTGGCTTCCTGCTGCACGGACTGGTTCCGGGGCCGAATCTCTTCATGGAAAACGCCGCGGTGATACAAGGCCTCTACGTAGGTTCGTTCATCGCGACCATCGGCCAGCTGCTGGTCGGCTTCATGATCATGCCGGTCTGTCTGTGGTTGGTGAACCGTCCGCGCCCGTACCTCGCAGGCTTCATCATGGCGCTTGTGCTGTCAGGCGTATTTTCCCTGAACAGTTCACTGTTCGACCTCAGTGTCGTCCTGGTCGCGGGACTGGTCGGGTATGCGATGCGCATTTTCGGTTTTCCCTTCCTGCCAGCGGTGCTCGGCGTAGTACTCTGCCCGCTTGTCGAATCGTCGTACCGCAGGTCCCTGGTGCTTGCCTCAGGTGACCACGGCATCTTCGTCGAAGACCGTATTTGCCTGGGACTGTTGATAGTAGCCGCGCTGTTCCTGGCCTTCTCGATGCTCAGGGAGTTCCGCGCGGTAGCCAAATCGTCCGAAAGCCGCCAGGGCACTCCATGACCGCAGCAGGACTTCCGGCTGGCCCGACGATCGCGGCGAGGCTCGCAGCGTTTTCGGCAGCGACTCGTACCGCGCCGCTCCCTGAGCCCGTCCATCGAACCATTGCGCTCTTGCTCAAGGACATCGCCGGCCTGTGTGTCGCTGCGCGCACGACCGACTACGTCAAGGCCGCATTGGCCAGTTCGGCAGGGTCGGGGCGTTGCTCGGCAATCGGGCACCCAGGCCTCGTGACTCCGTATGACGCCGCGCTGATCAACGGCACGGCCGCTCACGGCGAGGACTACGACGACACGTTCGAGGGCGGGCCCGTGCACGCCGGTGCCGTCATCGTTCCAGCGGTGCTGGCGATTGCAGAAGACCGCGGCCTGTCCGGCGACTCGCTGGTCAAGGGATGTGCTGTCGGTATCGAGATCCTGTGCCGCATGAGCCTCGTAGCACCACAGGCTACTCATCGTGCCAGCTTTCACCCGACTGCCGTCATGGGTGCTCCGGCGGCAGCTATCGCGGTGGCGACCTGCCTTGGTCTTCCCGCCTCGCAAGTGACGCAGGCGCTCGGCATCGCCGGCAGCCTCTCGTCAGGAATCATCGAATACCTGGCCGACGGCAGCTCCACCAAACGGCTGCACGCCGGGGCCGCGGCACAATCCGGCATTCGCGCAGCCTTGCTCGCGGCGGCGGGCTTCACCGGCCCCGCCACGGTGTTTGAAGGTCAGCACGGATTCTACAAAGCGTTTGCGCCGTCGCTCGCACCGAACTTCCACCCGCTGGTGGACGGGCTGGGCACCGAATGGGTCACCCCCACCGTGGCATTCAAACCGTACGCCTGCGGGACGATGACGCAACCGTTCATCGACTGCGCGGTGGAAGCCGCGGCAGAACTGGATCGACGTGGACTCACCGTTGACGACATCGAATCGGTGATCTGCAGCGTCGGTCAGGGCACGGTGCATCGACTCTGGGAACCCATCGCACTCAAACGTTCGCCGCCGAACGGCTACGCCGGGAAGTTCTCGACACCCTACTGCGTTGCTGCAGGGTTCATCGACAGGCGCGCAGGCCTCGGCCAGTTCACCGATGAGCACGTGCGCAATCCTGCCTTGCTCGCGCTTGCCGGGCGGGTTTCGTACGTCGTGGACCCTGACGATGAATATCCGCGGAACTACACCGGCCGGATGCGGGTAACGCTGCGCGACGGGTCGACGATCGAAACGCGCAAGGGCCACTTGCGCGGCGGCGCTCGGGAGCCTTTGAGTGAAGCCGATATCGACGCCAAGTTCCTGGACAACGTCCGGTTTGGCGGGGGTTCACCCCGCTTCGCCGTCTCGCTGAAGGATGCACTCTCGGCCATCGCCGCGGGCGGCCCCGTTCGACTCAACGCAGGAATCGAGTGACATGCAGGAACTGGCCGGAAAGGTGGCCCTCGTAACGGGGGGCGCAAAGAACATTGGTCGCGCCATCGCGTTTGCACTCGCGGATGCCGGTGCGAACATTGCCATCGTTACCCGGAAGGATCAGGACGCCGCCGAAGCCACCGTGGCGGCCCTGCGAACGCGGGGTGTAACCGCAGAAGCCTTTCTGGCGGACGTCGCGGACGAAGCACAGGTCAACGCGACGGTCGCAGCCATCGTCAAGCACTTCGGCAGGCTCGACATCCTCGTCAACAACGCCGCGGTGCGCACCGAAGTACCGTTCGCAGAACTGTCGTTCGCGGAATGGCGCCGGATCATCGGCATTGCGCTGGATGGTGCGTTCCTGTGCGCCAAAGCCACCCTTTCTCCGCTTGCAGCGTCCGGCGCGGGCACGATCATCAACATCGGTGGCATGACGGCCTACACGGGCGGCGAACATCGTGCGCATGTGATCGCGGCAAAGGCAGGCCTGGACGGGCTGACGCGCGCGCTGGCGGTCGAACTCGCCCCGCAGGGAATCAACGTCAATCTTGTGTCGCCAGGCCTGATTGAAACCGTTCGTGCGGGTGGCACACCCCAACACCACAAGAGCCACGGCACGCTGGTCGGCAGACGTGGTACGCCAGAGGAAGTTGCGAGCATCGTGCGGTATCTTGCCGGGCCCGGAGGTCGGTACATCACCGGCCAGACCATCCACGTGAACGGCGGCGCGTACCTCGGCTGACGGCCAGCGGGAGCGATTTCAGGACCCGCGCTCAGGCCTTGAGCAGCGTTGCGGCGACCACGTCAGCCGCAACGCCGTCGATCTCGATCACCTTCCTGCGTCCCGTCGCGCCGCTCACCACTCGCACCCGCGATTTCGCCACCTTGAGGGTGCTCGCCACGAACTCGATCACGGCGGAGTTGGCCGCGCCTTCGACAGGAGGGGCCGAGACGCGGATCTTCACGCACCCGTCGTGCATGCCGGCCACTTCTGTGCGAGAGGCACGCGGCTGGACATGGACGGTGATTCTCGAGGACGTGGTCACGCTCCGATTGTAGCGTGCCCACCCACCCCGGGCCTCGTCAGCTACCAGGACCACCCGCGATTCACCTGGAACCGCAGTCCGATCAACCAAAGTGAAGGCTGGAACCGAGCACGTCGACGCATCGGGAGTCACGCTGAAAGAGATTGTCATGAACGTGCAGAAGGTTACGGAGTTCGTGAGTGCCATTGCCGCGGCGAGCCATGAGCAGGCCACTGGCATCGACCAGGTCCACCTGGCAGTTACGCAAATGGATTCGACTACGCAGCAGAACGCCGCGCTCGTCGAGGAAAGCACGGCCGCCAGCAAGGCCATGGAAGCCCAGGCCGAGTCGCTGATGAGGCAGATGTCCTTCTTCAGCGTGCAGTCCGGTGGTGCAGAGCCATCACGCAGCGCCGCTCGATCGCCTGGATTCGTCCGCTCGTCCACACCCCAGCCTGCCCGCACCGGCGCATATTCGGCGCCGGCCGCTGTCGGCGGGAATGAGGATGACCTGGATCACGCCCACGCCGCCTGATCAGGCCCCGATTCGAGCGTGGCACCCTTGATCTAGGCCTCAAGGCGGCGGTCAAATCCGCGTCAGCAGGCAGGGGCACCCTTGTCCAGCAGAAGGGACGCAGCGAGACTCGACTTGTGCGTACGCCCCATGCCCCTTTTCAAGAGGCATGGGGTCTCATTGAGGGGGCCAACTCAGGCACCGGCCTGATCGACGGCCTTCATCAGGGCAGAGGTTGCCTCCTGCGTTCCGGGTGTGGCGCGGGAATGCGTTTCGATGACCGCTGCAAGCAGGCTGAGCTTGATGCTGCTGGTCATGCCGAGGCCCGCGTCTGTTGCCGACACCGAGAAGTTCGCGCGCAACTTGGCAATGAAGCTCCCGATGATCTGCTGAACATTTGCCACAGCCGCGTCCTCCGCGGCAGGAGCCTTTGTCGCAGCCGCATCGGAGGCAGAGCTTGCCGCGACGTCTGGGGGAGCCGGCGCAGCTGCCACGGAATCGGCCAAGGCGGGCAAAGCGGTGGCCGTTTCTCTGGCGGCTGCAGGCGAGCCGGCTACCACGCCGTCGTCTGACGCTGACGGGGGCAGCACAGGCGCGCTGGTTACTGGCGACTCGACCGTCCGGATCCGGACTTTCTGGCTCATGCTGAGCTGCAAGGAATAGTCTGCCAGCTGACTCCCGTCGATTTTCAGGTCCGCTGCCGCAGCAAACGCCTGCTCAACGTCACCGGCGAAGAATTCATTCGCCAGTGTATCCACCTTGCGTACCAGGTCGCCGATGGCAGCCAGTTCCGCCGGATTCAGGTCGCCCTCGACCTGCAGGGACGTGCGCTCGCTGATGCGCACCTTCAAGGAGTCCTGCGTACCGCTTGTCCCATCCGTCGAACCAAGGCGGAGACTGGTGGAATTGCGGAAGTCGATCTTCACCACATCGCCTTCGAGCGTGTGGATCTCGAGGACGCCCCGCTCCTTGGTGGTGATCCTGGCGGCCGTCACGGTATCCGTAGCTCCACTGTCGCGGGTCGACATGAAGGCGGAAACCAGGGATTGCACCCGGCTGCGAATGTCCGCGGCAATGTTTCCGAGGTCATCCGGACCCGTTGAACCCCCTGCGAGGCTACCGAGGGCCTGCTGCAGGCCGACCTCGACCGCGGCGCCAACCTGCTCCGCGCGTACGTCTGCGGACGCATTGAGCGCTGCCCCCAGCGTTGCCGCCAGCTGATTGTCGGCCTGCTCGGCGGGCGTAAGGCCCGCGACCGGCGCAGGGGCCTGGCCACTGACCGGGAATTTCTCGCGCAACACCAGGACCACCGACTGGTAGAGCGCCTGTCGTTGCGTAGCTGAACTGCCCGTGGACGGTCCGCAATCAATCCGGCGGGGCTGCCCGTCGGCCGCGGAGGCAGGCGCACGAGACGCCTCGCCTGAGCGATACGCATGAGACGAGTGCAGCGAGCCCAATCCAACGCCTTCCATGGCCATATCTCCTGTTGATTTGTCAGTCCCGCACCAAAGCCTCTAGGCCAAGCCGTAGAGGGGAACGGGCGGCCGCTCTTGACTTAATCAATCGGATCCAGGCACTGAAACTTGGGCACCGGCAGCAGCTTGTACAACCGTGCGAGGTCGCCGTGTGACCGAAATGGGGTAGGCCTCACAGGCTGCCGACCTGGCCTACCCGCTCGTCGATCGATCGTACGGCCGCCTGGCCTGGCAAGGATCCGCATGCCGCCCCGCGACACCCCGTGGCACCCCCACACGACCTGTGGCTTTTCCGCATTCCGGCCCAAGTGGCGGGCACGCTAAATGTCTCCATGAGCGCACAAGTCCGATTCGACGCCGAACTGATCAGTCGATATGACTGCAACGGTCCGCGATATACGTCATACCCGACTGCGGTCCAGTTTCACGATGGCATCGGCGAGAAGGCCTACCGAGCGGCTGCGGCCGCCAGCAACGAGGCAGGCAATCCGCTTTCGCTGTACGTCCATGTACCCTTCTGTGCCAGTCCGTGCTTCTATTGCGGCTGTAACAAGATCATTACTCGCAGCCCGGAAAAGGCAGAGACCTACCTCGGGTACCTCCACCGGGAAATCGGACTGCAGGCGGAGTTGTTCGATCGAGTTCGGCCCGTCGAGCAGCTGCACTTCGGCGGAGGCACGCCGACGTTCCTGACGCCAATCCAGCTCGGCTCGGTGGTGGAAGCGCTCGGGAACCACTTCAGCCTGGACAACAGCCCGCGTCGCGAGTTCTCGATCGAAATCGACCCCCGGACGGTTGCCTCGCCCTACCTGCACGATCTGGCTGCGATGGGGTTCAATCGCGTGAGCCTGGGGGTGCAAGATTGTGATCCGGATGTCCAACGGGCGGTAAACCGTATCCAGCCGATCGAGGAAACCCTGCGCGTGATCGACAGTGCGCGGCACGCGGGATTCGGTTCAATCAGCATCGACCTCATCTACGGCCTGCCATTGCAGACGCTGGAACGGTTTGACCGGACGCTGGCATCCGTCCTGGCTGCCCGTCCGGAACGACTGGCGGTGTACGGCTATGCCCACCTGCCGCAAGCATTCAAGGCACAGCGACAGATCAACGCCCAGGACTTGCCGTCGCCTTCGACCCGGCTGGCACTTCTCGAAATGACGATTGACAGGCTGACTGCGGCGGGCTACGTCTACATCGGCATGGACCACTTCGCGTTGCCGAGCGACGAACTGGTCCTTGCGCAGGCAGAGGGCAAGCTGCATCGAAATTTCCAGGGGTATTCGACTAGGGCCCATTGCGACATCATCGGCATGGGCGTGAGTTCGATCGGGAAGATTGCTCACCTGTACGCACAGAACCAGAAGACGCTGCGTGACTACTACGCGGCGATGGCAGCGAACCGGTTGCCGGTGCTGCGCGGCGTCGCGCTAACACGTGACGACGAGATCCGGCGCGAGTTGATCCAGCAGATCATGTGCAACGACGTCATCGATCTCGAGGCGCTTGGCAGCCGCTTCGCAATTGACACGAGTGACTACTTCGCCCCCGAGCTCGCGCGCCTCAAGCCGCTCGCTCGCGATGGTCTCATTGTCCTCGGGGAAAACCGCATCACCGTCACGGAAACAGGCCGATTGCTGCGCAGGAATGTCGCTATGGTTTTCGATGCCTACCTGGCGCGCGCGGCCACGATGCCTGCCTATTCTCGCGCCATATAGCCCTCCCCGCGTCTGGCTGCACGGAGGAACCTCTCCGGCCTCGCCGATGTCCGAAACGGCAGGACTTGCAGTTGGTGGATGAATCTACCCAGAATCCACCTCGCCTGCCTGTGGCTCCCTCTGATGCGGATATCTGACAATGCCTGCTGACTCGTCGCTGCGAACTCGACTTCGGGGCTATGCCTTGTGGCTCTCGCTGGCCTTCTGTATTGCCACGGCCTGGGGCGCTGAGACGGGCGGAAGCACGCCTGCTGCCACACCAGCAGTGCGCACCCCCTCTTTCCTGCTGTCGCAACCCACTACCCTCACCTATGACACGGAATATCCTGCGCTCGGCTACAGCGGCGTCGCGACCGAGAACGCCGTGGCGCGGCTGCAGGCGCGCCTGGATCGCGGTGAGGTGAAACTCGCGTACAAGGAGGGCCGCGGCTATCTCGACTCGTTGCTTGGCCTGCTCGGCATTGACGCGAGTTCGCAATCGCTCGTCTTTTCCAGGACCAGCTTCCAGGTTGCCGGCATCCGGGCCGCATCTCCCCGGGCCATCTACTTCAACGACGATACCTATGTCGCGTGGATTCCTGGCGGCGAGATGCTCGAGATGGGCACGATGGACACCCGTCTCGGCCCGGTGTTCTACACGCTCCCCAATCAGGTTACTGCCCCGCAGCGATTCGATCGTCCGATCCTCACGTGCATCAGTTGCCATGACAGCCTCACCCTGACGGGCGGCGGGGTCCCGCGCTTCATCCTCGGGTCAGGCTACGTCGGGATCAATGGCGAACAACTGACGCACGAAGGACGCATCCTCACTACCGACAGGACACCCCTGCGTAGCCGCTGGGGCGGGTGGTATGTCACAGGCACGCACGGCGACCAGGTGCATCTCGGCAACATCCTAGTGCGCTCGGCGAACGAATTGGTCGACCTCGACAATCTGCGCCGCGGCAACCTCGAGAACCTTGACGCGCTCTTCGATACCAGACCCTACCTGAGCAACAAGAGCGACATCGTTGCGCTCCTGGTCTTCCAGCACCAGATGCACATGCAGAACCTGATCTCGCGCGTCAATTTCGAAGTCCGGGAAGCCCTCGCACGCGCCGGCAAGGCTGGGGACGGCTCAGACAAGGGGGCCGTCGAGTTGACCCCGGACGTGCAGATGCAGCTGCAGGAATACCTGGACGATCTGGTGAACGGAATGCTGTTCGTGAACGCCGCAGGCTACACGGGCAAGATCACGGGGAACTCGGGATTCGACAGGTGGTTCGAAGCGCGGGGTCCGCGTGACAAGCAGGGCCGCTCGCTCAGGAAACTGGATCTCACGACCCGCCTGTTCGCATACCCGCTCAGTTACGCCGTGTATTCGGAAGCTTTCGACGCCCTGCCCGCCTACGCAAAGAACTATGTCTATGGCAGATTCGCGTCCGTGCTCAGCGGGCAAGACGAGTCGGCCTCGTATGCCCATCTCGCTGCCGCGGACCGCAAGTCAGTGCAGGAGATACTCGTGGCGACCAAACCGGACTATGCGCAGTTTACCGCGCGCAGCCGCTCGCGGACGACGAAGTAGCCAGAGTCGGGTCCGGCATTCGATTCGAGGAGGCTTGGACCGGCTGAGTGGTGCGCGGGCAAGCCCCGCGTTATCAGCTGGGCTGGTGTCAGGCCGACTTGCGCGCCTTTATCTCGGGCTTGCCGGTTGGTTTGGCTTCCGGCTTCGCATCCGGGGATTCGATGCTCTCGATCAGCTTCGCATCGAGTTCCGGCAGTTCCGGCACCGTGGCGGGCTCGGTCACCAGCGGCTTCAACTGCTCGTGCAGTGTCACGGTCAAGGCGTGGAGATCCTTGTACTGCTTGACGAGCTTGGCGCTGTTCTCGGTCAGCCCCGAGAACTGCTTGTCCTGGACCTGCTTTTCCTTGCGCAGCGTCGCAAGCGCGGTTTCAACCTGGCGACGTGCGTCGGCCTCTTCCTGCTTCTGCTTCTTGAGGACGTTCATCTTCTTGAGAACGTTCTCTGGCGTATCTGCGAGGGCGGTGTTGATCGCCTTCAGGGACTTGTCCCTTTCGACAACGCGGTCCTTCAGCTTCTGGACTTCCTGGGCGACCGAGGCGCGCTCGATGGCCATCGACTTGGTGGTGTTCTCGAGCGTTGCACGCACGTCAGCCAGCGACGCTTCCGTGGTCGCGAGCGCCTGCACGCTGGCTGCCAGCTTCTGCTCCATCACGCCGAGCGAGAGTCTGGTCTTCTTTTCGGTTTCAACGACAGCTGCTTCAGCCTGGGCAATCTTTGCCGTCACGCCTTCAAGCGCCGCCTTCAGCTCCTCCTGTGTGCAATCAGGGTTGAGCTTCAGTGCTTCGGCCGCGCTGCGCATCAAAACCTGCTTGCTGATCGCAAGCTCTTTCCACACTTTCAGCTGGAGCTCAAGGTCCGCTTGTTCCACATTGTCTCCTTAAAGGTCGGGGGCGTTTTTCGGGCCGCGGATTGTAGTCCAAACCACCGAGCGGGGTCGACTTCCATGCGGAAGGGCGGAGCCGCAACTGGCCGGGAATCGGAGCGGTAGACACTATTCCGTTGAAATTCAGGCTTCTGGCGCCAGGACTGGCAGCCCATGAGCAGCGGAACCCGCCGGCATACCTCAAGGCCAGTAACGACTCACGGTGGAAACGCGCAGGAAAAGCGCAAAACCGCACCGTCGGTGCAGGCTCAAACCTTCAGGGACTCCATCCATTTCCTGATGCGTGCCGCATCCGCGACGCGTGTGTACTTGCCGAAGGAATTGAGCAGGACGATTACCACGGGCCTGCCCTTGATCGTGGCCTTCATCACGAGGCATCGACCCGCGAGGCGCGTATATCCGGTCTTCTGGACGGCAATGTCCCAATCCGACTTCGCGACGAGCGTGTTGGTGTTGTGGAACTCGAGGATCTGGTTGCCGACGGGAACCGCGTAGCTCTTGTGAGTCGAGAAATCGCGGATGACAGGATCGTGTGACGCGGCGATCACGAGCTTCGTGAGGTCCGAAGCGCTGGATACGTTCTGGCTGGACAAGCCGGTCGGATCGGCAAATCGCGTGCGACGCATCCCCAAGGCCGCTGCCTTCAGGTTCATTGCCTTGATGAAGGCCTCGAGTCCACCGGGATGATTTCGTGCCAGCGCATGCGCGGCGCGGTTCTCGGAGGACATCAGGGCGAGGTGCAGCAGGTCATCTCGCGTCAGGCTCGTGCCAATCTTGAGCCGTGAGGTCGAGCCGAGCTCCGTGTCGCGATCTTCAGCCGACACTTCGATCACTTCATCCATCGGCTGGTGGCTCTCGAGCACGACCAGCGCTGTCATCAGCTTGGTGATCGATGCCACCGGAAGCACGACATCCGGCCGCCTGGAATACAGCACCGACGAATCCGCTTCGTCCATGACGACGACCGAACTCGAGCGGAGGTCGAGCTGAGCGGATCGGAGTGCAGCCGATTTGGTGGCCGGGGCACGCTGCGGGGTGGGCTTCGACGCAGTCGCCGTAGCAACAAGGGGCTGGAATGCGATGACGGCCACGAGTGACACCCATCCCTGCAGCCAGCCCTTGCAAATCCCCATTAATTAACCCGCCATTCTTTTCAAAGACTTCTAGGGGGACATTCTAGCGGATTCTTATCCCCGTGCCACCGTGAATTGTGACGGGTTGCCCGCAACATCGACTTGTCGGCCGAGGTCTTGAGGTCGTTCGAGGCGGCAGCGGCCAACCAGAGCACCGGGCTCCCTCTCACTCACCTACGCCGATAATGATCAGGCTGCAGCGTCACCACGCGTTTTGAGCGCTCCGCCTCTGCAATCGCACGCCCAGAGCATCGCTTGTCGCCTTGCTTACCTGCGGGCTACACTCGCGAACTTCCTGAAGCCCCTCATTTTCAAAGATTTGATGACCATGAAAACCAAGAAGCAGATCGGGAGCATTGCGTTGCTGGTTGCCGTCCAGGCCGTGCTCGGCGTTGCGGGCGCCGCCGACGATCTGCAGACCGTCGTGGTCACGGCTACCCGGATGCCGCAGTCGAGCTTTGATCTCCCGGTTTCCATCACCAGCGTAGGCAGCGACGTCCTTCAAGGCGGGCGCCAGGAAGTCAACCTGTCCGAGTCGCTGGCGCGCGTCCCCGGACTGGTTGCGCAGAATCGCCAGAACTACGCGCAGGACCTGCAGATCTCGATCCGCGGGTTTGGTGCCCGGTCTACGTTCGGCGTGCGAGGCGTCCGGCTCTATGCCGACGGCATTCCCGCAACGCTCCCGGACGGCCAGGGGCAGGTCTCCCATTTCGACCTCGGGTCCGCAGGCAAGGTGGAAATCCTGCGGGGTCCTTTCTCATCGCTCTACGGCAATTCGTCCGGCGGTGTCATTGCGCTCTTCACCGAGGATGGCCAGCCCGGCACCCGGCTGTCGGCAACCGTCAGCGATGCCAGCTTCGATGCCCGTCGCTACGCACTGAAGGCCACCGGCGAGTCCGGGCCCGTGAATTACGTCGCCGACATCTCCCGCTTCGAGACCGACGGGTATCGCGACCACAGTGCCGCTCGTCGTGATATTGCCAACGCCAAGGTCCGGTACGCATTCAATGCGGACTCGCAGCTGACCGTCGTTGCCAACGCCCAGGACCTCAAGGCCGATGACCCGCTTGGCTTGACGCTCGCCCAGCTCAACGCGGACCCCAATCAGGCCGGCACGAATGCCGAGGCCTTCAATGCCCGCAAGACGGTGAAGCAGCAGCAGATCGGACTCAACTATTCACTCAACTGGACGAGTGCGGATTCCCTCGCGGCCACGGCGTACATCGGCCACCGGGCCACCGTGCAGTTCCAGGCAATTCCGACTGGCAACCAGGCTCCCGCGACCAGCGCAGGCGGCGTCATCGATCTCGATCGGGATTACTGGGGCAGCGACGTGCACTGGACGCACACGTTCGCGCTCGCGAGCGGCAAGGCGCAGCTGACGGCTGGCCTTACCTACGACAAGCTGAACGAAGATCGCAAGGGCTACCAGAACTACACTGGCACCAGCGCCGCCCCGACGGAGATTGGCGTACTCGGCCCACTCCGCCGCAGCGAGGCCAACGGCACCCATAGTTTTGACCAGTACGTGCAGGTGCAGTGGGAGCCGAACGAGCAGTGGCTGCTGCTTGCCGGCGCCCGGAACAGCAAGGTCAACTTCGATTCTCGCGATCTGTACATCGTTGCGGGCAACGGCGACGACAGTGGCTCGCGAAGCTACAGCGCCACGACCCCGGTTGCCGGCATCACATGGCGCGCCAGCGACAACCTGAGTGTATATACCGCGTACGGTCAGGGTTTCGAGACGCCAACCTTCAACGAACTCGCCTACCGCTCCGTCAGCGGCACGCAGACTGGCCTCAACCTGGATCTTGCTCCTGCGCGCAGTCGGCACTACGAGCTGGGCGTCAAGACAAGACTGCTGGAGCGGATTGCGTTGAACGCGGATGTGTTCCGCAGTGACACGCGCAACGAGCTCTCGGTGCTTGCCAATACCGGTGGCCGCTCGGTGTTCCAGAACGTCGACAGTTCCCGCCGCGAAGGTATCGAAGTCGAATTCCAGGGCAACTGGCCCGGCAATTTCGGCACCACGGTCGCGTATACCTGGCTGCGCGCGGAGTACCAGAATGCCTTCCGGACGTGCACGACGGTCCCCTGTGTACTCAGCACCGTACCCGACGGCAACGCCATTCCGGGCATTCCGCCGACCTCGGCCTACGCCGAAGTATCGTGGAAGCACCCCGCGACCGGCTTCTCGGCTGCCCTCGAGGGCCGGTATGTGGCAGGCATCTACACGGATGACCTGAACGGCTTGCGCACATCCAGCCAGACGGTTGCCAACCTGAGCCTCGGACTGCAACAGGAAACCTCGCAATGGCGCCTCGAGGAGTACCTGCGAGTCGACAACCTGGCTGACAGCGACTACGTGGGTTCAGTCATCGTCAACGAGAGCAACCAGCGCTACTTCGAGCCTGCGCCCGGCCGGACATGGCTGCTGGGATTCAAGGCTTCCGCCAAGCTCTGACGCTTGATTGGAACGGATTGTTCGCAGGCTGCCGGCACCGTCCTTGCAATAGAGGCGTGCTGGCCCTTGTCGAGTGATCTCCCGTAGTCCCCGGTCCCTTGTGCATCAGGACACTCGCTCTGCCGCAGGCAGGGTGAAACGAAATACGGCCCCGTGTCCGATTGAACTCTCGCCGCGAATCGCCCCACCGTAGCGATGCACGATTCTGGCTACGGTAGCGAGGCCGAGCCCCAATCCCGGAAACTCCTGTGCGGAATGCAGTCGACGAAAGGGCTTGAAGAGCTTGTCGGCATAGCGCCCGTCGAGTCCGACGCCGTTGTCCCTGACTTCGTATTCCCATCCCCCGCCGACGGTAACGCGCCTGGACAATTCAACCCGCGGAGCCGATGCCCTGGCGGTGTATTTCCACGCGTTCTCCAGCAGATTGACCAGCAAGGTCCGCATCAGCCCCGGATCGGCGAACACGACCAGACCCGACTCGAAAGCCGTCTCGACCCTGTGCCCCCGATACTGTTGGCGAAGATCGGCCGCGATCTCGTCGGCCATCACGCGGAGATCCACGGCCACCGCCTCGCCCTCCTGACCGGTCGCCCTCGAAAGCGCGAGCAGTCCATCGATGATGTCCGCCATCCTGCGGACTGCACCCTCAATTCGATCGAGGCGCTGGCCAAACGTGTCCCTGCGACCTTCGTCCAGCTCCATCTTCAACAGCCCCGCCATCCCTGAAATCGTGCCGAGCGGCGAGCGCAGATCATGCGATGCCGATGCAGCGAACATTTCCAGCTCTTCGTTGGCCAGGCCAAGTCGCTTGTTTGCGCGCACGACGTCTGCAGTTCTGGCGCGAACCCGTCGCTCCAGATCCGCATTGAGCTCCGCAAGCGCAGTGCGCGCACGCTTGACGTCGCTCAGGTCGTGAACAACGGCCAACAGCAGATTGGAGCGGTCACGCCCGAGAACGGACAGGCTGACTTGCGCCGGGAACTCCTCGCCGGATCGCAGCCTCTTGTGCCACCAGCGGAAGGTCACCTGCCCTTTCCTTCGCGCCTCGTCTATGTGTTCCCGCGCGAGGAGCTCTGAGGATGCGCCATCAGGCTGGACCGGCGGAGAAACGTCCCAGGGAGTCAGGTCCTTGGGCGATTCGCCCTCGGGAAGCTCGAAGACGTCATACGTCTTCCGGTTCATCTCGATGAAGCTGTACCCGCTGATCAGGGAAATGCTGACGCCCGCATTGTCAAAGAGCGTGCGATATTCGGAGTCGCGCAGGTCAAGAGCATCGATCGAGCGCTTTAAATGAATGACCAACAGCAAGATCAGAAAAGTGGTGACCAGCACAATTCCGGCCGTGATCAGCGAGTGCGAGCTCGAACTTGCCACTATCCCGGTTTCACTCGGCGCCAGCGCTGCCTGACGCTCGCTGTAGAGGGACCACAACCCCAGGCCCCACACCGCAAGGACAGTCAGCGCCGCGTATGGCACCAGCGTCCGCACGAGATGTCGGAAACGGCGATCGCGATTGGGCGTAGTCACTTCGGGAGCAACGATTGTTCTTGTGGGACGTGAGGCCACCTGGACGCAAACCCGGATCCAGTCGATGGCCGCGCAAACCGCAGGATGAGACGGCTTGAGTGCGCCCCTGACAGTCCCGATTCCGGGCCCGAGTCAATGCAATCACCATCGGGACATGCCGAACCTGAAGAGGGACAGCAGTCTCCAGGAACACAAGGACCACGCACAAGCGTCCCTATCCGGCTCCCTGCAGCCCTTGAGCGATGCCATTCACCGAAGAGACCAGGGCAGCGAACAGGTCCTGATCCTCGCGTCCGCTCAAACGCCAGCGCTTGAGCAGGTCGACCTGCATCAGATGCATCGGATCGAGATACGGATTCCGCAGCTTGATGGCACGCTGAAGCGTCGGATCTGCATCCAGCAGTTTGGCGCTGCCCTTGAGCTTGAGCACATAGTGCTTCGCCAACTCGTGCTCCCGACGCAATGCCTGGATGAACCTGTCGAAACGGGCATCCACCAGCCCGTCGTAGTACGTGGCTATATCCATCTCAGCCCTGGCGACCGCAATCTCGACATCGTCCACGAGGTTCTCGAAGTAGAACCAGCGCGCGTGCATTTCACCAAGAATCGCCTCGCCATGTTCCTTTTCTGCGGCAGCCAGTGCCGATCCGAAACCAAACCATCCAGGGATCATGTAACGGCACTGCGACCACGCAAACGCCCACGGAATGGCACGGATGCCCGCGCTTCCGCTGACATCGCGATGAAATGCGGCACGCGACCCGATCTGCATGCGCTCGATGACATCGATAGGCGTAACCTGCCGGAAGAATTCATGGAACTCGGCGTCGTCGTGGACCACGGCCCGATAGCACTGCCTGCCGTCCCTCGCCGCCACTTCCATGGCATTCCGCCATTCCGGCTGCACTCGCTCGGGCGGTGTGACGCCGCCGACCGACAGCGATATCGCGTTCAAGGCTTGCTCAAAGACCCGCAGCGCGATGGGCCGCAAACCGTACTTGTCATTGATGAGTTCACCCTGCTCGGTGATCTTCAAACCGCCGCGAAGCGCCCCCGGAGGCATCGTTCTGACCAACACCTCGGTACGGCTACCACCCCGGCTGCTACTGACGCTGCGACCATGGAAAATGGTGAGGCTGATTCCGGCGCGCTCGGCTGTCTCCACGAGGGCTTCCTGCGCCTTGCGCAGCTGCCATCTGGAAGTGGCAATGCCGCTTTCCTTGTTGCTGTCGGAGTAGCCGATCATGACGACCTGGCGATTGCCGCGGCTCGCCAGGTGCTTTCGGTACACGGGCTCCTCATAGAGTTGCGTCATGACATCACCGCATCGTTCCAAAGCCGCCGTGGATTCGAAGAGCGGTGCCACATCAAGGGGAACGTCCCCCGAGTGGCGATCTATGGCATCTGCCCACCGAGCCAACAGCAGGACCGAGAGCACATCGTCGGCATCCTGTGCGCGACTGACCACGTAAGTGCCTATTGCCCTCTGCCCGTATCGAAGCTGGCAGTGGGCGAGCGCCTCAAATACCCAAAGCGTTCGCTTGCCGGTGGCGTCGAGGACATTGCTCGGGCTTTCATCCCGAGCCAGCGCCTCCCGAAGGCGTGTCGAACGTTCGATCGGCGTTCTTTCACGCCAGGCCGGATCACCGAATCCATGGCCCACTACGGCCTTGTGGACACCCGCATGCTGGCGGATTTCGAGCGCAGCCAGATGGAACCCGAAGGTCTTGACCCTGCGCAGCAATCTACGGACCTGGAAAAGACCGGCGTTTCGTCCCTTGTTGTCGTGCAGGCTGGTTTCGATCAGCTCAAGGTCATGGATGAGATCCGCCTCGGTTTCGTAGTGGTGCTGCCTGCCTTCATAACTTGCCCTCAGCCGCTCCATCACCTGTCCGAGGAATACCCTGTAAGGCATGCGGTCATGGCGGACCGGGGTCAGGCTCTGCGCGCCGGGAAGCATCAGGAGATACTTGTCTATTCGCGACTGGAGAGCGACGGAGATGCCGATGCGCGTCGCGCTCTGGGAGAGGTTCTCTGCCAACTGCTGGCATTCGAGAAAGTACCGATTGACGATCAACTGGTGATGCCGGACGAGGGTCTCGCGTATCGTCTTGGCGTGAACGTCGGGATTGCCATCCATGTCCCCGCCGACCCATGAGCCGAAACGGATGATCTCGGGCACGACAAAGCCTTCGGCTTCCGGGCCGTAGACCTTCAGAAGGCCCGCCTCAATCTCCTCATAGAACACTGCAACAATCTGGTACAGGACTTCGATCAGGAAGAAGAGCACATGCTCCCGTTCGTCCGCTACCGTGAGACGATCGCGCGAGTTCTCTGCCGTCTGCCATGCGGACGTAATCTCGGCGCGAATGCGGTCAAGCGTACGGCGCCTTTCGGAGGGCGTTTGCGCCGGCCCCAGTCGCCCAAGCAGGATATGGGCCAGACGTTTCTGTTTGCGCAGCACGGTTCGACGAGTCGATTCCGTCGGATGGGCAGCCAGAACGGGCTGCACTGTCAACTGGCCGAA
Source organism: Steroidobacteraceae bacterium (assembly GCA_040080215.1). Classification (GTDB taxonomy): domain Bacteria; phylum Pseudomonadota; class Gammaproteobacteria; order Steroidobacterales; family Steroidobacteraceae; genus CAIUGU01. The sequence goes on from JBEBIT010000032.1 coordinate 34,033, forward strand.
CAGGGTGCGGATGTCCTCGAGACTGAAACCCTTTGCCTTCAGGCGCGTCAGCGCGTCGTCGATCCCTTCAGGCTGAACCGCAGTGGAGTCGGACAGGTACTGACGGCGACGGCGAATGCGGTGCACCTTCTCGGCCATGTTCACCATCTGGAACCAGGTCGAGAATGCGCGAACCAGCTCCTGCGCTTCGGGTGCGGGTCGATCTTTCGTTCGGACGAGCAACCGGACGGCTGCGTCGGCATTGCCTTCGCGGCGAGCGATGGCATCCTGGCGATCGGCTTCCACGATCTCGAACAGGGGTTCGCCGCCCTGCTCCCGTACAACCTCGCCGACCAGTCCGCCCAGGATATGGACGTCTTCGCGCAACGCGGCGTCCTTCAAAGGAAAGAAAATGCCTTGGCGGGCCATAGTTGCGGTCGTCTGGGCGATTTTGAGCTGCTAGGTGGCATTTCCATGCCACGAAGAACGCAAAGTCTAGCAGACACCTACGGCGTATGAGAGACCCGTCGACGAGAAGGAGTATTGCCAGATTGATCTGCCAGAACACCCGGGACCGGGCACTGGCATCCGTCTTTTCAAGGAGCTTGGCCAAGTACAGCAGCCCGCACCCCGGGGATAGCGCGGTGCGTCCGCCTTGCCGCTCAAGATGACTGCGGGCCTTCGGCGACCGGACACGGCGCTTTGCGCTGGATCCCTACGAAGCAATCATCGCAGCTGCTAGGCAGGGAAGAAATCGATCGGCTTGGTAGTCGTGATCGCCTCAACGTCCTTTTCCTCGAAACGGAAGAGCCTGATGCGCGATACCAGCTTGCGCTCGAGCTCCGGATCATTGAGGTCGCTCGAGACTACGGAGCAGGCGGTCACCTCGCCCGAAGGCGCAATCGTGATCTGCAATACCAGCTTTCCCTGCAGCGACGGGTTGTCGCGCAGTGCCCGGCTGTACAGCGCGTAGATCGCACTCTTGTTCTTGTCAAACACGAGCTCTATCTCTTCTCGACTGCGCGAAGCCTTGTTGCTGCTTGAATTGCGCCGGGCTTCGCCGCCCCCGCTGGCGAGGGCGGTAGGCGCTTCGACTTGCCCCGTTGAATGCCCGACAAGGGATCCTGCCCCGCCACCCACGCCTCGACTCAGAGCCGCCGTGTTGATGCCCCCGCTCCCCTTGCCGACTGTCGAGGTTATGAGCGACCTCTCTGCGCGTGCAGTCTCACCAACGGCGCCCGAAAGATTCTTCGCCTGGAGGGCCTTGTCAGCAGCGGAATTGTCCCTCAAGTCCGCAAGCTCATTCTGCAGCTGCAATAGCCCGGAGGAGGCTGCCTTGCGGCGCGCCTGCTCCACCTTGTCAATCTGCGGCTCCGGCTTTGGCGGCTCCTTCACCGTCCGCTCGGGAAGAGCAGCAGGGGGTGGCTTGGCTTCCACGACCTGCGGCGGAGGTGGCGGAGGCGGAGGTGGCGCTTGCCGCTCGATCACCACCCGCGCAAGGCGCGCGGGAATCACGGGAGCCTGCGAGCGATCAGGTTTGGGTAGCGGGAGGAACGGCAACAGGAATCCGACCAGCGCCAACGCGATGGCGACGTTCCGCAGGATTCGCCAGAAGCGCCTTTCGTCTTCGTCTCCCAGCGACCAAGGCAGTTCGTAGACTCTGTAGTACATGGCGCTCACATGGCAGCCGTAGTGAGCGGCTTCGCCTCTTTCTGGGTTACGGCAAACGAGACCTTGCCGAATTCGCTGGCCGTGCAGGTCGCGAGAACCTTCTTCAGCACGCTATACGGCGTGTCCCGATCCGCAAGTACGGTCACCGCGCGATCCACCGGATCCTGAGGCTTGGCCGTCACACCCTCGACGCGGAATTCCTGCTGTTCCCGCAACGCGGCCTCCAATGGCTTGATTACCGCATCGGCACTCATCTTGAGATCATCGAGTGATATGACTGGACGCCCCTGAACGAGCACCTCATGACGCGTCACCATCACTACAACCGCCGGATCCGGCTGCGCCTCGGCGATGGACTCGGGAACCCGGATCTCGTTCGGGTTGGGCAATACCTCGACTTCGCTCGAATGCACCAGCAGGAACAACACCAGCACGCTCATGATGTCGATCAGCGAGATGATGTTCATGTTGGGATCGCGCTTCTGCCCCTTGAGGTGGCGACGCAGCATCCGCTTGGCGCGACTCGACATCTTCATGTGGGCGCATCTCCGATCGAAATATCCGGGAACAACTCTGCGTTGATATTCCCTGAAGGCCGCGCCAGGGTGACGAGACGCAGCGTATCCATCACCTGCACAAGCGTGTCGTAGGGCGTATCGGATTGCAGCAGGATCGTCGCCTGGGTCTTCTCGGGGAATCGCGCCTTCACGCGCTGCAGGTATTCCGAAAGTCCTTTCAGGTCGTAAGCACTGCCGACATTGGGCAATTCCGCCAACTTGCCCGCGACCTGATCCGTTACTTCAATGGACGCCGACCGAACGATGACTTCGAGCTTCAGGTCCTGCATCTGCTCCAGTTGCTGGGTGCTTGAGGCAACGGGCAGCCCCAGATTGAGGACAACAATCCGGGAAAAGACCGCCGTCATCAGCAGGAACGTGACCAGCACAGT
>JBEBIT010000164.1:0-1861 GCA_040080215.1 Steroidobacteraceae bacterium
GGTCATGAGTACTTCCGGGGCCGATGCGACCCGCTGACCCTCACCGCCATCCAGGCGCACAAGGGGTTGTTGAATAGAACCGCGCGTCCTGCGCAGCACGTGCCAATCAAACTGTTTCCCTTCGCTCTCAGCCGACCCGCATTCGCACAGCCGACAACACCTGGTCCACTACATCGTCGATGGGCATCACCGTCGAATCGAGGATCAAGGCATCGCTGGCTGGCACTAACGGCGCAACCGCACGACTTGCGTCGCGTCGGTCACGTTCGGCGATCTCCCGCGAAAGGGCGGCAAGGCTAACATCTAGCCCCTTGTCTTTCAACTGCTTATGACGCCGCCGGGCCCTTTCCTCCGGGGTGGCGGTCAGGAAGATTTTGGCCTCGGCATCCGGGAAGATAACTGTCCCCATGTCCCGTCCGTCCGCGACCAGCCCCGGGGGCTCCGCAAAAGCTCGCTGCCGCTCAAGCAGGGCAGTCCTCACGGACGGCATGACAGCGACTCGGGACGCGTCATCCCCTGCCCGCTCGGTCCGGATCGCGGCGGTCACGTCCTGGCCGGCAAGCCAGATCTGCTCCTCGCCGGCCGGGGTACTGGCGAAACGGACATCCAGGGTGGCGGCGCAGGCCGCGTGGGCGGCCTCATCGGTCGACTGCAGTCCAGCATTGCGTGCGGCGAGGGCCACGAGACGGTACAGCGCCCCGCTATCCAACAGGTGCCAGCCGAGACGCTCGGCCACGCGCCGGGCCACCGTCCCCTTGCCGGAGCCGCTCGGCCCGTCGATCGTCAAAACAGGAATACGGCCGGTCACTGCGAGATTCAGGCAGACGGAGTAACCGCAAGGCCGGCCGACCGGGCAACTTCAACAAACCCGGGGAAAGAGGTAGCGACATTGGCGACGTCCAGGATGCGGATCTCGCCCTTGGCTCGAACGCTCGCCATCGCGAACGCCATCGCAATGCGATGGTCGCCATGACTGTCGATTGTGCCGCCCGCAAAGGGCCGGCCCTCAGGCTGGCCGCGCAACCGCATGCCGTCCGGCAGCACCTCGGCGTCGATGCCGAGCGCAGCAAGCCCGTTGGCCATCGCCGCGAGACGGTCGCTTTCCTTGACCCTCAGCTCTTCGGCTCCCGTGACGACGGTTTCGCCTTCTGCGCAGGCGGCTGCGATGAAGAAAGCCGGGAACTCGTCAATCGCGAGCGCCACGAGCCCCTCTGGGACGTGGATCCCCTTCAAGCGACTCGGACGGATCTCGATGTCCGCGACCGGCTCGGCACCCGCCGAGCGGTGATTCACGAGACGCAGGTCGGCACCCATCAGCCCCAGGATGTCGAGCAGGCCAGTACGTGTCGGGTTGACGCCCACGCCGCGGATGACGAGGAGATCCTTCGCCGCGAGCAGCCCCGCCACGATGAAGAAGGCCGCAGACGAGAAATCGGCAGGTACCTCCAGGGAGGATCCGGTGAGCCGCGTGGGCGGCGTGACGCTGATGCGTCCGCGAACGGCTTCGACCCGACACCCGAACGTGAGCAGCATGCGCTCGGTATGGTCACGCGTGACACCGGGTTCGACGATCGTCGTGACGCCCTCGGCATAGAGCCCGGCCAGCATGATCGCCGACTTGACCTGGGCGCTCGCCACCGGGAGATCATAATGAATGCCCTTGAGCGGCTGCCCCCCTTGAATGCGTACTGGTGGCTTGCCTTCCCGAGTCTCGATCTTCGCGCCCATCAGCCTGAGCGGCTTCGCGACCCGCTCCATGGGGCGATTCATCAGTGAGGAGTCGCCGACCAGTTCGGAGTCGAACGCCTGCCCTGCCAGCAATCCGGTCATGAGGCGAATGGCCGTGCCGGCGTTGCCGAGA
>JBEBIT010000165.1:0-1855 GCA_040080215.1 Steroidobacteraceae bacterium
GGTTGAAGGCAGCGCCGGCCAATTGTAGCCAGGCGCGGTGAACGAGGATAAACGATGACGATCGGCATCATTGGCCGCAAGCGCGGCATGACGCGCGTGTTTACGGAAGCCGGGGAAGCAATCCCGGTGACTGTGATCGAGGCGCTGCCCAATCGGGTCACCCAGGTCAAGTCCGTCGAGTCCGACGGCTACCGGGCATTGCAGGTTGCCTTTGGCACCCGCAAGGCATCCCATCTTTCCAAGCCTCTGGCTGGCCATTACGCCAAGGTCAAGGTCGCGCCGGGCGAAGCCAAGGCCGAGTTCCGGCTCGCCGACGGCGAAGGCCAGGATCTGGCTGCGGGCGGCGAGATCAAGGTCGACCTCTTCAAGGTAGGTCAGATCGTCGACGTCACCGGCACGACAACCGGCAAGGGTTTTGCCGGCGTCATCAAGCGCCACAACTTCGGCGGCATGCCTGCAACGCACGGCGTGTCCGTGTCGCACCGCGTGCCTGGATCGATCGGCCAGCGCCAGACCCCTGGACGCGTGTTCAAGGGCAAGCGCATGGCGGGTCACATGGGCGTTGAGCGCCGGACCATCGAGAATCTCGAAGTGGTCCGCGTCGATGCCGACAAGAATCTCCTGCTGATCCGCGGTGCGGTGCCGGGAGCCCCCGGCGGCCAGGTCATCGTGCGTCCTTCCGTCAAGGCGGCAGCAAAGGCCCGCAGGGTCAAGCTGGTTCCGACCAAGTCGGCGCCCGCGAAGACGCCTGCGAAGAAGTGACGCGCTAGCAGCAGTCAAGAGCGCTAGCAGAAGCAAAGCCAAGAGCATCGCCTCATGAAACTCAAGTTGATTCCCGATTCCGCCAAGGCGGCGAAGGACACGGAAATTTCGGTGTCCGACGCGACGTTCGCGCGCGAGTACAACGAGACGCTGGTTCACCAGGTGGTCACTGCCTATCGTGCAGCGGGCCGCGCCGGCACCAAGCGCCAGAAGTCGAAGGCCGAGGTTCGCGGCGGCGGCATCAAGCCGTGGAACCAGAAGGGCACCGGCCAGGCACGTGCCGGCTCCATCCGCAGCCCGATCTGGGTCGGTGGCGGTCGCGCTTTCGCAGCCCGTCCCCGTGACTTCTCGCAGAAGGTCAATCGCAAGATGTACCGCGCTGCCATCCAGGCAATGCTGTCCGAGCTTGCCCGGCAGGATCGCCTGCTGGTGGTCAATGGCTTCGAGCTCGAAGCCCCGAAGACCAAGATGCTTGTCGAGAAGCTGAAGGGTTTGGGGTTGGAGCGCGTGCTGATCCTGGTGGAGGCGCACGACGAGAAGCTGGAGCTCGCGGCGCGCAATCTGCCCTACGTTGACGTACTGCCGGCGGCTGCGGTCGATCCGGTCAGTCTCGCGTATCACCACAAGGTGCTGGCCACGGTTGGCGCCGTTCGTCAGCTTGAAGAGAGGCTGGCATGAACAAGGAAAAGCTGATGGGCGTGCTGCTCGGGCCGCACGTATCCGAGAAGAGCGCGCGGGTAGCCGAGGGCGGCAACCAGTTCGTGTTCAAGGTGCGGACCGATGCGTCCAAGCCTGACATCAAGGCCGCCGTCGAACTGATGTTCGAAGTAAAGGTCGCTGCCGTGCAGGTCGTGAATGCGGTCGGCAAGGAGAAGCGCTTCGGTCAGCGCATCGGTCGCCGCGGCGATTTCAAGAAGGCGTATGTGCGGCTTGCTCCCGGCCAGACCATCGATATGGCTGGCACGGAAGCCTGACGCTTCGCAGCCCTGTCTTAGAACGTAAGTAGAGAATCATGGCTCTCATCAAATCCAAACCGACGTCGCCAGGCCGACGCTTCCAGGTGAAGATCGATCGTTCGCACCTGCACAAGGGC
>JBEBIT010000002.1:0-142519 GCA_040080215.1 Steroidobacteraceae bacterium
GCAGAAGCTGCCCAAGGTGTTCCACGTCAACTGGTTCCGCCAGGACAAGAACGGCAAGTTCATGTGGCCGGGCTTCGGCGACAACCTGCGTGTTCTCAAGTGGATCTTCGATCGCTGCGAGGACAAGGTCGGTGCGCAGGACACGGCTATCGGCTACCTGCCCCATGCCAAGGATCTCGACGTGTCCGGCCTCAACCTGGACCCGGCAACGCTCGAACAGTTGCTGTCGATCGACAAGGCCGCCTGGCAGCACGAAATGGCAGACATCGGCAAGTATCTCAACGATTTCGGCCAGCGCACGCCAGAGCGCCTGCGCGAGGAACACGCGAAGGTCCTGGCGCGACTGGGCTGATCGATTTCCGGGAGGCCGCCTCCCGATAAAGGAAGCAAGAGCCTGCGCAAGCAGGCTCTTTTTTTATTCCTCGCAAGCAAACTTGACTGTCAGCGAAGATCCGCTTTCCGGCACGCGACCGAAGCCGATCATGCCCTCGCCGTTCAGCAGCATGCTGTCGCGGCGGACGAATGACTCCTCTCCCTCAGTCGTGGTGACAAAGGTACCGTTGGTACTTTGATCGATGAGCGTGAACTTGTTGCGGCTGTATTCGATCCTGGCGTGCAACCTGGAAATCAGATTGCCCTTGATCACGATGTCGTTTTCTTCGGCGCGCCCGATGGAGATGCTGCCGTGGCCGTCATCCACGACGAGCTCCTTGCCATGGAAGTGCAACCGCAACCGGCGCGCACGCTGCCTGTCACGACTATTGCCTGCCACATTCAGTGCCAGGGCCGGCAACATGCTCGTCGCGTCTTCCTTCTGCCACAGCACCTCGAACAGCTCGTCTTCGCTGGTCTTGCCGCGCAGGGTGGCGACATCGATCTGCCTGACTGCCGAGCGCCACTCCGGCGGCAGTCCCTCGACCATTGCCGTCGTGATCATGATCTGCCCGGCCTTCGCCTGGCTGGTCATGCGATTGGCGGTATGCACGGCAGCGCCGAAAATATCCCGGTTCTCGACCACGACCGGGCCGTAATGGCAGCCAATGCGAATGGCGACCGACTGACCTTCTACCTTAAGTTCGGAATGGCTGACGATATCGTGCTGCATCTGGCTCGCCGCATTGACGGCGTCATTCGACGTGGGGAACGTTGCCATGATCTCGTCCCCGATCGTCTTGATGACCGAGCCGTGATTCTGCTCGGTGGCGCTGCGCATGATGTCGACGCAGGTGAGGACCATGTCGCGGGCACGAAGGTCTCCCATGACCTCGTAAATCCTGGTGCTGCCGACGACGTCGGCAAACAGGATTGCGACTTCAACATCCTTGCCCATTCGCTAATGCCCTGTACTCATGCTCGTGGAATTATATATGCAGAAAGCGTTGCCCACCCGCTTATGTATAACGCCGAAGCCGTATCGGACAAAAGGGCCGCCTTTCAAGCAGCCCGGACAATCCGCAGGGATTCCAGCAGCATCTGCGGACCGGGCAGCCCGACCTGGCCTTGTTCGCTCAGGAAGCGGCGCCAGGAACGGGAGCGGGGAAGGCCCGCATACAGCCCCAGCACGTGCCTTGTCATGGAACGCAGCGGATAGCCCTCTGCGAGCCGCGCCTCGACGTACTTGGCATAGCCTTCGATGATGGATTCTCGCGAGGGCAGCTCCCATGTGGGGTCAACGACCGCACGGTGCAGTTCCGCGAGAATGTACGGGTTCTCGCATACCTCGCGTCCGAGCATGACGCCATCAAACGTTTCAAGGTGGCGTCGCACATCGGCGACAGTGCGAATTCCGCCATTCAGCACGAAAGCGCAATCGGGAAACTCGGCCTTCAACCGTCCGACCACTCCGTACTGCAGCGGTGGGATCTCGCGATTCTCCTTCGGACTCAGCCCCCCCAGCACGGCCTTGCGTGCATGCACGACGAAGACCGAGCAACCGGCTGCCGCAACCTGCCCGACGAAATCCGAGAGAAACGCATAGTCATCGCCACCCTCGGTGCGGGGCTCAATGCCGATCCGGCACTTCACCGTCACGGGGACCGACACAGCGTCGCGCATCGCGCGCACGGACTCTGCAACCCGATCCGGCTCGGCCATGAGGCACGCACCGAACCGCCCGCTCTGGACCCGATCGCTCGGGCAGCCGCAATTGAGGTTGATCTCGTCGTAACCGAACGCCGCCCCCAGTCTGGCTGCGTGCGCGAGATCGGAGGGCTCACTGCCACCGACCTGCAAGGCGACGGGATGCTCCGCGTCGCTGAAGGCAAGCCATCGGGCCGGGTCGGCGTGCTTCAGCGCCTGCGCAGTGATCATCTCGGTATAGAGCAGCGCGCTCGGACTCAGTAGCCTGAGAAAATAGCGAAAGTGCCGGTCCGTGTACGCCATCATGGGCGCGACGGAAACCGGAATGACTTTGCCATTCAACAGGTTATTTTGACCTGACATGGAAGGAAGGGACGCTGTTATCCGCCGCTTAAGCCCGTGGAAGGCGCAACTATGCCTGATTTCGGGTGAGATGGTGCAGGCCAGCAGCGGTGCCGTCGAGGCCCCGGGGGTCAGGCGGACTGAACGAATCTCACGTCCGTGGTCGAGCAGGTAATCCGGTTCAACGATTCGACGGATTCTGGGGCCGCCAGATACCAGCCCTGTGCATAGTCGATGCCGATTTCGCCCAGGCAAGCGAGCACTTCGGCTGATTCAACACGCTCGGCAATGGTCTTGAGGCCCATTGCCCTGCCGATCTGGGCGATCGCCTCCACCATCGCGCGATCGACATGATCGGTGGTCACGTTCTGGATGAACTGGCCGTCGATCTTGAGGTAGTCCACCGGCAGGTTCTTGAGATACAGGAAGGAAGACAGCCCGCTGCCGAAATCGTCCAGAGAGAACAGGCAGCCCCGCTCGCGCAGTTCCTTCATGAAGTGGACGACGTTGGCGAGGTTGGCGATGGCCGCCGTTTCGGTGATCTCGAAGCAGACCGACCCGGGACTCAGGTCATAGGACTGGAGTTCGTTGATCATGAACTCGAGGAAGCGGTCATCGTTGAGCGACGTACCGGACAGGTTGATCGACAGTGTGTACCCGCCTTCCGGCGGACCATCGCTGCGATAGTGGGCCAGCGCACCGAGCGCGTGCCGCACCACCCAACGGTCGATCGCGGGCATGAGGTTGTAGCGTTCGGCGGCGGGTATGAACTCTGCCGGGCTCACCAGGGCGCCGTTCTCTCCGCGCATCCGCAGCAGCAGCTCGTAGTGCCCTCGTGTATCGGGGTTCTTGCCGATCGCGACGATCGGCTGATAGTAAAGCTCAAGCCGGTTCTCCTCGCACGCACGAGTGAGCCGTGATACCCATTGCATCTCGCGATGGCGCTCCGGTGCAGTACCGTGCTCATACATGTGAATGCGATTGCGCCCGGAATCCTTGGCGGCATAGCACGCCACGTCGGATGCGCTCAGGATGCTGGCAATGCTTTCACTCTCGCGATTGATCTCGACAATGCCGACACTCACACCCACGTTCATCGCGCCGTCCTGCCAGACGAACCGGAAGTCTCGAATCGCCTGACGCAGGTTCTCCGCCACCTTGGCCGCCCAATCCATGGAACAGTCGAGCAGCAGGATGCCGAACTCATCACCTCCGAGCCGCGCGAGCGTATCGGTGGTGCGCACGCGCGTCTGCAGCAATCCGGTAATCTGCTTGAGCAGCAGGTCGCCCGCCTGGTGGCCGCACGTATCGTTGACCACCTTGAACTGGTCGAGGTCGAGGTAAAGCATCACATGGGTCACGTCGTTGCCCGAGCGCGCCTGCAACAGGGCGTCCTGTACGCGACGCTCGAATTCGCGACGATTGATCAAGCCGGTCAATGCATCGTGGGTCGCCTGGTAGGTCAGCGCGCGCTGCAGACGCCGCTCCTTGCTGACATCATGGAACACCATGACGGCACCAATCACCTTGCCTGCCCGATCACGGATCGGGGCCGCGGAATCCTGGATCGCGATTTCCTGTCCCTTGCGCGTCACCAGCACGGCTTGCTCAACGGGCTTGATGACCTGTCCTTCACGGATACAGCGCAACACCGGATGTTCCAGGGCCTCGCGCGTCGCTTCATTCAACAAGCCGAAGACGTCGACCAGCGGCCGACCCCGGGCTTCCTCCAACGGCCAGCCTGTGAGTTCCTCGGCAATGGCGTTGGCGTAGTCGACCCGCCCTTCGGCATCCGTCGTGATGACGGCATCACCGATGGACCTCAATGTGGTCTGCGCCTTTTCCTTCTCCTCGATCACCTGCGTTTCAGCTCGCTTGCGCTCGGTGATGTCCGATACGGTTCCTTCGAATCCGACAACCTCGCCGTCCTTGCCGCGGACGGCCCTGGCGTTCTCGACGACTGTCAACGTCGTGCCATCAATACGCCGCAGCTGGAACTCCGCGTTGCGGACTTCGCCATCGAGTTCGAGCGCGGCACGGATCTCCGAACGGACCTCCGGATCCGCATACATTTCATTGGCGGGAATGGCGAGCAACTCGGCCGCGCTCGCGCACCCGACCATGCGAACCAGCGCGGGATTGACCGACACGAACCGGCCATCGCAGGTCGAGCTGTAGACGCCTTCAATGACATTGTCGAACAGACCGCGATACTGGGCCTCACTGGTTCGGAGCGCGTCCTCGGCGCGTCGGCGCTCGATCGCAATCCCGGCCAACTGCGTCATCCTCGACATCAAGTCGAAATCGCGGCCCGACGGGTTACGCGGCGAACGGAAGTACAGGGCCAACGTACCGATGATGCAGCCATCGGAGCCGCGAATCGGGGTTGACCAGCACGCCCTGAGGCCCGCGGACAATGCCTGCTTGCGCCGATTCTCCCAATACGCGTCCCGTGCGATGTCCGCGACGATCACTTGCCGTTCAAGGTAGACCGCCGCTGCGCACGAGCCATTCCGGATAGCCACCGGTACGGAACGCATCGCCTGCGCGTAGTCGTCCGTGAGCTTGGGCCCGGCGGAGAGTGTCAGGGTCGAGCGATCGGGATCGAGCAGCCGGATGGCACACAGGCTGTCCGTCGCCACACGTTCGACGGCCTCTACCAACGACAGCAACGTCATGCCCAGATCGACATTGGCTGCCATGCGCTCGAACACTCGTTTCTCGCCTCCAACGATCAGCTCGGCGCGCTTGCGTTCGGTGATGTCGATGATACTGCCGCGAATCAGCTTCCTGTTCGAAGCAGGCAGACGAACCAGCCGGACCTCGCAGGGGATGTCATTACCGATTGCATCCCGAAGCGTCCACTCGAATGCCGGTGCCTCTCCATTCAGGGCCCGCTCCATGTAGGCCTTGCAGAGATCCACTGACGACGTCCCGTCCGGCTGCAATGCCGGCGCAACGCCCTCTGGCCCGAGCCGCAACAGCTGCTCGCGCTCCATCCTGAAGAAGCGCAAGGCGTTGTCGTTCACCTCGACGAACCTGCCCTGGTCCAGATCAAGGACCACAATGCATTCAGGGGCGTGCTGTACGAGCGTGCGATAGCGCGCCTCGCTTTCCCGCAAGGCAGCCTCGGAAGTCTTGCGTTCGGTGGTATCGCGGAGGCAGACGATGTAGACGTTCTCGCGATTGACCTTGGCCTTGCTGACTGCAAGCTCGGCCGTGAAGCGACTGCCGTTCGCATGAAGGGCGATCGCCTCCTGGGGTGCAAGGTCCGCTTGGGTATCGTCGAGGCGCGCAGCCAACTGGTCCAGCGCCTGGGCCAACGACGCGCCCTCCGGCAACTCGGGCAGCAGGAAGGTCAGCCCTCGACCGATGAGGTCCTGCTCGCTGTAGCCGAACACCCGCTCACCGGTACCGTTGACTGTGGCAATGTGGCCGGACTCCGCCACCGTGATGATGGCGTCCTTGACGTTGTCGAGGATGGCCTGCAACTGGCTCGCAGTGCTTTCGCGGATCTCCCGCGTGAGCGCAGTCGCCTCCTCCGACATCATCTGCATGGAGCGCACGATGCCGCGGCGCTCCTCGTCCATGTTCACGTAGGTCGCTGCAACCAGCTCGAACAGCCGCTCGGGGTCGAGCCGCCCGTCGGGCGCGGTCGCTTCGTCGATCTGCTTTTTGAGCTGGCGATGCATGAGGGGCGAATGACTCCAGGCACTCCCCGACCATCAAGGAGTGACGCAATGGCGCTTGCCATCGTAGAAGCTTCGCGGCAGGTGCCGGTGTGAACCGGCTCCCGATTTATGTGAAAGAAGACAGGGATTTCCTCAAGGGGGACTTGAGGTTATGTCTAATGCACCGGGCAGCGACTGAACGCTGCCCGGCACCCTGGGGAATCAGTCTTCCGACGATTCCTTCGAGCGGCCGCTGCGCTTGCGGTCGTGCTCCTTGAGCGCCCGTTTGCGCAGGCGAATCTGGCTTGGGGTCACCTCGACCAGTTCGTCGTCCTGGATGAACTCCATCGCCTGCTCGAGCGTGTAACGAATCGGGGGCACGAGGATGATGTTCTCGTCGCTGCCGGCCGCGCGCATGTTGGTCAGCTTCTTGGCCTTGAGCGGATTCACGACGAGGTCGTTGTCCCGGCTGTGAATGCCGAGGATCTGGCCTTCATACACTTCATCCGCATGGCCGATCATCAGCTTGCCGCGCTCCTGCAGCGTGAACAGCGCGTAGGCCAGCGCCTTGCCCTGCCCGTTCGCGATCAGCACGCCGTTCTGCCGCAGGCCGATTTCCTTCTGCAGCACCGGACCGAAGTGGTCGAATACATGGTGCAGCAGGCCCGTGCCTGAAGTCATGGTGCGGAAATCCGTCTGGAAGCCGATCAGTCCGCGCGCCGGAACGATGTAATCGAGACGAACGCGGCCCTTGCCATCGCCCAGCATGCCGGTGAGCTGTCCACCGCGCTCGCCCAGTGCCTGCATGACGCTACCCTGGGACGACTCGTCAAGATCGATCGCGACGGTCTCGTACGGCTCGCACATCTGGCCGTCGATGACCTTGGTGACCGCCTTGGGACGGGATACGGCAAGCTCGTAGCCCTCACGACGCATGTTCTCGAGCAGGATGCCGAGGTGCAGTTCACCGCGACCGAACACGAGGAACTTGTCCGGATCTTCGGTATCTTCGACGCGCAAGGCGACGTTGTGCACGGCTTCGCGCAGCAGGCGGTCCCGAATCTGGCGGCTGGTGACGAACTTGCCTTCCTTGCCGCAGAACGGGGAGGTATTCACCTCGAACGTCATGCTGATCGTCGGCTCGTCCACGACGAGCGGAGGCAATGCCTCAGGCGTACCCGGATCGCAGATCGTGTCGGAAATCTCCGGCTTCTCGATGCCCGCGAAAGCCACGATGTCGCCCGCCAGGACTTCATCCACTTCAATTCGGTCGAGGCCGAGGAAGCCTAGCACCTGGATGATGCGCTCGTTGCGCACCTTGCCTTCGCGGTCGACGACGACCACAGGACTGTTGCGCTTAAGCTTGCCGCGCTTGATGCGACCGATGCCGATGGCACCCACGTAGCTCGAGTAGTCGAGCTGACTGACCTGCAACTGCAAAGGTCCGTCTTCATTCACGTCCGGTGGCGGGCAATGCCTGATGATGGCCTCGAACAGCGGCGTCATGTCGCTGCCCATCTCCTTGGGATCAAGGCCGGAGAAACCGCGCAGCGCAGATGCGTAGACGATCGGGAAATCGAGCTGCTCTTCCGTCGCGCCCAGGCGATCGAACAGGTCGAACGTCTGGTCGACCACCCAGCTCGGCCGGGCCTCGTCGCGATCAACCTTGTTGATGACCACGATCGGACGCAATCCGTGCGCGAAAGCCTTCTGGGTCACGAACCGGGTCTGCGGCATCGGGCCGTCGACGGCATCGACCAGCAGCAGCACGGAATCGACCATCGACAGCACGCGCTCCACTTCGCCACCGAAGTCCGCGTGTCCGGGGGTGTCCACGATGTTGATGCGATAGTCGCGCCAGCGGATGGCCGTGTTCTTGGCCAGGATCGTGATGCCGCGTTCGCGTTCGAGCGGGTTCGAATCCATGATGCGCTCGGGCGACGCCTTGCGGGCATCAAGGGTTCCAGACTGCTTCAGCAGCTGGTCGACGAGCGTGGTCTTGCCATGATCGACGTGCGCGATGATGGCGATGTTTCTTAAGGTCGAGGTGGTCACTAAATAGGCAGCCTGGAGTGTGAAGGCCGCGGATTATACGGGGGAAGGGTGTAATAGCGAGCAGGATCAGGGGTTCCGCCCCCCCAACCGGTCTCCGGACGAGGCCGGAACGGGCCAAATTCGTGCAATCTGCGGGAGATTCAGGCCTCGAGCCCACCCTTGGGCCTGGGGGGCGCCCGTCCCCACATCACTCGACTACTTGGGCCGGGAGGTTTCCTCAGCAGGCATCGACTGGATGGCCTGCCCCTTTGCGTCCTTCTGCGGCTCTACGGTCGGCTTGCGGGCCGCGGCAGGGTCGCCCAAGAGCACCGGGATCGAGAAGGTCCTGGCCTGGGTAATCGCCCCCCGCAGGGTCGTGACCGTCACGCTGATGTAGTAAACCCCCGGCTGCTCGGCCAGGGCCGTGAACTTGTGCGGATAAACCTGCCCGGCAACCACATCCGTCAGCGGGGCCACCACTTCGTCCGCCACAGTGAGTCCGGGCATGCCGGCAATCACCACTGTCATCGTCTCGGCTTCGGCGCCCGACACGAGGGCCAGGTCGACATCGAATGGAACCCCGACCGTCGGCTTGGCACTGATCTCGTAGCGCAATTCGACGGCAGCGCCCGTCTTGGCCGTACTGACCGCCTTGGCCATCTTGGCCGCAGGATCGTCTGCATTCAGGATGGGCTTGGGAGCCGCCGCCTTGATGACCGGAGGGGGGGCGGCTTCTTCAGAGCCGCAGCCGGACAGTAGCAACGCGCCAGCCATGGCAGCCAAGAAACCCGTTGTCGTCTTCATCAGTCGCAGTCTCCGCTGGTCCTTCAAGATCAACCCGTCAGCGATACATTAATACAGGTCCGCCCACGCTGTGGCTCGGCGGCATCGGTATGACTGTATTCAAAGACCTCGATCACATAAGTGCCAGCGGCGAGGCTCAGGGGCGGCTGGCCCGCCATCGGCAGAATCTCCTGAACCCCGACTGCATCAGCGATAGCGAGCAGCTGCCCACGTTTCCACAGGTAGACGTCCGGATCTGGCGCTGGCGTCCCGGCCGGACCCGTAGCCGTGACCGTTATTGTGGTCTGTTGCGTCAGCACCAATCGGAGAAGGCGGCGATTACCAAGCTTGTTGTAGAAACCGATAACAGTATCGGCATTGCCACAAACCTGTCGCGTGCCGCCGTTTGGCTGAATATCAGTGTAAATGGGCAGCGCGTCGGCCGAACCACCGGCATTCGTCTCGGAGCTACCGAAGTCATCGACATTGGAGACAATGCTGTGCTCCGCAAGCAACGCATTGATGCCGGTCACTGCCGCCGCATTGCTGGCCTTGAGGGCGCGGGCAAACGGGAAGATCCCGGTCAGCGCGTCGGTGGAGGACTGCGCGCCTGTCATTACGTTGTAGATCGGGGTGAAGCCCAGCGCCACAGTGTCATTGGGCTCGTTCGCGCCATCGAAAAGATCCCACAGGATCTTGAACGTGGAGAACTCCGAAAACCAACCCGGTGCGGATGGCGTGCTCGATTCCAGATTAAAGCCGCCGTCGGCGTTCGCACCAGTGGAATCGCGATAAACGGGATCGTTCAGAGCCATAGCACCGAACGCGTCGCCCCAGCCCTCGCCAAACGCGACCCGCAAATCCAGTTTGCTGTTGATCGCGTGCTCTCCGCCAATGCTGTCAGAACGAGAGAACCTGTCTTCGAAGTAGTGTCCCGCCTCGTGGGCAATCACGTGCTGGTCAAATTCGTCCGTGTCGTTCTGACTGTAGTCACCGAGGATATAGATCCCATCTCGTCCTGCGGTCGGCGTACTGCATTCATCATTCGGGTTTGACGCCGAGAACGTCGTATACAGCGAACTCACAACGTTGCCGGCATCCGGGCAAAACGGCGAGGCGGGCCGGTTGTTCACGCTCCAGAACAGGTCGAGGGCCGGAAATGCCGTATCCGCCTTGGCCGAGAGAATCAGCGACTTCACGTGGTACATCGTGTCAAGAATGGCGAACGGCGCCGCGGCCCGCGTGCCGGTATAGGTAGTTCCGCCCCAGCCGGACGTCGCCCTAAGGTTGCGAGTGGAACTCACGCTGCCGGAACTCGCCGCAGTGCCATCCATGACATACAACGCGTCACTGCTCGTGTTGTTGAGTACCTTGAAATTCCAGGTGGGCGCCGTACCCGTCTTCAGCATCTGCGCCTTGGCGCGAATAAACACTGTTGTGTTCGCGGGGACCTGCATTGTGTAGTCGCCGGCAACATCGGTCGTTGTCGACGCAACGACAGTCTCGCCGCCCAACACATTACCCGGCTGTACGGCCTCGACGACCACGTTGCGTGCAGCCGATTCGATGATGCCGTTGAAATTGAGGCCAGTGCCAGGCGTAGCCTTGAACGGCACGCGGTCGAACGTGATCTTGCCGCTGATCGTGACATTGGAAGTGCTCCCGCCACTCCCTCCACTGCCCCCTCCGCCTCCACACGCGGAGACGCCAAGCAACACGGCCGCAAGCAGCACGAATTGCTTCAGCGCTCGCATCCGGAAGTCGGCCGATGACTGCATGTTTCAAGAGTCCTGTTTTTCCACCCGCCGCTGAAACGCTACCACAGACCACCGCCACTCTGTAACTACAGCGGCTGTCTCGACTCGCAGACAGATCACACCAGTAAGAGCGGTCCCTCCTCGACCGCAGCGATCTGCTCCCTCAAGGCGAGTACGTGTCGCTCCCAGTAGCTCGGCTCGGCAAACCATGGGAATGCCTTCGGGAAGGCGGGATCCTCCCAGCGAGCTGCCAGCCATCCTGCGTAATGGATCATTCGCAAACTGCGCAGGCTTTCGACCAGCACCAGCTCGCGATGATCGAACTCGGCGAACTGCACGTAGCCATCGATGATCTGTCTTAGCTGTTGCCCCATCTCGCGACGGCTGCCGGAAATCAGCATCCACAGGTCCTGGATCGGCGGCCCAGTGAGACAGTCATCCAGGTCGACGAAGTGGGGTCCGGTGTCCGTCCACAAGACATTTCCGGGATGACAGTCGCCATGCAGCCGGATCGACGCAACGTCGCCAGCCTGCTGTACCTGCTCGTACACAAGGTCGAGCAAGTCACTCGTCACCGACTCATACGCAGCCGTCAGGTGCGGCGGAATCCATTCGTCCTCGAGCAGGAACTCTCGAGGCAGGTCACCGAACCGCTCTATCGACAGCTCAGGGCGGTGCTCGAAGGGCTTGCGTCGGCCGACCATGTGGATGCGACCCAGGAAGCGCCCCATCCACTCGCGATCGTCGCGGGACCCGAGCTCCGGCCAGTGCCCGCCGCGACGCTCGAAGACGGCATAGCGAAAGCCCTCGTGTTCGAACAGCGTCTGCTGGTTGATACGCTGCGGAGGCACGACCGGAATCTCGGCCTCCTTGAGCTCCCAGGAGAATTCGTGCTCCTCCAGGATGGCCGGCGTCGACCAGCGATCGGGACGATAGAATTTGACTACGACGGGCGACGCCTCCTCC
This sequence comes from Steroidobacteraceae bacterium, assembly GCA_040080215.1. Classification (GTDB taxonomy): domain Bacteria; phylum Pseudomonadota; class Gammaproteobacteria; order Steroidobacterales; family Steroidobacteraceae; genus CAIUGU01. The sequence continues at coordinate 11,633 of JBEBIT010000002.1, forward strand.
AGACCGATCTGGTAGACCCGGTTCTCATAACTATTGAGCGCCAGCGTACGCCCATCACACCTCAGGCCCAGCGCCTCGACTGCGGCGATCACCACATCCGGGGTCAAACGGTCATAAGGGTGGTCGGTGGCGATTTCCATGTCGGCATGATGACAGACCAGCGGCCCCCACCCGCACTACGTGCGACCTCTTCGCCAGAAGAGTTGATTTACCAGCCTCTCTCGTGAGGGGGAGGGGGAGAGAGACGAAGTGGGTGGGGATTGGTGGGGGGCAGGCGAGCAGTAAGTTTGGGAACAATGGGAGGCAAATCAATAAACAGCAGGCCCTGATCTGGGATGATGCTGCCCTCTCAATCACGGATGCCCTCGCCCATGACCATTCTCGTTACCGGCGGAGCCGGCTACATCGGCAGCCATGTTGTTCGCCAGCTTGGGGATCAAGGTGAGTCGGTCGTCGTGCTCGACAACCTCTCCACGGGGTTTCGCAGCGCCGTCCTGCATGGCAAGCTGGTGATTGGCGACACGGGCGACCGGGAGCTAGTCGGCAACGTGCTACGCGAACATGGCATCGAGACAGTCATGCACTTCGCGGCGCACACGATCGTGCCGGAGTCGGTTTCCAATCCGCTCAAGTACTATGCAAACAACACGTGCTCTACGCGGAGCCTGCTGCAGTCGTGCCAGGATGCAGGGGTCAAGCACTTCGTCTTCTCTTCCACCGCGGCGGTTTACGGTACCCCGGAAGGAGGCGTGGCGGCGGAAACGTCCCCTACCGTGCCCATCAATCCCTATGGCACCTCCAAGCTGATGAGCGAGTGGATGCTGCGAGACCTCGCTGCTGCTTCCGCGCTCCGGTATGTTGTGCTGCGCTATTTCAACGTAGCGGGGTGTGATTCGAGTGGTCGCATTGGCCAGTCGACTCTCAAAGCAACGCTCCTCACCAAAGTCGCGTGCGAAGCGGCAGTCGGCAAACGCCAGCATGTCTCCATCTTCGGCACAGACTTCCCGACGCCCGATGGCACTGGCGTGCGCGACTACATCCATGTTGAGGACCTGGCGGGCGCCCACGTGAAGGCCCTGGCGTACTTGCGCCAAGCGGGCGCCTCGACGACACTCAACTGCGGCTATGGCCACGGCTACAGCGTTCGCGAAATGCTGGCGACTGTCGAGCGCGTCAACGGCAAGCCGCTGGTCAAAATCGAAGAGCCCCGCCGGGCAGGGGATCCGCCGAGTCTGATTGCGAAGGCGGACCAGGTACGTAGCGTGCTTGGCTGGAAGCCAGCTTTCGACAACCTGGAGATCATTGCCCGCTCCCAGCTCGCCTGGGAACAGCGGCTGCTCAAAGAGCCGGGGCTGCAGCGGAACTGATTCGAGAGGCGCTCACGGTCAGCCCATAAGTGGCGCCCGCTGGGTTCTGGCGTCCTGCAGGTTACAGCACAAAACTAGCGAGGAAGCCGAGCCAGTCAATGGCAGCCTCAGGAATGCGGCAAGCCCTCGCGTGAAGTCATTCTTGACACTCTCAACAAGCTGATTAATATAGGAATAGTCAATAAATCGCCAATCATTGGCTGGGGGCGCGTAACGACGTCTGCGTACCTCGTCGCTTTTTAGCGCATCGTTGACGGCACGCAGTCAAATAAGTCGGCAGGACTGCTAGTATTTGCCTTGATGCGCTTCCTCCGCCCCCGCTCACTGACCGGACTGATGCTCACTGGCTTCGCGATGGTGGCGATTCCGTTGCTGTTCGGGGTGTTCAACTCGGCAGCCAAGGTCCGCACCCTGGCGGACGACAGCGCTGCGCTGGTGCGGTCAGGCGTCGAAACCACGCACTACACCCAGCAGCTGTTCCAGCAGATTGCCGCCATGGAGCGAAGCGTGAGGCTCTACCAGGTCCTCAATGATCCCGGATTGTTGAACGTCTACATGGATGCCCGCAACCGCTTCAATGAAACTCTTGAAGCCCTGGATCGCTTGTCGAACGACGGGACTCGCCAAGCGCATCTGGCGGAACTGCGGAACAGCCATCAGGTGCTCGACCATACGGTGTTGGCATTGCCCGCCCCCGCCCCGGATGCCCTGATGACTGCGCTCGGCGCGTTCAACGAGATGTCCACCGCCGCCGGCGACCTCTCGACGTACACCGGCACTCAGATCGACACCGGCTTATCGCGTCTCCAGGCCGCCACGGAGGAAACCCAGAGCTACCTCTTCTGGCAGTCGGCCGGCTTGATCCTGATCACCGCGCTTCTGGTAGCGCTGTTCACTTCCCTGTTGATGCGGCCGTTGAGGCAAATCGACCAGGCGATCAACCAGCTCGGCAAAGGCACCTTTTCAAAGGCCATCGTCGTCCGTGGCCCCTCGGACATGGTCTCCCTCGGCCAGCAGCTCGAGTGGCTGAGGATTCGCCTGCTCGAACTGGCACAGGAGCGAAACCGTTTCCTCAGGCACATGTCCCATGAGCTGAAGACACCGCTCGCCAACATCCGCGAAGGCACTGAACTGCTGATGGACGGTGCGGTGGGCGAACTGGACAACAACCAACGCGAAGTGACCACCATCCTGCGCGACAACAGCATCAAGCTGCAGCACCTGATCGAGAACCTGCTGTCGTTCAGTGCGTGGCAGGCAAGACACACGGGCTTGGAGCTTAGCGAGTTCAGGTTGCGCCCGCTCATCAAGTCGACGCTCGAAACCCACCAGCTCACGCTGCTCGCCCAACGCGTACACTTGGAACTGAAAGTCGAGGATATCGAGCTCAAGGCCGACCGTGCCAAGCTCAAGCTGATCCTGGACAACCTGCTGTCGAATGCATTGAAGTACAGCCCGCGCGGGGGCACCATTTACATTCATGCCCACGTTGAAAAGCAGCGGCTGGTCCTCGATATTGGTGACACGGGGGCAGGTATCCCGAAGGACGAGCGCGCAGCGATCTTCGAGGCGTTCTACTCGGGGAAGGCGCCGCAATCGGGTCACCTCAAGGGAACCGGCATCGGCCTCTCGGTAGTGTCGGAATTCGTGCAGGCGCATGGTGGCAGCATCGAAATTGTCGATGGTGTCTTTCCTGGCGCCCATTTTCGCGTGCGGTTGCCGCTGATGGCAGTCACGGAAGCGGCCGAGGTAGCGTAGTTGACGGTATGTCCATCTTGACCCTCATTCGCAGGCATCGATCCGATCCGGGGACGCCTACCCTTCGGGAGCTTTCATCCGTCAGCGCCATCCTCATGGTGATGCTCGCGATGACGGCCTGCACGTTGCCAGCGACCGACCGAGGCATAACCACCCCGCCGCCTGCGCAGAATGCCCCCGTCGATCTGGGCCCTTACCTCGAACTGATGGACCGGCTCGCCAGCAGCGAACCAGCGCAAAAGGCGGATCTGTTCCGCGATGTCGAGCGCGCTTATGCCGTCGCACCGACGACCTCGAACTCGCTTCGCCTGGCCGTCGCATTCGTGATACCAGGTCACCCCAGCAGCAAACCGGCCGAGGGCAAGAAGCTCCTCGAAACCTTGCTGGCAAGTCCTGAGCGACTGCTCACGAACGAGCGTCTGCTGGCTTCGGTCGTCCTCCAGGAAACCACTGCACGCCTCAAACTGGAGGCCGATTCCCGTCGCGTGCTTGCGACAGTCGACGAACGTACTCGCGCACAGGCAAACTCGGAACGTCGCGCGCAAAACCTGGCTGAAGAAAACGCCAAGTTGCGCAAGTCGCTCGAGGAGGCACAAGCCAAACTCGATGCGATCCGAGCCATAGAGAGGACTATCATTGAGCGCAATCCTTCGCCCCCTGGTACCGCTGGGCCCCGTAGTGAATCCTCAGTCGAAGCGCAAAGCCCGCCTGCTGGTCGTTGACGACGACCCCGGTCTTCTCCGCCTGCTGACGATCCGTCTGCGGGCAGAGAACTATGAAGTCGAAGCCGTGGAAAGCGCCTTCGCCGCACTCGCCGCCTTGGCGCGGGTTCGCCCGGACCTCGTCGTCACCGACTTGCGCATGGACCAGATGGACGGCATCGGTCTGTTGAAAGAAATTCAAACACGCGCCCCTGGCCTCAGAGTCATCATTCTCACCGCGCATGGCACGATTCCGGATGCAGTGCAGGCCACGCAGAGCGGCGCGTTCGCGTTCCTGACCAAGCCGGTCGAAAAGCAGGAACTGCTCGACCAGGTACAGAAGGCGCTGCGTGTTTCCGGCTTCGCGGACACCACGGAGGACTGGCGTTCCGAAATCATCACCCGCAGCTCGACCATGGAAGAGCGGCTTGCCCAGGCGCACATGGTCGCCGGCACCGACGCTCGCGTCATGATCACGGGCGAAAGCGGCACGGGCAAGGAACTGCTGGCACGCGCCATTCACAAGGCCAGCCCGCGTCGCAATCGCCCTTTCGTTGCGATCAACTGCAGCGCGATGGCCGAAAACCTGCTCGAAAGCGAATTATTCGGTCACGCCAAGGGTGCCTTCGCAGGCGCCACGCGTGACCACGCCGGCCTGTTCCAGGCGGCGGACGGCGGCACGTTGCTGCTGGACGAAGTCGGCGACATGCCGATGCGCCTGCAGATCAAGCTGCTGCGTGTGTTGCAGGAAAATCAGGTCCGCCCCGTCGGCAGCACGGATGCCGTGCCCGTCAACGTACGGATCATCTCATCGACGCATCGCGACCTGCGGCAACAGATCATGGGCGGCCACTTCCGCGAGGACCTGTTCTACCGCCTGAATGTCGTGCAGATCGAAATGCCCGCGCTGGCCCGTCGCCGCGAGGACATCCCGCTGCTCATCTCGCACTTCCTGGAAAGGATTGCCAAGGAAACGGGCCACGCCCGGCACATCTACGCGCCCGAAGCGGTGGAAATGCTGGTCAGCGCCGATTGGCCTGGCAACGTCCGGCAGCTCGAAAACATCGTGCGGCAGAACGTTGCACTCACCACTAGCCCGATCATCAGCGCGGAACTCGTGCAGAGTTCGCTCGGCGCCGGCACCTCGCAGCGATTGCCGTCGTTCGACGAAGCCCGCGACGACTTCACCCGCACGTACCTGTCCCAGATCCTGCAGATAACTGGCGGCAACGTCAGCCAGGCTGCGCGCCTCGCAAAACGCAACCGCACGGACTTCTACAAGCTCCTCGGAAGGCACCAGCTAGTACCCGACGATTTCAAAGGACGCTAATCCTGCCCGTCCCATAGATGGTCGCCGATTCGTCAACTAGGCGATTTCGGGCCGCCAATTAGCTCTTTTCCGGAGCCCTCCAGCAGAAAGAGTTCCCGGAAGCTCTTGCCCGGAAACTCGATGAAGCGGTAACTCAGGCAGGAAACAGCCACCAATACCAACAGATAGCCGGGCAGCCCGTGCCGCATGTCGGCTATCGAAAAGCGCTCGGGGCGGGTGAACATCTCGATGTAGAGAATGGAGTGCCAGACATAGATGCTGAAGCACATCATGCCGATCACCTGTAGCAGCCTGAATTCGATAATACGACGCAGCCAGCCCCCACCGGTGAGCAAGCCGGACACTAGCAGGAACGTACCCGAATTAAAGAGCGTGAAGTTGGCCGCCTGAACCCACGAGGGCGTCCATAGAGCGAACCACATGTCGGAAATCACGGCACTGGACAGCAGCATCGCACAGCCCAGCCACACGATTGCCGGGTTTCTGGGCAAGCGGCCATCTGCAAAGAGCCGCGCGCAGGCCATGCCCCAGACAAAATCATCCATCCTGCCCAATACACCATCGCTGAGAAAGTTCAGGTAAAGCCCGGGCTCGCGGAACCAGTAGTACCCAAGAGTCCGGCACGCCAGACCGAGCACGATCGCCGCAACGAGAATGTGCGCCATGCCATAGCGGCGGATACCGCGCTCAAGCAGGGGGAATATTGCGCTGAAGAGCGCCTCAACACCCAGAGACCACAACACCCCGTTGCCGATGGGCATGAAGGTGTACGGCAGAAGCACAAACAGCCCGGTCATTGCCATGAAGACGCTGGCGATGACGCTGGGATGAGTCAGCTCTTCGGCCGTTACCGATACCCCGATACCAAGAAACAGTGACAGGTAGAACAGTGGCCACAGGCGGGCGGCACGATGCTTCCAGAACCATACCGTATCGGCATGACTGGAAAAACTGCGCCTGCCGTTGCAATAGGGGAGAAACAGCACAAAACCGGAACAGAAGAAGAACAGATTGACGCCCATCCAGCCGTTGCTCGCAAACGGATTGCCTGCCAGCAACAACGGCCCCATCGCAATCGGGTGCTGTCCGGGAATGTTGAAGACCCAGAACAGATGCTGCCAGACTACGCCCAGCACCGCGATTCCGCGCAGGCCATTGAGCAGCGGGACGGACTCGGAATTCTTGCTCACGATTCGGCTCCGTCAACGGTCGGTTCAGTTCTGTGAACGGTCGGCGCGGCGAAACACAAAGGCTGAGTAGAGGCAGAAATTCAATAGCATGCCGGCCAGCGAGCCGCAGGCTACGCCGATGTAAAGGTGCTCACGAACAATGCCGAAGCGGGACGCCAACAAGGCATACACGCCATAGTTTACGCAGCCACCCACCAGACTTGAGGAGAGATATCGCCACCATTCGGCCAACATGCTCTGTCCGCTGTCGGCTGCCCGAAAGGTGAAATGCCGATTGATTAGCCAGGTGACATACGAGGCCGACAGGAAGGAACCGGCCCTGCCGATATAGAGTCCAGCGCCGACATATCGCACAAGTACGTGCAAGACCGTGGCGTCAACCAGAAAGCCGACGGCGCCAGCAATAACGAAGCTGCCCGCGCGCCGCATATGCCTCTCTCCGATTTATGACCACCCCGGTCACGGGCTGGTTTCTTAAGGTAACCGCTATCTCTTAAAGCGAATCGGAATGCTCAGGTAGTGCATGCGCTTGAGCTCCAAGCGTCCCTTGGTAACCGTTTGCAGGATCAGTCCACAGGTAAACCCAAGAAAGCCAAGCAATACCAGCCCGGTGGCCAGGATCGCCGATGGCATGCGGGGCACCAGCCCTGTTTGCAGGAACTCCGTGACAACCGGGAAACCGACCAGCAGTGCTGCAAGCACCAACAACAGGCCTGCGGCACCGAAAAACTGCAGCGGCCGCTCTTCCTTAACCAGGGTGCCGATTGCACCCAGAATCCTGAAGCCATCGCCAACCGTCTGCAGCTTGCTGACCGATCCGGCAGGACGATCACCGTAAGGCGCGGGAAGTTCCGCCATCGGCACCCGCAACTGCAAGGCATGCACCGTCAGTTCGGTTTCGATGTCAAATCCGGCAGACAGCGCCGGAAACGATTTGACCAGTCGCCGTGACATTACCCGATACCCTGACAGCATATCCTTGAAGCGCTTGCCAAAAATCCTGGCCACCAGGGACGTCAGCATCCAGTTGCCAAACCGATGCCCAGGTCGATATGCCTTGACGCTGGTCTCGACCCTCAGGCCGCTGACCATATCAAGCGACTCGGACAACAGCCTGCTCACAAACATCGGGGCACTGGCGGCATCGTAGGTATCGTCGCCGTCCACGAGCACATAAACATCAGCCTCGACATCGGCAAACATGCGACGCACGACGTTGCCCTTGCCGGGCAATGGTTCAGTTCGCACCACGGCCCCGGCTGCACGGGCACGAACGGCCGTTTCATCTGTCGATGCATTGTCATAGACGAAGACCGAGCATCCGGGAAGATGCGCACGAAAATCTGCAACAACCTTGGCAATAGTTTCTTGCTCGTTGTAGCAGGGAACCAGGACGGCAATTTCAGGATTCATGGATTACTCACGGCATCTACTTGGCCAATCTCTATCAGGCGGAAACTTGCATTCTCGAATACCAGTGTCGCACCGGCACGGCTACGCCAGCCGTCCCACGACAGAAAGGAAGGGTAAATGGGTGCCAGCTCATGCGACGGATTCACGGTCACGAGGTAGGACACTCCGGTTGCAGCAAACTCGCTCCATGTCTCAGCCGCACTGCGCTTGTCACTCCAGATCCAGGAATGCCGGTCGGTCAGCAGCGCCAAAGCACGTGGCTTGGCAAATGCAACCGCCTTGTCAGCCGCCACCCTCGACTTTATTGTGGAATACAGTTCCTGGCAGTCTTCACAAAATGCCCCGCCCTGAGGATCGATCGCCGGCTCGTGCCTCCACAACACTATGTAGTAAGCGACTGACAGGATTACGGCAGGCGCCGTGACGACTCGCTGCCACCGCAGCGCATTCGCAAGCACGATGCCGCCGTACACGGCAAATGCCAGAATGATCGGGAACACCGGCAACAGGTAACGTGAATTCGGAGCAAACGGTAGAACAATCAACGCGCCGACATAACAAAGCAGGTACCAGATCTCCAGCGGCACCGCCTCTACCCATGAGCGCCAGCCTGCCAGGTGACTTTGCAGCTCCCGATTACGGCAGGCAACGACATAGGTGCCAACACCAGCCAGCAAGATCACCATTGCAGGAGTGACCAGAGAAAGCCTGCCTGACAAAGGCAACAGAAATGCCATTGACTCCCAATAACCACCGACGTTAACCAGCACCCTCATCAGGCTGCGCTGCGACAATTCTTCCGAATAGTCTGCCAACCCCAGCATCGCCGACTGCAGCAGCATGCAAGCTGCCGCGCTGATCAATACGGCCCAGATCCATGGCCGGCGCAGTCTGCCGCCGGCAAACTCGTAAAGAAATAATGCCGCCAACAAGGTAATGCCAATGCTTCGGCACGCGAAGGCGGCGTAGGCCAGCAAGCCGACGACAACGCCACTAGCCAGGTGCCATCCCATCTTTGCAGCGAGTCCCGGTCGCCATCGCGCAGCAATCAACGCTGCCAGACTGAAGAGAATGAACGGCGGCTCCGATAGTACGCTGCCGATATACTCCCAGACCTGTGGATGCAGTCCGAACAACAGGGATGCCGCCAGCGCCGCCATGGGACCCACGCTTCCGGCATGCACCAGGAAGACCGCTGCCAGTGCCAGGACCAAGCAGCCTATCGAAACCAGTTTCAGCGCCTTGATGTCAAGACCAGCCCAATGCTCGACCGGTGCGAGCAGCAGCGCCGTCCCGGGCGGATAGCTGGGAGGACCGATATTGGGTCGCTGGCGGTTGAACATATAACCGGTATCGTTATAGTCACGATCACTGGCGATATTGCGGGCATGATTGACGTACTGGGCCCAGTCGTCACCCCATACATGCTGGGAAGTGCGAGTCGCAACTGCAGCCGCTCCATATCCAACCAGAAACAGCAGCATCAGGACGGCAAAGCTTTCTGTACCCTTGAATCTCGCGCTGAAGCTCATGTTTCGATGATCCGCCGCATCAAATTGCCATCATTCTAGTCTATTCAGTAACGTGGTTTCCTTTGCCAGTGCCGGAATCAGTGCATTGTGTCTCACAACAGCCGGCTTTGCCGGGTTAGCCTTGCTCCTTGAGCTACAGTCGCCCCCTGCCTCCGCCCCTCCCTTCTAGACATGTCAACATCGCCGACGCCCGCAGCTGCCGGGCACCGACCGGACATCGATGGTCTGCGCGCCATCGCAGTGACTTCGGTAGTTGCCTATCACGTTGACGCCGGCGTGATTTCCGGCGGCTTCGTCGGAGTGGACGTATTTTACGTGATCTCCGGCTTCCTAATAACCGGCCTGCTGCTTCGCGAACTGCAGGCTACGGGCACCCTGAACTTTGTGAATTTTTACGCGCGCCGGATAAGGCGTCTCTGGCCCGCCTATAGCGTTGTGGCGCTGAGCACGATGCTGCTGGGACTCTACTACCTGACCCCGCTCGGTGAACAACAACAGCTGGCGAAGTCGGTCATCGCCAGTCTGGCTTTTGTATCCAATATCTACTTCATGTTATCGACCGGCAATTACTTCGATCAGGCCGCCGAACTTGCGCCGCTACTGCATACCTGGTCATTGTCAGTTGAAGAGCAGTTTTACCTGATATGCCCGGCACTGCTGCTGGCCACATGGGCTGCCGCACGTCGTTCTGGCTGGAGCAGCAACCGGACAGTGGCTGGCGTACTCGCTGCGTTACTGCTGCTCTCGTTCGCCGGCTGCGTGATTGCCAGCTACGGAGCGCGGGAACGAGCGTTTTATCTCATGCAGTTTCGGGCGTGGGAGCTGTCCGCTGGTGGGTTGTTGGCAATGGCCGTACCTGCACTGCGCAATCTTTCACATGTGACCAGCAGGGGCTTGACGTGGCTGGGACTGGTGGCCCTTGGAATAGCCCTTTTTGGCTTGAACACGTCGAGTGTATTTCCGGGATTCTGGGCGTTGCTGCCCGTCAGCGGCACCGCGCTGATCATCGCTGGTGGCTCCGCACGGAATGGATCAGCATCTCGTGGTTTTCTCAGCAGCGTACCGTTGGTCGCGATCGGTAAGGTATCGTATTCATGGTACCTGTGGCATTGGCCCTTGCTTGCACTCTGGCGGGCTGCGGATATGAGCATGCAGGACCCGATCCGGGATGCACTTGCGGGGGGTGTCTCGCTGCTGCTTGCTTTCGCCACTTACCGCTGGGTTGAACAACCCATTCGGGACCGGAAACCCGGCTGGTTTGCACGTCCCGTTACCACTGTGGCGGCAGGCGCGATGATGTCGATCTGTGTCGCGGCGAGTGCCGGCGCATTGGGACTCTACGCACGGAATCAACTGTCATCGCAACCAGCGTATGCCGAACTCTGGCGTGCGAAAGGTGATTCGTGGGAGGCCGGCGCCCACTGCCACCAGGATGGCGCATTCAGGGGATTGAGCGATATTCCGAAATGCAGCTTCGGATCACCCACCGCGCAACCTTCGTTGGTCGTGTGGGGAGACTCCCACGCTGACCAGCTGATGCCACTCTTCGCGAGCCATGCTGCTAGCCACGAAATCAGTGTATTGCAGCGAACACGAAGTGCTTGCCCGCCGCTGATCGACGCACACATACTGAGGTTGCTGGATGGAAGAATTGATGAGGATTGCGTGCGCTTCAATCAGGCCGTGCTTGAGGAGATACAGATCCTGGCGAGGCAGGGTCCTGTCGGCGTCGTGCTGGCAGGCCGGTGGACGGTATATGTCAACCCTACGCTCATAGCCGGTGGCCCCTCAACACACAGGCTGGTGGAAACCTCCGCGCACGACACCCAGGCAACGCCCATACAATCGTTTGCCAGCTCCCTTGCCACCACAGTGGCGGCACTTTCTGAAGCCGGAACCAGAACTCTGGTTATTGGCGCCATACCGGAACTACCCTATGCAGCACCCGAGTGCCTGGCTCGACGCACCAACAACCAATGCTCAACAAGCGTGGCAAGGGAACGTGAGTTTCGCAGCGAGATTGAATCGATTCTGCTACACGAGGCCACCTTGTCCCCTGCCCTGCTGCTCTGGGATCCCCTGCCGGCCGTTTGCGATTCCGAACGCTGTCAACCACTGCAGAATGCGGAAGTGGTTTATCGCGATACCAATCACCTGACCGCTTCGTTCACCGCTAGACTACGCGCCGGACTGACTGCTGACCTGGAATGGCTGATTCGCTGACCCACCCATCATGAGCCTGGCGCGTACATCGTTGATCATCTTCATCATGCGCATCAGCAATGTGGGCCTGATGATGATCGGGCCTATTCTGCTGGCAAGGCTGCTGCCGGTACACGAGTTCGGTCTCTATCGGGAGTTTCTGGTTTACAGCGGTGTGCTGATGACCATCTCGGCATTCGGCCTGAGCCAGGGGCTGATGTACCTGGCCCCCGCAAACTCAGGTCATACATGGGCACTGGTCAGACAGACTGTAATTCTTACAGCGACCACAGGACTGCTGGTTACCGCGGTGGCGGCAGTGGCCAACGTGCTTTCAGGTGGAGAGCTCCTTGGCTCATTCGGCGCGGCGGTTCTGGCCTACACCCTGCTCTACATCAACATCGATTTCTGGGAGCACCTGTGGCTGGCACAGAAGAAACCCGCACTGGCTTTCTACTATACGTCCGGCCGCCTTGCCCTGCGCCTGACCACGGTTGCCATCGCAGCGCTGCTTACCCGGAACATCGCCACAATCATCCAGGCGTTGCTGGCACTCGAAGCCCTGCGCCTGCTTGCCTCTGCGATCGCGTGGAAACTGCTGAAGGAGAAAGACAAGGGATCACCGCATGCGGGGCTGTGGGCTGCGCAACTGCGCTACTGCCTACCGATTGGCATGTCGCTGGTAGTCACCACGATCAACGGATACATTGGCAGCATTCTGATAACAGTGTCTCTCGGTACCGTGATGCTGGCGCAATACGCGGTGGGGACCTATGCCGTTCCCGTGCTCTTCATGCTGCGCAACTCGGTCTCGGACGCGCTGCTGCCACATATGGCAAGTAGTGAACCTTCCGCTGACGGCACACCCTCGCTGGACCTCTGGCACAAATCCAATACGCTGTTCGCGATCATGCTGATCCCGTTGGGGCTGCTGCTTGCGCGCTTCGCCGAGCTGATTGTCGTCGTGCTGTTTTCCAGCCGCTATCTTCCCGCTGTCATTGTGTTTCAGGTCTATCTTCTGTCGATACTGACCCACCTCGTCGATTTCGGAGTGCCGCTAAGGCTGCTCGGAAAGACCAGTGTGTACCTCTACAGTACGGTGGCCGGCATAGTGGTCAATGTCGCTTTACTCGCTCTGCTGCTACCGAAAATCGGCATGCTGGGCGCCATCTTTGCCGTACTTGGAGCAGAAGTCGTTTCAATGACCGTTCATACGATCGTACTCTCCCGCCTGACAAGAATCAGACCCGCGGCATTACTCGGGCTTCGCAGCATTGGACGTGTAGCAGCGGCCTGTGCCGTGCCGCTGCCACTGCTGGCAATTCCGGTTGGCAGCAGCGCCTACGACATCCCCCTCGCGACGCTCTTGAGCATTCTCTATGTGCTGGCATTTGTTCTGCTCCTATGGCGCATTGGCACACCGGAGGTACGCGAGATGCTGGGAATGGCTTGGACGCGATTGCCCCCTTTCATTACACGCCGCCACACCCGAATGCGAAGCTAGTCAGCCGCTACGCAAACGCCATATCAGCTTGGAGATGGCGGCCAGTGGATGCCACGCATAACATTTGCCATCGATCACGGCGACATTCCCCCGCATGACCAGGGTATGCAGCCCGTTGGGATAGGGCCCACTGGGATCCGGTAGAAGACGAAGAACCTCCGATTCTTTGTATTCGTCCGGACTCAGATACTCAACACGATTGAGACAAAGCTCGCACCCATAACCCTTGTGCCCGGCCTGGCTGGGTCGGTATAGAGCGCCGCCGGCGACAAAAAAAGGGCCCGCCCCTCGCGCGGTGCGGCTTACTGACATTATGGGAGCGCTGGCATGAACAGCCCATGGACCCAGCAGGCTCTCTGCGTGCCAGATCCACAGATGCGAATCGACGGTGTCCCCGCGCAGAGTGCCGAACAGAAACCACTTTCCGGAATGACGAACCACAGTCGGATCGATGACGGCAATTCCATCGAGAACCCGCACAGGCTCGCCCCATGCAGCGCGAGCGGGATCCCAGGGATATAGATCGACCCCATTGGCACACGCTGCTTCGGGCATACAGTACGTAATGCCCTGCTCCTCGATGACCTGCGGATAGGAAAGGTGAAAGCGTCGGTCAATCTCAAGTCGCCCGCATCGGTCCTGGTCAATCTCATCAATCGCGATACTGTAGATACCAGCCTTGCCACCATAGAATGGCAGCTCCTCATATAGGATTCGCAGCCCATCGGGTGCCTGCCATAACGAGGGATCCGCCCGCAGTCTCAGGTGTGGACGAATGCGCCCCCAACGCACAGGACCAAGGCGGCCGCCGGCGACGAGCTCGGCGGCGTCCACGTGAACAACGCCGATGTTCCAGATTTCAACCGCGAATGCTGCATGCCAGAGTCGGCGCAGCAGGCTTCCGAGCCTCATCATGCTGGCCGATCGACGCGTAGTGCCGGGTAAGTGCCGTCATCGACGCCTGCGCCATACTCTGCCAGCGTGGAACCCGAAAAATGCGGACTGATCAACTCGAACAGCTGCACAAGGTCGTCGTACATGCGCTCAATCGATTCTGCAGTCGAAAATGTCGGACTACCCCCAGGCATGAACTCCGAGGAATGCAGCATGAATTCAATGTAATGGGCGCCCGCCTGCACCTTCCGCCGCACAAGCTTCAGCATCTGCTTGAGATTGCCTACCTGGGGTCGCAGCCAGCTACGTCGCAAAAGCACGCCACGCAGCAAAGGCAAGCGCGCTAGCGCCGTCCTTCGGAGGATTGCCGGCGCTGGGTAGCTGAAATCGATGGTCATTGGCAGCTCGAGCAGCTGACTGCCGCCAATTCTTGCGGGATCAACCGGATCCACGAAATAAGCCTGCGCCGGATAGTCCGTGTAATCGCTGCCACCACTCCCGGCGGGATTGCCAAGATGACGACTCCACGACACCGTTGGCGTTACCGAACAATCGACACGATAGCCATACTTGATAAGCAAGCGCACATACGTGGCATCGAGTGCCCACCTGCCAGAGCGATGACTGACTATTGGCACATTGAAGCGATCCTCGAGCAGACGGGTCATGAACTCCACCTTGCTTTCGACCACCTCCGGTGGATACTCGATTAAGTATGGCTGGTAGTGCATGTCACGCCCGGTGAGCGAGACCAGTGGCGGCGAATTCCAAGCATGGAGATGCATCCCCACCTCACCTGCGCCTCGTCTAACGAGGTCCCTGCCGAACTCCTGAAACTCCCGTGACTCTGCCATTTCATAGTTAGTCAGGTATGTCGGCTTGAAACCAAACCGTTCACAGAGTTGCTGGAACCGGTGCAGGTATCTGGCGTTCTCAGTCTGGATGGAAGCGGGACGCGACCACATCCGGTCACCTTCCGTATCGATGGTGATCAGAAATGCACGTTTCATTGTCCGTCCTTCTTCCTGATCACCGCCCGCTTGATCACTGCCAGCCGCATCCGCGCACGACGCGCCCCCTTCGTCAGCCGATTGCTCAACCCGGGCTTTGCCACCCGCACCAGGCCTAGCTCACTGCTGCCATTCGCCCAGCTATCCTTGTACTGCGACTCGCCACGCTTAAGAAAATCATACTCATGGCAACCGGCATCGATGGCGGCCGCAATCTCATTGGCGTGCAGCAACACGCCAGGGCGCAATGCATTGCTGTCTTGGGGCAGGATCCCCGACTGGTAGAAGAAAATGCGGTTGGCGTAGTTTAGGTTGTAAATGGCACCAATCGACTGATCGCCGATGCGTAGCACGCCAAGACGCAGCCAACCCTTCGCCAATGCCAGCGGCATGAACTGCTGGTGGAAGCTGCGACGCAACGAGCTGCCAAACGCCCCCGGCTCACCCCGAGCCGTCCAGCGGGTCTGGTGCAGGGACATCAGTGTGGCCTGCATACCTGCAAGCTCGTCTGCATGCTGTGCCACGTGGTACTTTCCGCCGGCCGCTTCGAACTCACGCAGCGCGCGCCGCACGCGATACCTGTGGCTCGACCCCAGCCCTTCCATGTAGGCATCCCACTTCGCAGGGAGAGATATCAGAGGGCACGCCTCACGATCCAAAATCTCGTAGTCAAGGCCCCTGAGTCTGCATGCCTCGAGCAAGGCAGCGACCATCGGTGTCGCCAGTTGCATGTCGGGCAGAAGCAGTTCATCCCAAGTGCCACAGTGACCAGCCACCAGCGCATCCAGAACAGCATTGACCACCTGAGTTTCCGTACCGGCTTCAGCAATCCAGCCTATATAGTCGGAACAGACCTGATGCCCCGGTGCCTCACCAGAGGCCAGCAGTTCGATGCGGCGCACAGGAACGATGGAAGCGGCCAGTGCGAGGCGCTTGCGTCTCAGCAATGGTGCCGCGCCGACCAACCGGCCCTCGGACCATAGTGCCACCACACAAAGTTGCCGATCTGTGCCGTACACCCGCCACCACGTGGTGAGCCACTCCCAAGTAAGCGTCACGCTGTTGCTTGAGCTGCGACCCAGCATTTCTGTCCATTGATTACGAAGCTGGAGGAAGCGCTCAAAGTTGGTTATGACTTCCGTGCGCAGCGACTTCGTCTGCTTTGCCGATGAGGCCGGCGCGGGCAGGACGATGCGATCAAGCCAGTCTCCGACGGCCAGTTTCGCCTTTTCAATCCACCGTGGTTCCCCAAGTACATGGTTTGCTTCCGGAACTACTTGCAACTCGATTCGATCGCCAACAGCCGCTATCTGGCCAGCCCACGGCACCGCAAAATACTCTTGGTACTCGGAGAAGTATCGGTCGGTGCCCCCGAACAGCAGCAATGCCGCTCGCCCCGAATTTGCCAGCTTGAAAATGGCACGGACAAAATTCCGATCCAGAAAGTCCGGCATTGCGGGCTCCTGTCCCGTCTGGTTCTCAGGCGGGGTGTCCTTTCGCCATACCGCTGCTTTCTGGAAGCCACGTTTGAGAGACTCACGCATTACGGACCAGAGCAGGCCATAGTCGCTCTGCAGCGTTAACAGACGAACCCAGTGGAGAGGGTTCATCGCCTTGCGGCGAAATATCTCGCGATTGGCGGTCAACAACGCTGCGGTAGGCGGCCTGACAGCAGCAGATTCAGTGCCAACAAGCACAACCGGCATCCCGATCGAGAACAATCCTGCAATACGCGAATCCCGCTCCGCTGTGAGCAGTCCGGTGATAGCAGCCCCGCAGAGCCCACCAACCAAGAACTTCCCGATCCCAAACCGTTGCGCCATGTAATCCATGGCGGCACGAACATCGGCAATATGCTGCCCGGCCTGCACCTGCGTATAGACGTCGGCAAGTAGCTTCGCGTCATATACCCCCTGCGAGTCGCCCATACCGGCAAAATCGAGACGCAGCACCGGTATGTTACGCCTGACGAACTCACCGGATAATTTGCGGTAGAGCCGATGCGGAGCCACCCTTGGTTTGACTCCAGGACTTAACAGTATGCACGCCAAAGGCCAGCTGCCTTGTTCGCCTGCTGGGCAATCCAGCATTCCATAGAGCATATCCACGCCGGAATGACTGGGTATGTGCAGCAGTTGATTCATGATTACAGGCTCTCCAGCCACTGAACGGTTGAAGCCGTCAACGCTGGGGCCCATTGAATGTAGTCGCGGTTCTCGCGCCAAAAGGCAGGTTCCTTGACGGAAATGGCGGTTACTACCGAATGCGCGCCCACGATCGATTCCGCTTGCTGCGACAGGCGCGGGACTTCCGAGCTCGCAATTTCCGTAATCAGCGTCGGGTTGCGAAAGACTGCTGCATTGTCTACCCAAGAGGCTGCCAGCACCTCCTTGCAGAACTTGCCCCCGAAGCCATAGCCCTCAATAACGATCAACTCGCCGACAGTCATTTTCCGGAGCAGCTCCTCGCGCGGCACCGACACACGTCCCGAAGCGGCCATCTGGGCCGCCAGATGCTGTCGCAGGACTTGTAGCAAGTATGTGCGACCGTCGTACACGGGATCCCACAGCACCAAAGCGCCGAGTTCACCTCCGAGCTCGACAGCGGCGAGTGCGGCAACCATAGCCCCGAGCCTGTGCCCGAGAAGCACGATGTTCCGCAGATCCGGGCGTTGCGCCCGCAAAAACCTGACGGCCCCCACAGCGTCGGCGACACGCGTCTCCAGCGTTGAATCCTCGAATTCGAGGTCACTTTCACCTTCTCCGCGGCAATCGATCCTTAGTGCGGCAATGCCGCGGCGAGCCAGGTTCCGCGCAAAACTTACATAGACGCGATGCGCCCAATTCTTTTCCTCCGCACACGCGTGCACCATCACGACAGCCGTGGCAGCGGGCGCAACCGGTTCATGCAGGAACGCGAAGACCCGGCCTGTATCGACCGGAATGGAGAAAGCCTCTTCACGAAGTGGCCGCTTGGACTCAGTATCCGGCATCAAACCCACACCTTGGCAAGGACAGCACGGCCAGTTGGACCGGATGCGTAATGTTGTCGAAATAATCCGTCGAAATTGTGAAGGATTCCTTGGCCGGATCGCAGCATACAAGTCACAGGACTGAAACAGGCCGGCCATTGCACAGCCCACGAAAGAACCGATTCATCAGTCAGGGACGGGATCTGCGAAGTAACTCCTTGACAGAGATCCGGGCCTGAGCCGTAGACTGGGCAAAATCGGATAATTTACTGGCTTCCCGGGAGTTTCAGAATGATTGCGAGTCGAGTTTCTAGATGCACCGTAGCGCTGCTGGTCCTGGCAGCCAGCCCCCTGACCGGGATGGCGGCAGAGGACATCTACGCGGTGCAACCCGGCGACGTCCTGTCAGTGTCGGTTTGGCGCGAGCCATCGCTGCAGGGCCCCGTGCTGGTGCGGCCGGACGGTGGCTTCTCCTTTCCACTGGCTGGCGAGGTCGATGCTCGCGGTAAGGGTGTCGCGGACCTGCAAAAGCTGCTCACAGAGCGCCTAAAGAAGTACATCTCCGATCCGGTGGTATCGGTATCGGTGCAGGAAGTAAAGGGTAACAAGATCTACGTAATTGGCCAAGTTAACAGGCCTGGCGAGTTCGTGGCCAATCCCAGCGTGAATGTCATGCAGGCGTTGAGCATGGCAGGCGGCACAAATGCTTTCGCAGCGACGGCTGGTATCATCATCCTGCGTCGGACAGCAGCGGGACAGGTGGCGATCCCCTTTCGTTATGCCGATGTATCGCGTGGCAAGAGCCTCGAACAGAATATCGACTTGCAGAGCGGTGACGTAGTGGTAGTACCATGATCAATAGGAAAAGCACAATCCGCCAAGCAGGCAGCGTCGCGGCAACATGGCTGCTTTCAACCACATGGGCATTCGCAGCGGATAATACCGTCGATCCCAAGGTTGAAGTCGGTGCGACCTACAACAGCAATCTGCGCCTGCAGCCGTCTGCAATCCATGACGATGTAGCGGGCGGCTATGTCGATGCACTGGCTGCATTCGGGACCCAAACACAGCGCACGCAGTTCACGCTCACCCCACGCGTTCGCGCGACGAAGTACACTGATAATCAGGACGAGGAAACCACCGACTGGTTTGTCAATAGTGTCTTGGCTCACCGTGCCGAACGCAGCCGGTATGGTCTCGAAGCGGATTTCTCTAATCAGGACGTGGTCACCACGGAGTTGCTCTCCCCAACGGGAGGATCGCTGGGCACACCCGGCTCAGGTGACGGCGGTATCGCGCTGAGCAAGAACAAAGCTTCCCGGATTTACGCCTCGCCCAGCGCCGCATTCACGACTGGCGAGCGTTCAGAGCTGCAGCTGAGTGGAGTTTACTCGCAGATCGATTATGACCGGCAAGTGCTTGGTAGCCAGATCGACTACTCCAACGCAGTCGGCTCACTCGGCTGGTCGTTACGTACTTCGCAGCGATTACGCGTGCTCGCGGCAGCCGACGTCACGCAATTCAGCCCGGATAATACCGGTAGCGAGAAGAGCAACACCTATGGTTTGCGCTTTGAGACATGGCACGAGCAGACAGAACGCCTGAGCGCATATCTTCGCTTGGGGGCTATACGCTCGGATGTGAACTCTGGCTCAGCAGCAGGGCGCAACACTGCACAAACGACTGCGATTTTCGGGCTCGGCCTGGCACGAAGGCTGGCTGTAGGGCAATTGCTTTTGCAGGCGAATCGTTCAGTAGATGCCAATGGTACGGGACAGTTGCTGGAGCGAACCGAAGCATACCTGGAATGGACCCACAGCCTCTCGCCGCGTACGCAATTCAGACTGGGTACGCGCGCCGTCTGGGCCGCAGCGATAGACAATACGGCTGGCTACGCAGATCAACGTTACTATGTGGCTTCTGCAGGGCTCGAGTGGCGACTCGGGCGGACGATAAGCCTAACAAGCCGATATGATTACACCGGCCAGCATATCAGCGGCGCCGCGGAAGATCCCACCTCGAATGCAGGGTACCTAGGCCTCGTATTTGAACCGCATAGGCGCAACTGACCAGGCGGCCAAGCGTCCGCCCGCCTGGGATTGCCCCGCTCCATGTGCGGCGCTTCCACGCAGGCGGTTCACAGTTTCAAACACTACCGTGTCAATTTGGCGTCTGTCGGGGTAGCCTACGTCTGCCCTTTAGCGACAATCCAGAAGCCCGTCGCCGGTCACGAGAATGCCAACAGAACAGACTGATTCCCAAGGACTATCAGACTTGGTAGCGACCCTAGTCCGGCGCCGCCATCTGATCATCTCCGTGGCCGTACCCATCGCGCTGGCAGCCGTATTGATTGCCGCACTCGCTCCTACGCGCTACAACTCAACGGCGGTATTCGCCATTGAAGAAGGTCGCCTGACAGATCTGGGCAATGCAGGTTCTGGCCAGCGTGAGAATTATGTGGATCAGTACATCAAGGATCTACAGGGGGTCGTGCTGGGTCCGGGTGGTTTGCGACAATTGCTGAGTGCACAGAATCGCCTACCAGACAGCAGCAAAGGCCAGACCGAAATGATTGAAGAGATGCGCAAGCAGGTCGGCTTGCGCGTCATTTCCGAGCAGGTACTGGACCCGCAGACAGGTCGAGAACGTACGATCATCTCATCGTTCCAATTGCGCAGCGAAGCCGCCACTCCGGAACTGGCTCGCGAAACCACTGCGTGGCTGAGCAACCGTTTCATAGAAACCGACCGTAGTACCCGCAGTTCGCGTTCGGAAAGCTATACCCGGTATCTGGACAACGAGGTGAACAAGCGCAAGCAACGAGTCGACGCGATCGAACAGCAACTCGCGGACTTCAAGCAGAAGAACATCGGTCAACTTCCGGAACTGAATCAGCTGAATCTGGATTTCAAGGACCGTGCCGAACGCGACTTGCAGGAGGCCGAGGCCCAGTTGCGGACTCTTGTGCGAGAGCGCTCTTTCGTCCAGCAGCAAATGCAGCAGGCAACGACCCAGACCAGCAGCGCGCAGCGCCTGCAGGAGCTTAAAGACTCCTATCGCGATCGCCTACTGACATACGACGCCAACCACCCGGATATGCTGGCGCTGCAGCGAGAAATTGACCAACTGCAAACGGGCGGCAGTCGCCGAAATGGTTCGCTTCGCGAGCAGCTGGCTTCACAGCAGGAGATCCTCAGCCAGGCTCGGCAACGCTACAGCGACAATCACCCCGACATTATCAGACTGCAGCGGACGATTGCTTCGCTCGAACAACGAATCGCTTCCGGTGAAACCGCTGATACAAGCGCTACGCCCGTGTCTGCGAACGAACTGCAGCTCCGCACGCAGCTGAATTCTCTCGACCTCCAGATATCGTCGCTCCAGGCCCAGGCGGCGGACTTCCGATCGCGAATAGCCACCGTCCGCAACCAGATCCAGTCCACCCCCCAAGTCGAACGGGAATATCAAACGCTGAGCCAGGATCTATCGGTGGCAAGGCTGGCGTACCAGGATGTTCTGCAGAAAAAGTTCGCTGCTGACGCAGCGGCATCCGCCATCAGCTCCGGATCAGCAGACGCTTTCCGCCTGACGCAACGGGCGTCGCTGCCGGAGAGCAGGGTAAAGACAATTGCCGTTGCGGTGCTGGCCCTCGGGATCTTCATTGCCATAACCCTCTCGTTTGGATCGGCTCTGATCGCCGAGATGCTCGATCCCACAGTACGCAGCTCACGCGACGTCCGGCAAATACTTGGAGTGATCCCGTTAGCCATCATTCCCGAGATTGCCAACTCGACTACGCTCGGCGTGCAGCGGGCACGTTGGATGCGGTTGACCGCATCGATGGTAGTTGTCACCACGATCCTGTTTACCATCGGCTACCAGTTGGTCAGATAGTCCTATGAGCATCATCGAAAGATCACTTCAGAAGCGCGCTGCCAACGCCCGCTCTGAACAGCAAGCGGCCATTCCGGCGCGCACCCGTGCCGCACAACCGGCGACGAATGCCCCGCCTCCCGGACGCACATATCGTTCAGTGCAGCTCAATCCGGAAGTTCTCGAGGCCAACCGTATCCTTGCGGGCATAAACGACCCGCTGGCCACATCGGCCTACAAGATGCTCCGCACGCGCATCCTGCAGCGCGTAGCCTCAAATTCCTGGCGAAACCTTGGCGTAACTGGAACCGTGTCCGGCGAAGGCAAGTCGCTGACCGCGATCAACCTGGCCCTGGCCCTGGCACGAGATGTGAGCACCAACGTGTTCCTTGTAGATATGGATCTGCAACGCCCGTCAATTGCAACTCAACTGGGTCTGTCCTTCGATAAGGGCCTGTCGGATTACCTGGCGGGAAATGCCACGCTCGAAGAAATCATCTACAGCCCTGGCATAGAAAGGCTTGCAGTCATACCCAATGCTCACCGCAACAGCCACCATTCCGAACTGCTGAGTTCGCCGAAGATGGACGAACTGATGCAGAGCCTAGCCCAGGAAACGCCACCGCGAATAGTCATCTATGACTTGCCGCCGCTTCTGGTATCGGATGACGTACTGAGTATCGCGCCCCGGATCGACGGTCTGCTTCTGGTAGTGTCGCAGGGAATGACACAGCGCAAGGTGCTGGAATCGGCTCGCGACGTTCTGAGCGAGATGAACCTCATCGGGGTGGTATTGAACCGCAGCACCGAAAACGAGAAGCGCGATTACGGCTACTACTAGAGTTGAAGTTCGCAGCCAAAGGCATTATCCCGGCTTGGCACCGACAGCCTCCTCCGACGCGGCCAGGGGCCATGAAACTCGGTGAATCTTGCAGTTAACTGCAAGTGGGCCCTTGAGAGCGGTATCGCGGCAGCGGGTGGCTTGCCTATTCCCGACGAAACGATCGTTCCTCGGGCCGGTATTTTCACGACAAAAAATGGTCCTTGGTGGTTTCTCGAGATCTCATGACTGTCAATAGCATATGTATTGTTGCGTTGGATGCCTATCCGCTCCTGACTGCCAGTACCGAAGCTTACTATGTTGGCGGAGAGTCGGTGCAGCATGTATTGCTGGCCCACGCATGGCGCGACATGGGCATCGATGTATCCATGATCGTCCACGATCAAGGCCAACCAGCTGTGCAAACGGTCAGCGGAATCCGCACGTACTCGATGTGTGCGCGAGATTCCGGCATCAGGGTGGTGCGTTTCTTCCATCCGCGTATGACTTCGCTGGTTCGCGCACTGAAAACGTGTGACGCAGATGTCTACTACCAATCCCCCGCTGGCGTTGATACCGGCATCGTTAGCTGGTTCTGCCAGAGAAGAGGAAAACGCTTTGTCTTTCGTATCGCCTCAGACGTCAACTGCATCCCGGGAAAGCAGCTGATCACTTATTGGCGCGACCGCAAACTGTTTGAATACGGGCTCAGGCACGCAGATCTGATTGCGTCACAGACGCACTACCAGCAGTCGCTGCTCCGGGAGAACTACCAGTTGGAAAGCGAGGTAGTGAACATGGCGGCAGACATTGCCACTCCCTGCGAGCCAGGAGAAAAGGACATAGACGTACTGTGGGTCAGCAATTTTCGCGAGGTGAAACGGCCAGAAGCGGTACTTGAGATCGCGCGGGCGCTCCCGAATGTAAGATTTTCAATGGTGGGGGGCATGCTCCCGGGCGGGGAAGCCTACTACAAGAAAGTAGCAGCCGAAGCTCGCCTGCTGCCCAACATCACGGTTCACGGCGCCGTCCCCTATCACGAAGTCGGCAAGCTCTATGATCGGGCGCGCCTGTTCCTGAATACCTCAACGGTTGAAGGCTTTCCCAACAGCTTCCTGCAGGCATGGATGCGCGGGGTGCCGGTCGTCTCGACCTTCGACCCTGACGGCCTGGTGAATCGAGAATCACTGGGGGTTGCAGCAAGCAGCATAGCCGAACTGAGCCCCATCATCCGCAATCTGCTGGGCAATGCGACCTATCTGCTGGAAACAGGGGAACGAGCGCATCAATTTGCCATCCGTGAATTCTCGGCAACCGGTGTTGCAAAGCGTTATCTGGACTTGCTTGATGCACAATGAGCGCGGCTGGCGCCAGATGCTTCCGAGCGCAGTGGGACTTAATCTGGCAACTCATGACCTTCGTCACAGCGCCAGTTCCGCCGCCCTGCGATGATTGATCGCATCATATTATTTTGTGATCGATCCTGCGCTATACGGCAGGTGCCAGAACGAATCTCGGCATGCCAGAACCACTCGTATTCAAGAATAGCCTGCTCATAGCGCTACTGCGCCTGCTGCAAGCAGTCGCCCCCGCATTGCTGGCGGCCGGCTCCCTGCTGCTGATTACGCGGGCATTTAGCGTACCGATCGAGCAGCCTTACGTCGCTCTGGCCGCAGTCATCGCTGCCTTGGCGCTGGGAATATTCGTACCGGCGCGCGATATCACTTCGCACTTGGTTACCAAGCGACAGACCGTAGTCGCTTCCGCCCTGCTGCGATGGGTGATGTTGATCTGCGTGCTGCTGGCAATCGGCTATTTCGCCAAGGTATCCGAGATCTATTCGCGCAAAGTCATTGCCACATGGATTGCACTGACCCCCGCGCTGTTGGTTGGCATTAAACTTCTTCTCCACAATCTGATGTATCAAGTACTGGCTCATCGCAGTAACGCGCGCCGTGCGGTGCTGGTTGGATGCAACGACATCAGTCTTAGCCTGGCAGAGCGCCTCAACACACTTTGCATGCAGGTCGAGGGATTCTTTGACGATCGGGGTGCAGAACGCCTGCAGGCGGCGCCTGACATGAAGTTATTGGGACAATTGAACGAATTGCCCCTTTACGCGCAGGAGAATTCCATCGATGTCATATTCATTGCACTGCCGATCCGACATATTCCCCGCGTCATGAGCCTCATTGACGAGTTGCGCAACACTACTGCGTCAATCTACTACGTACCCGACATCTACGTATTCGACCTGATCCAGGCCCGTACCGGGGACGTCCTTGGTATCCCGGTAGTCGCGATGTGTGAAACGCCTTTTTCTGGCTTTCGCGGCGTCAGCAAGCGCATGATGGATATCTTCATCTCGGTGATGCTGTTGATTCCGCTCATCCCGGTATTTGCCGTTATTTCATTGCTTATCAAAGCCACTTCACCTGGCCCGGCAATATTCCGACAGCGCCGGTATGGTCTAGATGGTCGATCCATTACCGTCTACAAGTTCCGGACCATGAATGTCACGGAGGATGGCTCTGTCGTAACCCAAGCGACGCGCAATGACCGCCGCGTCACTGCATTGGGAAAATTTCTGCGTCGCAGTTCGCTGGATGAGCTGCCACAGTTGATCAACGTACTGCAAGGTCGAATGAGCTTGGTCGGTCCAAGGCCGCACGCGGTCGCACACAATGAGGAGTATCGCCAGCTGATCAAGGGCTACATGGTCCGCCATAAGGTGTTGCCAGGTATCACCGGCTTGGCACAGGTCAACGGCTGCCGCGGGGAGATCACCACGCTCGAAGACATGCAAGCTCGCGTCAAGTACGATCTGGAGTATCTGCGCAAGTGGTCCCTAGCGCTGGACATGAAAATACTGATCCGCACATTCTTCAGGGTACTCAGGGACGTCAAGGCTTACTGAATCGCGTCTCAGGGTCGCGGGTCTCCAAGATCACACCACGCATTTCGCCATACCGCCCAGAGCCGGTACCAGCGCCGAGGAACTCGTGGTCGATACTGTATTCGAGCGCGACGTCCAGACTGCCGGTCGGGTATCTTGCTACGTGACTTATGTCACGTCTGACGCCAATTTCTAAGGTATTCTAATGAAAGACTTTTTTCGCCTACCCCGGACATGTGCGGAATAGCTGGAATTCTCGATCTCGCCGACCACTCGCCGCCGGCGCGCGGCCGTCTGGAATCGATGATCACGCGTGTGAGACATCGGGGACCGGATGGCTATGGCTATCATACTGAACCAGGCATCGGGCTCGCCCACGCGCGCCTGAGCATCATTGACCTCGCGACCGGCGACCAACCGATTCGCAATGAAGACGGCACGGTCTGGGTCGTCTTCAACGGCGAAATCTTCAACTACATAGAATTACGTACAGAACTCGTCAAGGCCGGCCATCGCTTCTATACGAATTCCGACACCGAAGTCATCGTCCACCTGTACGAGCAGTATGGTCTCGACTTCGTCACCCACCTCAACGGACAGTTTGCCATCGCGCTGTGGGATCGAAATGCGCGGCGCCTCGTGCTGGCGCGCGATCGCGTCGGCATTCGCCCACTCCACTACTGCGTTAGCAACGGCCGCCTTGCCTTCGCCTCGGAAGTAAAGTCGCTATTTGCAACCGGCATGGTGAAGCCCGCCATCGATATTGCGGCATTGGCGCAGGTCTTTTCTTTCTGGTCGACACTGCCGGGAAATACGGTGTTCGCCGGTATCTCGTCGCTGCCTCCGGGCCATATCATGGTGTGCGAAGCGGACTCGACCCGCATCACGCGCTACTGGGACTGGGACTTCGACCCGGAACAGATCGATCACGAACGCAGTGCCGGGAGTTACGCAGAGGAATTGCGAGCACTGCTGGTCGATTCGGTACGGCTCCAACTGCGCGCGGACGTACCGGTAGGCGCATACCTGAGCGGGGGGCTGGACTCTTCGATCGTGACGGCGATCATCAAGACGTTCTCGGATACGCCACTGCGGAGTTTTTCGCTGGCTTTTGCTGACGAGGAATTCGACGAGCGCCCGTACCAGCAGGCGATGGTGCGTCATCTCGGCACCGACCATACCGAGTTTCTGTGCAGGCGCGAGGACATTGCCGGTGCTTTTCCCCGCACCATCTGGCATACCGAAACGCCCATCCTGCGTACCGCGCCCACGCCACTGATGCTGCTGTCCCAGTCAGTACGCGACCATGGCTTCAAGGTAGTCCTTACGGGCGAAGGTGCCGACGAGGTTTTCGGCGGCTACGACATCTTCCGTGAAGCACGTGTGCGGCGCTTCATGGCCCGTCAGCCAGGGTCCCAGTGCCGGGCAAGGCTGCTGGACCGGCTCTACCCGTACCTCAGGAACTCTCCCGGCGGCAGCAATGCCATGTCGCAGAAGTTCTTCTCCCAGGGCCTTGAATACCTGGATCGGCCTGTCTTTGCCCATGTGCCGCGCTGGCAGACCACGCAACGGATCCTCCGATTCATGACGCCGGAAATTCAGCAACAGCTGGGCGCCTGGAACGCCCCAGACGCATTGCAGGCAACACTCCCGTCGCAGCTCATGTCATGGAGCCCGCTCGGCCGGGACCAGTATGTAGAAGCCCATACACTGATGTCAGGCTACCTGCTGTGTTCGCAGGGCGACCGCGTTGCAATGGCCAGCTCGATCGAGGGCAGGTTCCCCTATCTGGATCACCGCCTGATCGAATTCGCCTGCCGCCTGCCACCACGACTGAAGCTTTCCGGCCTGCAGGAGAAGTATTTGTTACGACGCGCTTTTGCAGACGCACTGCCGCCATCGGTAGCGCAACGAGTCAAACAGCCGTATCGCGCACCTGATGGCATCAGCTTCTTCAGGGATGGCAAGCCCATCGGCTATGTGGCAGAACTGCTGAGCCCTGCCACAGTGCGCGCCGCCGGCTATTTCGACAGTGCCGCAGTCGAAAAACTGGTGCGCAAGTTCGCTGCCGGAACGGCAATCGGCTTCAGCGACAACATGGCATTCGTCGGCATTCTTTCAACCATGGCGCTGCACGAAATGTTCGTGCACGGTACGGACCATACGAAGCTCACATGATCAGGTTCTGCGCATGACTTTTGTGCACCACTTTCTAGATCGCGCGTTGGATCGCTTTCCGGACAAGCCCGCCGTCATCAGCGGCAACCGGCATTACAGCTACCGCGATATCAGCGAACGTGCTACCCGAATAGCCAGTGCCCTGCAGCGGGCGGGCGTAGTCCGTGGCGATCGTGTCGCGATCCTGCTCGACAATGGCGTCGAGGCCGTAGCAGCCATTTTTGGCATCATGCGGGCCGGCGGCGTCTTCATGGTCATCAACCCGCAGACCAAGAAAGACAAGCTGGCCTATGTGCTGGAAAACTCCGGCGCGGCGGCATTGATCAGCGCCCACCCTTTCGCCACCGTCTATGAATCAGCGGTAGCCCAGTCCCCCGCCTGCCACACCGTACTGGTTGCTGGACAGGCTGACGACCATGACAAGGACGGCAAGCAGTACCGCTCCCTAGAGCGGATTTTCGCGGATATGGAGGCGCCGTTGTCCGATCCCGGCACGATCGACTATGACCTGGCGAGCCTGATCTATACCTCGGGATCAACAGGCAAGCCGAAAGGCGTCATGCTGTCGCATATCAACATGTTCACCGCCGCCAACTCGATTGCGACGTACCTTGGCCTGAACAGCGACGATCGTATCGTCTGCGCCCTGCCGCTCGCATTCGACTACGGTCTCTACCAGGTTCTGCTTGCCTTCAATGTCGGCGCCACGGTGTTGCTGGAAAAGTCCTTTGCTTTTCCGGTCAAGGTGCTCGACCTCATGGTTCGTGAACGTGTAACGGTATTGCCCGGCATTCCAACGATATTCACGATGCTGCTGAACCTGGAAACGCTGCCAGGCTATGACCTGTCTGCGCTGCGCCTGATCACCAACACGGCGATGGCACTACCGGTCACCCAGATTGCCGACCTGCGCCGCACCTTTCCGCAGGCCCGACTGTTTTCCATGTACGGGCTCACCGAATGCAAGCGCGTCAGCTACCTGCCGCCGGAGCAGCTCGACAGTCGCCCCACGAGCGTTGGTCGCGGCATGCCGAATGAAGAAGTGTGGCTTGTCGACGAGCAGGGGCGGAGGCTGCCCAACGGCTCGACCGGCGAACTGGTCATTCGCGGCAGCAATGTGATGCGCGGCTACTGGCGTGACCCGGTCAACACTGCAGAACGGCTGAAGCCCGGCCCGTTGCCTGGCGAAGTCGTCCTGTATTCGGGTGACATCTTCCGCAGCGATGATGAAGGATACCTGTATTTTGTCGGCCGGCGCGACGACCTGATCAAGAGCCGGGGACAACGCGTCAGTCCGAGGGAGATAGAGGACGCCCTCTACCTCATGCCGCAGATTCTGGAAGCCGCGGTAGTTGGTGTTCCGGATACTTTGCTGGGTCAGGCCATCAAGGCCTTTGTCGCCGTGCGCGCAGGGCAGACGTGTACGCCGCGCCAGATCCTCGCCCACTGCCGCGAGCTGCTGGAGGACCATATGGTTCCAAGGGAAGTCATCATCATGGACTCCCTCCCGAAGACAGAGTCGGGCAAGATCCGCAAAACCGGCCTGGCGGATCTACCGCAGCCTTAACCGCAATCAACCTGGAGATCGGGATGTCAGACATCAGGCAACAATTACGTTCGTACATTGAGGAGAATTTCATCGTCAGTGCCAGCGCCAGCCTCACCGACAGCGATTCCCTGCTGGACAAAGGCGTGGTGGATTCCACCGGCTTCATCGAGCTCATCACCTACCTGGAAGAGCGGTTCGCCATCGAGGTCCGCGATGATGAAATGATTCCGGAAAACCTGGACAGCATCGACAACCTGACGACATACGTTGACCGCAAGCTGCAGGCTGCAGCGACCGCCTGATACCAGCTGCTATTCCGAAGGAAATGCACTCATGCCAGCCGAATACAGCCCGCACTGCCTCGATATCGACTGCGACGCGGAAATCTCCCACATTGACTTGCGCATGCAGGAGATCGTTCTTCAGCAGCTACGCCGCCGTGGTGTCATCATCGCCATGTCCGGTGGCGTGGACAGTTCTGTCTGTGCGGCCCTCGCGGTTCATGCATTTGGCAGGGAGCGTGTGCTAGGACTGCTACTGCCAGAACATGAGTCTGCCGGCACGAGCGCGCAACTCGGCCAAGTGGTCGCCGAACAGCTTGGCATCGAGTTCCTGACCGAACACATCGGGCCGGCCCTGGAAGCCGTAGGTTGCTATCGCCGGCGTGATGAAGCCATCAAGGTAGTGTTTCCGGAATACACATCAGCCTGGAAGAGCAAGATCATCATTGCCGGGGGCTCGCACGCGGGCATGACTTTCTTCAAGCTGGTGGTACAGACACCAAATGGCGAGCTACAGGAAAAGCGTCTGCCAGCGAAGCAGTATTTGCAGATCGTCGCCGCCACGAACTACAAGCAGCGCCTGCGCAAGGCGATGGAGTACTACCATGCAGACCGGTTGCACTACTCGGTAATCGGTACCCCCAACCGCCTCGAGTATGACCAGGGCTTCTTCGTCAAGGGCGGTGACGGGCTGGCCGACGTGAAGCCAATCGCGCACCTGTACAAGACTCAGGTCTACCAGCTGGCGCGTCATCTTCGCCTGCCCGCTGACGTTTGCAATGCACGACCGACTACCGACACATACTCGCTGGCACAAGGTCAGGATGAGTTCTACTTCGGACTGCCCTACGAGAAGATGGATGTCGCTCTCTGGTGCCACAACCACCACCGTCCGGTGGAGGAGCTGGCAGCGGCGCTGGAGCTGCCGGAAACTGCAGCGGCCCGGATCTACGCAGATATCGAATCCAAACGGCGTACCACGGCGTACCTGCACACGCCACCGCTGCTCATCGAGCCGGTGGACCTGCCGAAGCTGGCGGGTGCGTGACTGTGTCGGGCGACGCAAGCCTGCTGGAGCGGATATTGACGCGGCTGCGTTCCGACCTGCCGCTGGCGCCCGACAAGCCCGAGGAGACTGTCGAGACAACGGCATATGCCCTGTGGCATACGGCTGCCGGCCATCCCTGCTCGGCAGCACTCGCCATCGCTCAATTACCAGCACTTGATCAAAGCCAGAAAGACCGGCTCGACAAGTTGCTGGAGCGACGTCTCGCCGGCGAACCGCTGGCATATCTGACCGGCCGGCAGGCGTTTCTCGGACTGGAGTTTCACACATCTCCTGGTGCCCTGATCCCGCGACGCGAGACGGAATTGCTGGGCACTGAAGCATTGCGCCTGCTCGGCCTTGCACATGCTACGCGGCCAAATCCAAAAGTACTCGACCTGTGCACCGGCAGCGGCAACCTTGCGATCGCCATAGCATGCCGGTTTCCTGCTGCCGAACTGTGGGCAGCGGACCTGGAAGCCACGGCATTGGAGCTGGCCGAGCAGAACGCCCGGCATCACGGCGTACGGGACCGCGTCCGGTTACTGCAGGGCGATCTTTTTGGCGCCCTGTCCGGCACAACCACGGATCAGTTTGACCTGATCACTTGCAATCCGCCTTATCTCACTACACGACATGCGCAAAACATGCCGCGCGACATCGGGGCCGCGGAGCCAGTGGCAGCTTTTGACGGCGGCCCGTTCGGCGTCTCGATAACGCTCAGGTTGATCCGGGAAGCGCCCCGGTTTCTCGCGCCAGCTGGCTGGCTGTGCTTTGAACTTGGCGCCGGCCAGGGGCCAATGATCGAGAAGCGGCTGCGCGACAACTCGTCCTATGTCGACTTTCACTCGATATCGGACAGCAATGGCGTAGTCAGGTCGCTATGCGCTCGCGTCGCCTAGATGGAGTTTCGCGGCGACATTAATGGCCTGAGAGCGGTCGCCGTTCTGGCAGTACTGCTTTACCATTTTGGCGTGCCGGGGTTTGCCGGTGGCTTTGTCGGCGTGGATATTTTCTACGTGATCTCCGGCTACCTGATGACTGGCATTCTCCTGGGCAGGCTGCCGCTGGGTCGCAATGTCCTGATCAGCTTCTACCTTGCGCGCGCACGACGCATCGTGCCCGCCCTGCTTGGCCTGTGTGCCGCCGTGATGCTGCTGGGCTGGTTCTGGATCTCACCGGTGCATTACCGGGAACTGGCAATGCATGCGGCTGCATCGCTCGCATTTGTCTCCAACATTGTCTATTGGCAGCAGGTCAACTACTTCAATCCGGACGCCGAAGGGTACTGGCTGTTACATACGTGGTCACTGTCGGTCGAGTGGCAGTTCTATCTGCTCTATCCACTGGCGCTACTGCTGCTCGCCAGGCTGTACGGCACTGGCGACGGCGCACGCTTCCGGCTGGCAATCCTCGTCGCGCTGCTGCTCTCTCTTGGCCTCGCAATTGTGGCTACGATGACGGCGCCGCAGGCCGCATTCTATCTGCTGCCGTCACGCGCCTGGGAACTGCTGGCCGGCGGCTTGGTCTGGCTCCATCAGCGGCAATTCGCTGCAGCCACAAGTCACCGTCAGGCATTGGTTTTCATCGGGGTGCTGCTGCTCCTGTCTTCCATCGTACTGCTCGACGATGCCTCGTCCTGGGCGACGTTAATGGTCGCCATCCCCGTAGCCGGTTCGGTACTGGTGCTGCTGGGCAATCGTCCGACTTTTCTGCTCGCCAATCCTGTCTGCCAGGCGATCGGACGTTGGTCATACTCGATCTATCTGTGGCATTGGCCGATCGCGGTGTTCCTGCGTGAATCGGGGGCAGGCTTGAACTGGCAACGAACCCTCGCGGGAATCAGCATGTCCATGCTGCTCGGGTATGGTTCGTTTCTGTTCATCGAAACCCCATCCCGGAAAGGTCTCGGATCCCTGAAAACCAAGGCACAACTCCTCTGGCAAGCGGCAGGAGCTGGGGCACTGGCATTGTGCGCCGGAGCAGTTGTCATGGCGAACGGCTATCCCCAGCGCGCACCGCTGGACAACGCTGCGACTTACCAGCGTATGGAATCCGATCTCCTGCGGTGGGACTTTCCGGCATCGTGCAGCAGTGCGCTGAGCCCGGATGGCAATCCGCGGATTTGCTCCCTCGGATCGGGCGGTACCAGTGGGAGAGTGCTGGTCCTGGGAGACTCGCATGCACAGCAGTGGTATCCGTGGTTCGAAAGCGCCGCAGCTTCGAGCGACCTGCATATCGATTTCGTTACCTATGAAGGCTGCTCGGTTGGCTATGAGCCGCGCCCGGGAATGAACTGCGGTACGTTCTGGTCCGGGGCCAATGACTTGGCCAGGAAGCTGCAGCCGGATCTGGTGATACTGATGTCCAACTGGCAGGTTCCGCCTCCTCAGGCACAAAGCACGGAATCCTCCGACAGGCCCGATTCTCCGCGAGGCCGAGTGCGACAACGATTGCCATCAATTTTGACCAATCTGCACAGAACAGGCACGCCGGTAGTTGTCATTGGAACATTCCCCAGAATTGGCGACAGGGTTCCTGACGACATCATCTCCAGGCTGTTTCGCGGCTCCGGGGTTGACGTGTACCAGCAAGTGGACTGCGCCGCATTTCGCTTGCGCGCTCGCAGCATCAACGAAGACCTGCGCAATATCAGCGA
This sequence comes from Steroidobacteraceae bacterium, assembly GCA_040080215.1. GTDB lineage: Bacteria > Pseudomonadota > Gammaproteobacteria > Steroidobacterales > Steroidobacteraceae > CAIUGU01. The sequence continues at coordinate 44,806 of JBEBIT010000002.1, forward strand.
AACAGCCGGCACCATGTTCCTGAACCCACTGGATACCTTGTGCGCGGCCGGACCGCTATCCGTGATTTCCACCGACCATCACCTGCTCTATCGAGATGGCAACCATGTATCCTCAGCGGGGGCCTTGCGCTGGGGAGAATTGTTGTTTGGCAAGCTACTCGCTGAATCGCGGACGTACTCTAAGTAGCCCGAGCGACACTCGAACGCATAACGAGGGCCTCGGGTGGCCGGAAGCTGTTTGATGTCGAGCTGGCATGAAAGGTCGCGCCTCATCGCAGGCCTTTACGCGCGCTTTGGTGCACTAGCGGTAGTCCAGTCGCTTCTATTCAGCGCAGTCAACAAGCTGCTCCTGTTCAAGCAGTTTGACCTGTCGATCCTCACGCACGGGCAGCTGCACCCAAATGCATTCAATGCTAATCCGGGATTTCATACCCGCGATGCCTCACTTGCGGACCTGTTCAGCATGGCCAAAGATGGGCGCTGGCAGATCAATTCCACCAAGATCGACAATTTCCGGGCCGGCGACCGCTGTCTGCTGACCTGCATGGGCGAAACTCCAGTTGGCTACAGCTGGTCCACCACGCGCGATCACACGGCAATATCGCCCTACCTGACCATTTCTCTTCCGAAGGGCTACTTGTACAGCTATGCGGGCCTGACCCTGGATGAATGCCGAGGTCTCAGGCTGCATGGGCAGCGTCATCGTGCGCTGCTTGTCGAGGCACAGGCAAAAGGTCGGTCAGGCCTCTTCAGCTACGCGGAGCACGTCAATTTCGCATCACGCGCCGCACAACGTCGCTCCGGATTCCGCCGTGTCGGCAGCATATGGCAGATAGGCAGCCAACGTCATTTTGTGTTGCTGCGTTCTCGCTGGGCCAGGGAGTGGGGCGTCCGGCGCCTGTAACGAAGCCTATTTCCAGTTCGCGTTGAGCCAACGGCGTGTCGGGCTTTCCAGAAGATAGAACGATGCAAGTGCAGTGGCCATCGCAGCGACGAACGCCAGTACCGAAGCGCCGACCGGTGCAATAGGCAGGGACGATTTAAGCTGGAAGAAGGGCTGCTGCCACAGATAGATCGAGTAAGACCAGATGCCCATCAAACACAGCGGCCTGCTGGAAAGGAAGCGGCGCACGAGCGTCGGCGTTGCGTCCAAATGATTCACAGTGAAGGCCAGCAGAAACGGCGAGAACACTACTTCGGTTCGCCCCGGCAAGAATGGCAGATAGGTGGCAATGGCGAGCAGGAAGGTCGCTACCGGCATCCACGGGCGCACCCAGCCGATGAAGCGTTCACGCCAAAGAAAGTAGCCGGCGGAGATCAGCAGATGGGAGGCGGCGATCTCGGTGTGTTGATCGAACGATCTGGGCGCAACCACGGGCACCTTGATATAGATCAGGTGGATCACGATAGCGGCGGTCCCGGCAAGCAACAGAGTAGCACCCTCGCGTCCTCGCACTGCCGCAACCAGCGTCAACAGACCCAGCACAAGATAGCAGTGCTCTTCGACATTGAGCGACCAGAGATGTCCGATGGGCAGTGGCGATTCCCAGATGCCCAACTCTAGAGGCAGGTAAGTGCGCAGGAACGTCAGCGTGTAGAAAAATTCGGCCCAGGTGCTCGCATGGCCCGATAGCCATGCGCCCCCAAAGACGACGCAGACGAAAACGACAAACACCGGCAGAATCCTACTGAGGCGTCGCTTGTAGAAAGTCACCAGATCCAAACGCCTGACAAACAGGATCCGGCTCATCAACATCCCGGACAGGCAGAAGAAAACATCGACACCGATACGGCCGAAATCCCAGCGGAAACTTTCAAAGTAGCGCACGAAGTGAGCTTCAATAACGAAAAGTATCGCCAGCCCGCGCCAGCCATCCAGATAGGCGAGCCGCTGCATAACTGCAGAGTCAGCCGTCGATCCTTCATGCACACTCATGGCGATATGTTAATTGGCAACGATCACAATTGCGCGAAGCCGCTCACGATTTGCACCTTTCTGCTCCGAAGGACGCTCGTCCAGGTCGTCTCGTAGCCCTTGTTTTACAGTATGCGCCGTCGCCAGAGGTGGAAGCGGGCATCTGTATTTCTGCCGGGCGCTTCCTTGGAAAGTCCCAGCGACTCCGGTAATCTGAGCGTATATTGAACGCCAGCAGTCCAACCGTCAGCGTCGTCATCCCAAGCTACAATCGTGCGTATTGCATACGCGCGGCAATAGACTCGGTGCTCGCCCAGACATACGCGAGCATCGAAGCCATCGTTGTCGATGATGGCTCCTCAGACGGCACGCAAGACCTGATCCTCGCAGAATATGGCAATAACCAGCGTGTCCGGTACATCTTCCAGCCAAACCAGGGCGTCTGCGCAGCCCGCAATCGGGGATTCGCCGAGTCTCGCGGTGAGTTCGTTGCCCTGCTCGACTCTGATGATGCCTGGCTACCATGGAAGATCGAGGCGCAACTGGCTTGCCTGAAGAGGTTTCCTGCCGCAGGAATGGTCTGGACCGATATGGATGCCGTCTCGGAGAAAGGAGCCATTGTTCATGGCCGCTTCCTCCGCACCATGTATAGCGCCTATCGATGGTACCCGAGGCCCGAGAACCTGTTCACCGAATCTGTTCCGATTGCTACGCTGCTTCCAGGCTCGATTCCGGAACTGGCCACAGCCAACGCCTACTGTGGCGACATCTACTCGCAAATGATTGCCGGTAACCTCGTGCACACCTCAACCGTGCTCTTGCGTCGATCGAGACTGGAGCAGGTCGGGACATTCAATGTGAATTTGCGCCACTCCGGTGAGGACTACGACTTCCACCTTCGCACCTGCAGTTACGGTCCGGTTGCCTACATTGATGCACCGTCAATTCACTATAGATGGGGTGCCAGTGACCAGCTGACCGCGCCTGAATACAGAATCCATCGGGCGCGCAACTTCATCAATACGATTCTGCCGGCGCTCGAGCGGGACAGGGAGAGGATCAAACTGCCGCGGCACATCCTCCGTACAACGCTGTATGGCGCTTTTCTCTGGATTGGAGAGGCCGCGCTGGAAGCGGGTTACCCGGACGAAGCAGCCTTGAACCTGATGAAGAGCCTTTGGTACTACCCCCTGCAGCCGAGGACCCTGGGTCTGCTGGTACTGTCCCGCCTGCCACCCTCGATGACCCGATTCTTGCGCAACGCGTATAGCCGAGCTAAGCCCTTGTTCACTCAGGCTTGAAGCGCGATTCGATCGGCAGTGATTCAGTTTTCAAGGACCGCTACTTCGTAGCCACCATAGACGAAAGTACGGGTCTGATGCAGGCCGACGCCTTCCTTCAAGGCCTCGTTGAAGCGCGGATCAAAATAGATCACCCAGATCTTCCGCTGTTTTCTACCCAATGACGCCTTGATCTGGCGCAAGACGCCAGACAACACATCCAGCTCGAACGGATTGAAGAAATAGAAAACGTTTTCATCGTCCCGAAGCACGTATTCGGTGGCATCACAACAGACCGGTTCGATGACGGATCCGGCCTTACCGCCGTACTTGCGGATATTCTCTACTGCCACCTCGTGCAGTTCCCGGGAATACTCGATGCCCACCACACGGCCGAACCCGCAATCACTCGTCAAAAGCAGCACTTTTCCTTTTCCGGAACCGTAGTCCACGAACACACTGCCCTGCGGAAAAGAAATGGATGAAAACAGCTTCTTGAATGCCCTGCCACGGGTGGGAATGTAGGGGTGTGCAGATGCCTTGCTGGGATGCTCAAAAGCCAGATCAGCCTGGGATATCCGAGTTACGGTATCCGTTCCATGCCGCCAATCAAACAGCCAGTCTTCCACAATGCTGAGGATGCTCTGAACCGATCGCTTGAGGCCCCGCTCACGCAAGCTTCCCAATGATCTTGTAGCTATGTTCATGGGTTTACGGTCACTGCAGCAACCATCGGTTACGATTTCATTGCGTTGCGGATGATTGTAAGACCCGCGGCAAAGTCGCCCTCATCGATCGTCAGTGCAGGCAATATCTTCAAAACTGTGTCCTGGCGGCCGGCGCGTTCGATGATAAGGCCCTGCCGGACACATTCGCGCGCCACCTGGGCAGCACGGTCGCTTCCTCCAGCTGTCGCAAAATCAATGCCCCAGATCAATCCGCGCCCACGCATGCGCGGGATACCCGCACGACCCTGAAGCAGATCAGCAAACCCGGATCGCAGTTGCGCTTCGCGTGCCGCCACCATCGCCCGCATGTCGTGATCGCGCGCGAATTCCAGAGCAGCGCGGCCCGCCACGAAAGCCAGCTGATTGCCCCGGAACGTGCCTGTGTGGTCACCGGGCTTCAGGCAATCAATCTCAGGCCGCATCAGCACCAGCGCCATCGGCAACCCTATTCCGCCGATGGACTTGGAGAGCACCACGATATCGGGCGTAATGCCAGCGTGCGTAAAAGAAAAGAATGTCCCGGTCCGATAGCAGCCCACCTGGACGTCATCGACGATCAACAGAACCTCGTGCCGTCGGCAGAGCTCGCTCAAGCCACTTAGCCAGCCCAGCGGTGCGGGATTCACGCCGCCCTCGGCCTGGACCGTCTCGATGATCATTGCTGCGGGCCGATCCAACCCCGAATGACCATCTTCCATCACGGCAGCCAGCCGGGAAAGATTCTCCTGCCAGTCGTCATCCTCGTTGGGAAAGGGATGAAACACGGCATCGCCCAGCGATACCCCGGCGGCGGCCCGCGCCTCGGCATTTGCCGTAATCGCGAGCGAACCCAGCGACATGCCATGGTAGCCACCACGAAAGGCCCAGATGCTGCGCTTTCCGGTCGTACGGCGCGCAATCTTGAGCGCGGCTTCTACCGCATTGGTACCCGTCGGCCCGGTGAATTGCACTTTGTAGTCGTGTCCACCGGGCAGCAGGACCTCGCGCTGAAAGGCAAGCAGAAACTCGCGCTTGGCTACGGTGTGCATGTCCAGCATGTGCAGCGGCCGGTCCTCGCTTAAGTAGTCGAGCACCGCGGCCTTGATGTAGCGATTGTTGTGACCATAGTTCAACGCTCCGGCACCAGCAAAGAAGTCGATGAACTCCCGGCCGTCTTCGCTCGCCATGCGCGAACCTGTGGCTCGCTCGAACACAAAAGGGAACGTTCGACAATACGACCTCACGTTGGATTCCAGCTGGTCGAAAATACTCGCTTGCATCTGCACTACCCCTGACTTAAGGCACTTGCGGGTTCACTGATCGACGGTGCGAATCACTGTGCGCAGCTTGCCGCTGCTGGTCCGCGGGATCTCCGTCACGATCTTGACATGGATACCAAGGTCTGGACCGACATAGGCCCTCACGATCGACTCGATGTCATGGGAGGTGGTCGCTGCACCGGCCGCCAGCCGGCACAGGACGTCGACGCTGGTATTGACAGTCTGCACGAACTGCCCTTCGAGCAGGCCCTGGATGTCATCAAACGCGTTGATGGGCATGACGATGCGGCGCCCGTGGGGCGCTACCAGATAATCCTGGGCGCGCCCTTCAATGGTCGCTATCAATGGAAACGCGCGTCTGCATTCGCAGCTGCGGCCGGAGCGATCGGGTACGACCAGATCCTCCACGCGATAGCGAATCCATGGCATGGCGAGATTGTCGAAGCTGGTCCCAACGATCTCGCAACCACCCGTCTTGTCAGGCTGCAGCTCAACGTAGCTGTAATCGCTGATCAGATGGTAACGCTGATGTTCACAGGTACCGATGGCGGCTACCCGCTCGAAGTTTCCGTACCAGTCAAATACCGGGCAACCGAATACACGCTGTACCTGTCTCTTTTGCACATCCGTGATGGTCTCGGAAGAAGTCACAATCGCACGCAGGTTCCGGCCCCCGTACTTGCGCCCGCTGGCCTCCAGGACGTTGGCGATGAAGACAATGGCCGATGGGTAAGCCTGGATCGCAACCGGATCAAAATCCTCCATCGCCTCGACGTAGGCAGCCGTTCGAGGCTCGGACAGATGGTAGGCCGACATCATCAGCGTATGGTCAGCGAGATTGTGGCGCCAGAACGGGCCAGAGCGATCTCCGGACGGCACGATCTTGTCGCCACGAATCCAGACGCGCCGGTCCTCGAGACTGACACCGGCCCAGTGCAGCTGGCGCACGATGAAGGCGTTTTCCCGCACGATGGAGTGGAGATCGCGATAGGCAGCCACATAGCTGCCAGTCGTGCCGCTGCTGGTGCTTAAGAAGCGGGGTCCGCGGCGGTGCTCCGAATGCATGGTCACACCCGCGGCAACCACTTGCGTCTTGTCGATGATGGGCAATTTGCCCACGTCACCCAGGCTTGCTATCGCGGCGCCGTCAACACCATGGCGCCGGTAGAGGTCGCGATAAAACGGCACATGCTGGATAGCATGGTTGATCGTGGCACGCAGGCGCTGCAGCTGCAGCGCTTCGAGCTGGGCAGTGTCGAGCCACTGGCTGGCCTCGACGTCGCGCAACTCCGCATCCAGATGCCGCCCCTCCCGCAATCGGCGCCGTACCAGCGCGCGCGCAGAGAGCATCCCTTCCTGCAGCCAGACAGGGCTGCTGCGATATGCCGCTGATGTGTACATTGCCTACCCTTGCCCAGGCGCCAGACACATCAGCGGCTACAAGCCCGCGCTCAGGGCAGCGCGATGCCCAGTATCACGTGCTCCACCCCATCCGATACCACCAGCCGGGTACTCGGTGACCCTGGTGCGACGGAGATACCGGTGGGGCCGTTGAGACCACCCGGCAATGCGCCCAGCACCACACCGGCAGCACCCGTTCCGACTACTGTCGAGACTGCGGTTGTCGAGGTATTGATCCTGCGGACGGAGCTGTTGGCGTAGTCAACCATGTACAAATTGGTACCCGTCGCATCGACGGTCAACGGGCCCGGCGCACCGAACTTGGCACTGGTACCGGTTGCGTTGTCAACGAAGCCAGTCGTGCCATCGCCCGCCAGGGTCGTCACCGCGCCCGTGGTCACGTTCACCACGCGAATGCGATAGTTGAAGCTGTCCGCGACGTACAGGAGGTTGCCAAACAGGGCCAGTCCATTGGGGAAACTGAACTGCGCCAAGGTCCCGGTGTTATCGGCATAGCCCGATATGCCGCTACCGGCCAACACCGTCACCGCATTGGCGTTCAGTGTGTCGATCTTGAGGATCTCATGCCCATAGGTGTTGGCCACGTACACGATGCCCGATGGACCCGCCACGACAGCGTCGGGCCGATCCACACCGTCACTGGAATCCGCCACCGTCGTCACGTTCCCCGAGGTATCGATCTTGCGGATCGCATCGTTGGACCGGTCTGCCACGTAGACATTGCCGCTGCCATCGAGCGCCACGCCTCGCGGATCATTGAACTTCGCCGTGCCGGCAACGTTCGGCCCACCCGTGGCAGTGCCGTCGGACGACCCGGCCTGACCCGGATCGCCGGCATACAGCGATACCACGCCTGCCGCCGTGATCTTGCGGATCACCTGGTTGATCGAATCGGCCAGATAGGTGTCGCCATTGGCGCTGTTCGTGACCAGACCACGCGGGTAGTTGAACCGCGCAACAGAGCCGGAACCATTGACGTAACCCCGTACCGTGGCGTTACCCGCAAAGGTCACATCCACGGCAGCCCCGGCGATAGTGATCTTGTTGATCGTGTCGTTGCCGAAGTTGGCAACCAGCAACTCCGTCCCTGCTGCAGCGGCCGCGATGCCGTAGGGTAGATTGAAACGCGCTGCTGGACCGTTGCCACCCACAGCCCCCGCCTGGCCTGCCGCGCCGGCAAAGGTTGTCACAAAACCACCGTCCGATTGGAGCAACGACAGATCGATGGCTCGAATCGTGTGATTGCCCGAGTCCGTCACATAGAGCGTGCCGGCAGCCCCGCCCACCAGCACCAGGCTGCGCGGCGTTCTGAATCTCGCTGTAGTCGCCGAGCCATTCGTACTGCCGAAGTTCCCGTCACCGGCCAGCGTGCTGGACAAGTTACCCGCCATATCGAGCTTGCGAATCACCGTGTTGTTGCTGTCTGCAACATAAAGAATGTCGTCGGTGTAAGCCGCGGTAGCACCCGGGTCTACGGCAATACCGGCGGGGTTGTTGAAGGTTGAGGCCGGCAGCGCACCGTTGATCAATGGAGTGGCTGCGCCCGTTCCCGCAACAGTCACTACATCCTTGTTGACGCTGTTCAAATCAATCAAACGGATAAGGTTGTTGCCAAAATCCGCCACATACAACCACTGTGTACCAGAGAGAGCTACACCAGTAGGTGCACTGAACCGCGCTGCACTGCCTATCCCGTTGTTAGACCCTGCAGACGCATCGCCAGCGATCGTGATGACGTTACCCGCCGTATCAATCCTGCGAATCCGGTTGTTGGCCTGGTCCGCCACGTACACGGTGCCATCGGCGGCCACGGCAATGCCGCTGGGGTTGTTGAACTTTGCGTTATTGCCCGAGCCTTCAACGAAGCCGGCCGTACCCGGCGTTCCCGCCCACGTCGTCACCACGCCGCTAGGGGTGATCCTGCGGATGGTCTGGTTGCCAAAATCAGTGACAAAGGCATCGCCGCTTATGCTGGCGATGCCAACATTGGTGGGGTAGCTGAAGCGCGCTGCATCGCCGGTACCGTCCACATTGCCCTTGGCACCTGCATCACCGGCGATCAGGGAAACCCTCTGCTGGGTCACCTGCAACGTCGCCGCGCTGCTGGTCACCGAGCCCTGGGAGTTGGTCACGATCACGCGGTATTGCGCGTTATTGTCGCCAAACGGGGCGCTACCGATGTTGTAGGTAGCGCTCACCGCACCGCCAATGTTGGCAAATGAGCCGGCGGCCGGCTTCTTTTGCCACTGGTAGGTAAACGGCGCCGTGCCCGCCCCCACGGCTACGCTGAAGCTCACCGCGTCGCCTTCGAAAACACTCGCGTCCGCAGGACCCGTCAGGCTGGAAGGTGCAAAGATGGTCTGCGTCACGGTCAAGGTAGCTGGACTGCTGGTGACATCGGTGCCAGCGCCGTTGATCACACCGTCGTTGCTGACAATCACGCTGAACACGGCACCATCGTCCGCGGGATACGCGGCATTGGCGATGGAATAGGTGCTGTTTGTCGCACCCGGAATGTTCACGCCGCCGCGGCGCCACTGGAAGCTGAGCGGTGCGCTGCCGCTTGCGGCCACGGTGAAACTGGCGGCCGCATTCTGCAACACCGTCCGGTTAGCGGGCTGCGAGGTAATAACCGGCGCGACCAGCAGTACGCTCAGCGTGGCATTGTTACTCGTGACGGTTCCGCCCGGGCCGGAAATGGTGACCGAATACACCTCGCCATTGTTGGCTGGGGCTACGCTCGCCAGTACGTAGCTGCTGCCATTGGCGCCACCGATGTTGGTACCGTTACGACGCCACTGGTAGGTCAGCGGACCACTGCCGGAGGCGGCCACCGAGAAAGTGGTCCCCGTCCCGTCAATGATGCTCACACTCGCGGGCTGCGTTGTGATCGCGGTGGCAATAGGGGTTACGACCAATGTGGCATTGCTGCTGGTCACGCTGCTGACCGAATTCGTCACCACCACGCTGAACACTGCGCCGTTGTCGGCCAGGGTGACCGCCGCGATGGAATATGTGGCCGAGGTGGCACCAGCAATGTTCACGCCATTGCGCTTCCACTGGTAGGTCGGAGCCGGCGTACCGGTCGCCACCACGGTAAAGCTGGCTGCTGCACCATCAGGGCGGGTAATCCCGGCGGGCTGGGTGGTGATCGCAGGAGCCGCCGGTACCGTCAGTACCGCAGCGAGGCTGGTCACGCTGCCAGCCGCATTTGTCGCGACGACTGTAAAGGCCGCGCCATTGTCGCTGACACTGACCGCTGCGATGGAATAGGTAGATGACGTCGCACCGGCGATGTCGACGCCATTGCGCTTCCATTGGTAAGTCGGTGCGGGTGTACCGGTTGCCACGACAGTGAAGCTCGCTGCCTGACCACTCGCCACCGTTGCACTCAGTGGCTGGGCAGTGATGGCCGGCGCGATGTTGGGCGTGCCACTGTCGCCACCGCCGCCACCGCCACCGCAGGCCGACATGAATACAACCATGGCCAGCACGGCCCAACTACGCAGCGTCTTCATATGTGATTGGTCCTGAAATCCTTAACGATGTGGCACGCTTCAAATGTTACGCCACTCTAGCGGACACGAAGATCTTGACGGAAAGAATTCGCGTAAACCGTGACTCAAATCCGCCCGGTCAGCATTATCCTGTAACTCTTACACTCACATGGATACACGGCTATAGCTGCTATAGCTCGACGGGATTACCATCTGCATGTTAGCAGTAGATGTTGGCGCGAAACAGGCACCCCATATCGTTCTTGACGGGGTTCTCATTTCGACTGCGCCCCGCGTCACGCCGGCAAGACGCGGTTTTGGTGTACGCTGCCGACTCCCGAAAACTCCGCTGCCTGAGACTGCCATATGGCCTCACTGATTGGCCTGCTGATTGCGGTGCAGATGACACTGGACGTATTGAAGTTGGAGGTGGGCTTGGCGCCCGGCCTCAGTCTCAAGAACGCACTGCTTTATCTCGTTGCCGCTTTTATCGCGGTACGCATGGTATTGCAGGGAGGCACCCGCTTCGAGCTGCGCAGCCTGCAGATTTCCTATGTCCTGCTCATTGCCTACGCGGTACTCACCTGGGCACTGGCGTCAACGCTGCTGGGTTACCAGCCCTACCCTGTGCTGACTAACGCCATGGCCATCAAGGGCTGGCTGGCTGACTATTTTCTGTTTTTCCTGGTGTGCTTTTACGGCTTGCGCACCGAACGGGAGGCGACGGCCGCGTTGCAAGCCCTGCTGCTGGTGGTCTCGATGGCCAACCTGGTTACCCTGCTAGATTCGTCCGGCCTGACCGACCTAGGTCTGGTTGAGATCCGCGAGGACGGCCGCGTGCAGGGCGCGCTGGGTGAATCCAATCAGTACGCAGCCTTCCTGGCATTCTTCATCCCAATCCTCGCTGCCGTCACCTACACCGCTCACGGCGCAAAACGCGTGATGTGGGCAGCCTGTACCGCCATGGCAGCGATCTCGATGATGATTACGGTCTCGCGAGGCGGCTTTCTCGGACTGGGACTGGCAATCGTCGCAGGATGCTGGCTGTTTCGCCGACAAGTGAACGTGGGAAAATTGGCCGCCTGGGGCACCTTGTCCGTTGTCGTGCTGCTCATGCTGCTGTTTGCAGTAGATAGTGATTTTCGTGCACTGGTCATGGATCGGGTGGTGGAAGGGTCTGCGAGACTGGATCCCGGCGGAATCACAAGCGGCCGCACCGAAGTGTGGTCGGATGCGGTCGGAACCATGCTGGGTCAGCCCATCACACTTCTGACTGGGTTCGGCTGGAACGCCTATTTCTCCATGCCTTTCGAAGGCGCGCCTCACAATACCTACCTGAACTACTGGTTCAATCTCGGCGTACCGGGCGTGGCCTGCCTGCTGGTGATGTACGTCACGCTGGTGAAGACTGCCACAACGTCGGCACGCATCTACGCGCGAGGACCCGAGCGCTATTGGTTCATTGGCTTTGTGGTCGGCACCCTGGGCGTGTGTATCGCAATCGCCTTCGTCGAGCTGTATCAGGTCTGGATCTACGTCTGGTCCGCCTGCGGCATCGTGATGCGGTTGGCAATGATCGCACGCCAGAGTGCGGCTACCGAGGCGCCGGGCGTAGGCCACATCGCAAGTGGATCGGCGGCCCCGGTCTATGGCTGGAATGCCCGCTCGCCTGCCCTCGCCGCTCACTCCGCGCCACCGCGTCGGTGATGGGCGACACGCCTTTGTGTCGCGACTTGCCCACAATTGCCGATTCGATCCGGCCGCGTTAGGGTCTGCCTCCACCTTGGATCAAAGCCATTCCGGAGTCATGAATATGTCACGCAAATCGCTGTTGACCGCCATTATTGCCCTGACTGGCAGTACGGCGCTGCAGGTATCCATTGCTGCTGCCCTTCCGGTCGTCCCCGGCGCCACGGGCTATGGCATGGACACACCTGCCGGACGCGGCGGCACTGTCTACAGAGTCACCAACTTGAATGAATCAGGCACCGGCTCGCTGAAAGCGTGCGTGCTGGCGTCCGGACCACGGGTATGCGTTTTCGAAGTCTCCGGAACCATTCGGCTCACCTCGGAAATCGAGGTCTGGAATCCCTACCTGACGGTTGCAGGCCAAACTGCCCCGTCTCCGGGAATCATGGTGCGCGGCGCACCGCTGGTCATCCTTGCCTCCGATGTATTGGTGCAACATATTCGCTTCCGTGCCGGCGACGATCCCAATGGGCCACCGGGAGAGAATCGCGACAGCCTTAGCGTGTCGGGTCCCAGTGCGGGCGGCAAGGTGCGCAACGTGGTGTTTGACCACAACTCCATCGAATGGGCTGTCGACGAACTCTCCAACGTCTGGGGATTCTTTGACAACATCACGTTGAACAACAACATATTCGCCGAAGCCCTCAATGACTCAATACATCCGCAGGGCCCACATGGCTATGGACCAATCCTGGGCGGCGACGATGCCGGCAACGTGAGCATGGCGGGCAATCTCTTTGCCCACACCGAGTACCGTAATCCGGCATCGCGAGCCAGGAACTTCGTGTTCGTTAATAACGTTATCTACAATCGGGCCAACGGCGACATCTCGCTCTCCAGTGATTTCCAGAACAATCCCACCACCAACTCCATCGTGGGCAATGTGTTCCTCAAGGGACCGGACTACAAATGGGCCATCCAGCCAATTTTCATCGATGACCAGAGTTCCAGCACGTCCTGGCCGACCGGCAGCACCATCTACGCAGCAGACAACGTCTCGGACGAGCCTTATTCCGGCTCGTCGATCATTGGGCGCTATACGGGCACCAGCTTCACATCGTCGCTGCGTACCGCACCGGTCGCGTGGCTAACTGGGCTGGTTGCAAAACCGACGGCCAACAATGCCGTTTACGATGCAGTGCTCGCCAATGCCGGAGCGCGTCCGGCTGATCGCGATGCGGTCGACTTGCGCATCATCCAGTCAGTCAAGAGCCGCACTGGCCAAATAATCAACTGCGTGAGTGCGGATGGAAGCAGCCGCTGCGCGAAGAATGGCGGCGGATGGCCGGTGATCGCGCAGAAGACACGTGCCCTGACCTTACCAGCGAATCCGAATGCGGTGGCAGCAAATGGGTACACAAACCTGGAAAATTGGCTGCACGCATATTCAGATGAGGTCGAGGGCAAGGGAGTGATCGATCCTCTGCCGCCGTCGAATCTCGTCGTAGAGTAATTTAGGGCCCTTTGGTGCGCGCGTTCCTAAAGCGATGAAAGACGCTTGCGGACGCGCGCGGCCGGCAACTCGACCAGTCTGTGAATAGCTATTGCAATGACAAACGCCAAGGCAACCGCACTCAGGACGTAGACTGGAACTGGAGGCCTGAACACCAGCCAAACCAGCTCAAAGCACACACGATGGACTAGGTAGAGCGCGTAGCTGAGGGTACCTATCCATTGTACGACCTGAAGGTTCAGCAGGCGCATCGGCCCCCAATCAGGGTATCTAACCGCCACCACAAAAATTGGGAATAGTGCCAGGCCCTGAACCGAGTATCGAAAGGTGTGCAAGAACCACTCGGCGTCTGCCAGTTGAACGAGCACGGTTGCGGCCAAGGCGCCCACCCCCAGTGGGAACCACAGCCATTTCCACCTGCGCTCGCTGATTGATGTCGAATCCAGAGCGGGATTGCCCCACAAAGACAGCACACAACCGAACAGAATCGAATCTGCCCGCGTATCGGTGGCAACGTAGGTACGTTCCCAACGGGCATCCATGCCAAATATCAGCACGCAGCGCCACGCCAGAATCGCAGCGCAGATTCCGAGCAACACGATTGCCTGCTGCCGGGCCGACCCGAGCCGGAAAACCAGTAGGAACACCATCGGGTAGAGCAGGTAGAAATGCTCTTCCACGGCGAGCGACCAGAAGATGTCCGTACCCGGGGCCAGCCGGACATCAAAGCCGTGCCAGGCTATGGGGTAGTTGGTCACGTGCAGCGCCTGGCCCAGGACGAGCCACCAGTCCATCGGCGGTGAGTTGAACACGCTCATGCGATAGAGGCCCCACAACACCGCCAATGCCAGCGCAATGTACATGGGCGGGAAGATGCGCAGGGCACGGCGCGCGTAGAACTTCCTGAGGCTGATCGAGCCGTTCGCCTGATACTCGAGCCGCAACAGCGTGCCGATCAGATAGCCGGACAGGAAGAAGAAAATCGTGACGCCGAGATTCCCGGGAATGATGCTCGGAAATCCCGCGTCAAAAAATGCGTGACTCGCAATGACGAGGGCGATCGCCAGGCAACGCAGCCCATCCAGCGAGGGAATTCGGATACTTGCGGACATGGACCGAAGCCTATCTCAAATTCTATTCTGTGCACCGCCACGCACCGCACAGTGCCGGCACTCGGCAGCCTGAGACCCAATTCTCGCCGTCGGCGGGTTCACTCGGGCACAATTGCCGCGTTACCTATGGATCACCCAGCCACACCTGTTCCCGGCAACAGCCACGAACGCCCGTTGCCGCGGCGGGAAACTGCCACGGGGCAGATTCATGTCATCCAGGTGGGGCCCGCCCTGAACGTACGCGGCGGGATTTCTGCCGTCGAACGGCTGATCGCTGGCGAGCTTGCAAACCGCTTCGCCATGCAGCACGTTCCCACTATGGAGGACGGTCCGCTGCTGCGCAAGCTGCTGGTTTTCGGGCGCGCGATCTCAGCCCTGCGCGAGCGCTGTACCGGGACCGACACCCTGCTCGTCCATATTCACTTCGCTTCCTACGGCAGCACGCTGCGCAAGCTCGTGATGGCACGCATTGCCTCAGGAGCCGGCCATGTGGTGATCCTCCACGCCCACGGCGGGGGCTTCAGCGATTTCCTGGCACGCATGCCGCGGGTAATGCAGCGCTGGATCCGGCACGCATTGCAGGCGGCTGACCAGTTGCTCGTGCTGTCCAGCCAATGGCAACGCTTCTACATCGACGAGTGCGGCGTTGCGCCGGAAAAAGTAACGATACTGCGAAACCCGGTGAGAATTCCGGCGAGCATTCCGGCACGCGCGGGACGAGAGACCGTGCGACTGCTCTATCTGGGACGCATGAGTGAATCGAAAGGGACATTCGATGTGCTGCGCGCCCTGCAAGGCCTGCCTTCTGAACTGCTGTCGCGGCTCCGGCTCACACTGGCCGGCGACGGTGCAGTCGCCGCCATCAAGGCAGCCGCCAGTCAGTTCAACGACGCTGTAACCGTGCACGACTGGGTAGATGAAGCCACACGCAATGCACTGCTGGCCGAGGCGGACATGTTCGTGCTGCCCTCGTATCAGGAAGGCATTCCAATGTCGGTGCTGGAAGCCATGGCCTGGGGCCTGCCGGTCATCACAACGCCCGTCGGCGGCATTCCGGATGTAGTCAGCCACGACCAGGAGGGCCTGCTGGTGCAGCCGGGAGATATCGCCGGCCTGGGAGCCGCGATTGCCGCGCTTCTGACCGATGAGCCGCGCCGTCTCGCGATGGGTGCCCGCGGCCGTACCCGTGCCAAGGCGTTCGATCTGCGTGATTACGGATCCCGACTCGCGGACATCTATGACCAGGCGCTGGCCGTCCATCGCGCAGCGCAGACCCCTTGAAGAGAATGGCACATGCCCGGCATTGACTCGTTGTCGACGCTGATCAAGCGCCTATCGCTTGGCGACCGGCTGATCCGGCGGAATCCGTTACGCTACCCCGCCGCGCGTGCCTGGATTGCGCAGCACGCGCAAGCCACCCTGCAACAACGCCGCGAGCTGACCTTGCACCAACTACGTCGCAGCCTGAGGGTTGCGGCCACTACTGCCTACGGCCGTTCGGCAGGCGGCTCCAGCGACATCGCTGATTGGCCGTTACTGGAAAAGCCCGTCCTGCGTAACAGCCCCAGGGCCTTTCGCACCGCCTCCAGCTGGCTCGCAGGCGAAGCCAGCACCAGCGGCACCACCGGCCTGCAGATTCCACTGCTGCGTTCGCTCGGATCGATGACGGTCGAGCAGGCTTACATCGACGGCGTGATCGAGCAATTGGGTAGCAAGCCACGCACGGCGCGCGTAGCGATTCTGCGCGGCGAGAATGTAAAGAGCGCGGAAGATCGTACCCCCCCTTACTGGATCCATGGGGGCAATGGCCAGCGGCTGCACATGTCCTGCTCGCACTTAGGGCCGGACACCATCCACGCCTACGCAATGGCGCTCAAGGAATTCAAACCGGATGTCCTCTGGGTTTACCCCTCCAATCTCGAATGGCTGTGCCACCTATTGCAGAAATCCGACCTTACGCTGCGGATTCCGCATGTCCTATCTTCTTCCGAAGTCTTGGGTCCGGTGACATGGCGACTGGCGGAGCAAGTGCTCGGAGCCAACGTTGCCGACTACTACGGGCAGGCAGAACGGGTGACGTTCGGCTACGCACTACGCCACGGCGATTTCCGGTTTACACCAGGGTATGCCCACCTGGAACTGCTGCCGCTGGATACCGCCGGCGCAGTGACCCGCCATGAGATTGTCGGTACCACCCTCTGGAATAACGCAATGCCGCTGGTCAGGTATCGCACCGGCGACTTTGTGGAACTGCCAAGCCACTGGGGACCCGCAGAGATTGAGGAAGTGATTTACGGGCTCCGTCCGATATCGGGCATCCTTGGCCGTACCATCGAGTACCTGGTATCGCCCGAGGGTGCCATCCTGAATGGTGCCGGCAACCTCACCAAGGGCGTAAACAACGTGGTGCGATTGCAGCTGTTCCAGCCGGACCTGGCTACCGTACAAGTCCGTGTACTGGTACAGCCTCCGTTTTCACCACAGGACCTGGCGAAATTGCAGCGCAACGCCCGCGACAACATTCCGCCATCAATGGCGGTCTCGGTTGAGGTTGTCGAGGAACTGGAACGGACGGCGATTGGCAAGACGCCCCTGGTGATTCATGGAGACGCAATGAGGCAATACCTGGCGGGCAAACAACTCACCGACGGCAGGGAAACGCGCTGAAATGCAAAGCTTGCAATGGTATTTCAGCCGCCTGGCGCGGATGTCGGCAGCGGAAATTGCACATCGCGCCGGCAACGCGGCACGGCTTGGCCTGCGACGCCTCGGCTGGGAGCGGACTGCGCCGGTTCCGGAGCCGGATGAATCACTACCCGGTGCTGCATTCCTGTCCATTCCCGCAAGTATCGATGCCGCCGGTTACATTGCGGCCGCGGATCGCATCCTGGCAGGCAGATTCGACCTGTTCAATCTGCACGACCGCCTCCTGGGCTTCCCGCCGGAATGGAATCGCGATCCGCTGAGTGGCCGCCTGGCCCCGATGACTCACGGGCGCCTGCTCGATTATCGGGATGAGCGGCTGGTCGGCAACATCAAGTACCTGTGGGAACCCAGCCGGCACCTGCACCTTGTGACGCTGGCACAGGCTTATGCGCTGACCCGGAATAGCCGTTACGCCTCGGGCATTCGCCACTACCTGCAATCGTGGCTGTCATCATGCCCCTACCCGCTCGGGCCCCATTGGTCGAGCTCGCTGGAGTTGGGGATCCGCCTGATCAACTGGAGCCTGACCTGGCAACTGATCGGCGGCAGCGACAGCGAACTGTTCCACGATGCTGAGGGCAAGCAGCTGAAGCGTGCGTGGCTCGCCTCGATTCACCGCCATACCCACAGCATCTGCACTCATCTCTCACGGTACTCGTCGGCCAACAATCATCTCATCGGCGAGGCCTGCGGGGTCTGGATCGCCGCCACCACCTGGCCCTTCTGGCCTGAGATGGCTCGCCATGGCGAGCAGTGCCGAGCCATTCTTGAAGCCGAGATGCTTTCGCAGAATGCACAGGATGGCGGCAATCGCGAACAGGCGTTCTCATATCAGCAATTCGTCCTGGATTTCCTGCTGCTGGCCGCGCTGGCGGGACGAGCCAGCGGACATGCCTTTTCGACCGCCTATTGGGCGCGCCTCGAAGCGATGACACGGTTCATCGCTGCCATGCTGGATGTGGCTGGTAACATGCCCATGATCGGCGATGCCGACGACGGCTATGTCACGCAGCTCAGTCCGGAATCCGGCTTCCGGCCGTTCGTCTCGCTGGTGGCAACCGGCGCATTGCTTCTGAACGACAGCGCCCTGGCTCGCAAGGCCGGAACGCTCGACGACAAGACGCGCTGGCTGGCCGGCCCGGACTCGGACCTGCGCTTCGAACAGCTGCGAAGTCAGACGGCGGCTGGCAAGCCCTCGGCACAATCGTTCCCGGATTCCGGTTACTACCTGCTCGGCAGCGACTTCGACAGCGATGACGAGGTCCGCATGCTGATCGACGCAGGACCGCTCGGCTACCTGAGCATCGCCGCGCACGGGCACGCCGATGCGCTCAGTTTCACGCTCAACGCCGGCGGCACGGAAATCCTGATCGACCCCGGCACCTACGCGTATCACACGGAACCGGAGTGGCGCAGGTACTTTCGCAGCACACGCGCACACAACACGGTGGAAATTGACGGCGATGATCAGTCAATACAACGCGGCAACTTCATGTGGACGAAGCATGCCGCCGCCCGCTGCCTGGAATTCCATCCGCAGGCCTCCAGCGGCTATTTCGTTGGCGAACACGATGGCTATGCGCGGTTACCGGATCCGGTGCGGCACAGACGCGAAATCCGTCACATCCGGCACAGTACCGATCGTCACGAGATCACCATCACGGATACCCTTTTCTGTAGCGGCCAGCATCGTGTCGCGCGGCACTGGCACTTCGCCGAGGACCGGGTCATCAGCGCCAGGGGAGACCTGTGGCACACCAGAGCCGGGCGTTTTGCCATTACTATCCGGCCGCTGGAACCCCTGGGCGGTTCGCTCCTGTTCCATGGCGGTTCGGCCGCCGAGGGCGGCTGGGTTTCCCGGTCATTCGGGCAGCGGGTGCCCGCGCCGACCCTCAGGTGGGACAGCAAGATCAACGGCGACACCGTGCTGCGCACGCTGATCGAAGTGACGACGACTTAGGCTTTTTCAAGGAATATGCAATGCGCGTGAGCATTTTTGGGTTGGGTTACGTGGGCGCCGTGTCAGCCGCGTGCCTGGCGGCCGATGGCAACGACATCACGGGCGTCGACAAGAACGCCAGCAAGGTGGCGCTGCTGAACGAAGGCAAACCGCCCATCGTCGAAGCCGGCGCCGGCGAACTGATTGCCAAAGCCCATGGCGAAGGCCGGCTGCGCGCCACCACCGATGCAATGCAGGCCATCGCCGGCAGCGAGATATCGCTGGTCTGCGTCGGCACCCCGAGCGAGAGCAACGGCAGTCTCGATCTGCGCTTCGTGCGCAACGTCTGCGAGGAGATCGGTCAGGCGATCGGCACCCTGGGCCGCTACCACACCGTTGTCATCCGCAGCACGATCCTTCCCGGCACCATGCGCACGATTATCGTGCCGGAGCTCGAAAGGCACTCCGGCAAGAAGGCCGGAGTCGATTTCGGAGTGTGCTTCAACCCTGAGTTCCTGCGCGAAGGTACGGCCGTACACGACCACTACCACCCGCCCAAGACCGTGGTCGGGGAAACCGATTCGCGCGCCGGCGATCAGCTGCTCAAGCTCTATGCCGGGCTGCCCGGACCGGTCATCCGCACCAGCCTGGAAACCGCGGAAATGGTCAAGTATGTGGACAACACCTGGCATGCGCTCAAGGTGGGATTTGCGAATGAAATCGCCTCGCTGTGCAAACCGCTCAGGATCGACAGCTTCGAAGTCATGAATATTTTCTGCCAGGATACCAAGCTCAACCTGTCGCCCTACTACCTGCGGCCCGGCTACGCCTTTGGCGGCTCTTGCCTGCCCAAGGACGTGCGTGCATTGCGCTACCGCGCCCGCAGTGTCGATGTCGAGCTGCCCATCATCAACGCCATCCTGCCCAGCAACGAAATCCACACCCGACGCGGCATCGATCTGGTGATGAGCCAGAACAAGAAACGCATCGGCGTGCTGGGATTCAGCTTCAAGGCCGGCACGGACGACCTGCGTGAGAGTCCACTCGTGACGCTGATCGAGCAACTCCTCGGCAAGGGCTATGACATCCTGATCTACGATCGCAATGTCAGCATGGCGCGACTGACCGGCGCCAACCGCGACTACATCTTGAACCACATTCCCCATATCTCGAAGTTGATGCGGGACCGAATCGACGACGTGCTGGACCACGCTGAAGTCGTCGTGATCGGCAATGCGGATGCTGAATTCGCTGCCGTACCGGGACGCCTACGTCCCGGCCAGAAGATCATTGACCTGGTGCGCGTCAGCAAGGAAGTCGCCCCGGATGTGCAGTACGAAGGGCTTTGCTGGTGAATGCACCGTCGCGCCCGAGGCGCGTGCTGATCATCGTCGAGAATCTGCCGTGCCCTTTTGACCGGCGCGTCTGGCAGGAAGCGCGCACGCTGAACGAAGCCGGCTACGCGGTCTCGATCATCTGCCCCAAGGGACGCGGCTACGAATCAGCCTACGAAGAGCTGGAGGGCATTGCCATCTACCGGCATTCACTGCCTGTGGAGGCTTCCGGCGCGCGCGGTTATCTGCTCGAGTACAGCTGGGCACTGGCCGCAGAATTCTGGCTATCGCTCAAGGTGCTGCGCCGACGCGGCTTTGACGTGATCCATGCCTGCAACCCGCCGGACACGATTTTTCTACTCGGCGCTTTCTACAAGCTGTTTGGCAAGAAATTTCTCTTCGACCACCACGACATCAACCCCGAACTCTACCTGGCGAAATTCAACCGCAAGGACTTCTTCTATCGGCTGCTGCTGCGGCTGGAACGGTGGACATTCCAGACCGCCACGGTGTCCATCGCGACCAACGAGTCCTACCGCAGGATCGCCATCGAGCGAGGCGGCATGGATCCGGAGAAGGTCTTTGTCGTACGCAGCGGACCGGACCTGCGCCGGCTGCGCATCCTGCCGCCCAGTCCAGACCTGAAACGCGGACGCCGCTACCTCGTCGGCTATGTAGGCGTGATGGGCAAGCAGGAGGGTATCGATCTGCTGCTCGCCTCCATCCACCACATCGTCCACAGCCTGGGCCGCAAGGATATTCACTTCGGGCTGGTCGGAGGGGGCACGGAACTTGAGGCACTGCGCTCCCTGGCCATATCGATGGGCGTGGGTGACTACGTGACTTTCACCGGCCGCGTGCCCGACGCAGAGTTGCTGGCCATGCTGAATACCGCAGACGTCTGCGTGAACCCGGACGTCGCTAACGAAATGAACGACAAATCGACCATGAACAAGATCATGGAGTACATGGCCCTGGGTAAACCGATTGTCCAGTTCGACCTGACCGAGGGCCGCTATTCGGCGCAGGAAGCCTCGCTATATGCGGCGGCCAATGACACCGTCGACTTCGCGGAGAAACTGGTCGCGTTGCTCGACGATACTCCCAGGCGCATGGCCATGGGCGAGTTCGGCAGGAATCGCGTCGCGACGGCGCTGTCCTGGGATCACGAAAGACCCCGCCTGCTCAAGGCTTACGATGCGCTGTTCGATTCCTGGAGATCCAGCGCCTCGCGGTAGACGGCCAGCATTCGCCCCGCCATCACCGGTACCGCAAACTCCTGTTCAGCCCAGAGACGGGCGTTGCGGCCATACGCACGACGCAGCTCAGCGTTGGCCAGCAGCTCGCACAGCGCGTCCGCCAGCGCTTTCTGATCCATGGAAGGCACTATCCGCCCCACCTTTCCATCGGGGGCAACGATGCCGTTGTCGGAAACATCGGTGGCGACGACCGGACAGCCGCAGGCCATGCTTTCCAGCAGGACATTGGGCGTGCCCTCGAACAGCGACGGCAATACGCTAAGGTCGCAGGCGGAATAAAGCTCGGGTAGATCGTTGCGATTGCCCAGAAACCGGCTCACGCGCTCAAGCCCCAGTTCTGCTATCAGTGCGCGCACCTGCTCGGCGTAACTGTCCGAGCCATCCACACCGCCCCACAGCACATCGCCAACGAAAACAAACCTGGCATTCGGAACCTGTTTGATGACCTCACGCGCCGCGCGCAGCAGCAACGGATGATTCTTCTGCTCCTTAAGGCTGGCAAACATGCCCACGAGCAAGATGTCGCTGCCCCAGCCTAGCTCTGCGCGGACCCGGCTACCGTCCACGGGACGGAACCGCTCCAGGTCGACGCCATTCCTTACAACGCGGTATTTCTGCAACGCATGTCCACGCATCCTGCTGCTGAATACCGCACCCGCACTAGAATTTGCTACCACGAGATCGACGCAGCGCCGTGTAAGGTGATGAGCCAGCAGCTGTACCCGCTTCAATTCATACGCGGTATTTCTCTCCGACCCCAGGACCGCCCTCACGCCTGCCAGCCTGCCGGCCAGTTGCGCGGCAATTTCCGCATCGAAGAGAAATCCGTGCACCACATCAATGCGCAGGCGCCGGATGAGGGCGGCCAGGCGCAGCACGACCGTCAGGTCGAACTTGGCCCGCTTGACGACAATATGCAGGGAAGAAGGGTCCTTGAGCTGCTCGCCCAGCGGGACAAACGCGGACAGGGAGCAGATCTGGATGTTGCATTCCCCGGCATCAACATGATTCGCCAATTCGACGATCTGCCGCTGGGCACCACCGTATTCCAGATTGCTGACGACAATCAGAACCCTGATCGGCCTGCCAGCTGCTGTCACTTAAGCAGACTCGGGATGAGCTGCCACTGTATTTCTTTGTGCATCACGTTCTCGCCCTGCATCGCCCAACATTATCCCAGCCCCGCAAGCCGCCTCACTACCGCGCTGAAAAGCGAGTGCACCACGTTGGTGGCAACAGGCAGCATGGGCCACGGATCACGCGCACTCCAGGTGATGCGATCATTCTTTCCCATCTGGGCTCTGATCGAGCGAAGAAACCACGCTGCAGCCACTTGCCAGCAGATACGACCTGAACGCAGGCAAGACGCCAGCCCGATCATGTCGCCATCGAACCAAACATATTTGCGGCCGACCTCTGCTGTTACCTTGGCGACCGGGCGAGCCAGCAGGCTGTCCAGGAAAAGACGCGGCAGGTCAAGCCCGGCTGCACAGACAGCCGCACTGTTGGCGCCCAATCGAGCGTTAAGCTCGAGAAAGCAGACTCCTCCGTTGGCATCCACCACGAACTGGGCGCACCCAACGCCAGTGTAGTTAAGCTTCTCCGCAAGTGCCTCGGTCATGCCAACCAGACTCGGCAGCGGCGCAACGGATAATCCCTCTACTGCCAGACCAGTGCCATCCGGCCGATCAGTCCGCTGGATTAAGAACCTGAGAATGCGCCAACAACTTGCCCTTACCCGCCACAAAGTACACATTGTGGCGGGGACCCTGCCCCATCCGCTGCAATACAAAACCACAAGGTGGAAACGCAATCGTCGCTCCAGCGGCGCTCACATCATCCGGGTTCCTGAGGATCAAGGCCTTGAACCCCAGCATATCATCCGCCTGCCTATCCGGTTTCAGTACCGACGGAAACCCGATCCGTTGGGCGGCAGCCGCAAGCCCTTCGCGATGCTGGATTGGCTCCCATGGCTGCGTCGGTACCCCACATTGACCGGCCAGCGCGAGTAACGAGCTCTTGCTACTGCAGACTTCAATGATCTCTGGGGTCGCGGCGACAATCAGCGGTCGCAGTCGACCGGCTAGCGGAGCAGCCAGCTCGATTTCCCGATCGCCGACTGGAAATACGGCACCCAGATCGGAGCGACTGCAGAAGGCAGTCAATGCCGCAATGAAATCCTGCGGTTGCGAGACGGGCGGGTGATCCCACGTCTCGGCGACACAACGCGACTTTCCAAGAACCGTGCGTCGTCCGGAACGGCCAGCAATGATTCGGTACCCGGCTGCATGCAGCGAGCGCGCCACGGCGAGTGCCTGCCGGTAATCGCCCAGAATCAGAACACTTGGTCCACGTAGATCCATGGCAGGGCGTAGCGATTCCTCGTTGAGTCTCGATCCGACTTTCAAAGCCCTCTTTCGCTAACGGCAAACCCGACTCGCAACAGCGGAAGTGGTTAGCCAAGCGGGCTGAGACGCAGGATATAGCGGTAGTCCTGCTATTTCTTGGCGATTCCATCACAGTACTCAATCAACCCTTCGCATGGTCTGAACACCACGCAGAAGTGGCTCCAGTACGCCCAGCACAGAAGATTCTTGCCCGACGGACGTCCAATACGAAGTCTGTTGCGCGTGGAGATGCCTAGCTGATCTTCTTGCTGGCAAGCGGAGAGAATTCGCTTTCCAGCCCGGCCGACGTGTATGCCTTGACTGAAAAGTACCATGTAGCCGCCGAAAGACTGTCGATCTGAAAGCGATTGATGCTGGCGTTGTCGATCTTGACGACTCGGTCCAGATTGCCGGCGGCAGTACCGTAGTAAATGTAGTATCCAGCCAAATCGACAAGAGGCTTTCCGTCGCTATATGCGGTGGGAGGCAGCCACGATAGGGTGGCAGATCCGGTCCCGATCTGCGTCACCGTGATGGTAAAGGCCGGGAGGGAGGCGGTGCTGGTTCCGTCAGAAACCCGGATAGCGATACCAGCGTAGCTGCCAATATCGGCAGCACCCGGCGTACCACTCAGGCGCCCGGTAGACGCATCGAAGCTTGCCCAGACAGGTTTGTTGTCGATTGAGAACGACAACTTGTCGCCGTCCACGTCGGCTGACGAGGGAGCGAAAGCGAAAGTATTGCCGACGGCCGTGGAGGTAGCCGCGGTACCACTGATCACGGGAGCGCTGTTGCCGCTCGCGGAAGGCTTGCCTGGCACGGCAGAAGCAGAAGATGAACCACCCCCGCCATCAAGACAACCGGCCATGATCACCGACGTCGCCAGACAGGTTGCATACAGCCTCATCCGACCGCGCGCTTCTCGTTCAATCATGCTATCGGCTCCTCGTAAGAAGGGGCAGACAACCGCGGACGAGGACGTGGCTACTAGAGGTGACGGCAGCGCACGACTGTCATGCGCTGGGTGCCGGCAGCTCCGCCATCTGACATCTCGTGGTGTTCAGATCGGTAGCTTTGCGTCCCCACCTCGCGATGGGTATGCCCTTAAACGACGGCGCCAGTTATACCCTACAGAAATTCGATTGCAATTGTCTCTCAGGGGCGACGGTTATTCCCGGCTTCCATCATCAATTGCCGAGAAAAACAGATGTTCCAGTGATTTCGAGAATAGCCCCATGGGGAGCAGCCACAGCAACCACTTAGCTGCGATATTTGACGTAAGACTGTATTGCTAGAGAAGTGCGAACCGACTCACACAACAATGTGAACTGCCCCGCCTTTCCCGAAGGCTCCAACATGATCGCGCATAGAGCAGTTGGAAACAGCAAAGCGGTATTCAACGGAAGTATGGGAGCGGGCTGTGCAGATGGTGCTAGCGCACCAGGCCGAACTTGCCTCGCAGTGGGCGACTGGTTTGTCGGCATGGGCCAAGAACGGCTGCACGCCGCAGGTTCTGCATCGGTGGGTGGCACAAGCCGAGCGTGACGTAGGCAAACGCGCTGGCCTGAGCAGTACCGAGCGCGAGCGGGAGAACCGGGAACTGAAGCGCGCGAACAAGATCCTGCGCAAGGGTGCTGCATTTCTAGCTCGGGCGAAGCTGGACCGCCTCGGGCAGTGTGGCTGGCGTTCATCGGCGCGGACCGTGATGAGCATGGGGCCGAGCCGATCTGCATCGAGTTGCCCGTCGCACCATCGACGCACTGCGAGAGCAAGGCGCGGGAGGCCGATCCGGCTAGTCTTTCCGCCCGTACCCGTCGCGACATCGAATTGCGATGCCACTCCAGTCGGATATGGCGGCAGAACTTCTGTGTCTATGGCATTCGCAAGGCCTGGAAGCAGCTCAAACTCGAGCGGATCCGTGTCGCCGAGTGCACGGTCGAGCGATTGACGCAGCAACTCGGCTTACGCGCCGCGGTTCGACGCAAGGCATTCAAGACGACACGGCCGGATCTAGGCGCTCAGCGGCCGCCTGGCTTGCTGGAGCGACGCTTCGTCGCTGACCGTCGCAACCAGCCGTGGGTGGCCGATTTCACGTACGTCGCACCCGGGCATTGGAGTGGCGACGAAGTCCGACCCATAGCCAAAAAGGCAAAGTCGGTAGTCGCAGCCGGTCTAAGCAGAGAGCGGAGCACCTCTGTGTCGCGCCCCGCCATACTGCTGCGCTGCGCAGCCCTACAGGAGACTAACGATGGAGGCTGTTTCCTAATGCCGCCAGCACATGTAAGTGCTTGTTATTAAATGGCGTCCCCACGGGGATTCGAACCCCGGTCGCAACCGTGAAAGGGTTGTGTCCTAGGCCTCTAGACGATGGGGACAGGCCGTAAAACTCATCGAAGCAAAATCTGGTGGAGCCAAGCGGGGTCGAACCGCTGACCTCTTGCATGCCATGCAAGCGCTCTACCAACTGAGCTATGGCCCCACGCGAGAGGCGCGCAATGTAAAGGCAGGGTACAGGGGGTGTCAAGAAAAGATGCCCGCCGTTGTGCCTAGCCGCCGGCCCGGGCGATCGCCTGCTGGAGACGGCCGAGGACCCTGTCCTTGCCGAGCACCTCTAACGTCACATCGATGGGTGGAGATGCGGTGCCCCCCGAAATGGCGACACGGAGCGGCTGGGCCACCTTCCCCAGGCCAGCACCGAGCAGGGTAGCCACTTGGGTCACCACTTCATGCAAAGCGGGCGCCTGCCACCCAGAAACGCGGCTCAGGGCCTCGTGTAGCGCCCTCAGGGCTGGCAACGTCTCTACGTTAAGGTGCTTCGCCGCGGCCTTCTCATCAAAAGACGCAATGTCCTGGAAGAAGTACAAGCTGACCTCCGCCATTTCCTTCAGGGTCTTCACGCGGGTCTGCTGGGCCTTGGCTACAGCCACCACGTGCCCCTCGTCCGGATCCTGGACTCCTAGCGCCGCGAGCTGGGGTCGAAGGTGCTTGGCCAGGTACTCGGGCGCCGCTTTCATCATGTGCTGCTGGTTGACCCATGCGAGCTTCTCGGGATCGAAGGCAGACGCGGACTTGTTGACGTCGGCGATATCGAACAGGGCCACCATCTCCTCCATCGAGAAGATTTCCTGGTCTCCATGGGACCAGCCAAGGCGAACCAGATAGTTGAGCAAAGCCTCCGGCAAGTACCCGTCATCGCGGTACTGCAGCACGCTGACGGCGCCATGGCGTTTAGAGAGCTTGGCGCCATCCGCACCCAGGATCATCGCGACGTGCGCGTAAACCGGCACCTGGCCACCGAGCGCGGTCAGCATATTGATCTGCCGAGGGGTGTTGTTCAGGTGGTCGTCCCCGCGGATGACGTGGGTCACCTTCATGTCCCAGTCATCGACGACGACACAGAAATTATAGGTCGGCGTACCGTCGGAACGGGCAATGATCAGGTCATCCAGCTCGGTATTCGCAAAGGCCACCGGACCATGGACGACGTCGTTGACCAGGACCGTCCCGTCGACCGGGTTCTTGAACCGAACGACAGGCTGCACACCAGCAACGGGCTGCGTGCGATGGCGGCACGTGCCGTCGTAGCGGGGCTTCTGCTTCGCCGCGAACTGCCGGGTGCGCATGGCTTCCAGCTCGTCCTTGCTGCAATAGCAGTAGTAGGCCTTGTCTTCGCGCAGGAACTGGTCGATGACCTCGCGATACCTGTCCATGCGTCGGGTCTGATAAAACGGCCCCTCGTCATGGCCGAGGCCCAACCACTCCATTCCCTCCAGGATCACCTGGACCGCCTCATCGGTGGACCGCTCACGATCAGTATCCTCGACACGGAGAATGAACGTTCCGCCGTGGCGCCGGGCGTAAAGCCACGAAAACAGCGCCGTACGGACGCCCCCGATGTGCAGCAGGCCGGTGGGACTGGGGGCAAAGCGGGTGCGGATGGTCATGGGATAGCGGTCGTCGATCAGCGATTGGCCGGCATCGGAACTGGCGGTTTTGGGTCAGCGGCGCATCTTAGCAGGGCCTCTGCGGGGTCGAAGCCCGCAGTCACTTGAATCGGATCGCCCCCTCACCCGCACTGTGTGCGACCTCTCCCATTGGGAGAGGTGATAGATCCACCCTCTCCCGGCAGGGAGAGGGAAACGGAGTGGGTGAGGCGCCCTCCCCGCCGGACCCGGCCTGCTTCCCTGCTTGTCCGCCAAACCGCTTCTCCGTAGACTACGCGGCCTCGAACGGGCGGGCGGTTAGCTCAGCGGTAGAGCACTGCTTTCACACGGCAGGGGTCACTGGTTCGATCCCAGTACCGCCCACCAATCTTTCTTTCTTGCTACTTCTTTCTTGTGATTGGACAAGAAAGAAGTAGAGGAAAACCATCGGCTTCCTGCCGATACCTACCCTCCTCCCTCCGCACCGAACCGGGCTTCTCCCCGTTCAATTCCCCGTCGGAGAGCGATTCAGCGTCATCCAGTAGAGGCCCACCTTGCTCACGGTATCCGTCAGCTCACCGAACTCGACGGGCTTGCGGATATAGCTGTTGGCGCCGAGCTGGTAGCTCGTGACGATATCGGCATCCTGGCTGGACGAAGTCAGCACCACTACCGGGACGTGGCGCGTCCGGGCATCGTCGCGGACACGCTTCAGGACGCCGAGTCCATCCAGCCGCGGCAACTTCAGGTCGAGCAACACGACCGTGGGCATGATGGAGACATCCCGACCCGCGTACCGTCCTTCGCCAAAGAGATAATCGAGCGCCTCCACGCCATCCCGGGCAATGACGATGTCACTCGCAAGGCCATGCTTGCGCAAGCTCAACAGCGTCAGTTCTTCATCGTCCGGATTGTCCTCGACAAGCAGGATATGTGCACCGGCCATCACTCCCCCTCAGGCCAGCGTGAAGTAGAAGGTCGCGCCCCGGTCGGCCTTCGCATCCGCCCAGATCCGCCCCCCGTGGCGTTGCAGGATGCGCTGTACGGTCGCCAAGCCGACCCCGGTTCCCGGGAAGGCACTGGCGGCGTGCAATCGCTGGAAGACGCCAAAGAGATTTGCGGCATATTGAGGATCAAAACCGACGCCATTGTCGGAAACAAAAAACACATGTTCCCCACGCTCCAGAACCTTGCCAATGCGTATTTGCCCCACAGGGCGTCCGCTCGTGAACTTCCAGGCATTCTCGAGCAGGTTCTCGAAGACCACCTCCATCAGCCTCAAATCACCCCAGGCAACGAGGTCTGGCTGGATCTCCACCTCTACAGTGTGGTCCGGCCAGCGCTCCTGAAGGCGGCCGCAAACCTCGGCTGCGAGTGCGGTCAGATCGAGCGACTGCCGACTAATGGCGATCCGGCTCACCCTGCCGAGCTCCAGCAGATCATCGATCAGCGCGGACATGCGGACGGCTCCGGCAATGATCCGGTCCAGATAGTGGCGACCCTGATCGCCTAACGCAGGCCCGCATTCATCTCGCAGCAGGGCCCCGAATCCGGAAATGGCCCGCAGTGGCGCACGCAGATCATGCGAGACAGAGTAACTGAATGCCTCCAGTTCACGATTCGACTGCTCCAGCTCGCGCGTCCGACTGCGGACTCGATTCTCGAGCTCGGCATACAGCCGGGCATTCTCGAGCTCAATCAACTTGCGGGACGTGATGTCCTGGACGGTACCCGCCAGCTTGGTGACGACACCTTCGTCGCGCTTCACCGCCCGACCCCGAAAATGTACGTAAAGCAGCGTGCCGCCCGCCAACTGCAGACGAATCTCGAAAGCCACCGGAATCCCTTGCTGCACAGCTGCATCCCGGCCAGCCGCAAGCAATGGACGATCTACCTCGACTACGAAGGCCAGCAGGTTGTCGTAGGTCTGATCCTGCCCGCCGGGCAAACCAAGCCGCTCAAGCATGTCGGCCGACAGCACCACCCGGCCCGTATCCAGGTACAACTCCCAGTACCCGAGCTGCGCAATCTGCCGCGCAAACTCGAGTTGTTCCTTGCCCTCAAGCAGGCGTGCATGCGCTTCATTCCGCTCGATGGCGACGGATGCAAGCCCCACTGCAGCATCAATGACGTCGATTTCGTGGGGCTCCGGAGTGCGCGGCTCGCGGTGATAGATCGCGAAGGTCCCCAGAATCGCTCCATGCTCTCCAGCGATGGGCATCGACCAACATGACCTCAGGCCATGACGCAGCGCCGCCGGCCTGAAGACATCCCAGAGCGGATCCGTCGCGATATCCTTGACTATGACGAGTTGCTTGCGCCACGCGGCCGTACCACAGCAGCCGACGCCGGGTCCGATCTCGATGCCATCCACTGCAGCCACATAGTCCGCAGGCAGGCTCGGGGCTGCAGCGCTTCGCAGGTGCAATCCGTCGGCATCAACGAGCAGGACAGAGCACAAGGACTCCCGGTCGATCAGCTCTACCCAGGCACAGATGCCATCGAGCACCTGCTGCAGTGACGCGCCCTCAGCGATCAGCTGCAGTACCTGGCGCTGCCCCTCCCTCAATGCATCCTGGCGATTCCGCGCGGTTACGTCCCGGGCGATCGAATAGCTGGTTCCGGTTTCCGCAACCCAGGTGGAAGACCAGTTCAGGTGCACCAGGTTGCCATTGCGGTGCACGAAGCGGTTCTCGAAGTCCCGCATTACCTTGCCGGCGCGGATGGCTTGCACCTCGGGTTCCGTCTTGCCGAGGTCATCGCGGAACACGAACTCGCTCCAATGATGTCCTGTCATCTCTTCGGGCTTGTAGCCGAGGATTCCCCAGGATGACGCGCTCACGACAACGAAGTTGCCATCACGATCAGCGATGCAGATGAGTTCCTGCGACTGATTCATTACCTGCTGTACATCCGCGAGGGCGCGCTGCGCACGCGCCTCGCTGTCACGGGCGGAGACTTCGGCCCTGCGCCTGTCCTCAACCTCCCTGCGCAATTGATGGCCTGCCTCGAGAATCCCGGAGGATTGCCGCCGAACCACGGCTGCATAGCGGAGCGCGATGCCGATCAGGAGGGACAACACGGCTCCGAACAGGACGACGAACCCGGGAAGCAAGGAGGCCGGACCTGCAGTGATGCCTGCGCCCGGAAACACCTGCAGCATCCAGCGCCTGCCAAAAACGTAGAGCTCCGAACCGTCATGGAAGGCAGACAGCGTCGATGCCTTCGAGTCCGCCGCGCTCCGACTGTACACAACACGTCCATTGTCGGTGACCGCGACGTTGTACCCAAGCGCCGTCTCGCCCATGGCCTTGCCGTAGAGGGAATCGAGGCGAGCCGTGAACCCCAACGCGCCCTTGGCGCCGGCATCGATGGGGGAAATCAGGTAAGCGAGTGCCTGCGGGGGCAAGGATCCCGGTCCGTCGGCCCACAGCAGTTGCACTGTGCCAGTTCGTCGAGCCGCTGCGTAGCCCGCATTCTCGATGAGCCCGATACCCGAGGGTGGATCGGGAAGCGGCTCACCAGGTTCACGCCTCACTCGCGATCGAACGGAACCATCGGCATTGAACCAGATGATCTCCCTCAACCAGGGATTGCCCTGAAAGAAGTCCCGGGCCTCGTTCTCCCACTCACCAATCGAAAGGATCCCGGCGACGCGACCGGCACGACGTGCGGTTCGGGCAAGCACTTCGTTCCAGCTCTCGCCTTCCGCTGCGACTACGGCTGCAACCTGCAGTAACGCGTCGTGTGTCGCCACCCGCGTGCGCGTAGTGTCAGCGACGGACAAGGCCTGCCACAGCAGCATGGAAACCATGAAAATCGAGCTCGCAGCCAGGATCGGCAGCTCCCAGACTCGCTGCGTAGAGGCCTCCGCCATACGAGCGCTGTGGGTCAACAGCATGAAGCTTGCACCTGACAGGAGGACACACGCTCCCACCTGGAATGCCATATGCGTAGTGCCGAGATAGTCGGGAGTAACCCCGAGCAAATCGAGCACGGCCCACAGGGTGCCGCCAGCCCCACGGAACAGCGCCACCAGCCCAAGGGCCCACACAGCGGCGACTACAGCTGGATTCGGAGGAAAGGCGGCTACCAGCAACGCAGAGCCACAAAGCACCAGGCTCAGTGCGTTGTTCACAGGCATCCGTCCTGGAATCAGCGTGCCGGTCGTGACGTAGTGCTTGAACAGCAGCTCGTCGATACCGGGACTGAGATCGAGTACCCACGTCAGCAGCGTGACGCCGCCGATGGCGAGCGGAATGAGGGACAGAACCCCGGCCGCCAACCGCTTTTCAAATGCGCGGGCAACGAGCCCCAGGCCCAGCGCTGCGATCCCCAGGGCAGCGTTGAACTGCACCGGTGGCCAGCGCGGGTCCACCTGAAACAGGAGCGGCGAATGCATGTGCCAGCCGGCAATGACCACCAGGCCGAAAGCACACACCAGCGCCCCCAACCCTGCAGCCAATACGCGGTTCCGGTGCTTGTCATCCACCACAGAGTGTCCCCGACCCTTGTCCCGGGCCTTGCAGCGACAGCCTGGCTTTCTGCGCCGCTGCCGAGATCCTGCGATTCAGTGCGCGGCCTCTCCCCCGATCAATGCCAACAACTCTGCCGTCTTCGACTGCATCAGCGCCGCATCCCCTCGACTCTCGACATTGAGACGAATCAGGGGCTCGGTATTGGAGCTGCGCAGATTGAAGCGCCAGGTCGGGAACTCGACCGAGAGGCCATCGATGAAATCGACATGCAGCGCGTCCTTGGCATAGCGCTCCTGGATGCGCGCGATGGTGGCCTTCGCGTCACCCACCTTGCGGTTGATCTCGCCGCTGGCCGGGAACTTGGCAATTCGCTCGTCAACCAGCTTCGACAGGGCCTTGCCGGATTCGCAGACGATCTGTGCAACCAGCAACCAGGGAATCTGCCCGCTATCGCAATAGGAAAAATCACGGAAATAGTGGTGGGCGCTCATCTCGCCGCCGTAGGCGGCATCGACATTGCGCATCACATCCTTCATGAACGCATGTCCGGACTTGGAAACCACGGCCTTGCCGCCGAGTCCCTGGACGATATCGAGGGTCGCCCAGGTCAGTCTCGGATCGTGAACAATCCGTGCTCCCGCCTCCTTGCGCAAGAATGCCGACGCCAGCAAGCCGACGATGTAGTAGCCCTCGATGAACCCGCCATGCTCATCGAACAGGAAGCAGCGATCGTAGTCCCCGTCCCAAGCGATGCCGAAGTCCGCCTTGTGCTCGCGGATTGCCGCGATCGTCGAGGCCCGATTCTCCTCGAGCATCGGATTCGGCACGCCATTGGGGAAGGTACCGTCTGGCGCGTGGTTCACCTTGATGAACTGGAAAGGCAGGTACTTTTCGATCTGGTCGACCACCGCGCCCGCGCCGCCATTGCCTGCATTGCAGACGATCCTGAGCGGCTTGAGCTTTGACAGATCGAGGTATGAAAGGAGATGCGCGATGTACTTGGTCCAGACGTCGAGATCGACGTGCGTGCCCTTTCGGGCCGGGGTCGAATAGGCATCCGCCTCGGCAATCTTCCGGATCTCCTGCAAGCCGGTATCGCCACTGATCGGACGGGACTGCTCGCGCACGAACTTCATGCCGTTATAGTCCATCGGATTGTGGCTGGCGGTCACCATGATGCCGCCGTCCATCTTTTCCGCGAACGTCGCGTAGTACACGACTTCAGTCCCGCACAGGCCAATGTCGTATACATCAACACCGGAATCCATCAGGCCGCGTGTCAGCGCGTCGCACAGTTCAGCGCTTGACAGGCGAATGTCCCGGCCGACGATGACCCGTTTGGGCTTCAGCCACTCTGCATAGGCCCTGCCGACGCGGTAGGCGACATCGGCGTTCAACTCGTCGGGAATACGACCGCGAAGGTCGTAGGCCTTGAAACCCTTAATAGCTGTCATGGGATGGGAGTCTGCTCAGGAAAAGTCTGGATGGGAAGCCGCTCACGCATTCTGTACGGCGAGCCCCTCGGTCTGCAACGCAGGCATTACGAACCCGCGAGCCGTGGCTAACCCGACTGTCCTTCGCGGCCGTACTTATCCTCGAACCGCACGATGTCGTCCTCGCCGAGATAGGTTCCCGACTGCACCTCGATGATATGGAGGGGAATCTTCCCGGGATTTTCGATCCGGTGCTTCGCCCCGACCGGGATGTAGGTCGACTGGTTCTCCTCGAGCAGGAAGACCTCCTCTCCCCGGGTGATCCGTGCCGTACCGGACACGACCACCCAGTGCTCCGCACGATGATGGTGCAGCTGCAATGACAGCGTAGCGCCGGGCTTCACGACGAGGCGCTTCACCTGGAACCGCTCGCCGGAATCGATGCTGTCGTAGCTGCCCCATGGCCGGTAGACCTGCCGGTGCAACGAGGTTTCGTAGCGCCCCTGTTTCTTGAGTTCGTTGACCAGCAATTTGACGTCCTGGACCCGATCCTTGGGAGCGACAAGCACGGCGTCCTTGGTTTCGATGACGACGTGGTCCTTGAGACCCACAGTCGCCACCAATCGGCTCGTGGACTGGAGATAGCACCCTTCCGACTCCGCAGCCAGGACGTCACCGATCTTCACGTTATCGAACTCGTCACCGGGAATGGCGTCATGCAACGCAGACCAGGAGCCGACGTCGCTCCACCCGACATCGAGCGGGACGACCACCGCATTCGACGTCTTTTCCATGACTGCATAGTCGATCGAATCGCTGGGGCAGTTGCCGAATTCTTTGGTGGGAAGGCGAGTGAAGTCGAGATCCTGCTTTGCCGCTTCGATTGCCGCGCTGCATGCAGCATGAATAGCCGGTGCATGAGCTAGCAATTCCCCCAGAAAGGCGGAGGCCCGGAACATGAACATGCCACTGTTCCAGAAGTATTCGCCCGAGTCCACGTAGCGCTGAGCCGTGTGGCGGTCGGGTTTCTCGACAAACTGCCTGACCGCATAGGCCGGACCTGGTCCGATACCCCTGCGGATGTAGCCAAAGCCGGTCTCTGGCTTGTGAGGGACAATACCGAACGTCACAAGACTCCCCTTCAATGCCGCGTCATAGCCCGCGAGGACGGCGGCCTGGAACGCCTTGACGTTGCGGATGACATGATCGGCGGGCAGCACCAGCAGCACCGGGTCGCCCTGAGGAGCGCCGCCCTCTCCGGAGGCAACCAGGGCGGCCACGGCCACTGCGGGCGCCGTATTGCGCCCAAAGGGCTCCAGGAGGATGGCTTGGGGCTCCACGCCGACCTCGCGCAGCTGCTCTGCCACGAGAAAGCGGTGGTTTTCGTTGCAGACGACGACGGGCTTTCCCACCCCCTCCGCCAGCTCGATGCCCTCCAGCCTCGCCAGGGTCTCCTGCAGCATCGTTCCCTTGCCGACGAGGGACAGCAACTGCTTGGGGTAGAGCTCACGGGATAACGGCCACAGGCGGGTACCGGAGCCGCCGGACAAGATGACGGGGGTCAGCATATGCACTCAAGTGGCCGGTGGCCGGTGGTCGGTGAACGGTGGCCCGTGGTGACTCGCAGGTCACAGGTGGCCGGTGGTCGGTGAACGCTGGTCAGTGACTGCCTTCGAGCCACAACCACCTCAAATCTGCGTGAAGGCATCAGAAATCGACCTCGCTGTACGGGAAACGCTGACTCTAAGCTGTCGCCATTTCGATGAATTGTCAGCCGTACGACATAGCCAGAGCAAGCATGGAACTCAAAGTTCTCAAGGACTTCCGGAATCTGGAGGCTTGGCAGAAGGCTTTCTCCTTGGCCGCAAACATATACACGGAAACCGCCCAGCTCCCTGCATCCGAAGCTTACGGCATGGCCTCGCAATTGCGTCGATGTGCCGTTTCGGTCGCTAGCAATATCGCTGAGGGATCAAATCACCGGACCACGAAGGAGTTCGTCAAGTACTTGTTCATCGCACGTGGCTGGCTGGCGGAAATGGAGACACAGATACTGCTTTCAGGGGAGATTGGCCTAATCGCCAACATCGGCGAGCACTTAGCCGCGATAAACGAAGTTGGCCGCTTGCTGAACGGCTTGATCCGCAGCCTTCCCAAGAAGACAGAAGCAGGCATGGCACGGACTTGATTTGGTTCTTCGCCGGCCATTCGTCACCGGTCACCGGCCACCAATATCCTAGCTCTTCAGCCTCCCCGTCTCTTCCAGGTACCGGACCACTGCCGCCACGCATTCCTCCACGCTCTGCCGGGAGGTATCCAGCTCGATTTCGGCACCCTCGGGCGCCTCGTAGGGGGAGGAAATGCCCGTGAAGTTACCGATCTGGCCGCGGCGGGCCCGGGCATAGAGCCCCTTGGGATCGCGCTCCTCGCACACTTCGAGCGGCGTACTCACGTACACCTCGATGAAGTCCCCCTCGGCAGACAGGTCGCGAACGAGCCGACGATCGCTACGGAACGGCGAAATGAAGGCCGTCACGACGATCAGGCCGGCATCAACGAACAGCTGGGCGACTTCGCCTATGCGGCGAATGTTCTCGACGCGCCCCGCGTCCGAGAAATCCAGGTCACGATTGAGGCCGTGGCGGACGTTGTCGCCGTCCAGCAGGTAGCTGTGGTGACCGCGGCGGAACAGCTCCTGCTCAAGGGCATTGGCGATGGTGGACTTGCCGGCGCCCGACAGCCCCGTGAACCACAGGATGCAGGGGCGCTGGCTCTTCTGGTTGGCACGCTGCGCGCGCGAGATCTTGTGCTCATGCACCACCGCATTGCCGGCATGACCGGATGCGCGCACTGCGGACGACCGACGGATCATGCCCGCTCCCGCCGTCGCATGATTCAACCGGTCAAGGACGATGAAGCTGCCGGTCTCACGGCTGGTGTCGTACACGTCGTAAGCCACCGGCTGGTTGAGCACGACGCGGCACACGGCGATTTCATTGAGCTTCAGCTCTTCGGCGCCGTGACGCGAGAGGTCATTTACATCCACGCGATATTCGATCTGCTCGATCGTGCCGCGGACGTAGTGATTGCCGATCTTGATGTCGTAGGGCTTGCCGGGCAGCAATGGCTGCTCCGCCATCCACAGAATGTGGGCGTCGAATTGCTTGCCCACGCTGGGCGCACGGTCCGGGTGGACGAGCATGTCGCCGCGAGTGATGTCGATCTCGTCGGCCAGGGTGATCGTGACGGCCAGAGGTGCCCCGGCTTCCTGCAAGTCTCCATCGTAGGTCACGATAGACTTGACGGTACTCGCACGCCGGGAAGGCAACGCCATGATCGGATCGCCAACGCGAACCTTGCCCGACACGAGCGTGCCTGAATACCCCCGGAACTCGGCATTGGGGCGGTTCACGTATTGCACCGGGAAGCGCAGGTCCTCACCCCGGTCCTGCGTTACATCCACGGTCTCGAGCACTTCGAGGAGCGGCGGTCCTTTGTACCAGGGCATCGCTTCCGAGCGCGTAACGACGTTGTCGCCCCGCAGCGCCGATACAGGAATGACCTGCGCGTTCTTGACGCCAAGGCTGCGCAGGAACGCCTGCGCCTCATCGGAAATCTCCTTGAACCGCGCGGCATCGAAGTCAACCAGATCCATCTTGTTGACCGCGACGATGACATGTCGCAGGCCGAGCAAGGAAACGATGAAGCTGTGCCTGCGCGTCTGTACCTGTACGCCGCGGGCCGCATCCACGAGGATGATGGCCAGGTCCGCCGTCGAAGCCCCCGTCGCCATGTTGCGCGTGTACTGCTCGTGTCCCGGCGTGTCGGCGATGATGAACTTGCGACGATCGGTGTCGAAGTAGCGGTAGGCCACGTCGATGGTGATGCCCTGCTCCCGCTCGGCCTGCAGTCCAT
This sequence comes from Steroidobacteraceae bacterium, assembly GCA_040080215.1. Lineage (GTDB taxonomy): Bacteria > Pseudomonadota > Gammaproteobacteria > Steroidobacterales > Steroidobacteraceae > CAIUGU01. The sequence goes on from JBEBIT010000002.1 coordinate 82,595, forward strand.
CGACCAGCAGCGCGAGATCGACTTCGGCGCCAGTCGTCCCCCAACGCTGGCTGTCCGCACGCACGGCAGCCATGTGGTCTTCGAGGATTTTCTGGGAATCGTGGAGCAGGCGGCCGATCAACGTGCTCTTGCCGTCGTCGACGCTGCCGCAGGTAATGAAACGCAGCAGGCCCTTCTTCTCCTGCGACGCGATGAATTCATGGACGGGAATGGCGCTCATCTCTTAAGGATCCCTACACTGCAATGCCCAACTCTGATGTTCACGACCCACTTCGCCGTCCCAGGAGGGGCAGCAACCTCACCCACTCCGTTTCCCTCCCCCCTGCAAGGGGAGGGGCAGTACCTCATCCACTCCGTCCCCTCCGCAAAGCTGAGGGGCAATTACCTCTCCTTGAGGAGAGGTCGCACTGAGTGCGGGTGAGGTGGCAGCTAGAAATACCCTTCCCGCTTCTTCTTTTCCATCGAGCCGGCCTGGTCGTGGTCGATCGCGCGGCCCTGCCGCTCGGACGTGCGGCTCTCCAGCATCTCGCCAATGATGTCCTCGACGGTTGCTGCGTCCGACTTCTGCGCACCCGTCAACGGATAGCAACCGAGAGTGCGGAAACGAACCTGTTCGAGCTCGGGCTTCTCACCCTCCTTCAGCGGCAGGCGGTCGTCATCGACCATCAGCATCATGCCATCGCGATGGACGATCGGGCGGGGCTTCGCGAAGTACAGCGGCACCACCGGGATCTTCTCGCGGTGTATGTACATCCACACATCGAGCTCGGTCCAGTTCGACAGGGGGAACACGCGGATGCTCTCGCCCTTGTTGATGCGGCCGTTGTACAGATGCCAGAGCTCCGGCCGCTGGTTGCGCGGATCCCAGCGATGGTTCGCGTCCCGGAATGAGAACACGCGCTCCTTGGCGCGGGACTTCTCCTCGTCGCGGCGAGCGCCGCCAAAGGCCGCGTCATAACCATGCGCGGAGAGCGCCTGCTTGAGCGCCTCCGTCTTCATGATGTCGGTGTATTTGCTGCTGCCATGGGTGAAGGGCGTCACGCCTTTCTGCAGCCCCTCCTGGTTGGTGTGGACCAGCAGATTGAGCCCGAGCTCCTTCGCCCGCCGGTCCCGGAACTCGATCATTTCCCTGAATTTCCACGTCGTGTCGATGTGCAGCACGGGGAACGGCAGCTTGCCCGGGTAGAACGCCTTGAGCGCCAGATGCAGCAGGACCGAAGAGTCCTTGCCGATTGAATACAGCATCACCGGGTTCTCGAACTCGGCGACGACTTCGCGAAAGATGTAGATGCTCTCGGCTTCGAGTTCATCCAGGTGGGTCAGGGAGCGTGACGACATGGCGTGCGGTTTGTAACCAGTTTGAGACCTGGGATTTTGGCGTCAGGCGCCGACTGACGCTCAACCCATTGGATATGAGCAGAGAGCAGCGCGGAATGACGCTACAGCGTAGCCCCCCCTCTCCTTGAGGCGAGGGAAACGAAGTGGGTGGGGTGGCGCCTTCGCCCCTCCCCTCGAGGAGAGGGAGACGGAGTGGGTGAGGTGGCGCCTTCGCCCCTCCCCTCGAGGGGAGGCATGTCGGACACCTCCCCTTGAGGGGAGGTCGCACAGAGTGCGGGTGAGGTGGGGCCTGCGAGCGAAATCGCTCTCGGGGAAAAGCACTGCGCCGTTGTCTAACGGTGATTCCCGCGACGCAAATCGTCTCGGATAGTACTGGCTCGTGGCGAATCAAGATGCCGCGGCGCTTCTCTGAAGCAGCCTGGTAGTGCCTGGCAGGCACTACCAGGCTAGCCGCTTGGCAGAGCAATGCTCTCGCCCCGCCCGATCCCGTAATACGTGAGCCCAAACCTGGCCACAAAGGCGGGGTCGTAGAGATTCCGGCCGTCGAAGATGACGGGATACTTGAGCGCACCGCGAATCGCATCGAAGTCCGGGCTGCGAAACTCCTGCCACTCCGTGACGATGACCAGCACGTCAGCGCCGGCGAGCGCCTCGGTGGCACTGCCAACCAAAGCGAGATCAGGACGGTCGCCATAAATACGGTGCGTCTCATGCGAAGCCACGGGATCGTAGGCCCGGACTTTCGCGCCAGCCGCCCACAGCGCTTCCATCAGGTCCCGGCTAGGCGCCGCCCGCATGTCGTCGGTGTTGGGCTTGAAAGCGAGGCCCCATAGGGCGACGGTCTTGCCCTTGAGGTCGCCCTTGAAGTGGCGATGCACCTTCTGGAACAACACCTTCTTCTGCCGGTTGTTGACGGCTTCGACGGAGTTCAGGAGGTCCGCGTCGAACTTGAGCCCCTTGGCGCTGCGGGCCAGGGCCTGCACGTCCTTGGGGAAGCAGGAGCCGCCATAGCCGGCACCCGGATAGATGAAATGAAAGCCGATACGCGGATCAGATCCGATGCCGCGGCGAACCTTCTCGATGTCCGCGCCCATCAGCTCAGCGAGGTTGGCCAGCTCGTTCATGAAGCTGATCTTGGTCGCCAACATCGCATTGGCGGCGTACTTGGTCAGTTCGGCAGACCGGACGTCCATCAGGATCATCCGGTCATGGTTGCGGGTGAACGGATCGTAAAGCGCCTTCAGCAGCTCACCCGTCCGGGGATTGTCCGTGCCCACGACGATACGGTCGGGCTTCATGAAATCGCCGATGGCCGCACCTTCCTTCAGGAACTCGGGGTTCGAGACGACATCGAATTCCATGGCAGCGCCGCGGCCCGCGAGCGTGGCATCGATCTTTGCCTTCACCTTGTCCGACGTGCCCACGGGCACAGTGGACTTGGTGACCACGATTCGGTACTCGGACATGTGCTTGCCGATGGACTCGGCCACTGCGAGCACGTACTTGAGATCGGCCGACCCGTCTTCGTCCGGAGGGGTTCCAACGGCGATGAACTGAAACAAGCCGTGCTTGACACCCTCTTCAGCATCCGTCGTGAACTGCAGCCGGCCGGCCGCATGATTCTTCTTCAGCATCTCCTCGAGGCCGGGTTCGAAGATCGGCGACTCGCCGCGCTTCAGCATCTCGATCTTCCGGGCGTCCACATCTACGCAAAGCACGTGGTTGCCTGCCTCTGCAAAGCAGGCGCCGGTCACCAACCCGACGTAGCCGGAACCGAAGATGGTTAAACGCACGCGTAAGTTCCTAAACAGAAAGGGAAAATGGGAGCCAAGCCTAGCGGACTCCCTCGGCAGCGTAAAGCAGGGAGTTCACAGGAAGCAGCGAGGACAGTGAGTGATTTGCGAATGGCGACTGGAACTTGGCCGTCGGTGTCGCGCGCGGCCAGCCGCCCAGGCGCGACTCAGGCGCGGTAGCGATCCTGGTTGTCGAGGAACCAGCGGTAGGTCGACGCGATACCCTCTTTCAGGCCGATCGTGGGCGACCAACCCAACGCCTTGAGGCGCGTCACATCCAGCAGTTTTCGCGGGGTGCCGTCGGGCTTGGAAGCATCGAACGCCAGCGTCCCCTTGAAGCCGACCGTCTCGGCAATGGTCGCTGCAAGCTCCCGGACGGTGACATCCTCGCCCCACCCGACATTGATCAACTGCTCGCTCTCGTGGTGCTGCATCAGGTAGACACAGGCTGCGGCCATGTCGTCGACATGCAGGAATTCACGCTTCGGCGTGCCGGTTCCCCAGATCGTCACCTCCGCTGCACGCTGCTGGACAGCGTCGTGGAACCGCCGGATCAGTGCCGGCAGCACATGGGAACTCTGCAAATTGAAGTTGTCCCCCGGACCGTAGAGGTTCGTGGGCATCACCGAGATGGCGTTGAACCCGTACTGCCGGCGATAGGCCTGGCACATCTTGATGCCGGCGATCTTTGCTATCGCGTACCACTCGTTGGTCGGCTCCAGCGGCCCGGTCAGCAGGCAATCTTCCGGCATGGGCTGGGGTGCGAGCTTCGGATAGATGCAACTCGAACCGAGGAACTGGAGCTTGGTCACGCCGTTCCGCCACGCGGCATCGATGATGTTCGTCTGGATCTTGAGGTTCTCGCCGAGGAACTCGGCCGGGTAGGTGTTGTTGGCCATGATGCCGCCCACTTTCGCGGCTGCCAGAAAGACGTACTCAGGCCGGGTTGCTGCGAAGAACTCGTCGACCGCTCGCTGGCTGGTGAGGTCGAGCGCTTGCCGGTCACGCAGAATCAGGTTCGTGAAGCCGCCCGCCGTCAGCTCGCGAACGAGGGCGGACCCGACGAGGCCACGATGACCCGCGACAAAAATGCGACTGTCCGTCTTCAACCCTGACTACCTCTCCCACTCCGTTTCCCTCCCGTCAAGGGTAGGGACAAAGGCACCACCTCTCACTCCACCGCCCTCCCCTCAAGGGGAGGCTTGGCTGACAGCTCTCCTTGAGGAGAGGTCGCACAGCGTGCGGGTGAGGTGGTCTCTAGAGGCCACCCTCAACCCCGCCAATCGAATCATTCATGGTGCCGATAGGTCTTGAAACCTTCCCGCGCCACCAAGGCATCACGCCTGGCGATCTCGAGATCCGCACTGGTCATCTCGCGCACGAGGTCGGCAAAGCTTGTCTCCGCGCGCCACCCGAGCTTGGCCCGCGCCTTCGACGGATCGCCGAGCAACGTATCGACTTCGGTGGGGCGGAAGTATCTCGAGTCCACCTTGACGATGGCTCGACCGCTCTTGCGATCGATCCCTTGCTCGTCGACGCCCGCGCCTTGCCACTTGATATCGAATCCCAGCTCCGCCCCCGCTCTCTCGACAAACTCCCTCACCGAATGCTGCTCGCCTGTCGCAATGACAAAGTCCTCGGCGACATCTTGCTGCAGCATCAGCCATTGGGCCTTCACGTAGTCACGCGCATGACCCCAGTCTCGCAGAGAGTCCATGTTGCCAAGGTACAGACATTCCTCGAGCCCCTCGGCAATGCGTGCCAGTCCGCGAGTGATCTTGCGGGTGACGAAAGTCTCGCCGCGGATCGGCGACTCGTGATTGAACAGGATGCCGCTGCACGCAAACAGGCCATATGCCTCGCGATAGTTGACCGTAATCCAGTGGGCATACACCTTCGCCGCACCGTAGGGCGAACGCGGATAGAACGGCGTGGTTTCCTTCTGCGGGATTTCCTGGACCAGGCCGAACATCTCGGACGTGGAGGCCTGGTAGAAGCGGGTTTTCTTCTCCAGCCCCAGAATCCGGATGGCTTCGAGAATCCTCAAGGTACCGAGAGCGTCTGCATTGGCCGTGTATTCCGGTGTCTCGAAAGACACCGCCACATGGCTCTGCGCGGCGAGGTTGTAGATCTCGTCCGGCTGGACCTGCTGGATAATCCGGATCAGGTTGGTCGCGTCCGTCAGGTCACCGTAGTGCAGGTGCAGCTTGACGCCGCGCTCGTGCGGATCGCGATAGAGGTGGTCGATGCGGTCCGTGTTGAAGGAAGACGCCCGGCGCTTGACGCCATGAACCTCGTACCCCTTGCCCAGCAGGAATTCAGCGAGATAGGCCCCGTCCTGACCAGTCACTCCGGTGATCAATGCAGTCTTCAACTAGTCGCTCCCTCAACCTTCCTGCAACACGCCGCCAATACGCAGATTCCCGAACATCAGATGTAACGTTTGATGCCCGCGCGCCTGGCAGCCTTATTCAGATCCTGATCAAGCGTGGCGAGCGGAATACCGGACCGCAATGACAATTCCATGTAGGAAGCATCGTAGGCAGACAGCCGGTATCGTCGTGCGATTTGCAGCGTGTCCGAAAGTGCTGTCGCGACAGTATCCGAATCGACATCGATATCGAGCCCGGCGAGCATCTCGAGGAATGCCTCGCTCTGTGCTTCTACCAGCAGCCCCTTCTGTTCGGCTTTGGCAATGACATTGGCCACTTCCAGGTTCCAGATGACCGGGACGATCGCACGATTGTCTTCTGCCTTCATTGCCTCAAGGACGCCCATCGCATAGCCCCGCGCGGCGGCGGCACCATCGCCCAGCAGCCAGCACGTCGCAACAGACGCATCGAGTACAAAACTCATTCACGGCCTTCCGCGATGAGATCTCTGACAACGGTGGTGCCGTGAACAGGGTTGTCACCCATGAATGCCTTGAATCTCTCTATCACCGCGCTCTTGTCCTTGCGACGTGCCGATCGACTTGGCACCAGGTCGGCGATCGCTTCACCGCGATTCGTGATCGTGAACCGCTTTCCGGCTTTGACCTGCCGCAGGAGATCGGGGAGCCTGGTCTTGGCTTCGTAGGCACCGATTTCGATTTTCATGATTGCTCCGGATGACGCCCGTCTAGTCTACAGGCTGGTCTATTCACCAGCAATCGCTGTTGGCCACCGGGTTCTTGCGTTGCCGCGAGTAATTGGGCGGCCAGGGTGCAGATTTCATCCGACAGCATCTGCTGGACGATGCGGACCAGGTTGGTGGCATCAGGCGGGTCGCAATAGCTCAGGCGGAGCTTGCCCTCCGCTAGTCGGCCTGGAACCGACGCATCGACCTTCTGGACACCCTGTCCTGCCGATAAAGGTGCTCTTCCTGGGACAGCACCCGACGGCAACGTGGGTCTTCCTCTGGTGGGGCCCTTCGGTCAGCGTTGCTTCCAGAGAGTCGTATGAACTCCCGTAGAAGACCCGTCCTCGTCTCTCGGCACTTCGCGTCGTCGAATGACTCGGCCACTGGCGAACACCACGAAGTACGCAATGCCCAGCGCCACCCAGGCAAAGAACATCAGCCCGTCTGGAACACCGGATGTGTACCCGGCAAGCCCGATGCCCGCCAATACCGCCGCTCCCAGGAGAATCGCCTGAGCGACCTGGCGAGATCGCAGACCCAGCCGACGAAGCACATGATGCAGATGCTCGGAATCTCCATGAAACGGTGACCGCCCCATCAGCACTCGTCGCACCATGCTGCTGAAGAAGTCATATACAGGCAGCGCGAAGATCCACAGCGTGACAACCGGGCTGAATACCCTGGCCGGTTCCTGCGAAAGCTTGATGCTGATCCATGCGAGCGAGAATCCGAGCATCGTGCTGCCCGCATCACCCATGAATGCCCGGATGTCCTTGGTGCGCTTCGACGGCCAGTTGAAGATCAGGAACCCGACAAGACAGCCACCCAGACACACAAGAATGGGCAGGTACGTCAGCGCTTCCGCGACAAAGCAGGCCACTCCCATGAATATCAATGCCATCAGGGACTGAATGCCTGCTATGCCATCGCTGCCGTCAAACATGTTGAATGCGTTGATCGCCGTCAGAACGATAACCAACGTGAACAAGCTGGACATCCAGCCGAGCTCAACGATCCCGCCAAAAAACGGGCGCCCTATATCCGCGACGGTCACTTCCGCCCCAGCCATCATCACGATTGCAGCGCAGATCTGCGCCAGGAACCTGACTGTCGGTGGCAAATCGTAACGATCGTCCAAGGCTCCGATAGCGACCAGGATCGCCACGGCTGCAAGAAAGAAATAATAGCCCTCGACCGCCTGCTGGTTATAAATCCCACCTAGTAGAAGCCCGGCAAACATGGCCAGACCGCCAATGACGGGAACCTCCCCCTCATGCATCTTTCGACCTCCCGGACGGTCTATCAAGCCGATCCCCCGAGCGACCGGCCGCAGGGCAAACATGAAAAGGACCGTAATGAGGAGCGGAAGCGTCAGGCTGGCGAGCATTCTTGGCATTTTCTAGTTCCCTTTTCCCTGTCAGCAGGACAAAGACCACTCTTTGTCCCTCACTGAAGGCCCATCTCATTATCGGAGAGTCAACGTCCCAGTTTACTGCTAAGCGCTTGTAGGCGTACGCATTTTGCAGTCTCCACGGCCAGATCAGCAGCAAGGGAGTCGGCGTTTCCATCGACGCGACTTGGCAATTCCCTGATTCTAATCGAGACGTAGCCCCGGAGACTGACAAAGATCAACCGCCCGGAAGACGATCGCGCCCAAACAGCACCCACCGGACACCTGCCAGCTGTACTCCTATGCGGCGTGCAGGGAGCCTACGTTGAGTGCATTGGCGATCCTTTGGGGTACCTCGGTTAACGGGAACTCCGCCGGCAATTCACCCTTCGGCACTCCGGTGTCGAAGAAGTATCCGATCCCGCTGTGCCACCCATTCTTGAGAGCCACAAACGCGACGTTGGCAGACAGGTCGGAATACTCTTCTGCCCCAATCTGAAACAGGAGGTCCTTGCCGATGTCCCGCGGGTAGACAAGCATTGCAAAGATATCCCGGCCCCGATTGTCCACCTCAAACAGTGGCGTTCCGTCGCGAGTTACGGCCCGTGCAAGGCGGTCCGCGGCAATGACGGCCTGATGCTCGTCGCCGCAGGTCAGAAGGAAGTCCCGGGACATTCGCGCGTCCACCTTGACGAAGGGCACGGCAATCCGGCGAAGAAACGCAGCGTGGTCCTTCAATCGCCAGTAGTAGGTTTCCTTCGGGTAGGGCTCCTGATGCAAGCCAGTTGCAACCATGAATCTTGCTGACGGAAATGCCCGCTGCATCATTCCCAGAATATGGTCATAGAGCTCATAGACTTCGAGGACGGGATCCACCCCCGGAGGCGCATACCAGGAAGGATTGCGCAATGGTCCTGCATAGGACGCCGAGGAAAACATGTAGTGATGCTGGATATGAGCCCCTGCGTTCAGGAACAGGCTCGAGAAATGCGGGCCCGTCCTGCGTACCTGGCGAACGAAGATGTCTGCAAGCAGAAGGTCCAGAAAGAGCGCCCTGTTCCATGAATGCCGCCCGGCACCGGCAACCAGCTTCGCATAGCGCCCATAATTCATCGGATTGGCGTAAGCGACAATGCCGGCAACCAGCGCCAATGCCGACTTCAACGTCACTTTGTTCTGTGAGTTGTCATTGACAGCCTGGGAGACTGCAGCGGCCAGCCTCCTGAGGATAGGTGGAGCAGTGATGTCCGTAGGAGTCCACGGATCCGGAACGAAGAAAGCCGGATTGCGCAGCCGGTGCTTCGCATTCATCGGGCAGATGGCGCCCACTTTCAGTCCCTTGGCCTCCAGCTGCTCCCAGATCTGCGGCAGGTCGCAGTTCACGATATCGCCAAGACGAAACACACCGTGCTCGGCAAAGGTCAATCCGGTATGGGCAGTCACCCACTGGATCCAGGGTTCAAGATGCTCGTATTCCCGCTCGGAAGTGGTCGTCGACCAACCCGATTTCTCGATCATCTGGCGAAAATGCGGCAACAGCCCCCGGGAGCAGTAATGCGAAACGCTCTCGAAGCTGATTTCGTTGAATTCAAGAAGCAGCAACCGTGCCATAAGGTGCGTCACTCATTTATCGAGTATTGAGGAGCAATCCGCCCCCAACTTTCCTGTCGGCTGACTCATCGTCTGGCTGCTGCCGCACAGAATAGGCAACCCGTCACTGCAACGTGGCAATCCAGATCGAATCCATTGCCATAATACTGCCTACTCCAAATGGGTGTCACTTTCGGCCAGTTGACACGCCTGCGCGTCGGTTCGAAAAGGCCCACAGCTGGGGGCAGACTGCGTCATCTGCTGACTCAAAATCAGCCGTTCTCGAGGAGCACCCGGTAGATCCCAAGCGTCTTTTCAACCACGGATTCGACACCGAAACGATCGATGGCCAGCTGACGACCCGCCTGGCCATATCGCTCTCTACGTGCCTTGTCGTTGATTAGTCGCAGTAGACAGTCCGCCAGTGCCTGGCTGTCGCTAATTGGAACCAGGTCCCCGGTCACCCCCGGACGAATGGCGTCGCGGCACCCGATGGAATCAGTGGTTACTACAGCACAGCCGGCTGCTGCAGCCTCCAGCAGCACCTTGGGCATGCCTTCTCTATAGGAAGGCAGACAGACGATGCTCGCCTCGGCATACAGGGCGTCGACCTTCTCTACATGCCCCAACCATTCGACGACGCCTTCCGCTTGCCACCTCCCGATCTGCTCCGGAGTGACGCTGCTCGGATTCTGGTAGTCTGCGGCCCCCGCGAGCACGAAGCGCCACTCCGGGACGATCTTCTTCAGCTCCCGGGCAGCCCGGACAAATTCATCGACTCCTTTGTCGCGCAGCATTCTGGCCGGAAATAGCACCGTTTGTTGCTTGACGTGAATCGGCATGGCGACGAAATCCGTCAATCTGACACCCGAGCCGGGTATCAGCACAATCTTGTCGGCGGTGGCAAGCCCGGATGCAACGATTGCCTCCAGGTCGTCGGTATTCTGGACGATGACACGCACGTTGGGGTGACCAAAAGCCGCTCGCGCACAAATCCGAAAGGCCTGCCGGAGAGCGGCCCGGAATACGCCAGATTTCTCCGCCGGTGTGAATGCGTACCCCATGCCTGAGACGGCGAGTACAAGGGCGCGCACCCTGCAGAGTCGTGCGGCGAGTCCGCCGTAGAGTACGCCCTTCGGTGAAGCGCAGTGCACCAGATCTGGCGAGCGTCGCACCACGCCGCCGATCAACTGCAACAGTCCGAGCAACTCGATCAGTGGGTTGACGCCCCCACTACGGAAGGCAACACGGTGATGCGGGATACCCGAAGCAACCAGTTCCGCCTCCGCCGACCTCTCCATGGACACACTGCCTGCCTGACCGGTAATCAGGTCTACAGCGAAGCCAGCGGCCAGCGCTCCCTTTGCCAGCGGTAGTCGATGAGAGACAAAGAACGCCGCGTTGTTGACGACGAAGGTGATTCGCTTATCCGGCACTGTCATTTCCCAGCCATGACTGGAACATCAGCACGCACCATAATTGGTGATGCCAATTACGCCCACCGCGCAAGTGCTCCTCCCATTTCTGCCGTATGGGCCCGGCATTCAGATAACCTTCCTGCCGCAACCTCCTCTCGTCGAGCAGATCCTCGGCCCAGTCACGCAACGGTCCCCGCAACCACGAGTCAAGTGGTAGCGCGAATCCCATCTTGCGCCGTTCCACGAGCTGTCTTGGAACATGCCTGTAGAGCACTTGCCGCAACACCCACTTCCCCATCCCACCCCTGAGCTTCATCGACTGGGGCAATGACCACGCGAACTCCACAACCCGATGATCCAGCAGCGGCACGCGACTCTCCAGCGACACGCCCATTGACGCCCTGTCCACTTTGGTCAAGATGTCATCCTGAAGGTAAGTGAGCATATCGAACAGCATCATCTGCTGTACGTCGCCAAGACCAGGCAACTCGCGGACTCCTTGCGAGAGGACGGTCGGAGGCTCTTGCCCGCCAATCACGATGCTAGCAGGGTCATTCCATTGGCTAACCAGCGACAGATAGAGTTCATCCAGAGTTCTCGAACCGAGCATCGTTGCCACTTTCTGGAGCTTGTCTCCCCAGTGCGCCTGCTGCAGGGAGCGCGGCAACAAACCCTGCACCGACCCCAGCAACGCATTCCACTTTGCCGGAGACAGCGCTTGCAACAGACGCGCAAGCGCCAATCGAGAAGAGACTGGGAGTTTCGAGAGACCGCCCCAGAAGCGGTCTACGAGGACATACCGGTTGTAACCCGCAAACAGTTCGTCGCCGCCGTCACCGGAAAGGGAAACTGTCACGTGCTGTCGCGCCAGTTGCGAGACGAGAAACGTGGGTAGTTGTGACGAATCCGCGAACGGCTCCGAATACAGCATCGGCAAGCGCGGGATAACGTCCATTGCCTGCCGTGGCGTCACATAAAGCTCAGTGTGATCGGTACCAAGATGCGCCGCCACAGCTCTGGCATGCACTGCCTCGTCGTACTGCGGATCATCGAAGCCGATCGTGAAGGTTCGCACTGGCCGTGCGGACTCCGCCTGCATGAGGGCCACAACTGTCGAGGAATCTATCCCTCCAGAAAGGAATGCCCCCAGTGGGACATCCGCAATCATCTGCTGCCGCACCGCCCTCCGAAGCAGCACTTCCAGCGCTTCCACTGCCTGTTGCGATGTCCCCTGAAAGGCATTCGAGACCCCCGAAGCTGCCGCATCCGACGCCGACCAATAACTCGACAGCTTAGAATCCCCATTGGACGACGACACCTGCAATAGGCTGCCGGCGGGGAGCTTGGACACACCACGATAGATCGAGTACGGAACAGGCACGCAACCATGCCGCATGAACAAACACAGTGCCGCACGATCGATCTCCGCCCGAAAAGCCGGATGCGCCTTCAGTGCACCGAGCTCTGAACCAAACACGAAGGTCGCTCCATGACCGTGCCCCAGCCAGCCGTAGTAGAGGGGCTTCTCCCCCAGGCGATCACGGCCCAGGGTGAGGAGACGTTCCTCTCTGTCCCAGAGAGCAAACGCAAACATCCCAGAGCACCGCGCAAGTGTCCCCGCAAGACCCCACGCCTCGATACCCGCGAGCAATGTCTCTGTATCAGAACTTCCCCGCCAACTGATTCCGGATCCAGAACGCTCCAGGATCTGAGGAAACGAAGTCGACTCCAGAGCTTCCCGAAGCTCGAGGTGGTTATAGATCTCGCCGTTGAACACGATAACGTAGCGACCGCTAGCCGAAACCATGGGCTGAGCGCCCGCCGACGAGAGGTCAATGATTGCCAATCGTCGATGACCCAGCGCCACACCGGCACTGTTATCTACCCACTTGCCTGCGGCATCCGGTCCACGATGCACCAACGCATTCGCCATCCGGACAAGGACATCCTGAGCTTCCGCCGATATGGACCCCGGCGACGCTAGAAATCCGGCTATTCCGCACATGCTGCGCCCTGCATTCCCAAGGCCTCTCCCGGCTTCGCATCGCTTTTCAGCGCAATTGAGGTTGGCCGCGTCGCAATCAGTCCCATACAGTGAACGATGAGGACTGAAATGAAGAACAGCCGGTAGTTCTTCATGAAGTCACCCGTCGCAAGCATCAGGAAGAACGACATCAGGGTCGCAATCGCTGCTAACGAGTATCCCCTCTTTCTCGTACGCCACGCGATACTCAGGAACATCGAAGAAAACAATCCGCCGATCAGGATCGCGCACGGGATGCCATACATGAGCGGCCACGCCACCAACTGCGCATCAGTCACATCCAGACCATACGCCCGACCGGGACCGATCCCGAAGAAGGGCGACTCACGGATGAATTGCAGCGCATTCTCGACCGTGGCAAATCGAATCGCTGCTGTCTCCACCTGGCTGATATCAAGCACCTGCACAGCCTGAATCAGCTCCATGACTCGCCCAAATCCCTCCAGCGCCGCTGCCACACGCGCCAGGTAATAGAGCGGGATCGCATGCAGAACGACCAGGACCAGCAAGGCGCTGGGCCTGGACAACCCCCAGTTCATGACGCGCACGTACGCCAGCATCAGAAGAGGCAGAGTCGCGATGAAGCCAGACCTTGAGCCGGTAATGAACAGCGAGACGAGGCAGAGCGCAGCAAACAGCGGTGACTTCGAAAAGAACGCGAAGTAGGAAAACGAGAGCAGGAAGACCAGCGCTGCGAAGTTGGGATTGGCGAAGGGGATGCCTATGCGGATCTGCCCGAATTCGTACTGAACCTTTGCTCCTTCATAGACCAGCATCACCAGATTGCTTGCAACGGGCACCGGCAACAGCACGATTGCCGAACAGACCAGATTGAACAACACCATCAGTTTGAGCGCTCTGGCCACTGCATCAGAAGCCGCTTCGCGAATCGCGGAGCCCACAAACAGGACAAGTGGAATCGAGATGAGAAAGCGAAGCAGATCGGAGAGATCCGCCGCGCTCGCCTCGAGACCGAGGATCGTTCCACCGTACATCGACCCAACGAAGCCGCAGAGCGAAAAAAGCACGAAGCAACTCACCCAAGTCAACGGGCCGATGCCCGCGGTGGAAGCCATCCTGTTCTGTGGCATGGAAAACCAGAGTGCCGCCATCAACAACTGCAGGCCCAGCCACGCCCATTCTACGGACCAGTCGAACAAATGGCCCGGGACAAAGAGCACGAGCAGGACGGTTGGCGGAATCGGCAGACGCACCGCCTCGCTATCCGATGCGTGGCCCCGCTGCAGGCTGGAGGTCGTCATTCAGGTCGACTTCTCTGCCATGCCCGCGCCGTCGATCAGATAGGGGACAGCGCTCTTTCTTGCGATGATCCGGGCGGGCACCCCACCAAGCGTGACATCGGGTTCATCACAGCTGCGGTGCACTACTGCCTGAGCAGCCACTGCAACCCCATCTGCAATATGGATTGCGCCAAAGAGCTTTGCACCCGGACCCAGATAGCAGTTGTTCCCGATTTGTGGGGCCTGATCCTGGGTACCGGCATTTGTTCCAATATTCACTCCAGAGTGAATCCGGCAATTCCTGCCAATGCGCGCATGAGGATTGATGATGACCGGCCCCCGATGAGCGAGACTCAAGCCTGGCCCGGCAACAAACGGAGGAATCTCGAAATTCAGCCTGATGGAAGACCTGTAGTAACGAAATTGCCAGAATAGTCTTGCCAGACTCCCCATCACGCTGGCTGGTTGGGACAGCCAATATTCATACTTCCTGAGCGCACGCTGATATTTCCAGATGTCGTCCCCGACCAGTCGCGGTCGATTCCGCTTGACGCCCAGGGAAATGCGGTCAGCTTCCATGTAGTAGCGAAGTTCCGCCCTCGTCTTCATGGCTAGATCGATTCGCTCAGCAGGCTTGCGATCCGCCGGACGGCGTTCCCGTCACCGTACGGCGACACCTGGTCTGTGCCGCGCGCACCCATGGCCTTCCTGGCCTTGTCTGCAATATCGTCCACCAGAACATCAACAAGGATGTTCCAGCCCATCTCCACCAACTCGACCCATTCCGTTTGATCACGCAGCGTGACGCACGGCACCTTGAAGAAATAAGCCTCCTTCTGCACCCCCCCGGAGTCGGTCATGACCAGTCCAGCGCGTCGTTCAAGGAGCAGCATTTCGAGGTAGCCAACAGGGGGAAGCAGGTGCAACTTGGCCAGCGAAGCTCCCACTGAGGGTTGCAGGGCCTCCAGACGCGCCCGCGTACGGGGATGCAACGGGAGCACAACCGGTACATCCGCCGAGAGGGCCGCGAGTGCATCGATGATTCGCCGCAATTTCAGCGGATCGTCGGTGTTCTCCTGTCTGTGCACGGTCGCCAGAACATACCCTTTCTCAGGCCACCGACACACCTCTGCGGAGACCGGGGATTCTGCAGCGACTCGACTGTAGTGGAGCGCAGCGTCATACATGATGTCCCCGACCTGATGAACACCCGCAAGAATTCCTTCGGCTCGAAGGTTTTCGACGGACGCGACCGTGGGGCAGAACAACAGCGTCGACAGGTGATCAGTCACCAGCCTGTTCACCTCCTCCGGCATCTGGCGATTGTACGAGCGCAAACCCGCCTCGACATGTGCAATCGGAATATTGAGCTTCGAGGCCACCAATGCACCCGCAAGGGTTGAATTGGTATCGCCATAGACAAGCAGGCAATCAGGCGCTTCAGACATGACGACCGGCTCAAGTGCGCATAGCATCCGCCCCGTCATATCACCATGAGTACCGCCCGCTATCCCAAGGACATGCTTTGGAGACGGTATCCCGAGTTGCTCGAAAAACACATCGGACATCTCCCGGTCATAGTGCTGCCCAGTGTGAACAATAGCCTCCGCGATCCCGCCCATTTCCTGCATCGCCCTACTGAGCAGCGACGCCTTCACAAATTGAGGTCTAGCCCCCAATACGGTCACTATCTTCTTCATGCCCTGCCTGCTTTCCACGAACGCAACCAGCCAGCAAGACGCTGCTTGAAACTCAGTAGGGCTCGAATGCGCTCGGCGTTGGACGGATAGTCCAAGTGAGTGGTTCGCGGCCTGTTCAATATCTCTTCAAGCTCCTCTGGCGATATGCCGAGTTTCTTGGCAACAAACAGCTTGTCCTGAGCCGCTTCCTCCGGATTGAACGGCGGTCGCTTCAACTCCTCAAGCGCCAACTCGCGGGTGATCTGGCCAGATACGACCATGCTTGCCAGGTGGGCACGCCGCTTGTCATAGCCAAACCGCACCGGCAGGTAATAGGACTGAAAGAACTTAGTGAAACGAGACTCATAGTGCTTGCCGCCATAGTCACGCCAACCAAACCGCTCGATCAGGAACTGCTTGGCTGCCTCCTTGTTGTAGTCCTCGTAGTTCAGGAGCTTGAGAATCCTGATCTTCCTGATGTATGGCCACCAGAACGTGTACTGAAAGAGGGAGTAGGTCGGAAACGACTTGAGACGCTGCGTACCAAAACGCGCGTGGATTGCCTTCAGGTGCCTGGAGTCGATGCTCGTGTATCCCCAGGACTCCGGAAGAATCGACTCAGTCTGTAGATTGTGCCCGCTAATCACCCAATGGATACCCTTCTTGGCTGCCAGCTGAAACAGGACAGCCACGAACGCGTGGTCCTGCGGGACATCGCAGTTGGGCACGCCCGACCTGAAGAAGGCCAGCTGCAGATCCCGCATTTCGTCCCAGTCGATAACCGTAGTAAAGAGGTCGATCTTGAGCTTCTCGACAATCTTCTCGATATTGCTGACCGCCAGCTCCGAGTTCCAGCCGGTGTCGACATGAACCGCCAAGGGCCTGAGCCCGAGCTCAATCACCCGATGAGCAACGTAACTGCTATCCACCCCACCAGACAGCCCGATGATGCAGTCATAAGCCTTTCCCCGGCCGTCCTGTTTGATCCTGTTCAGCAGCGGAGCGAGCGCTTGCTCCCCGAGTGATCCCTTCAGGATCTGGGGTTGCTGATGCACCTCAAAGTCATGGCAGTGATTGCAGACGCCGCGGGAATCGAACACGATCTCGTCATCCGTCGTGTCCATTACACAGTTCGTGCAGATCTGGTAGGTCTTGTGCTTCTTCATCCGCCTGTTTCCGTTATATGCGCCCATACGTCGCGCGCATTCGGGTAACTCAATAGCACGGCACGGTGAGGGCCACGATAGACAAAGAACGCCCCCGCCGCGACCGCCGCTGCACCCGACTCACGGACGGCCTTGACCATGTCCGCAATGCCAGATGCACCACCTGAAGCGATTACGGGGATCGTCGTTCTCGACGACACCGATTTTATCAACGCGTGGTTGTATCCCTGCAGCGTCCCATCCAGGCTGATTTCGCTCAACAGCAATTCCCCTGCCCCTGCCTGCACGACGGCGTCGATCGCTTCAGGGAGCGCCAGCGGAACACGCTTCGTACCGGAGTGCGTGTACACACCGTAGCCTCCAAGCCATCGCTTTTTCACATCAACACTGACCACTACGCTTTGACCGCCCACCAATGCTGCCGCCTGCGTTATGAGATCCGGGCTGGCAAATGCAGCGGTATTCAGAATCACCTTCTCCACCCCCAGACTCACTATTTGCTCAATCTGCGCAAGTGAAGTGATACCGCCACCATAAGCCAACGGCATGAAGCATTCGCCAGCCATCTCCCTGATCATGCCGAGATCTGGTGCACGACCCTCTCGCGTGGCCGACACGTCGATGACGGCAATCTCATCGACCTCCTTTTCGTTGAATATCCTGAGACTGTTGATCAGATCCCCCACATAGGACGGGTTCCGGTAACCAGTGGTCTTGACCAGCCTGCCGTTCGAAACCTGCAGGCAGGGTATGACACGGAATGGATTGAACTCTACTGGCCCATCAATCATTGGCCGCCTCCACTGTGAGGTCGGCAAAGTTGCGCAGGAGCCTCATGCCGTATCGATGGCTCTTTTCAGGATGGAACTGGACTCCATACACGTTGCCATGCTCGACTGCCGCAGCAAACCGGACCCCATAGTGCGCGACACCCGCGGTGTCTTCCGCATTCTCGCAATCGAAGTAATAGGAGTGCACAAAATAGAATCTGTTGACACTATCGAGGCCGTTTCTGAACAGTGTTGCCAAACCAACGGGCTCGACCGAGCTCCACCCCATATGCGGCACTCTCAGCGGACGCCCTGAAGCCAGGCCCTCCAGACTCAACCGTCGAACTCGCCCCGGGATGATACCCAGCCCTGGCAGCACGCCTTCGTCGCTGGACGAGGCCAGCAGCTGCATACCAACACAGATACCAAGGAGCGGTGTACCGCGTCCAATCGCCTGATGGAGCGCAGATTCAAGACCGACCACCTGACCTAGGGCACGACGACACGAATCAAACGCACCCACCCCAGGGAGGATAAGGCGATCCGCTTGCATGACGTCATCGGCCGTCCGTGCAAACACTACATCCGCACCCGCCCGGACAAGCATGTTTTCCACGGACTTCAGGTTGCCGATGCCATAGTCGACTATCGAGACACTCGAGCGGGTCATGGCAGCATAACCATAGGCGAGGGCGCCATCACGCGGTAATCCGGTCGTAGCGCGCCAGGAGCCAGCGCTGCTCGCGCCGTTTTGGCCAAAGCGCCTTGATGGTACTCGTGACGCCACCGCCACTCCGCGTGACGGGCGTCATCTGCGCCCCCGGGCGGCCTTTCAACTTCGTACCACAAGCAGGACATGGGATATCTTGCGGGAACCGATTGCCGCGGTCCCGCTTTAGTCGCGTGATCAATCTTGAAAAGGCATACTCAGTACCATCACCAAAAGCGGACACACCTCGTGGCAAGAATGGGCCAGCGCCAAACAGCTCAATCATAGAACGCTGATCGAAACTGCGCAGGTGGTAATCCGGGTTGAAGAGCGTCTTGCAGACGGTGCACTGAACCTGCCCGAGTGTCAGGTCTTGTTCACGGGGTACGGTCACTATCAGGTAGCGCCGCGACACTCTCATCAGTTCAAGCAGTGCTCTCGTGTAGATTGGCGTCGGCAAGTGCTCGATCACCTCGAGGCACGTCACGCAATCAAAGGACTGATCAGGAAAGGGTAGCGAGTCGATGCTTGCCTGGGTGTGCGGGACAGCCACATGCTGCAAAGCCGCGCCGCTGCGCTCGGCGCCGTGCAGTATTTCTATGTCGGGGCGAGAGACCCTCAGGTGCTCCAGGAAGGCGCCATTTCCGCAACCCACATCGAGCAGACTCCTGGCATCGGTTGGGATGGCGCGCACAATGAACTCCATGCGAGCCAGGTCCTCCGGCAGCAGTGCCCCGTGGATCCAGAACTCCCCATTCTCATAGTAGTCTTGTTCGATGGTCATACCGATCTCTCGCTTGTCGGGGCGGGATTCTATCGCAGGGCAGAAAGGAGGCAATCGCCCTTGAAGCCAATCGACCGCTTCAATTGCTCCAACTGATTTCCTTCGCGCGCCGGGTCGTAAGGGCTCATAAACCGGACCTTCTGGAAAATTCGAGCGAACGCAGTCCGTATACAACATATACAAGGAACAGCAGCATCGAATAGAGAGACATCACGTGCATGAACGCCATATCGGAAGACTTCGCAGCGAAAAATAGCGCCAGCGTCAACGACAGATTCAAGCATTGCAGCACCAAGTCTTCACGGTGCCGATTCGCAAGGTAATAGTTAAACGTGATCGGCGAAAACACCAGCCGACTGAAGTACGCCAAGGCCAACACCTGGGCCACATCGCCAGCGACAATCCAATCAGAGCCAAACAGCACCCTGAATACCCAAGGGGCAGCCAGCACACAGACGGTCGCAGGAACGACGGCCACCGCAAGCAATGTCCTGAACGTCTTGAGCGCCTCGGCCCTATAGTCCCCCGTCCTTGAAAAGCTTGCCGCCGCCGCTTGACGGTAGACATCAGAGAAAGCCGAGCTAATCAGCATGAGTGGAGATCCAAGCGTTCGTTGCGCAAACGCATAAGCTCCTGCCAGCTGCAACCCATAAATGCTTCCGATAAACAACATGGGTACGTTGGCAGTGAACGCATTTACCAAATCCGCGGAAGCGGTAAACATCGGAAACCGTCGATATCTTGCGATGCAGTAGTACAGAACGCGCCACCTCAACTTGGCGACAAAGCGCCGCTGTTTATCACGCAGAATAACCAGCAAAGCGGCACCAGCACCTTGCGCCAGTATCGTTGAGGCAATCAGCAGCGCACCGGATGGCATCCACATGCCAGCCAGCAGCGACAAGCCAGTTCCAACGGAGGCTTGAATCACCCTTACCTTGGCTACCACCTGATACTGCTGCTCTCGAAAAAGCATGGCCAGAAGCGCTTGCGTGAGCCCCGTCAGGATCAAGCTGACAGGCAACCAGAAGGCGAACGACTGATCGATGACCAGCCAGCGCGAATGGTACCAAGCGTGCGGTATGGCAAGAATGGCCGCTGCAAGGACAACAGCCAAGGCAATGGTAGCGAACAAGCAGACCGCAAACATGTGGAAAGCCAGCGAGGCGGTCTTGGACAACAGGACCGCATGGTCATACTTGAGATTCGCCAACGCCCCCAGAATGGACGCCAAAGCCGCATATACGCCAAACTGCCCGAAGGACTCTGGTGAGTAGAGTCGGGAGAGCAGTGGGGAAGCCAGCAGGGGCAGAACCTGCGCCAACACGGAACCAGAGAGGAGAACGGCGATCCTGCCTTTGAACGTGCCGGTCATGGGGAGCCGCTGCCGGACAACGGTTCCTGACCGGCTCGCGAATAGTAGGACTCGATCCTCGGCTGGAAACCCTCCTTGAGCTTCCGCATGCCGAGCATGACCTGGGGTATCCAACAAAGAGAGTTCACGGCACCTCTCGGACCAAGTACGAATGTATTCCGCAAGAATGCCAGCGACGGTACGACGATGGCGCTCCATGACAACCATGGCGCCAACAACGCTGCAATGAGAATGCTGGCGATCATGACGTAACCATCGGGCTTCAAACGGGCAAAGTCCCGGAAGTGGCCCCTTCGGAGCGTCAGCAGGGTCACCTGTCCGGCACCGTAGTACTTCTTTCCGAGAAAAGAGCGGTAGGGAAGCATCGAGCCCCATAACTTCCTGGCGATGGACACCCTGGGAGCCTTGTGCAGAACCATGCGGCATTCATGCCAGACAACGCGGCAATCGGTCCTGATAAGCCTGCTGTACAGTTCGGATTCCTCGTAAGCGAACAGCGCTGTCGGCCAGTTGCCGCAATCAAGAACATGTCTTCTCGGCAGCAGCACTGTCCCGCCGAACATCCGGCACGCCTCACCGTGCCGGTTTCCACGGAAGCGAATCAGGTCTCGCCCACCATCCGGATAGACATTCTCGGTGAGGCCACATAAACCGTGGTTCCGCGGACCCGATCTGACCAACGTCTTGATTGCTTCCAGGATCTCCGGCGCCAGCTCCATGTCGCCATCAAGGTATAGAACCCACCTACCCGTCGCATGGTGCGTGCCGACGTTGCGGGCCACACCTGCGTTCAGGAACGGACTCTCCTCGAGGCGGATCACTTTGTCGAAGCCGCCGCGCGCGATCTCCGTCGAACCATCCTTGGATGCGGAGTCGACGAAGATCGTCTCTGTCTCGATGCCGAGGGACACGAGCTGGCGCAAAGACTCAAGGCAGGCCGGAAGATGCCGCGCCTCATTGCGCCCGATCACGCAGACACTCAGCTGGGCCTCCGTTGTCGAAGTGTCAAATGGGCATTCGGCACCCATGACAAGCTAACGCGGCCACCGGTCAATCAGACTCAGGAAGCCTGCAAACTGGGAGTCCCTGCTCCACGAAGCAACTCTGTTTCGATCGCGAACCGGCATTCTCTGGCACGCCTTGTCCTCAACGAGTCTTGACAGGACACTGGCAATGGAAGACCGACTACGATGCTCGACCGGGAAGAAGCTGGGATCCCCAAGAAACACATCATTCACTGCCATCTGACTTGGCCCGACCGAAAGTATCGGCAGCCCGGTCACCATGTACTCGAAGACCTTGCCAGTGATGACCTCATCGGCACCGTCATCCCGGGTGTGCAGCAGCAGCAGCACATCCATTTCCCTCATCTTCTCGATTGCCTCACGATGCGAGAGCGTCGGCCCCACCATGAGTCGCTCGCCTAGCCGAGATCGCCACTGCTCACTGATCCTGATTGATCCATACAGCTCCAGGGCTACCGACAACGCTGGCGCATCCTCGAGAACTTGAAAGATGCACTCGGGATTCCGATAGCTTTCAGGAGAGTCATCTATTGCACCAAAGTAGCCAATCCGCAGGGGACCTGAACGCGCTTGTGGACCGGTGACAACGTCGAGCAATGCCACGTCAAATCCGTTCGCGATCAGGTCAGACCGTGAATCAAGTGCCAGACCGGAGAGCAGATTGGCCTTGGCAAGCATCGGCTTACTTATGTAGGTGAACCTATCGCAAAGCGACAGCACGCTACGCTCCATGCGCTCATTTACAAGCTGCAGAAGTCCGGATCTCTTGCGAAAGAGTGGGGTGCCATTCCAACTGTCTCGATAGTCAACGATCCACTGCACGGATGCAAAGCGCTTCTTGATCGACCTACCCACCAGATGCACGCTGTGCGGCGGACCCGACGTTATGATCGTCATGCTCGGATTCCTCGCGATGATATCCCGGGCTATTGCGGCCATCCTTCCGACCATCAACACGGCAGTGTCCGGAGTCAGAACCTCGAGAACAAGGCGCTTGAGCCGGGAACCGAGCCCTATTCTTCCAGTCGAGCGGGCACCTGGCTGCGAATCCTTTGCACCAAGAAGCCGTGCGCCAAGCAAGAGGAGCGCATCATCAACATAGGTCACCTTGAGATTGGCGAGCAACTCGCCATAGCCATAGTCATCAGAATGTCCGGTGCGAGCGCACAGGACATGCACGTCACACCCATTCTTCAGCAGGTACTCCGCCAACTTCAGCATGCGGATCGCACCTCCAAGGCTCTTGATGTGGGGTGGGAATCCATAGGTGACGAGAAGCACGGATGCGCGAGACATGCTCTTTCTTTCTTTGCACTTCGGACGAAAAACGGGAAACGAGCATAGGTGGACTCAATCGTGGGGCGCTGCGGCGAAAGGAAATCGTCCGTGCCTTACGCCAACCAAGCCTCACGAGACCCGAAACACCGTCCACTTTCCGGCCCTACGAGAGCATCGGCTCGCCTGAAGCGTTGTCACAACTTTCACAAGCCATAGAACTGGAAGTCACGACGTTCACGGATGCCAGCACCTAGCCTGCTTCTTGCCAGAACGAAGCCCCATCACTACCGCGACTCCGCCGGAAAACCAGCACGAGAAAGGCCCCGAGCAGCACTCCGACTACCGGCCCCCCTGCAATCAAGAGCAGCTTGTTGGGACTCACCACGTCATCGGCATCAGGCGCCAATGCCTTGTCGATCACTCGAAATGCATAGTCCGGCTTGACGTTGGCAAGCATCCGCTGCCTGACCTGGGACTCGATGAGCCGATTGATCGCATCTCGGGTCCCTACGTCACTGGTATTTGCAAGCTCCTCCCGCAGAAAGCCCATGGAAGCCTTCGACTGCTCAATCGCTCTCTCCCGCATCTCCGAATTCAGCTTCTGAACGAGCCGGTTGGCCCATTCGGCAGTCAGCTCCCGATCTCTCCAGTCTATGGTGAGCGTCACGAGCCCCGTGGCCTTGTCCTGCTTTATGGAACGAATTGATCTATCGAAATACCTGTACGCCATCCAGCTAGTCGGAGTCTTTTCAACATCGGGCCTCCATGCGCCCGCCTCGGCATCCCAGAGCCCCGAATAGAGCACCGGCATCAAATTCAGCTCTTGGACGAAGCTCTCCGTAAACTCGCGGGACCGCAACACTGCGAGCGCTTCATCTACGCCTTGGTTGCTGGACCCCATCGCAATTCCAGCGAGCGAGGCCAAACCGCTGATCTGCCCCAGGGCCGAACCCAAGCCTCCGCCAGCGGCGCCCTCAATCACGACCGGCGAGAGCACAACCGACGCACGGTACTTAGGTGTCATCAGGAATGCTGCTGCCGTACACGCTGCGGACACAAGCAAAGCCGACGCTACAATCCACAAGCGCCCCGCCCACACTTGGGCGAGCAAGTGCCGCACGCTCAAAACGGAAGCGTCACCGTCCACGAGAAGCTCGGTATCCAAATGTTTCACCGGATTTTACGCGCCAAACAAGTTGGCGGGCGAAACTCCGCCGCGAAGGACGGAAGACCATACAGCTCCGAACGAGGCTTGAAGTGCGTCGCATGTTCCGGATCGTGTAGTCGCGGCTCTTCACGATAAATTAGAACGAATTGACCGCGGCAACCGCAACAGCCAAGTTATAGAGAATTTGGGTGATTGAAGTCCACGTCGGCAGCGCCGGCAGGCGGTCGACGTCCAGCGGTACGACAACAGTGTCGCCCGGCCTGATCTCCGTGTTGCTACGACTGAACCAAGCGCTGCCGGACCCAGCTACGACGCTGCCGTTAGCACGAACTACATAGGTGCGCCCCTTGTTGGCGCGTTGGTTCGCACCGCCGCTGAGCTCGATATAGTCGTTACGCGTACGGCCCTCAGAGTACAGGTGCGAAGTCGCGCTCTGCACCTCGCCGATGACCGTCACTTCCTGCGTAACGCGCGGCACGATCAGGCGATCGCCATCCTTCAGGACGATGTCGGCCTCGGATCCAGGAGCGGCAGACGCTGACTCACGCAGGTCGATCACGAGCCGACCCACCGGCTCTGCCGACTGCAAGCCCGCCAACAGCGACTGCCCCACCGACAACGCTTGCGCGGCGTTGCTGGACGCTCCCTGCGATGCGGTCAATGCGAGCTGCGCGAGATCGGTCTGCATGCGACGCGTGAGGTCCGTCACCTGCTGTCGCTCTCGCTCCTTGAGCGAGGTACGCGTAAAGACGCTGCCTTCTGGGAACGCCATTTCAGTCAGGCCACCAGCCCGCGCCAAGAGCGACCGCAGGGTTTCACCCTTCCTCACTGGGTAGATGCCTGGAAACCGCACTTCCCCCTGCAACTGCACCTGTTCCTGCAATCCCCAGTCCGGCACTTCCTTGACGACCAGGAAATCAAACGGCTGCAATGCGATGTTTGCCTCGGGGTCACCCCCGCGCACCTTTGCAAGATCGATCTGGATGAGCTGGCTCTTGCGAGTCTCACCGCTACCGGTTTCGTAGCGGGTCAGCTCCGCGGTACCACCGAATGCCGCGTCATCGAGGCTGCCGCCCGCCCTGATCAGGTCGCTGATGCGCATTCCGGGCTCAAGCGGATACTGGCCCGGGACCTTGACGCGACCACCGACACTGACTGCCTGAAGGGGATCGTCGAACCGCGATTGCATGCGGAGATCTCGCATCAGCGGCTGGATGATGCGGTCCCTGCCAGTCTCGAGGTCAAAGACATGGATCCGGTCACGGGGAGCGAGTTGGATATCTGCGGCAGACCCACGCTGGGCAAGTGCCAGACCCAAGTCCGCGGAGAATACCAAGACCTTACGGTCCTGCTGTTCGCGACGAATCAGCACATAGTGCTGTTCTGCATTGGGTTTCAACTCATCCAGCGAGGTGATGGCGTCAGACAAGCGCATGCCAGGGCGATACTGATAGTCCCCGGAGCGATAGACGTGCCCAAGGACTGTGATCGAGTTCTCCAGGGTGGGCCGCACCCCCGGGATTCGTAGGATGTCGCCGCTGCGCACCTGCGAATTGCGACCGGGTCCGCCAGACAGATCTATGTCGACCACGGTGCGATTGCGCTGATCGTCAATTCTTTCGAGCGTAGCAAGCCGCGGTTCAGCCAGCGGGCGCACCCCACCGCCCAGCGACAGCAGCTCGGCCGCAGTGGTCTCGCCGCGAAGCTCATACGTTGCCGGACGCGTCACCTCGCCCGTAATACCCACTGTCGGCCCCACGGGCGGAATGAAGATGACGTCCCCTGGCAGCAGCCGCACGTCGCCGCGAGTGTCTCCCTTCAGCAGCAAGTCATAGAGATCAAGGCGGGAAACCGTGGCGCCAGCCCGCTTGACCTCGATATTGCGCAGCGAGCCAATCTTCTTGACTCCTCCACTAACGAACAAGGCATTGGTCACCGTCGACAGGCCACTGACGGTGTACGAGCCCGGCTGTTCCGCCTCACCCAGCACAAAGATGCGGATCGAGCGCAACTCCCCCATCGAGATGCTGGCCCGCGTGCCGATCATCTGCTCGGAAACGCGCTGTTCCAGCATCTGGCGGGCCTCATCGAACCGCTGGCCACTGACGGCAATCGGGCCGAGTTCGGGGAAATTGATCTGGCCATCCCGCCCGACAACAAGGTTGTAATTGCCGCGCGTCGTTCCGATCAGCTGGACGCGAAAGGTATCGCCAGGTCCCACGACATACTCGGTGGGAACAGGCACATCCGTCGCCGGAGCAAAGGTCGTCGGTACTCCGGCAAACAGGTCATATCCGAATGGTTTGAGCGCGGCAGTCCCTGTGGGTTCGAGCGGCAGCAAAGTGATCGCAACAACGAAGTCTCTTAGGAGAACCTCGGCTGCAATGCGTTTACGCGCTTCTTCGACCGTTAGGCCACCCAGCGCGATCGGACCAAGCTCGAGCACATTCAGTACGGCACCGCGATCCAGCTGGTACGGATTGCGACGAAGGATCTGCTCGCGGAGCACGTTCAATCGCCCGACTTCATCTGCAGTGCGCTCGATTTTTTCCCGAGGCGGTACCGTGGTTTGCGCAGCAATCATCGGCTGCTGGCCACCCTGAGATGACGAAATCACCGGAGCATACTGGACGGGAACACCAGGCGGCGGATCCTGGCCCTTGTACTCACGTATCTCGAGGGACAGCAGCAGCGTGTCTTCACCTTTCAGCCGGATCTCTTCCGTCTGGCCGAGGAGGGCTCCATTTCCTCTGGCCCCATTCGCGTTTCGCGGCAATACCGTATTCGGGAACTGGACCTGACGGTCGGAACGGACGCCGCCATTGGCACCTGTAGACCCTGTTCCGCCGCCAAGTGTGCCAAGTATCGCCTGCTGCTGGTCTGCAGGCAGGTTCTGAAAGATCTGGATCTGTTCCGCCGTAGGCGTTTGCGCAGCGACGAACAGCGGTGTCGAAACAAGCCCCGTCAGTAGAGCCAGCGACAGCAGACGGAGACGGGCAACGATCGGGAAAGAAGAATGACGCGTGAGTCGGACAAGCATGTCTGCTCTTTGATCCTCGTATCGGGTGGACAAGCCTGCCCCCCAGCCCCTAGCTGCCAAACAACAGGCGCACAGCCGCCCGCTACCAGCTCGGCGCCCTGCCACCCCCTATCGTAACTTAAGTTTAATGATGATGTGAGGGCAAGAATGGGGGACTCTGGATGCCCCTGACCCATCTGCGGCGTGATTTCGCCAGGCGCCAAACACCTCAATGCGGGCTCGGTGCCGCCGCGTATTGGGCGCTGAGCCAGTTGCAATAACTCCCGTCCATCACGGCCCGCCACCAGCCCTCGTTGGCCAGATACCAGCCAAACGTCCTTTTCAACCCCTCCTCAAGCGTAATGGAGGGTGCAAAGCCCAGCTCCGTTTCTGCCTTGCGGCAGTCGATCGCATAACGCCGATCATGCCCTGGGCGATCGCGGACAAAAGTCAGCAGGGATTCCGCCTGCAGGCCCCGGGCACAAGGCGAAGAGGGGAATCGGGCCGCCAGCGACGGGTCGACGTTGAATGCGTCGTCGGCAATCCGGCAAAGGCGCCGCACGAGGTCGATATTCTCGACCTCGGACCAGCCCCCGATGTTGTAGGTCTCCCCAATCCGGCCGCGCTCAAGCACCCTGTCGATGCCTTGGCAATGGTCCTCGACGAACAGCCAGTCGCGGATATTGCGGCCGTCCCCGTAGATCGGCAAAGGCCTGCCCTCGAGGATGTTGACGATGATCAGGGGAACCAGTTTCTCGGGAAAGTGCATCGGCCCGTAATTGTTCGAGCAATTGCTGGTGGTGACTTTCAGCCCGTAGGTATGGTGATACGCGCGCACCAGGTGGTCAGAGGCTGCCTTGCTGGCCGAGTACGGCGAATTCGGGGCGTAGGCCTTGGATTCCGAAAAAGCCGGATCGTCCGCCTCCAGCGAGCCATAAACCTCGTCGGTAGATACATGGTGGAAGCGGTGATCGGCACGGGGTACGGCACCTAACCAGGCCTTGCGGCAGGCCTCCAGCAGGGAATGGGTGCCAAGGATGTTGGTGCGGATGAACTCATCAGGCCCGAGAATCGAGCGATCCACGTGAGACTCGGCGGCAAAATGCACCAGCGTGTCTATCTGCTCTTCAGCCAGCAGCCTGCCGACCAGGCCGCGGTCGGTGATGTCCCCATGGACAAAGCGGAATCTGGCCGATCCTTCAATCGACGCGAGATTGGCGCGATTCCCGGCATAGGTCAGGGCGTCCAGCACGGTGATCGAATCGCCGGCATGCCGATGCCGCCAGTAGTGGACGAAGTTGGCCCCGATGAAGCCCGCTCCACCGGTGACCAGGAGGTTACGACTTGAGTTCATCTAACATTGCCCGAAGTTGGATTCGCCAATGGAGGGGTGCCACGTCGAGCAGGCCATACGTGGCACGCACGTCCAGAACGCTGAAGGCAGGGCGTGGAACGCTGGCCGGATACCGCCGCGCATATTCTTCCGCTGCGATCGGCAGCACCGGGACGGCCTTTCCAAGCATCCCGCGAGCCAACGCTTCTTCCTGGATCGCCATGGCGAAGTCATACCAGCTTGCCACCCCGGCGTCGGTCCAGTGGAGAACACCGCTCACTGACGGTCGGAAAGCGACCGACCACACCGCACTCGCAAGGGACGTCGCCCACGTCGGGGCGCCAATCTGGTCGCTCACGACTGACACGGCGTCGCGAGAGGACATCAGCCGGAGCATGGTCTTGACGAAGTTGCTTCCGTGGCGCGAATACACCCAGGCAGTGCGCAATACGACTGCCCGCTCGTTGAGCTGCTGCAAGACGGCCTGCTCGCCCGCTCGTTTGCTTGCGCCGTAGACGTTGAGCGGGTTGCTCGTGGCATTCGGTGCATAAGGCACGCCCAGCCTGCCGTCAAAGACAAAATCGGTGGAGACCTGGATAAGGCGTCCACCGGTCCGGGCCAATCCATCGGCAAGGGCCGCGGGCGCCTGCGCATTGATGCGAAATGCCAGGTCGCGCTCGGTCTCGGCCTTGTCGACCTGAGTGTAGGCGCCGGCATTGATGATGAGATCGGGGCGCTCGGCCACCACCAGAGCATGACACTGATCCGGATCAGCCAGGTCGCACTGGGCTCTGTCGACGCCGCGGGCTTGAATCGACTCCGGAATGGACTCCAGCAGCGCACGACCGAGCTGCCCGGTCGCTCCTGTTACCAGCACTTTCACGGGAAATACTCCGCATCAACGAAGTTCGTGCCCTGATTGTCTTTCTTCGAGAGCAATGGCTCCACCCCCGCTGGCAACGGCCATTTGACCCCCACCCGAACGTCGTCCCAAGCGAGGGTCTGCTCCGAAGCGGGGTTGTAGTAGTCGGTACACTTGTAGACAAAGTCCGCGGACTCGCTCAACACCAGGAAGCCATGCGCAAACCCGGCGGGTACCCAAAGCTGCCGCCGGTTCTCCGCGGACAGCACCTCCCCTACCCATTTTCCGAACGTCGGCGAGCTCCGACGCATGTCCACGGCAACGTCAAAAACCTCGCCTGCGACGCAGCGAACGAGCTTCCCCTGCGGCTGCTCGAGTTGGTAATGCAGGCCGCGCAGAGCCCCAAGGCGTGAGCGGCTATGGTTGTCCTGGACGAAGTCGACTGCGATGCCAGCGGCGGAGAATGTCCTCGCTTGCCATGTTTCCATGAAGAAACCGCGACCGTCACCGAATACCTTCGGCTCAATTAATACGACATCTGGAATTCGGGTAGGAGTGAACTTCACGGCGGAACCGCGTCGGCCAGTACACGCAGCAGGTACTCACCGTAGCCGCTCTTCTTCAAGGGTTCCGCAAGCCGGGCAAGTTGATCGGCGCCTATGAACTTCATGCGGTAGGCCACTTCTTCTACGCAGGCGATCTTGAGGCCCTGGCGCTCCTCGACGATCCGCACGAAATTGCCTGCATCCAGCAAAGAAGCGTGCGTTCCGGTATCTAGCCAGGCACAGCCACGACCCAAGCGCTCCAGCGTCAGCTCGCCTTCCCGCAGGTAGACATTGTTGAGGTCGGTGATTTCGAGCTCGCCTCGCGCGGAGGGACGCAAAGCGCGCGCAAGGTCGACGACTCTGGCGTCGTAGAAATACACGCCTGTAATCGCATAGTTCGACGGCGCCTGCTTTGGCTTCTCAATCAGCTCAACTACCCGGCCTTCGTTGTCGAAACGGGCGACACCGTAGCGCTCCGGATCGTTCACGTAGTAACCAAAAACCGTGGCGCCACTCGTTCGCTCAGAGGCCTTCTGCAGGGACTCGGACAGGGAATGCCCGTAGAAGATATTGTCGCCGAGGATCAGCGCGACAGGGTCACTGCCCACGAAATCGGCACCGATGACGAAGGCCTGCGCCAACCCTTCCGGCCGTGGCTGGGCCGCGTACTGGATGTTCAGACCCCAGTCGGTGCCGTCGCCCAGCAACTCCTGGAAAGCGGCCTGGTCTCGGGGCGTCGTAATGATCAAATAGTCCCGGATGCCCGCCAACATCAGCGTGGCGAGCGGGTAGTAGATCATCGGCTTGTCATAGACAGGCAGCAGCTGCTTGCTGACGGAATGAGTCACCGGATGCAGTCGCGTACCCGATCCACCGGCGAGGATGATTCCCTTGCGGGACTTGTTGTGCTGCATCGGAATCTCTGTAGGCCGGAGCGAAGACTGATCGCCTTGGACCGGGCTTGCTTGCCGGCTGACTACGAACGCCACTTCTTCACATACCCGAGCAGTGCCTGCACGGCCGGATCGATATTCGTTGCCGCCTCCGGATTGGCCACGGCAGGAGCCAGCGAGTCAGCCAGCTTCTTGCCGAGCTCGACGCCCCACTGATCAAATGGATTGATGTCCCAGATGACGCTCTGGACGAACACCTTGTGTTCATACAGCGCCACGAGCTTGCCCAAGGTCCGCGGACCCAGGCGCGGGAACATCAGGACACTGCTGGGATGGTTGCCGGGATGCACTTTGTGCGGGATCAGTCGCTCGATCTCGGCGGGCGCCAGTCCCTTCGCCTCGAGGTCGGCGCGGATCTGTGTTTCGTTCTGCCCGAGCGCAAAGGCCTGGGCCTGCGCGAAGCAGTTGGCCAGCGCGAGGTTCTGCTGCTCGGGATAGTTTCCGGAGGAATTGACCGGCACGATGAAATCCATCGCCACTTTCGCGGTCCCTTGATGCAGCAACTGGAAGAACGAGTGCTGTGCGTTGCTGCCTGGCTCACCCCAGAGTACGGCACCGGTCCGGTAGTCGACCGGCTGTCCCTCGAGCGTCACGCGTTTGCCGTTCGACTCCATGTCCAGCTGCTGCAGGTACGCGGGGAAACGATGCAGCCGACTATCATATGGCAATACTGCCAGCGAGTCGGTCCCGAGGAAATTCTGGTTCCAGATACCGATCAGCCCCATCAGCACCGGCAGGTTTCGCTCGAACGGCGCCGTACGGAAGTGTTCGTCCATCAGGTGCGCGCCTTCCAGCATGAGCTCGAAGGTATCCATGCCGAGTGCCAGAGCCACCGACAATCCCACCGCGGACCAGAGAGAGTAGCGGCCCCCGACCCAATCCCACATCGTGAAGCGGTTCTGGGGCGCGATGAGGAACGTATCCATCGCCTTCTGATTAGTCGACACGGCGGCAAAGTGCCTGGAGACGGCACCCTCGCCCAATCGGTCGACGAGCCATTGCCTGGCAAGCCGCGCATTCGACAGTGTCTCGATGGTTGTGAAGGTCTTCGAGACGATCACGAACAAGGTGCGCGACGCCTCGAGCCGCTCGAGCAGATCGGAAAGCTGCACGCCATCAATGTTCGAAACGCAGTGCACTTTCAGGTTGCGATTCCTGTAGCGGACCAGCGCCTCGTTGGCCATAACGACGCCGAGATCGGAACCGCCGATACCGATATTGACGATGTCGGTGAACGGCTTGCCACCGGAACCTGCAATCCGGCCAGCGTGAACCCCGTCCACGAAGTTCCGCATGCGTTCGAGGCCCGCACGAACATCAATCATGATGTCCCTGCCATTCAGCATGACGGCACGATCGCTGCGATTCCGCAGGGCGGTATGGAGCGCCGCGCGGTTTTCCGTCGGGTTCACCAGCTCGCCGCTGAACATTGCTTGGATACGAGACTTGAGACCCCGCGCTTCCGCAAGACCCACCAGTAGCGGCAATGTCTCCCGGGTCAGCCGCTGACGCGAGAAGTCATATAGCAGATCGAGTTCGCAGCGACTGAAGACAGAAAATCGATCGGCATCGCCGGACAGAAGCGAGGGCAACCCGGGCACGCGGGGAGCGTGCGCAACCAGTGCCGTCCAAGTGGAGAGATTTCTGAGTGCCTGAGTCATCCTTCTGCAAGTATACGGCACGAACCATTCTCGACCACGTATCTGTCGCCTGTGTGCGGGCAGACCGCCTCACCCGCTCCCTTGACGGGCAGCGGCAGGCGCTCTCCATAACGGCTCATCCAGCCGATCTGACGACCTGGGACGCCCACCATCAGGGCAAACGAAGGAACACTGCGATTGATGAGGGAACCGGCACCCACAAAGGCATATTCGCCGATCTCGACGCCACAGACTATTGTGCAGTTGGCACCAAGGGTAACCCCACGGCGAACAACGGTTTCACGGTATTCTTCCTTGCGCGTCACTGCGGATCTCGGGTTGTAGACGTTGGTAAAGACCATGCTCGGCCCGCAGAACACGTCGTCTTCCAATGTCACGTTGTCGTAAACCGAAACGTTATTCTGGATCTTGACGTTGTTGCCGATACGCACCCGATTGCCGACAAAGACGTTCTGCCCAAGTGAACATCCCCTGCCAATCACTGCAGCGCCGCAGATGTGGACCCAATGCCAGATCCTGGAGCCCACCCCGATGGTGGCTCCAGCATCGACAATCGCCGTTGGATGTATGGTCACCGAATCGCCCACGCCTAGAACTCCAAGGGTAAGGCTACTCGCTTACCATCCCTGGCGGACAGGTAGCTCGCAATCAGTAGCTCCAGAGAACGCAACCCTTCACGTCCGTCGGTTTCGGGATCTGCTTCCCCCCGTAGTACCTTGATCACATTGTCGTAGTAGAGAGGATGACCGAAGCCATATACGGAACTGGTTTCGTAGCTGGCCCCTTTGACCATTTCGTCATCCGGATCGGGTTCCGCGAACTCCCAGTGCTGGACCTCGTTGACCGCGACCCCACCCAAACGGACCGTACCCTTCTCACCGATGATGGTAATGGAACCCTCCAAGTTACGCGGATAGGTCAGCATCGTGACATTGACGGAACCCAGAGCGCCGGAACGCCAGCGTACTCCGATCGTGGCAGTGTCTTCGACCTGTATATTGCGAGCCAACGTCGCCACATAAGCCTGCACGCTTTCAACCGGCCCCACCAACCAGTCGACCAAATCTATGTAGTGGCTAGCCTGGTTCATGAGGGCACCGCCGTCGAACTCCCAAGTACCCCTCCATTTCGCACTGTCATAGTACGACTGGGGGCGCGACCAGAATACGTTGATGGTTACCATGTAGAGTCGCCCAAAGCGTCCCTTCTCCATTGCGCGCTTCAGCAATTGCAGTGTTGCGTTGCGACGATTCTGCTTGACAACGAACAAGCGGACACCCGCCTCATCACACTCTCGCACCATGCGCATTCCGTCAGTCCATCGCGTGGCCATGGGCTTTTCTGTCATTACATGACGACCAGACTTGGCCGCCTCTATCGCCTGCTGAGGATGCAGGCCACTGGGCGTGCAAAGAACCACGATATCCACTTCTGCGTCCTTCAGGAGCTCAGTCAGGCTCGTATAGCCCTTAACGCCATACTTCGCCTCGGCTGCGGCCAGAGTGACCTCATCAATGTCACAGACAGCCGTCAACTGCAGCTGATCCTTGTGAATTGCGACGGAGTTGAAGTGATTGCCGGAGATCCGACCACATCCAACAATGCCAACGCGGATCTTCCGCTCTTTGATTGCGGCCTTGCCTCGGAACATCACTGTCGGAGTCCTCCCCTGATTCTTGAGACTTCAAGCGCCGCCAAGCGCCAATGATCCACTCTCGTCGTAATTCTTGACGTACCAATCCACGAAGTTGCGCACGCCCACTTCGACCGAAGTTGCGGGCGTGTAGCCCACGTCCGCGACAAGGTCCGTGACATCGGCACAGGTGTCGGGAACGTCCCCAGGCTGCAATGGCAACAGATTCAAGTCCGCCTTCCGCCCCAGGCATTCTTCGATAATTCGAATATAGTGCATGAGCTCGACCGGGCTGTTGTTGCCGATATTGTAGAGGCGGTAAGGCGCTGCGCTTGTGCCCGGATCGGGATCATCCCCCGTCCAGCCAGCGTTGCGCGTGGCCGGCCGGTCCGACGACCGGACCACTCCCTGCACGATATCGTCGATGTAGGTGAAATCACGGCGATGCTTGCCGTAGTTGAATACATCGATGGGCTTGCCGGCGAGAATATTCCGCGTGAAGAGGAACAACGCCATGTCAGGCCGGCCCCACGGACCGTACACGGTGAAGAACCGCAGCCCGGTAACCGGCAACCCGTAAAGGTGCGCGTAGGTGTGCGCCATCAACTCGTTGGCCTTTTTCGTTGCGGCATAGAACGACAGGGGATGATCGACGTTCTGGTGCACCGAGAAAGGCATGTTGGTATTCGCGCCGTACACGGAACTGGTCGATGCGTAGACAAGATGCTCGATGCCGTTGTGGCGGCAACCCTCAAGGATGTTGGCAAAACCCACCACGTTGCTGTCAATGTAGGCGAGCGGGTTCTCGATCGAGTACCGGACGCCGGCCTGGGCGCCCAGATTGATGACCCGCTTGAACTTCTCGTGGGCAAACAATTTGGGAATGGCCTTGCGGTCGGCGAGATCCATCTTCACGAACCGGAACCCGGGGTACTTCCGGAGCAAGTCCAGGCGGGCTTCCTTCAGCCTGACGTCGTAATAGTCATTCAGGTTATCGAGTCCGACAACCTCATCGCCCCGCTCCAGCAGAAGGCGGCTGCTATGGAAACCAATGAACCCTGCTGCACCCGTAACGAGATATTTCACAGTCGGCCGTCCACTTCGTTCGCCGCGAATAGATACTTGATGTCGTACAGGACATGCTCTCGCTTCGCCAGGCGGCGCACGGCAGGAAGCCCCATGTCCCGGAACTGCTGATGCCCCACGGCCATCACGATGGCATCGTACTTGCCGGCCTGAGGACGCTTGACCGGTCGGATGCCGTACTCGTGCTCCGCCTCATCGGCATCCACCCACGGATCGTAGACATCGACCTTCGCCCCGAATTTCGACAATTCCTCGATGACATCGACCACCTTCGAGTTGCGCAGGTCCGGGCAGTCTTCCTTGAAAGTCAGCCCCATGACGAGCACGCGCGATCCCTTGACGTGAATGCGGCGCTCGATCATGAGCTGGGCCACCTGCTGAGCCACGTACAACGCCATGTTGTCGTTGAGCCGCCTGCCTGCAAGGATCATTTCCGGGTGATAGCCGACCTCCTGGGCCTTGTGGGTCAGGTAGTACGGATCGACACCAATGCAATGACCCCCTACAAGCCCTGGACGGAAGGGCAGGAAATTCCATTTCGTTCCGGCCGCCTGCAGCACTTCCTCGGTATCGATGCCGAGGCGGTTGAAAATCAGCGCCAGCTCGTTGATCAGCGCGATATTGACGTCACGCTGAGTGTTCTCGATGACCTTGGCCGCCTCCGCAACCTTGATGCTTGAGGCTTTGTGCGTCCCTGCCGTAATGATCGTCCTGTACAGATCATCGACGAAATCCGCCACTTCCGGCGTTGAGCCCGACGTGATCTTCTTGATCGTCGGCAGCCGGTGCTGCTTGTCGCCCGGATTGATGCGCTCGGGACTGTAGCCCGCAAAAAAGTCACGATTGAACTTGAGGCCCGAGACCTTCTCGAGAACCGGAACCGCAATCTCCTCGGTGCATCCGGGATAGACCGTGGACTCGAAGATCACGACATCACCCTTCTTCAGGACTTTGCCGATGACTTCACTCGCCCCGACGACCGGGCGCAAGTCGGGCCGGTTGTACTTGTCGATGGGTGTCGGGACGGTGGCGATGTAGACGCGGCACTCGCGGAGATCCTTGACCAACGTAGTGAAGGACAGGCCCATCGCGGACTTGAGCTCGGCGGACTCCACTTCGAGCGTCGCGTCACGACCCGCCTTGAGCTCGGCAACGCGCGATGCCTTGATGTCGAAGCCCACTGTCTTGAAGTGCTTGCCGAACTCCACCGCCAGGGGCAGCCCGACATAGCCGAGGCCGACGACGCCGATCTTGCAATTCTGCAGTGTGAATCTGGATGACATTGGAAACGGTCGCTCGTGTTGCCTGGTCTGTGGCCTGTTCAGGTGAACCGCATCACAACGAAGTCCGCCCCGAAGGGCGCGGCCCCATTGTCCGACGGCGCGGTAGGATCGCACACCTACCGCGCGGATTTTGCGACGCGGGCCTCCGGCCAGCATCCCGGGAGCCGGAATTCCCGCCTCGAGCCGCTCCGGCAAGCTCAATTGCCGGTCGAGCGCGCGCGCCACAGCGTCTTGCCGCCACTCGCCTTGTCGATCGACAGCAGAGTAGCCTCATGAAGCGCCATCTCCGCTTCCGAGGCCAACGGCACGGGCAGCCTGCCCGCAGGTCTTCTTGCCCTCGAAACGGTGGTCGTCACGGTAGCGGTTTCCGCAACCAGCTCACCGAGCGTCAGCGCGCCCTGTCCACCCGTCATTGCGAGATAGACATCCAGCAGGATCTGGGCATCGAGCAACGCACCGTGCAGCTCGCGGTGTGAGTTGTCGACGCTGTAGCGCTTGCAGAGCGCATCCAGGCTGTTGCGCTGGCCGGGATGCATCTTCCTCGCGAGCAGCAGCGTATCCAGCACGGTGCAATGGTCCGTGATCAGGCCCGGCGGTGGCTGGAGGCGCTTGAGCTCGGCGTTGAGGAAGGCAACGTCGAACGCAGCGTTGTGGATCACGAGTTCGGCGCCCGCCACAAACTCGAGGAATTCGATGGCGATTTCCGCAAAGCGGGGCTGGCCGGCGAGGAACTCGTTCGTCAACCCGTGCACGCGGATGGCACCCGGATCGACTTCCCGATCGGGCCGCAGGTAGCGATGGAAGGTGCGCCCGGTCCGGCGGCGATTCACGATCTCGAGGCACCCGACCTCGATGACGCGATGGCCGCGTTCGGCTTCGAGGCCGGTGGTTTCCGTATCAAGGATGATCTGGCGCATGCTTTCAGCGATTCGCGACTGGCAGTCGGCGACCAGGGACAAGGGCATCAGTCGACATCAAGGCCTCACTCAGGTCCGCTCCCGCCTCACAGGTCGTTCGTTGATTTCTTGAGCGCTGCAACGACCTGCACCTGCTGCTCTTCCGTCAGATAAGGATGCATGGGCAAGCTCATCACTCGGGCGGCGGCATCTTCAGAGTGAGGCAAGCTGCCGGCCGCCACCTTGAGGGAGGCAAACACCGGCTGCTGGTGCAGCGGCACGGGATAGTGCACGGCAGTGGGCACACCCTGCTCCTTCATGCGCTGCTCCACCCGTTCGCGGTGCGGTACTTCCACCGTGTATTGGGCATAGACGCTGGTATTGACCGGGTCGAGCCACGGGCCGGAGATCCGTCTCTGCGGGTCCTGGACATCGCCGAATGCTGCTGCGAGCAGCTCGCTGTATCTGGCGCCCAATCGTGCGCGGGCAGCCACCTCGTCGGCAAATACATCGAGCTTCGCCAGCAGCACGGCGGCCTGCAACGTATCCAGGCGTCCATTCACCCCTAGCCGTGGATGGTGATAGCGACGGTCCTGCCCGTGGACGCGAATCTCGCGCATCAGCGTGGCGAGGCCCTCGTCATTCGTGAACAACGCGCCGCCATCGCCGTAGGCGCCGAGGGGCTTGGACGGAAAGAACGAAGTCGAGCCGATGGTGGACAGGTTGCAGGACTGCCGGCCTTTGTACGTGGCGCCGAAACTCTGGGCGGCATCCTCGATGACCGGCAACCCATGGCGCGCGGCAACGGCATTGATCGCATCGAAATCCGCGCACTGACCATACAGCGACACGGGCATGATGGCCTTGGTCCTGGGCGTGATGGCAGCCTCGATCAGCGCCGGATCGATGTTGTAAGTCCGCCGATCGATGTCCACGAACACAGGCGTTGCGCCCGCCAGCGCGATCATTTCGCCAGTGGCGATGAACGTGAAGGGCGACGTGATGACTTCATCGCCGGGACCGATATCGAGCGCCATCAACGCGATCAGCAGCGTATCTGTGCCGCTCGACGCGGAAATGCAATATTTGGCACCGGTATACGCCGCAAGCCGCCCCTCAAGTTCAGTGACTTCCGGCCCGAGCACGTATTGTCCATGCTTCAGGACCGTCTGCATTCGGGCATTGACGGCGCTTTCGATGCGCGCGTACTGGGTCTTGAGATCGATGAAATCCATGGAAAAAGAGGATAGCAGTTAGGGGGTTGCGGATAGTATTCGGTGCGGAATCATCAAGCGGTCCGGAAACGGGACGCAAGCTTAGCAAGATCAGTATCCATGCAGGTCGCAAAGTGCGGCCAGCAGCTAGCGATTGGGGACTAGCGACTAGCGACTAGCCTGAGTTAGAGCGGAACCTCCGGACCAATCGCCAATCGCTAGTCGCTAGTCGCCTTTTAGAAGCGCATCGATCGCCTCGTTCGCAAGCCGGTCCGCGTGTTCATTGCCGGGCACGCCGGCGTGGCCTTTCACCCAATGCCACTCGATGGTGTGCCGGGAGAGTTCGGCATCGAGGGCCTGCCACAGGTCGATGTTCTTGACCGGCTTGCGGCTCGCGGTGCGCCAGTCGCGCGCTTTCCATTGTTCGAGCCACTCGGTGACACCGGTGCGCACATATTGCGAATCGGTGTAGAGCCGCACCTGGCAGTGACGATTCAGCGCTTTGAGGGCGCGAATGGCGGCGGTCAGCTCCATCCGGTTATTGGTCGTCTCCGGCTCGGCGCCGTTGATTTCCTTGACGTAATCACCTGCGGTGAGCACCGCACCCCAGCCGCCCGGGCCCGGATTGCCGCGGCACGCGCCGTCGGTATAGATCACAACCGGATTCACGCGACGTCGCGCCCATCGCTGCGGCGAGTGGGTTCAAGCAGCCCGCCGACCACGCGCGCCCGCTGCCGCCAGGACAACCGGATCGGCGTCTTGCAGTACACGCGCTTGCGCGCCTTCAATAGATAGGCTCCCGCCAGCAAGGGCCAGAAACTCTCACCGGCCGATTCAAGCAATTGTTGACCCCGCGCAGCCTCGGGCCCCCAAGGCAGCGTGAACAGGTAGCGCCGCGCATCGATCACTTCGAAGCCGAGCAGCTTGAGCCAGTCGCGGAGGCGCCGCTCGCTGATCAATCGCTGCACACCCGGCGGAAAGCCTTGCCGGGAACAAGCGTAGCGGAATCCCCAGGGAGACAGCGGCCGGAAGCCCAGCACGATGACATGTCCCTCGCCCGGCAGGATGCGCTCGACCTCGCGCAGGATGTCGTGGGGTTCAGGTTCGTACTCAAGCGTATGCGGCAGAAGCACCGCGTCGACGGAATCAGATGCGATGGGCAGCGCGTCGGCCCGGGAGTGAACTGCCACGGACGCCCCGGCGTGACGCGCGAGGACTGACTTCCGCTGGGTGCGGGCGTCCGCAATCAGCCTTGCGTCGTCGCCCCAGGCCCCGATCTGCAGCAGTTGCCAGCCAAACACCTGGGCAACCGCCTCTCCGACCAGCTTGCACTCAAGCTGGTAAAGGCGTTGGCCCAGGGGCGTTGCGAGCCAGTCATGCAGCGGAGCAGTCATTGGCGGACAGGATACGGCATTTCCCGAATGCACCCTACTCCATTGATTATTCGGTTTTTTCCGCTTGCCCCGGCCGGCTCGCTATGGTTAATTACCGGCTTATTGAGTGGCAGCCGGACGGGTGGGTCGGGGACCCTCAGATTGGCCTAAACGCGCTCGCGACGGCGAGCCATTTCGTGCAGGGCGAGGCGCGATCGACCGCCGTGTACTGAATGTACACAAGGGAGGAGCAACGCTGCCATGCACGAAATGGATCCCGTCCCGATCAAGGTATGAATGTTCATGTTGTGGGTTGCGCCTCTAATCGCCTGCTGCGTCGTTACGGACCTTGTCCATATTTCCGATATGGCCTGCGGCCCGATGCCTCGCAGCAGACGATTGGAGACGCAACGCGAACGCGTTTAGGCCAATCAGAGGGTCCCAGGTAGTGCTGGAAGTAACCCCTGTCCGCGCGTTTGCCGACAACTACATCTGGTTGATTCACGGGAAAACCGATCGCTCCCGGGTAGCCGCCGTGGACCCAGGTGACGGCCAAGCAGTCGAGCGTGCCCTGCAGGAACGCGGACTGACCCTGACCGGGCTGCTCATCACCCATCACCACCGGGACCACATCGGCGGCGTGGAGGCCTTGGTTACGCGATTCGGGGTGCCCGTGTTCGGACCGGCGAGGGAATCAATACCAGGGGCCTGTCGGCCGCTCGGCGAGGGCGACGAGGTCAACCTCCCCGAACTCGGGCTTAGCTTCAGGGTGATGGACGTCCCGGGCCACACGGCCGGGCATATCGCGTACGTTGGGCACGGGGCGGTCTTTTGCGGCGATACGCTGTTCAGCGGCGGCTGCGGACGGCTTTTCGAGGGAACTCCTGCCCAGATGCTGGACTCTCTTACGCGGCTCGCGGAGTTGCCGCGTGAAACCAGGGTGTACTGCACGCACGAGTACACGATGAACAACCTGCGCTTTGCCCGGGTGGCTGATCCAGCCAATGCGGCGACGGCGGCTTACGAAGTAGAGTGCATGCAGAAGCGCAATCGTGACGAACCCACAGTGCCTTCGACCATCGCCCTGGAGCGAGAGATCAATCCGTTCCTGCGCTGTGACGACAGCAACGTGAAGCAGGCCGCAGAATCCCACGCTGGCGGGCGTTTAATGGACAAGACGGCAGTCTTCGCCGCCGTGCGCCAGTGGAAGGACCAGTTCTGATGCTGCTTCGCCAACACCCGCGGGGATTCCGGCTTGGAAGCCTTCTGGCGCTCCTCAGCGCGGCGGGCTGTACCACGATTCCCGCGGTCACCCCGGCGGACTTCCTTCCGCATCCGGCGGTGGCCAGCCGCGAGTTCCGCGCGAACGATTCGGTGGAGATCCACGCCAACGAACCTGCCATGGATCCGGACAGCATCGAACCGGGGGACCTGTTCGACCGGATTCGCGACGGTTTCCGCCTCGCGGATGTCAGGCATCCGTCCGTCGAGCAGGAAGTGGCCTGGTACGCGAACCATCCCGACTATCTGGATCGCACGTTCCGTCGCAGCGAGCGTTACCTCCACTACGTCGTCGGGGAGCTGGAAGCGCGCGGCATGCCGCTCGAACTGGCGTTGCTGCCGGTCGTGGAGAGCGCCTACAACCCTGTTGCGTATTCGCGCGCCCGTGCAGCCGGCCTCTGGCAGTTCATTCCCGGTACCGGCGTGCGTTACGGTCTCAAGCAGAACTGGTACTACGATGGACGTCGCGACGTCATCGAGTCCACGCGCGCCGCGCTCGACTACCTGACGTTCCTGTCCAACGAGTTCGACGGCGACTGGCTGCTCGCCATCGCAGCCTACAACGCAGGCGAGGCTACGGTGGCGCGGCAGGTCGCCATCAACCTCCGCGCCAACAGGCCGATCGATTTCTTCAGCCTCGCGTTGCCCCGCGAGACGCGCGCCTACGTGCCGAAGTTGCTGGCAATGCGCCGCATAGTCGCCAACCCGATGGCGCACAACCTGCAGTTCGCCCCGATCGCCGACCGGCCTTACTTCGCGATGGTGCATACAGGCGGGCAGATCCAGCTCGACGTCGCCCAGAAACTGGTCGACCTGCCTGAAGAAGAGTTCGTGGCGTTGAATCCGGGGTTCAAGCACGGCGTGACGGACCCGGAAGGTCCCCATCGACTGCTGGTTCCGGTCGACCGCAGCGAAAGACTGATGGCGGGACTTTCGAGCTTACCGCCTGTCGAGCGAGTACGGGTGGTCAGTCATCGCGTCCGTCCGGGTGAAACCCTGGGCGCCATCGCCCGGCGCTATGACGTCAGCATCGAAGCCCTGCGCACGGCAAACAAGCTGCGCGGTAACACCATTCATACCGGTCAGGAACTCGTCGTCACCGCGTATCCCGGAAAGATCGCCGCCATGCGGGAGGTCTCGGCCACGAACCGGGCCGCACCCCAAGCGCCACTGACAGCAACAGTTCCAGCCGAGGCCTTAGTAGCCGGGCCGGAATCTCAAAAGAGCGGCAGCCACACCGTGAAACAGGGCGACACGCTCTGGAGCATCGCGCAGTCGCACGGCATAACGCTGGATGCGCTTGCCGCGCAGAACGAGATCGACACCGATGCACCGCTCGCCATTGGCAGGAAGCTGGAAATCCCGGCCTCGGCAACGCTCGCAGCCAGTGAGGCAGCGACGCCCAGATTGCAGCCGCTCACGTACACCGTTCAGCGTGGCGATACCCTGTCGCGCATCGCGCGCACGTTCAAGGTTGCCGTCGACGACATCCTGGGCTGGAACAAGCTGCGCTCCGCGCACGACCTGAAGCCCGGCCAAAGGCTGGTCATGTATGTCGAGGATCGGCGCCGCCTCCGCGGCTGAAACCGCCAGGGGCCGGGCCATCTCCCTTTTCTGCCCTGATCAGCTTATTCTCTCGGCCGCGATCGTTCAGATCCTCCCGGAGCGACGCTGATTCCCCACCATTCACGGAGTTGTTCATGGCTTTTCTGTCCGGCAAGCGCGCGCTGATCATCGGTCTCGCCACGGAACGCTCGATCGCCTACGGCATCGCCGAAGCCATGCGCCGCGAGGGTGCCGAGCTTGCGTTCACTTACCAGGACCGTTTCAAGGACCGCGTGGAAGGCATGGCTGCCGAGTTCGGATCGAAGGCCGTCTTTCCGATGGATGTGGCAGACGACGCGCAGATCCAGGCCGCCTTCACGGAACTCGCGAAGACCTGGGATGGCATCGACATCATCGTGCACGCTGTCGCCTTCGCCCCGACGGATGCCATCCGCGGCAGTTACGTCGAGTCCACGACGCGCGAGAATTTCCGCATTGCCCATGACATCTCAAGCTACAGTCTGACAGCCATTGCCAAGGCGGCGGTGCCCTTGATGAAAGGTCGTGCCGGCGCGTTCCTTACGCTCACCTATCTTGGCGCCGTGCGCTCGCTGCCGAGTTACAACGTGATGGGTCTCGCCAAGGCGAGCCTCGAAGCCAGCGTTCGCTTCCTGGCGGCCGATCTTGGACCCCTTGGCATTCGCGTCAACGGCATTTCAGCGGGCCCGATCAAGACGCTGGCAGCCGCAGGCATCGGCGGATTCCGCAAGATCCTGGGGCACGTTGCCGCCATTGCACCCATTCGTCGCAATGTGACTGCAGAAGACGTGGGCAACGCCGCCGCATTCCTGTGCTCCGACCTCGCGGCCGGCATCACGGGTGAAATCGTCTACGTCGACGGCGGGTTCAGCACAGTGGGCATGGCCTTCGCGGAAACCGAAGGCTAGCGGACTAGGACAGCGCCTAGCGATTGGCTCGGAGGGCCAGTGCCCAAGTCCGCAAACATTGGGCTAATCGCTAATCGCTAATCGCCACCCTACTGGAAGATAGAGAGATTGCGCTGGATCTTGGCAGTGCGCTCGAGTTCGGCCAGATAGGCCGAGAACTCTTCCGCCGCCACCTGCTGCGCCGTCCGGCGTCCCCGCTGGGCACGCTCCGCCGCAGCTTCGTCGGTCGCATTGCCGTCCTTC
Source organism: Steroidobacteraceae bacterium (assembly GCA_040080215.1). Classification (GTDB taxonomy): domain Bacteria; phylum Pseudomonadota; class Gammaproteobacteria; order Steroidobacterales; family Steroidobacteraceae; genus CAIUGU01. Next base: position 126,357 of record JBEBIT010000002.1, read on the forward strand.
AGTGACGTGACTGCGAGCACCACGAAATCGCCGTTTTCCATTGCGCTGGTCTGATAGCGGGCCTGTCCCTGCTTCAGTGCAGACCGGGGCAGCGCGAACACCGTCTTGAGGACAGCAGGCGGCACTTCCTTGTCCTGCCGCCCGACGAAGCGGCGCGGGGAAGCGGCTACCTTGAGCTGGGTATTCAACTGCTGCGCAGCCTGAGCCCAGGTCTGCGATCCCGCTTCGAGTTGGGCCAGCAGTTCATTACCCTTGCGAGCAGCCGCATCCCGGGCCGCATTCTGGCGCAGACGCGCCTGGATCGGCTCGCGGACTGCCGACAGCGGCATCTGTTCCGGCTGGTGGTGTGAACTTACGCGCAGCACTACTGCCCGATCGTCGCCTACGGCAATGAGAGGGCTGTTCTGGCCACGATCCGCAACTTCCGCGCCAAAGGCCGCGGCGATGATCTGCGCATCCATGCCGAGCTCTCCGCCGCCCTGCCGGGTGAAGCCGGCGACCTTCTTCAGTTCCATGCCGAGCGAAGCAGCCACCGTCCCGAGTTCCGTCAATGCGGTGAACGATTCATCCGCCATCTTCTGCCCACGCTCATAGAAAGCAGCCTGGGCCTTTTCCTTGCGGAACTCAGGTTCAATCTCCGCCCGTACCTCGTCGAACGTCTTCTGGTGCCCGGCCTCGATCTCGTCGAGGCGCATGACGTGGTAGCCGAACTCTGTCTTGACGGGGCCACGCAGTTCACCGGCTGTCATGCCGAAGATCGCGTCCTCGAAGGGACCGACGAACATGCCGCGGGTCGCCCAACCGAGGTCCCCGCCCTGCTTCGCCGAACCGGTATCCTGGGAATACTGTTCGGCGAGCTTGGCGAAATCCTCGCCTGCCTTCGCCTTCGCCAGCACTTCCTCGGCCAGCTTCTTCGCGCCCGCATCGTCCAGCTTGTCGCTGGTCGTGATTAGCACGTGACGCGCCTTGCGACGCTCCTGCGTCGCGAAGCGGTCCTTGGCCTGGTCGTAGTAGGCCTTCAGCGCGTCTTCCGTCACCTCGATGCTGCGCTCGACATCGGCAAGACGCAGATCGAGGAATTCGACATCGACGGTTTCAGGCGTCATGTAGTCGGCCAGATGGCTGTCGTACCAGGCCTGGATGTCGGCATCGGTGACGCTGACGGCCGCCGCGAAGGCGCTGGCCGGCAAGACTGCGTATTCAACTTCGCGCTGCTCGTTCTCCAGCGCCCGACGGCGCTCGAGTTCGCGGGGGGTCACGAAAGCAGACGTGGCAATGCCGCCCTGCAACTGGTTCAGCCCGAGATTGGTCCTGAGCTCGTTCTCGAACTGGGCTTCGGTGCGTCCCTGCTGGTTCAGGATTGCGGCGTAACGGTCGCGGGAGAATTTCCCGTCGACCTGGAGTTCGGAGAAGCCGAGGATGGTCTGCGCAACTTCCTCGTCGCTGACGCGATACCCCATTTCCTTCGTTCGCTGGGTGAGCAGCGTGGTGCGGATGCGCTCGTCGAGGAGCGCGGCCTGCTGCGACTTCACGAGGTCGGCAGGCAACTCTGCGCGCAACATCTGCTGTAGCTGGCTCTGGCGTTCCTGCCATGCCCGCAGCATGGAATCGGCGGAAATCTTCTCGCCGTTGACACGGGCCGCATCAGGAATGGCGCCCGCCTGGAAGTCGATGCCCCAGAACACAAAGACCAGCGCGACCGCGCCGAGGAATACCGCTGCGAACCAGCCCGAAATCTTGTCGCGTATTTTCTGGAGCATGGCGAGTGTGCGGGACTCGAATGGAAATTGATGCGCGCCCGGTTCATGGATCTGCGATCCGGAATGCCCCTCAAGGTAACTGCAACAGCTTCCTTGAGGAGATCCGTGTCACCAATCGCAAATCACTTCTCGCATACCGGAACGGCCGGAATCCGAGAATGGCGGAGCGGACGGGACTCGAACCCGCGACCCCCGGCGTGACAGGCCGGTATTCTAACCAGCTGAACTACCGCTCCGCGCTGAACCGATTTCTTGTTGACCGACGATTTGTCCGAAGCGGACGGCAGAGTTGGTGGGTGCTGACGGGATCGAACCGCCGACATTCGCCTTGTAAGGGCGACGCTCTACCAGCTGAGCTAAGCACCCCCACGTGACGCTGGCGACCGGGGTTATCCGGTATCGCCCGCAACTCTCAAAACATCGTGCCCTTCAGGTTTCGTGTGCGTCCCTTTAGGGCGCGTTAATTTACAGCATCCTTGAGGGCCTTGCCAGCCTTGAAGCCAGGAACCCGGCTCGCGGCGATGGCAATCGTTTCACCAGTCCGGGGATTGCGGCCGGAACGCGCAGCACGGGCCTTCACGCCGAAGGCGCCGAACCCGACCAGCGAAACCGAATCTCCCGCCTTCAGTGCCGCCGTAATGGCGTCAAACACGGCATCCACGGCCTGGGCGGCATCCGCCTTAGGCAAATTCGTGCGGGCGCTCACCGTATCAATCAGGTCGCCTTTGTTCATCGTGGATTCCTTAAAGTCTGGTCGCGAAGGGTGGCGGGGCTGCCCCGCCGCTATCAAGGGCGCGCGTTATAACAGCGCCAGCCCGGAATGGTCAACCATGTAGAAATGCCACCGGTCCGGATACGGTCCGGGCGCGAGCGCGGACGAACCCGTCGCTGCAGTCCGCCCACATCCCTGCCGCCCATCCCGAGCGACGCTTTCGCCGCCCTCTAATGGGCCCGGACCTGTTTGCCTGAACGCTTGGTCGCACGCCGGGTCCGCGGCTTGTCCGCAGCCAGCACAACCGGCGGCACCGGGGTCACGGCGAGCGGGACGGGCTGGCTCTGCAGTGCAACCTGCAGGACCTCATCGATCCACTTCACGGGCTTGATCTCGATGTGGTCCTTGATGTTCTGCGGGATCTCGGCGAGGTCCTTCGTGTTCTCGTCCGGGATGAGCGCGACCTTGATACCGCCTCGATGTGCGGCCAACAGCTTTTCCTTCAGGCCGCCGATGGGCAACACCTGCCCGCGCAGCGTGATCTCGCCGGTCATTGCCACATCGGCCCGCACCGGGATCTTCGTGAGCGCCGAGATCAGCGCAGTGCACATGCCAATACCTGCGCTCGGTCCGTCCTTGGGTGTCGCGCCCTCCGGAACGTGGATGTGGACATCCACCTTCTGGTAGAAGTCGGGCTCGAGGCCGAGCACGGCGGCCCGGCTGCGCACCACGGTCATGGCGGCCTGGATGGACTCCTGCATCACCTCGCCTAGCTGTCCGGTATGCGTCAGCTTGCCCTTGCCAGGAACCACGGCGGCTTCGATGGTCAGCAGTTCGCCGCCCACCTCTGTCCAAGCAAGCCCGGTGACCTCGCCGATATGGTCCTTTTCGTCGGCCCTGCCATAACGGAAACGGCGCACGCCGAGATACTTGGACAGATTGCGCGGAGTAACGCTGATCGAGCCCGTTGCCGGTTCCGACAACAGCTGCTTCACCGACTTGCGGCAGATCTTCGACACTTCGCGCTCGAGGTTGCGCACGCCGGCTTCGCGAGTGTAGTAACGAATGATGTCGACGATGGAGTTCTCGGAGATCTTGATCTCCTTGTCCTTGAGCCCGTTCTGCTTCACCTGCTTCGGCACCAGGTACCGGGTGGCAATCGCGCTCTTTTCGTCTTCGGTGTATCCGGGTAGCCGGATCACCTCCATCCGATCGAGCAGCGGCGCCGGAATATTGAGGCTGTTGGCGGTACAGACGAACATCACCTGCGAAAGGTCGTAGTCGACCTCGAGGTAATGATCGTTGAACGTCGCGTTCTGCTCGGGATCCAGGACCTCGAGCAGAGCCGATGACGGATCACCACGGAAATCCATAGCCATCTTGTCAACTTCGTCCAGCAGGAACAGCGGGTTGTTGACGCCGGTCTTGACCATGTTCTGCACGATCTTTCCGGGCATGGAACCGATGTACGTACGACGGTGGCCACGGATCTCGGCCTCATCCCGCACGCCGCCGAGCGACATGCGGACGAACTTGCGATTCGTGGCACGCGCGATCGACTGCCCAAGCGAAGTCTTGCCGACGCCGGGCGGCCCGACGAGGCACAGGATCGGCCCCTTCAAGGTCTTCACGCGCTGCTGCACGGCAAGGTGCTCGACGATGCGTTCCTTGACCTTTTCAAGCCCGTAGTGATCCTCGTCGAGGACTTTCTCGGCGACGGCGATGTCGTTGTGCACCTTGGTCTTCTTCTTCCAGGGGCACTTCACGAGCCAGTCGATGTAATTCCTTACGACGGTGGCCTCGGCTGACATCGGCGACATCAGCTTGAGCTTGCCGAGTTCCGCCGTTGCCTTGTCCCGGGCCTCCTTGGGCATGCCCGCTTTCTGGATCTTCTGCTCGAGTTCCGCGAGCTCATTGGGCGCATCCTCGAGCTCGCCGAGCTCCTTCTGGATGGCCTTCATCTGTTCGTTGAGGTAGTACTCGCGCTGGCTCTTTTCCATCTGCTGCTTGACGCGACCACGGATGCGCTTCTCGATCTGCAGCACATCCATCTCGCCTTCGATCAGCGCCAGGATGTGTTCGAGCCGCTTGCGCACGTCCTGGATCTCGAGCACGCGCTGCTTGGCATCGAGCTTCAGCGACATGTGGGCGGCAACGGTATCGGCAAGCCGGCCGGGCTGCTCGATTCCGGCGAGCGATGTCAGGATTTCGGGCGGCACCTTGCGATTGAGCTTCACGTACTGCTCGAACTGCGTGATGACGGACCGCGTGAGGACGTCCATCTCGCGCTCGTCGTACTGGTCCTCATCCTTGACCGCACTGGTTTCAGCGGTGAAGTACTCGCCGACGATGAGCTTTTCCATTCGCGCCCGCTCGACGCCCTCGACCAGCACCTTCACGGTGCCGTCAGGGAGCTTGAGGAGCTGCAGGATCGTCGCAAGCGTGCCGAGCCGAAACAGGTCCTCGGGAGCCGGATCGTCGACCTCCGCCTGCTTCTGTGCGATCAGCAGGATCTGCTTGTCGCCACGCATGGCCTGTTCGAGCGCCAGGATGGACTTGTCCCTCCCCACGAACAGGGGAATGACCATGTGCGGATAGACCACCACGTCTCGGAGCGGCAGGACCGGAACAGCCGTCGACTTGGACGCTACGGCGGTCTCGGGCGGGGTGGGCTCTTGGGTTTCGCTGGTCACTCAGTCGTCCTCGAAAGGGGGGGTGCACCCGAGGTCTTGGGGCGCGGCGAAGCTAATTCAAGAAAATACCGGAACCGGTTGGGTATCGCCAGAACACGACGCACGATTCAGGCCGATGCCGGCGCAAGGCAGAAGCAGCAAAAAAGAAGCGGCGGAGCATCCGTCCGGACGTCCGCCGCATTCAATCAAGGCCGGAACCCGCGCGCAGGCGCGACCGGCGTGCTCAGTGGTGCGAATCGCTGCCTGTCGGGCGGCGTTCCTCGACAGCCGCCAAGCGGGGTTCTTCAGGCTTGTAGACCACGTAGGGCTTGCTCTCGCCCTGGATCACGGCCTCGTCGACGACAACCTTGTGGACGTTCCGGATCGACGGCAGGTCGTACATCGTGTCAAGCAGGACGTTCTCCAGAATCGTCCGCAGGCCGCGCGCACCAGTGCGACGCTGCATGGCGCGCTTTGCAACCGCACGCAGCGCGTCCTGACGAAACTCGAGCTCCACGCCTTCCATGTCGAACAGCTTGCGGTACTGCTTGGTCAGCGCGTTCTTCGGCTCGAGCAGGATCGACATCAGCGCAGCCTCATCGAGCTCCTCGAGCGTTGCGACCACTGGCAGTCGGCCGACAAACTCGGGAATCAGGCCGTACTTGATCAGGTCTTCCGGCTCGACGTCGTGGAACACATCGGTTCCATGCGGACGGTCGTTCTGCTGGCGTACGTCGGCAACGAAACCGATGCCCGACTTCTGGGTGCGGTTCTGGATGATCTTCTCGAGGCCGGCGAACGCACCACCGCAGATGAACAGGATGTTGCCCGTGTCGACCTGCAGGAATTCCTGCTGCGGATGCTTGCGGCCACCCTGGGGCGGCACGGAGGCAATCGTGCCTTCTATCAGCTTGAGCAGCGCCTGCTGCACGCCCTCGCCCGACACGTCGCGGGTGATCGAAGGGTTGTCCGACTTGCGGGAAATCTTGTCGATTTCGTCGATGTACACGATGCCGGTCTGCGCCTTCTCGACATCGTAGTCGCACTTCTGCAGCAGCTTCTGGATGATGTTTTCGACGTCCTCGCCCACATAACCCGCTTCGGTCAGCGTCGTGGCGTCGGCGATGGTGAACGGCACATTGAGCAACCGCGCGAGCGTCTCGGCCAGCAAGGTCTTGCCGCAGCCCGTAGGACCGATCAGCAGAATATTGCTCTTGGCGAGCTCGACTTCATCCTTCGGACGCTCCGGACCTTTGGTCTGCAAGCGCTTGTAATGATTGTAAACGGCAACCGAAAGCACGCGCTTGGCGCGCTCCTGCCCGATCACGTACTCATCGAGGACGTTCTTGATTTCGTGGGGCTTGGGGAGCTTGTCGCGAGTGCGCTCGGCGCGCTCTTCGAGCTCTTCGCGGATGATGTCGTTGCAGAGCTCGACGCATTCGTCGCAGACGAAGACAGAGGGCCCGGCGATGAGCTTGCGTACTTCATGCTGGCTCTTGCCGCAGAAAGAGCAGTACAGAAGCTTGCCATCGTCGTGTTTACCGCTGCTGCGCGAATCTTCGGACATGCATCACCTTCAGACTGCCGCCTGCGGGCGCCCTTTTTGCGCCGAAACAGGCATTTATGCGTAAGTTATATATCACGCGCCACCTGCGGCCTGCAAAGACAGGGACCGCAACTGCAGCAACACTTGGCGAAACGGCTTGCCGCCTAGTGAATATCCATTGAATACAGCAAGTTGCCGATCAGGGCGTGTAACAGCGGAACCCTTACTTGGTCGCCGGAGCCGCTATCTCGCCGCGCTTGTCGAGCACTTTGTCGATCAAACCGTAGGCCACCGCGGCCTCACCGCTCATGAAATTGTCGCGGTCCGTGTCGAGCTGGATCTTCTCCATCGACTGGCCCGTGTGGTTCGCCAGGATCCTGTTCAGGCGCTCGCGCGTCTGCAGGACTTCACGGGCATGGATGTCGATGTCCGAAGCCTGGCCCTGGAACCCGCCGAGCGGCTGGTGGATCATCATCCTGGAATGCGGCAGGCAGAAGCGCTTGCCCTTCGCACCGCCCGCAAGCAGTACTGCACCCATGCTCGCCGCCTGGCCGATGCAGATGGTGCTGACGTCGGGCTTGATGAACTGCATGGTGTCGTAGATCGACAGGCCGGAACTGACCACGCCACCGGGTGAATTGATGTAGAGCGCGATGTCCTTGTCCGGGTTCTCGGACTCGAGGAAGAGCAACTGCGCGACGATGAGGTTCGCCATGTTGTCCTCGACCGGACCCACCGCGAAGATCACCCGCTCCTTGAGCAGGCGCGAGTAGATGTCATAGGCACGCTCGCCGCGGGCGGTCTGCTCGACCACCATGGGAACCAGATTCAGGGCTTTCGTATTGATGGCGCTCATAGGGGAAGCACAATGGAGTTGCGGTTCGCGGCTAGTGTACAGCGAAGCGACCACTTCCGCCGAGGAGGGGACACATAATCGCTACGCGGATACGGCGACGAGGCCCACACCCGCGTGCGATGAGTGAAACCCTGCAGGCCTCGCCCATCTTTGGGCCGATCCTTGAGCCGCAGGGGACGCCTTACGCGCCGAAATGCATCAATTCCTTGAACGACGACGACTGCTCGGTCACCTTGGCGCGCTCGACCAGCCAGTCGACGACCTGATCCTCGAGGACCAGTCCATTGATCTGCCGGAGCGCATCGGCGTTTTCGCGATAGGCGCGAATGACCTGCTCGGGGTCCGGGTACTGCGAGGCGATCGTCTGGATCCGCTCGACGACGCGCGCCTGATCAACCTGGATCCCTGCGGACTTGATCAACTCGTTGACGATGAGGCCGAGCGCAACGCGCCGGCGGGCCGGCTCGATGAACTGGGTCGGAGGCGGCAACTGCGATACATCCTTGGCACCCATCTGCCGTCCCATGTCCATCTGCATGTCGCGCACGGCAGACTCGAGCAGGGCTTGGGGAACTTCGACGGGATTCGCGGCCAGCAGCTTGTCGAGCGCCTGCTGCTTCAAGCGGCCGCGGATCGTCTCGGTCAGCTCGCGGCGCATGTTGTCTTCGATTTCCCTGCGCAGCTGCTCGACGCCGCCTTCAACCACGCCATAGGCCTTGCAGAACTCGTCATTCAGCTCAGGGAGCTTCTGCTCCTCGACGCTGCGCACCTTGATCGCGAAGACCGCTGTCTTGCCGGCAAGCGCCGCAGCCTGATAGTCCTTCGGGAACTCGAGGTCGATCGACTTCTCGTCGCCGGCGCGCACACCTACGAGCCCCGCCTCGAAGTCCTTGAGCATCCGGCCACCGCCGATGACGACAGGCACGTTGTCGCCCTTGCCCCCATCGAACGCAACGCCATCGATCGTCCCTGCAAAATCCACTGTCACGCGGTCGTCCTGTCCGGCCGGACGATCGACGCTCAAGTACTCGGGGCGCTGCTTGCGCAGGCTTTCAAGCATGGCATCCACATCGGCGGGCTGGACTTCGGCAACCGGCTTGTCGATCTCGAGCAATTCGATGCCCTTGAGCTCGATGTCGGGATAGACCTCGAAAATCGCCCGGAACTTGAGGTCCTGGCCCTGCTCGATGGTGATGGGTTCGATGCGTGGACCGCCCGCGGGATTCAGCTTGTGCTCGGCAACCGCTTCCTCGAAGCTGGCCTGCAGCAGGCTGTTCAGCACTTCCTGGCGGACTTGCTGGCCGAACTGCTGCTTGACGACCTTGACCGGTACCTTGCCAGGACGGAAACCCTTGAGGCGTACCGTACGACTCATCGACTTGAGCCGCTCCTCGATGGCCTGGTCTACCCTCTGTGCGGGGACCTGGATCTCCATGCGCCGACCGAGCGTGCCCGTTGTCTCTACTGAAACCTGCATCATTGAATCCTCAAATTCTCGTTCATCTGCCGCCCTGCATGGCGAGGCGGGAAGCGCGGCTCACGTCGTCAGCGCAGCCGATGGTGCGAAAGGAGAGACTCGAACTCTCACGGGTTACCCCACTGGAACCTAAATCCAGCGCGTCTACCAGTTCCGCCACTTTCGCGGCTTGATCCTCAAGGCCACCGCCTGAAGCTTAAGTCCGGGTATTGCGATACACGCGAACCCGGCGCCCTGTCCGGCCACCGCGCGGGTGCGGGAGTATAGCGGACGTTTATCCGGCGCGTGGAGCGGCGTTGATGCGCCCGGGAGCGGGCTCCCTCCGGTCCGCTGAACCGGACCCGGAGGGCAACCTGAAGAAGTGGTGGGCCGTGTAGGGATCGAACCTACGACCAATTGATTAAGAGTCAACTGCTCTACCAGCTGAGCTAACGGCCCACGTTGTTGTGTCGATTGGACTCCTTGTCACAATCGCCACGTATCGAGGAAAAAGTGTGATTCTTCCTCGATACCGCCAAATGGGAAGACCCATTTGCGGGGTATGTCCTATACCCATACTCATGCGACAGCTTGGACATCCTGTCGCAACTGTCGCGTGAAGAGGAAAAAGTGTGATTTTTCCTCTTCACCGCCAAGCGGGAAGACCCGCTTGCGGGGTACATCCCTGTACCCGGTTTCGGATACGACGCGTCAGCGCCGCCAGATTCCGGGTGGGTACAGGACGTACCCCGGAAAACGCTCTCTGCGTTTTCCGGCACCGAGCAAAAATCACGCTTTTTGCTCGATGCGCGACGGTGGTGACAAGGAGTCCCAGCCGTCGCTAATAAATGGGGTGGACGATGGGACTCGAACCCACGACGGCCGGAATCACAATCCGGGGCTCTACCAACTGAGCTACGTCCACCATCGTCGTACCCGAACAAACCTTCAAACCGTCCTGCCATCCGCTGCCACTTGCCAGTGGCGCGCCCGGCAGGACTCGAACCTGCGACCCTCGGCTTAGAAGGCCGATGCTCTATCCAGCTGAGCTACGGGCGCACGGCTTGACTGCCATGCCGGTTCCGGGCCTCAAGCTGGCCCGCCTTCAGATGGTCGGGGCAGAGGGATTCGAACCCCCGACCCTCTGCTCCCAAAGCAGATGCGCTACCAGACTGCGCCATGCCCCGCCAGACTTCGACTGATGCAGCGCCGTCAGCGTACCGCCGACAATTCCGCCTGAAAACGTACTGTGAAAGGTCCGACCCCGCACGGGACGGCGAATCATACGTGCCACCCGCGTGAGCGTCAATTTCAAATCGGCCCGAAAAAGAAGAAAAAGCAGGCCTGCGCGCCGTAACTGAAGGTCCGCCCTTCCAGTCAAACACCGCGTTCCGCCGCAGGGACGGCGCCTGGTGACGGAATCCCCGGGCAGCTGTGCCACAATCCCGGCCACTCCAATTCAAGTCATGCAGAAAACCCAAATGAGCGGGCAGATCATAGACGGCCGGGCCGTTGCCAACGACGTGAAACGGGAAGTCCGCGCGCAAAGCGACGCGCTTGTGTCCCGGGGACTGAGGCGCCCTGGCCTCGCCGTCATCCTCGTCGGCGATGATCCTGCGTCGGAAATCTATGTCCGTAACAAACGCAAGGCCTGCGAGGAATGCGGCGTCGTGTCCGTCAGCCACGACCTGCCCCAGTCGATCACGCAGACAGAGCTGCTCGCGCTCATCCAGGACCTGAACCGCGACCCGACCATCGACGGCATCCTGGTACAGGTTCCATTGCCGGATCACATCGATCCGAAGCGGGTAGTCGATACCATCGATCCTGCGAAAGACGTCGATGGCTTCCACCCCTACAACGTGGGCCGGCTGGCACTGCGCAACCCGCTCATTCGGCCTTGCACGCCCTACGGCTGCATCAAGTTGCTCGACGCCATCGGCGTATCGCCACGCGGCCTGCACAGCGTTGTCGTCGGCGCGTCCAACCAGGTCGGACGGCCGATGGCGCTTGAGCTGCTGCTCGCGGGGGCTACCGTCACCATCTGCCACCGCTTCACGACCAACCTCGCCGAGCAGGTCGGCATGGCAGATATCCTGGTCGTAGCCGTCGGCAAGCCCGGCATCGTGCGCGGCGACTGGGTGAAGCCCGGCGCAGTCGTCATCGATGTGGGCATCAACCGCCGCGAGGACGGCAAGCTATTCGGCGACGTGGAGTTCGAGGCGGCGAAGAGCCGCGCGAGCTGGATCACGCCAGTCCCGGGCGGCGTGGGTCCGATGACCGTCGCGGTGCTGATGAAGAACACGCTGGAGGCCTCGATGCGCCGGCAGGGTGAGGACGTGCGCAAGTTCGGGATCTGAACGTCGCTCGAAGCGTCCGTTTCAACCTGCGCGGCCCTCGAAGCTATTGCCTGCGCCAGATCGTTCCGGCCGGGCCATCCTCAAGGCTCACTCCGCTCGCGACGAGCCAGTCTCGAATCCGGTCCGCTTCCTTGAAATCCCTCGCCTTGCGAGCGGCAATCCGCTTCTCGACCCATTCCGCGATCTGGGCGTCGGACAATCGATCTGCGGCGGCCTTCTGGTCCTGCCCCGCATCGCCATCCGCCAGCGGCACGACGCGCGATTTATGCAGGAACCCCTCCGGCGACTGAGCCAGCAAGCCCAGAACCTTCGCGAGGTCCAGCAGCTCGCCGGCAAGCTGCCCGGCCTTTGCGGCATCACCCAGTGACTTCGCACGGTTCACTTCCGTGGCGACGGACTGCAGGACAGCGATGGCTTCGGGTGTATTGAAGTCGTCGTCCATTGCCTGCCGGAACCGGGCGGTCGCCTCGGTGGCCACTGCGCTCGCCGCAGGCTCCACGCCGCGCAGCGCACCGTAGATGCGACTCAGCGCGGCATCCGCCTGGTCGATGTTCTCAAGGGAGTAGTTGATCGGCCCGCGGTAGTGGCTCGACGCGAGGAAGTATCGCAACACTTCCGGGTCGCGGACGTAGCCGGAATCGAGCACGGCGCGGATGGTGAAGAAGTTGCCGAGCGACTTGGACATCTTCTCGTCGTCGACATTCACGAAGCCGTTGTGCATCCACACCTGCGCGAACGAATCGTCCGTCGCGGCACACGATTGCGCGATTTCGTTCTCGTGGTGCGGGAACTTGAGGTCCATGCCACCGGCATGGATATCGAATCGAGTACCGAGGATGTCATGGCACATCGCGGAGCATTCAATATGCCAGCCGGGTCGACCGAGGCCCCAGGGCGACGCCCACGAAGGCTCTCCGGGCTTGGCCCCCTTCCACAGGACGAAATCGAGCGGATCGCGTTTGGACTCGTCGACCTCGACACGCGCGCCGGCCCGCAGGTCGCCCAGCTTCTTGCCTGACAGCCTGCCGTAGGGCCCGAACCTGGCAACGGAATACATGACATCGCCGTTCGTCCCGACGTACGCGTAGTTCCTGGCGATCAGCGTCTGCGTCAGCTCGATGATTCCGGCGATATGATCCGTCGCGCGCGGCTCGACATCGGGGCGAAGGATACCGAGCCGATCGTAGTCCTCGTGCATCGCATCGATGAAGCGCTGCGTCAGAACCTGCACCGTCTCGCCGTTCTCGGCCGCACGCCGAATGATCTTGTCGTCGATATCGGTAATGTTGCGGACGAACTTCACCTTGTAGCCAAGGTAAGCGAGGTAACGGCGAACGATATCGAAGGCCACCTTCGAGCGCGCATGACCGATGTGGCAGAAGTCATAGACCGTATCGCCGCAGAGGTACATGCGCACCTGCCCCGGTTCGAGCGGAACGAATTCTTCCTTGCGGCCAGTCAGCGAGTTATGGATTTGCAGCATTACGAAGGACGCGTCATCGGCGATTCCTGGGGGAGAGGATCCAGCGGGCGGATGTTAGCCGAAAGTGGGTAGAATCGCGCTCCAGCCTCCTTGTCGCGGAAGGGCCAATCATGAACTTGGTGCAGAAGCTGCTTGTCGCCCTGCTCGCCTGCGCGGCGTTGCCCGCGTGGTCGCAATCCGCATCCGGACCCAAGGTCAGGGTCGAGACCAGCCTTGGCAGCTTTGTCATCGCGCTCGACCCGGAGTACGCGCCACTATCGACCGCGAACTTCCTGGGCTATGTCCGCTCCGGCCACTACGACAACACGATTTTCCATCGCGTGGTCACCGGCTTCGTGGTCCAGGGCGGGGGTTATACCCTCTCCGGACGGGAAAAACCCATCGGCCCCGTGATCCAGAATGAATCCCGCAACGGGCTGCTCAACCGGCGCGGCACCGTCGCCCTGGCCCGGTTCTCCGACCCGCACTCCGCCGCCGCCCAGTTCTTCGTGAACCTGACGGATAACGCCGCCCTCGACCCCCCTCCCGACGGCTGGGGTTATGCGGTGTTCGGAACGGTCGTGGAAGGCATGGATGTCGTAGACAGGATCGGGCAAGTCCCGACTGGAGCTTCAGGCGTTTTTGATGAAGAAGCCCCGCTCGAACCCGTCATTCTCAAGTCCGTGGCACTGTTGCCAGCGGGATGACCCTCGAGCTCCATGTCCACCCTTTTCATCTCGGATTTGCACCTGGATGGCTCGCGGCCCGAGGTCACGCGGCAGTTTCTCAGCTTCCTCAAGGACGAGGCCCGCAACGCAGACGCTCTGTATATCCTCGGTGACCTGTTCGAGTTGTGGATCGGGGATGACGATACCGACCCTGAGAAGCGCCTCATCGTTGACGCACTGGCTGACCTCACGCGCTCAAGCGTGCACTGCTACGTCTTGCGCGGCAATCGTGACTTCCTGCTCGGCGAGCGCTTCAGTGCCGAATCGGGCTGCAAGCTGCTCGAAGAAGGCGCGGTCGTCGACCTGTACGGGAAACCCGTGCTGTTGATGCACGGCGACACGCTGTGCACGGACGACCGTTCGTACCAACGACTGCGCCGCATCCTGCATAACCGGCTCGTGCAATTTGTACTGCGGAATCTCTCGCTGGCCCGACGCAACGGCCTTGCTGCGAAGATCCGTGAAGGCAGCAAGGCGCACACCACCCGAACCGCACCGATGATCATGGACGTCAACGCCGGCGCCGTTGCCTCGGCATTCGCGGATCAACGCATCGACACGCTGATCCACGGACATACCCACCGCCCCGCCATTCACAAGTTCGAGGTCGCAGGACGTCCGGTTGCGCGCATTGTCCTCGGGGACTGGTACACGCAAGGGAGTGTCCTCGAGTGGACACGGCAAGGGTACGAGCTGAGATCGCTGCGGAGGAGCTAGACCGGCAGCCCCGAATGAAACCGGAACTGCGGATCGGGCGAGGTAACCAGTTCCGCTTCAATGTCGGCGAACCGCGCGAAGGCTCGTCCGCTGTCGAGGCCTTTCTCAAGCGCATGGCGCTCGGCCAGCCGCCGATACAGCGCGTTGTGCCTTGCCTCCGATGCAGCGAGCCCGGTGTAGAACGTCCCCATCGGAGCGGGCAGTCGCGGGCCCAGGCCAACGAATCGCTCGCACGACCTGGCTTCGATGAAGGCACCGATGACCATCAGGTCGAGCTGCCGCTGCGGCTCGGCGGTACTCACGGCACGCCGCAAGCCTTCGGCATAGCGGGACGGCGACAGCTTCTTCCACGGCACCTGCAACTCGAGCATTAGCTTCTGCACCTGCTCGAAGTGGCGCAGCTCTTCGCGCGCGAGCCGCGAGAGACGGTCCGTCAACTCCGCGTCGGGCGCATAGGAAAAGATGAAGCTGAGGGCGGTCGAAGCCGCTTTCTTTTCGCAATTGGCGTGATCGACCAGCAGCTCCTGCCATCTCTCGCAGGCCGCATCGAACCACGCATCCGGCGTCGCAGCGCTCAGCTCGCCAAACGCGGGCGCACTCGGTGCAGCCGGCATGGGATCAGCCATCCGCCAGGGATGCAAGCAAAGCGTCGAGTGCCACCCCAAGTTCGGCAGCGGACTTGAAGCGATCTTCCGGCTTCTTGGCGAGCATGCGGTGCAGGAGCGGCTCGCAAGCTGCAAGGCCCGGTTCGAGGACCGGCAGGGGACCATTGCGATGCAGGTAGATCACGCCCATCGCCGAGCGGGAGTTGAAGGGCTTCCTGCGCATCAACATCTCGTAGAGGATGACGCCCAGGCTGTAGAAGTCGCTGCTCGCATCGACATCCTCGCCATGCCCCTGCTCCGGACTCATGTAGTACGGGGTGCCGAAGATCTGGCCGGTGTCGGTCATTTCCGATTCAAGCGCGAGCAGCTTCGCAAGGCCGAAATCGATCAGCGCACAGGTGCCATCGGCTCGCAGCATCACGTTGCCCGGCTTCAGGTCCCGATGCAGCACGCCAACCGCATGGATGGCCTCGAGCGCCCGGACGATCTGCGCGACGATACGAAGCGCCTCCACCAACGGAACAGGTTCCCGCATCTTCGACCGCAGGTCGCCGCCGGGGAAGTACTCCATCGCGATATAGGCGTGGTCGTCGGCGATGCCGAGGTCGTAGATGCGCACCACGTTCGGATGGCGGATCTGGGAGACAAGCTCGTATTCCTGCAGGAAGCGATTGAAGGTGTTGTGCGCTTCGACCTTGTCTGGCACCTCGCGGAACACCTTCAACACGACCAGCTCGCCTGCTTTCTCGCTTTCGGCGAGGAATACCTGCGAATGCCCGCCGGCCGCCAGCTGCTTGATGCAGCGATGCCCGCGGATCCTGACCGTACCGAACTGATAGGCCTGATCGGCTTCAGGACTCGTGCGCCACAGTTGCAGCTTGCGGCGGCGATCATCCACGGAATTCCTGATGAGTTCGGCGAGTCGGCGATGGTCGATGCGATCCCGGGCAAGGCATTCAACGGCACCAGCAGCTCGCGCCTGTACGGCAGCCACGACATCGCTCGCATCGGCAAAATAGAGGACTGGAGGGAAATCAGGGCGTTGCCGCACGTCGCCGAGCCAACGCAGGCCCACGCCGCCCTCCAGTTCGTGGTCGAGGAGGACGACTCCATACCCCGCTGCGGTGAAACCGTCGGGCAACATCCCGAGACTTGCCGCTTCGTAGGTCCGCAACTCCGCGTCGCTCCAGACCGTCGTGACGTGATGTTCGAGCAGGCTCGCGAATTCCGGATGGTCCGTGATCGTCAGGATGCGCGGCTGCAATCGACTCCCCTAGGGAACCTCAGAC
>JBEBIT010000033.1:0-35674 GCA_040080215.1 Steroidobacteraceae bacterium
GCCCTCTCAAGGCTTAAACCGGGGTTCGAATCCCCGTGGGAGCGCCATTTCCCGGATGGCGCGCGAGTAACCGGATGTAATCGACGGCGGGCGCTCGAGAACACATCTAATCAACAGGTTAGATCCGAGCCTGGATCCGCTCGACTGCCACTTCGCACCTGCGCGGCCAACATGACCGACATCAGCCTGCGCGGCCTCGATCTCAATCTGCTGCTGACGCTGCACGTCCTGATCGAGGAGCGGCAGGTGAGCCGTGCCGCCTCCCGGCTTGGGCTGACGCAGCCCGCCGTCAGTCACGCCCTCGGAAGATTGCGCGAACAGTTCGGCGATCCGCTTCTCGTCCGGCGCGGCAAGGAGATGGTGCTCACGCCCCGGGCCCTGGATCTTGCGGGCCCCCTGCGCCAGGTCCTGTCCTCCATCCAGGAAATGACAGGGCCGGCGGGCTTCGATCCGCGCAAGGCGCGGGGAACCCTGCGCATCGCAACGACCGACTACGGCCTCGCCATCGTCCTCCCCCATGTCCTGTCCGAGCTGGCGCAAGCGGCACCGCAGCTGTCGATTGCCTACAGCGACCTTTCCGAGGAGATGTTCGGGCAGTTGAAGAACGGATTTCTCGACATCGCCCTGACCGGGCAGGCCTCCTATCGCGACATGCAGTCGGAACCGCTGTTCACCGAACGCTTCGTGCTGGTGACACGGGCCGACCATCCGCTGGTAGGCAGGCCCATGACCGTCGAGGATTTCGTTGCCTGGCCGCACGTGATGATCGATGTCGTGCATTCACGCCTGCATGACATCGACGCGCGACTCGAGCGCATGAACAAGCGCCGCCACATCGCGCTGCGCATGCCGCATTTCCATGCCGCCGCGTTCTTTGCGCAGAAGAGTGACCTGATCGTCCCCGTGCTGGAGCGGGTCGCGCTCCTGTACGTGAAATCACTCGGCCTTGCGATCCACCAGCCGCCGCCCGAACTGGATCTCGGCCGCTTCGACTACGTGCAGCTGTGGCACGAACGGCGCAACAACGATCCCCTGCATCGCTGGGTGCGCAAGCTGATCAACAACGTCGGTGCGCGCATCCGTGAACAACCCATTCCCGTGGATTCGCCCCGACACAAGCGTCGCGCCGTTCCGCGGCATTCTTCCGGCAGGAAGCCGGCGAAGAAGCGCTGACGGGCCTCAGCCTAACGGTCGACTCACGCGCCTTGCGATGTCGGCCACATGCATACCCTGGAAGCGTGCAATGGCGAGTTCGTTCTCGCTCGGCTGCCGGCTGCCATCACCGCGCGTCAGCGTAGAGGCGCCGTAGGGACTGCCCCCGCTGATCTCGTCCATGTTGAGCAGGCGCTGCTCGATGTACGGCACGCCCACGATGATCATGCCGTGATGGATCAGCGTGTGATGGAAGCTCGTGATCGTGGTCTCCTGCCCGCCGTGCTGCGTGGCGGTGCTCGTGAAGACGCTGCCGACCTTGCCAACCAGTCCGCCGTTCACCCACAAGGGCCCGGTCTGGTCGAGGAAGTTGCGCATCTGCGCACACATGTTGCCGAAGCGGGTGGGCGTCCCGAAGATGATGGCGTCGGCATTCGCCAGTTTCGCCGGCTCGGCAATCGGCACGTGCGCAAACGCCTTCCGCGTCTCGCGTGCTCCGCTCAGCAACAGCACATCGTCCGGAATCAGCTCCGCCACCTGCAGCAAAGTGACCTCGGTGTCTTCAATCTCGCGGGCACCGGCTGCAACCGCCTCGGCCATTTTGTACATGTGTCCGTACATGCTGTAGAACACGACCTGGATCCGGGTTGGCATGCGGCGTCTCCTGATGTTCGTTATGCGGTGAGTTCACTGTCCGGCGCGGCACAGAAGGCGACTCAATGCTTCCGTCAGCGTCTGGCCCGCCGCGTCGGAATGGCTCTTCATTCGCCAGCCGACATAGCCATCGGGCCTGACAAGGACGGCACCTGAAGGCGAGATGCCATACGCAGCAGGAAATGGCTGCGTAAACAGCGTCGCGACCGTACGCCGATGCGGCGGCAAGTCGAGCAGGTCACCCTGTGATCCGGGCTTCCCGACCACGTGGACCTGCAGGTCCATGCCAAGCCTGGCCGCGGCTGCCTTTGCTACCGCCACCCACGCCTCGCCTGCATGCCCTGCCATCAGCACGAACCCTTTGCAGTACAGGTCGAGCGACGAGATGACCTGGCCCTGGCGACGCAGCTCCACATGGGGCGCGCGGGTGCCGGGCCGCGCAAACGACTTGCGTGGATCGATGTCGAGCTTGCCGTCGTCCGTCTCGTCGGCATCCGCGATGACGGCAAGCGATCGATAGCGATTGAACTCGACGTGCATGTCCGGCACCTGCGGATGCATGCCTTCGGTGCCGAGATCCGGATCGGAGCGGGTCACGTAACGCTGATACGCCTGCTCCATCGCGAGTACCCCTGCCGGCTGGCGCTCCTGGTCGTACGCGTCCATCAATTCCCTGCCGGCTTCGCCTCTCGTGACGCACGCCAGCTTCCACGCAATGTTGTGTGCGTCCTGGATACCGGTGTTGCCGTTGAAGCCACCCGTGGGCGGCATGTGGTGCGCAGCGTCACCTGCGATGAAGACACGCCCGCTCTGGTACCGCTCGGCGGCCCGACACACGGCCACCCAGCTCGCCACATCCTCTACTTTCACGTCGAGATCGGGCTCTCCCACCGCATCGCGCACCAACTGCGCCGCCTTCTCGGGAGACATGTCACCGGCGGCATTGCGCGCCGCCGGATCGCGGATGTCGCCGACGGTGAACACGACCAGGAAGCCGCCGAGCCCGGTCTTCTCCAGGCGGAAGAATCCGCGCACCTGCGGATTGTTCACGTAGATGACGCCGAGGTTGCGGCCGCGCAGCGCACGCGAACAATCCGCGCGGAAATAGATGGTGATGCTGTTGGACATGACCGGATGACCGACCATCCGGATACCCAGCTTCTCGCGCACCGGACTGCGGTTGCCGTCGCAGGCCACCATGAACTGCGCACGGATCCTCGACTCCTTGAGCGTATCGATGTTGCGCACCGTTGCAGTCACGCCGGCCTCATCCTGCTCGAATGACACGAGTTCGGTGCTGTACTCGATGCGCGAACCGAGTTCGAGGGCGCGATCCTTGATGAGGGGCTCAAGTACCTGCTGCGGCATGAAGAGCCGGCGCACGGGACTCACGTCCTCGACGCCCTGGTTGATGTCCGGGATGTAGTTCGCGATCTCGCGACCGGCAAGCGTTTCAACGGCATTCAACCCGCCGTTGGGATCGTAGAGCTCGTGCGCAGCCTTGATGACCTTGTGATCGATGCCGGCGGCCCGCATCAGCTCGATCGTCCGCAACTGGAAGTAGCCTGCGCGGGGATGGATGGCGGTGCCGCGGTGTTTCTCGACCGAGAGGCAGGGCACGCCGTGGGTGCCGAGGAACATGGAGGTAGCGAGTCCGACGAGACTGCCGCCGATGATCAGGACAGGGACTTCGCGGACTTCATCGTGCCGGTCGACCGAACTGCTTGCCATGGTGAGGGTTCCTTGCAGCGGGCATGGGAAATCAGTGCGGCAGAGAGTCTAGGAAGGCAGCGCGCGAAAATAAAATGCATATCCCTCATGGACTCCATGAATGGTATTGATGGGCATAGACCCCAAAAAAAAGAGCGGCCCGAAGGCCGCTCCTTTCATCTGCCCGGTTGCGGGAAGAATCAGCCGGCGAGCTTCGACGCGATGGTCGCGACGTGCCGGCCCTGGAACTTGGCAAGCTCCAGTTCGTTGGCGCTGGGCTGACGGCTGCCGTCGCCGCCTGCAATCGTCGACGCGCCGTAAGGCGAACCGCCGGTGATTTCATCAATGCGGGTTTGGCCGGCCGCCGAATAAGGGAGACCGACGATCACCATGCCGTGATGGAGCAGCGTCGTATGGAACGACAGGATCGTGCTCTCCTGGCCGCCATGCTGGGTTGCCGACGAGGCAAACACGCTGCCGACCTTGCCGATCAGCGCGCCCTTGGCCCAGAGGCCGCCCGTCTGGTCGAGGAAGTTGCGCATGGCAGCGGCCATCATGCCAAAGCGCGTCGGCGCGCCGAAGATCACGGCGTCATAGTTGGCGAGCTCGTCGGGCGTCGCGATCGGTGCGGCCTGGTCGAGCTTGAAATGATTGGCCTTGGCAATCGCTTCGGGCACCACTTCAGCGACGCGCTTGACGGTCACTTCAGCACCCGCGACTTCACGCGCACCCGCGGCAACCGCGCCTGCCATCGTCTCGAGGTGGCCATAGCTCGAGTAGTACAGAACCAGGATCTTCGCCATTGATTGTCTCCTTGTTATGAATGGCGCTTGGGGTCGCCACACTGGGGCGCGCACGATATCACGGCTTAAGTGACACCTCTCACAGATCCCGAGTCCACAGATTGCTGCATCGCACTATCGCAGTGCACTATTGCACCCGTGCCGCTGGGCACGCCCACTTAACTCATTGCTTTAAATAAGGATCCCTGCAATGGAACTCGTCTACATCGCCTTCTTTGGTTCGCTGGTCCTGATTGCCGCCATGGTTGTCAAAGGCGACATCTGAGTCCGCAGTTCAAGGACGCCCTAGCCGTCCTCGTCTCCGTAGAGAATCACGGACAGGAAACGGATCGGCAATTTCATCAGCCGCTCCGGTCCGTGGGGCACCCCGCCCGGAAAGGTCAACGCATCGCCCGGCTCGAGCACATAGGTCTGGCTCCCGTGGCGATATTCGATCTGTCCCTCGAGCATGTAGATGAACTCCGTCCCCGGATGTTCGAACGTCGGAAAAACCTCAGCCGCATCTTCCATTGAGATCAGGAACGGCTCGAAGCGTTTCTTCGGGCCCTGGTCGTAGGCCAGCAGATGATACGTATGGCCTTTGCTCGTGCCACGCCGCACGACTTCCATGCCCTCCCCCTGCTTTACATGCAGCGCCTTGCCCTTCTGGTGGCCGAAGTTCCGGAAGAGCTGGCCAATTTCCACGCCTAGCGCCCGCGCCAGCCGGTTGAGAGAATCAAGGCTGGGACTGACCTGACCATTTTCTATCCGCGACAGCATGCCGTCCGAAATGCCGGCAAGGTGCGCGACGTCGGCGATGGTGAGCCGGTTCTTGGCTCGCAACTCACGGACCATCGTGCCCACATGGCGATCCAGGGCGGCGGTGTCGGTGTTCGCGGCTGCCTCCACGGGGGTTCGGACGACCTTTTTTCCTGCGGGTTCTCTGCTGGGTTTACGTCCTGGCATCTCGCGATCCTCTCCACCGGGTGTGCATAGCGTGCACCCTTGTTGACTGATACGCAATAAACATGCATCTTACGAAACAAGATTCCTCAGGCTCGTCTACCGGCGTGACCCCCGAACAGACCTACACCCTCACCGTCTCGTGCCCTGACCGGGTCGGCATCGTTGCCGCCGTCAGCACGTACCTGGCGGGCAAAGGCGGCTGGATCACCGAAGCGAACCACCATTCGGACACGACCACGGGCCGCTTCTTCATGCGCAACGTGTTGCTCGCGCGCACGTTGAACGGCTCGCTGGAGTCCTTCCGCAACGACTTCGCGGAAATCGCGGCCCGCTACGAGATGGACTGGTCGGTCAGCGACTCTGCCGCCCGCAAGCGCGTCGTGCTGCTGGTGTCGAAGTTCGATCACTGCCTCGTGGACCTGCTGTACCGCTGGAAGGCAGGTGAACTCGAGTGCGACATCCCGTGCGTCATCTCGAATCACGAGGACCTGCGCTCGTACGTGGAATGGCACGGTATCCCTTATCACCACATTCCCGTCCCGGCGGACGCGGCAGCGAAGCAGGCCGCCTTCCGCCAGATCGAGCAGAAGTTCATCGAGATGCAGGGCCACGTGATGGTCCTCGCACGTTACATGCAGATTCTGCCCGCCGAACTGTGCGCGCGCTATCCGGGCCGCATCATCAACATCCACCACAGCTTCCTGCCTTCGTTCATCGGTGCACGTCCGTACCTGCAGGCATTCGAACGTGGCGTGAAGCTGATCGGCGCAACGAGTCATTACGTCACCACCGATCTCGACGCCGGCCCGATCATTGAACAGGACGTGGTGCGCATCGACCACGGCGATACCGAAGCCGACCTCGTCCGCTACGGTCGCGACATCGAGAAGGCCGTGTTGTCCCGGGCCCTGAAATACCACCTGGAAGACCGTGTGCTGCTGAACGGCAATCGCACCATCGTCTTCTATTGACGACCCCACCACAGGTACCTGATGCCCTGGCGACTGCTGAAGTTTGCACTCAAGTCAAAACACCCCGAGCCGCGGATGTTCACCGCGCACTCGGAACTCAAGGAAAGTTATGACGCGGTGATCATCGGCGGCGGCGGGCACGGGCTGGCGGCCGCCTATTACCTGGCGCGCGACCACGGCCTCACCAACGTCGCCGTCATCGAGAAGGGCTATCTGGGCGGCGGCAACACCGCCCGCAACACGACCATCATCCGGTCGAACTACCTGACACCGGAAGGCGTGCGGTTCTACGACGAGAGCGTCCGCCTTTGGCAGGACCTCTCGGAGGACTTCGACCTCAACCTCTTCTACTCGACGCGCGGCCATTACACGCTCGCGCACACGGACGCGGCGATGCGCACGATGCGCTGGCGCGCCGAGGTCAACAAGCACTTCGGTGTCAACAGCGAGCTCGTGGACGCCCAATCCGTCCAGCAGGCGCTGCCGATGATGGACATCACCTGCGCGGGACATGCACCCATCCTCGGTGCGCTGTATCACGCACCCGGCGCCATCGCCCGTCACGATGCAGTGGCGTGGGGCTATGGGCGGGGCGCGGACCGTCGCGGCATCGAGATCCATCAACAGACCGAAGTGCTGGGCATTGAAACCGACGCCAGTGGCTCGCGCGTCTCGGGCGTGCTCACCAACCGCGGCCGCATCTCAACGCGCAAGGTGCTGTGCGCAGTGGCGGGCTCGACCCCTCGCCTGCTGTCGATGCTCGGACTCCGGTCGCCGATCTACATCCATCCGCTGCAGGCCATGGTGTCCGAGCCGATCAAGCCGTGGCTCGATCCCATCATCGTGTCGGGCTCGCTGCACGTCTATGTGAGCCAGACCGCCCGGGGCGAACTCGTGATGGGCGCGTCGCTCGACCCGTACGAATTGCATTCCACGCGCTCGACACTCGATTTCACGGAGTCGCTCGCGGCGCACATGCTCGACATGTTCCCGTTCCTGTCGGACGTCAAGGTCGTTCGGCAGTGGGCCGGCATGGCCGACATGACACCCGACTTCGCGCCCATCATGGGCATGACCCCGATCGAAGGCTTCTACCTGGATGCGGGTTGGGGCACGTGGGGCTTCAAGGCAACGCCCGTCTCCGGCAAGACTATGAGCTACACGCTCGCCAACGATCGTAACCATCCGTTGATCGAGGGCTTCTCGCTGGACCGCTTCAGTCGCTACGAGTTGACCGGCGAGAAAGGCGCCGCATCGGTAGGCCACTGATGAAGCTGCTCACCTGCCCCTTGAACGGCCCGCGCCCCATCAGCGAATTCGTCTACGGCGGCGAAGTGCGCCCGATGCCGGACCCCGACACCTGCACCGATGCCGAGTGGAGCGACTACGTCTTCAACCGCAGCGGCGTGGCCGGCGTGAAGCGCGAGTGGTGGTGCCACGGCCCGAGCGGCGTCTGGTTCCTGGCCGAACGGGACACCACGACTGACACGATCCTGCGCACGTATCTCGCATCGGGCGTGGAGGCGTCGCGATGAGACGCCTGCCACCGCTGTCGGGGGAATGGATCGATCGCAAGCAGCCGCTCGCGTTCACCTTCGAAGGCCAGTCGTTCAGCGGCTATGCCGGCGACACCCTCTCCTCTGCGCTCGCTGCAAACGGGCAGAAGATCATCGGGCGATCGTTCAAGTATCACCGCCCTCGCGGATTGCTGTCGGTCGCCAATCACGACAGCAATGCCATCATGCAGGTGCAGCATCTTGGCCGGGTGATTCCCAACGTTCGCGCGGATGTCACCCCACTGGAAGACGGGATGAGGGTCACCGCGGTGAACACGCGCGGCGGACTCGCCAGGGACTCGCTGCAACTGCTCGATAGCCTGTCGGGGTTCCTGCCGGTCGGCTTCTACTACAAGGCCTTCCACTCGAAGCGGTTCTTCCCGAAGTGGGAACGGCTGTTCCGCAATCTCACCGGCTTGAGCAAACTTGACCTGAATTCGAGCCGCCGTCGCACCCCGAAGCGGTATGCGTTCGCCGATGTGCTGGTGATTGGTGCCGGGCCTTCCGGTCTCGCTGCTGCCCTGTCGGCCGCAGACAGCGGCGCGGAGGTCATGCTGGTCGACGAGAACGCCTGGCCCGGCGGCAGCGGACTGTACGCGCGGGGCGGGCAAGATGCCGATGCCAGGCAAACGCTGCAACTGATGGAACGCGTGCGCAAGCACACGCGCATCCAGCTGCTGTGCAGCACCTATGCCGCAGGCTATTACGCAGACCACTGGGTCGCACTGGTCACGCCGACGGAGATGGTCAAGGTCCGCGCGCGCGCGTTAATCATTGCACAGGGTGCATTCGAGCAACCCGCCGTCTTCCGCAACAACGACCTGCCCGGGATCATGCTGGCGAGTGGTGCGCAGCGCCTGCTGCATCGTTACGCAGTGGCTCCTTGCGATCGCGTGCTCATCCTGACGGCAAACCCGCAAGGCTATGCCGCAGCGCTCGACGCCCTCGAACGCGGTATTGACGTTGCAGCCGTCATCGACCTGCGAACCTCTCCCGGTCCCGCATCCTCGCAACTGGCCGAGCGGCTCGACGCCAGAGGCATTCCAGTCCGCACCGGTGCGACCATCGGAAGTGCGAGCGCAGGCCGCGACGGGTGCCTGCGGTCGGTCGTCGTCAACACGCGCGTCCAGGATGAAGTCGCCAGCGTCACCGGCGAGTCTGTCCAGGTTGACGGAGTCTGGATGAGCGTGGGGTTTGCGCCCGCCCATTCGCTGCTGCTGCAAGCCGGCGCGCGACTGCAGTTCGAAACCGCCCTCGGCCAGTACGTCCCCTCTTCGCTCCCCGCAGGCGTCTTCGCTTGCGGCAAGGTCACGGGCGTGTATGGCTTCACGAGCCGACTGACGGACGGCACGCGGGTGGGCGAACAAGCCGCCGCGTACGTCCAGCGTCGTGCCCCCAAGCTTCGCTCCACGGCCAGCACGCTCGGGCTGACGGAAATGCCGAGCCATCCGTACCCCATCGCGTCCCATGCCAAAGGCAAGAACTTCGTCGACTTCGACGAAGACCTGCAGCTCAAGGATTTCGCAAATGCGGTCCAGGAAGGTTTCGACAGCATCGAGCTGCTGAAGCGCTACACCACCGTCGGCATGGGACCGAGCCAGGGCAAGCACTCGAACCTGAACGCCATGCGCATTCTTTCGAAACTGCGGGGCGAGCCCGTGGAGCGCATCGGCGCAACGACGGCCCGACCGATGTTCCATCCCGTGCCGCTGTCCCACCTCGCTGGGCGCAGTTTCTCGCCGGAGCGTGCGACGCCCTTGGCCAAGGCACATGAGGCGCTCGGCGCCGTCTGGATGCTTGCCGGACAATGGAAGCGCCCCGAGTACTACGCGGTCGCCGGCCTCGCGCGAGCCCAGGCCATCGAGGGGGAAGTCCGCGCGGTTCGCACGGGCGCAGGCCTCATCGACGTGGGCACGCTCGGCAAAATCGAGATCCACGGCCCGGATGCTGCGGAGTTCCTCGATCGCGTCTACGCCGGTCGCTACGGCACGCTCAAAGTCGGCATGACCCGCTATGGGCTGATGCTCGATGAGTCCGGCGTCATCATCGACGACGGCGTGATCGGCCGGCTGGCGGACGAGAGCTTTTACTTCACGACGACGACGGGCAACTCGGCTTCCATCTATCGCGAGCTTGGCCGGCTCGCAACGCAGTGGAACATGAAGATCGGTCTCGTCAATGCGACGGGGCACTACGCAGCCTTCAACCTGGCGGGGCCGCTGTCGCGCAGAATACTCACACGGCTTACCAACATCGACCTCGCGCAGGCGTCATTCCCTTTCCTCGGCTTACGTGAAGGCACGGTCGCCGGCGTTCCGGCCCGACTCATGCGCGTCGGCTTCGTGGGCGAACTCGGCTATGAAATCCATGTCCCCGCCGACTCGGCATTGCACGTCTGGGACGCCCTGCTCGCGGCGGGCTCGTCCGAGGCAGTGCGTCCCTTCGGCGTCGAGGCCCAACGGGTATTGCGACTCGAGAAGGGCCATCTCATCGTGGGCCAGGACACGGATGGTCTCACCGATCCGCTGCAGGCCGGATGCGAGTGGGCCATCAAGATGGACAAGCCCTTCTTCATCGGCCAGCGTTCGCTCAAGGTCCTGGAGAAGAAGCCGAAGCGGCAGCAGCTCGTGGGGTTCCAGCTGGTCGCACCGGGCGCAACCCTGCCCAAGGAAGGGCATCTCGTCCTGAGTGGCGGCGAGATGGCGGGTCGCGTCACCAGCGTCACCCGCTCGCCCACATTGAATGCCGTTATTGGGCTCGCGATGGTGACGCCTGCCGTTGCCGCAAGCACAGCCTTCCGGATTCGCATCGACGGTGGGCGGGAAGTCGACGCCACGATCACGCCGCTGCCTTTCTACGACGCAGCCGGCACGCGCCAGAAGATGGTGGAGGCGCCATGACCCGCCGTTCACCGCTCGCCGACTGGCATCTGCAAGCGACCTACCGCAGCGCCGAGGCACCCGTCTGGTTGCAGGATTGCTCATGGCGGCAGCGCTTCGGTTGCAAGGGTCCGCAAGCATCGACATGGCTTGAGTCCCTGGGGCTGACCGTCCCGCAGCCCGCGAACAGCTGTGCGATGGATACGAACGACGTGCTTGTGGCCCGTCTTGGCGCGACGGAGTTCCTGGTGGAAGCGATGGGGCTCCACGGCCAGACCGTGGTCGGTGCCCGCGAGCGCTTCCCGGTACCGGGGGTGTATCCGGTCATCCGCCAGGACGCCGCTTTCACTCTCGGCGGCCCCCGTGCGAACGACTTGCTGCTTGAGACCTGCAGCTATCCCTTCGCAAGCGATGCCAACGGCACGCTGGTCGTGATGACCTCGATGGTCGGTGTCGGCGTCACCGTCGTTCCGCACCGGGTGCGTGACACGACTCGATTCCATGTCTGGTGTGACCCGAGCTTCGGCCTGTACCTGTGGTCGACGCTTGTCGAAATAGCTGAAGAAATGGGCGGGGGCGCAATCGCGAGCGACGGACTGAAATCAACTTTGAGGGGAGAATCGTGATGGTGACTCAGGCGACGAAGGACTTCTTCGGGCAGTCCGCAATCAAGTACGTGCTGGCGCAGTTCGTGGATATCCACGGCGCCGCGAAGGCGAAGGCCGTGCCGGTCGAGCACTACGACATGATCCTGGGCGATGGCGCCGGGTTTGCCGGGTTCGCGCTGTGGGGCTTCGGCATGGGACCGCACGGCCCCGACTACATGGCCGTCGGCGATCATTCCACCTTGACGCCGATCCCGTGGATGCCGGGCTTTGCACGCGTAGTGTGCGATGGCCACGTAAAGGGCAAACCGTATGCGTACTGCTCTCGCGTCGCGCTCAAGCGCCAGCTCGAGATCATCAAGCAGCAGGGCCTGACGCTGTACACCGGCATCGAACCCGAGTTCATGCTGCTGAAGCGTGGCGCTGACGGCAAGATCTTGCCGTTCGACGACAGCGACACGCTCGACAAGCCCTGCTACGACTACAAGGGCCTCGCCCGCGGTACGGCCTTCCTCGAGAAGCTGACGTCCCATCTGCGGTACGTCGGCGTCGACGTCTACCAGATCGACCACGAGGACGCGAACGGCCAGTTCGAAGTGAACTTCACCTATGCCGATGCGCTGAAGTCGGCCGACAATTTCACGTTCGTGAAGATGGCGGCGTCCGAAGTGGCCCGCGAGATCGGCGCCATCGCAACGTTCATGCCGAAGCCCTTCTCGAACCGCACCGGAACCGGCGCGCACTTCCACCTTTCCATGGGCGACAGCAAGGTCAAGAACCTGTTCCACGACGACAGCGACAAGCACGGCCTTGGCCTGTCGCAGATGGGTTACTGGTTCGTCGGCGGCCTGCTCGCACATGCCCCTGCGTTGACTGCCATCTGCGCGCCGACGATCAACTCGTACAAACGGCTGGTCGTGGGCCGCTCATTGTCGGGCGCGACGTGGGCACCGGCCTTCATCGCGTACGGCGACAATAACCGTACGGCGTGTGTGCGCATTCCCTACGGCCGCATCGAATTCCGGTTGCCCGACGGGGCAGTGAATCCGTACCTGGCCACCGCCGCAATGCTCGCCGCCGGCATGGACGGGGTGGCCCGCAAGCTGGACCCGGGCGCACCGGTCAACGAGAACCTCTACGAACTCGGGACCGCAGAGATCGCACGGCGCGGCATCGGCGTGCTGCCGCAGAACCTGGGCGAAGCCATTGCTGCCCTCGAGAAGGACGACGTCGTCAAGAATGCCCTCGGTGCAGAGCTCGCGGCCGAATTCATTTCGCTCAAACGGATGGAATGGATCGAGTACTGCCGCCATGTGAGCAGCTGGGAAACCGACCGCTACCTCGAAATGTTCTAGGCCTCACGCCTACCCAAGGAACCACCATGTGCGGAATCATTGGATTGTTGATCAAGAAGCCCGAATGGCGCGACCGCCTCGGCGAACTGATGGTGCCCATGCTCATCGGCATGACCGAGCGTGGGCCCGACTCCGCCGGAATGGCTGTGTTCGGCGAACCCATGGCTGCCTCCCGTCGCAAGCTGAACTTGTACGCGGAGAGTCCCGCCTTCGACTGGAAGCAGCTCGAGGGCGCCGCATCGGCGAAATTCGCCGATGTGCAGGTGACCATCAAGGCGAACCACGCCGTACTTGCCAGCGATAGTGCACCGGATGCCATGAAGGCGTGGCTGCATTCGACCTACCCCGAAGTGCACGTGCTGTCGACCGGCCGCGCAATCGATCTCTACAAGGACGTGGGCACACCGCAGGCGGTGGCCGATCGCTATGACTTCAAGCATCTGAAGGGCTCGCACGTCGTCGGGCACACGCGCATGGCGACTGAATCAGCCGTAACGCCGGCGAATGCGCATCCGTACACGGCCGGCGAGGACTGGTGCATCGTGCACAACGGCTCGCTCTCGAATCCCCACTCGCTCAGGCGTCGGCTTGAGAAGGTCGGCATCGCGTTCGACGGCGACTGCGACACGGAAGCGGCGAGCCGCTATCTCGAATGGCGGCTGCGGGAGGGCGACAACCTCGAGTCCGCCATCGAGCGCAGCTTCTCCGAGTTCGACGGCTTCTACACGTTCCTGATGGGCACGGCCGACAAGCTGGCGCTGGTGCGCGACCCGTTCGCCTGCAAGCCCGCCATCGTCGCCGAGTGCGACGAGTACGTCGCCATCTCGTCCGAGTTCCGCTCCCTCGCCCACCTGCCCGGCGTCAAGCACGCGCGGGTGTTCGAGCCCGGCCCCGAGGAGATCTACTCATGGGCAGTGTGAAAGCCTTCGACGCCGCGATGACCCCGATCCGCGACATCAACCAGTTCCTGCACGGGGACCTGAACGGCATCGAGAAGGTCACCATCAGCAATCCTGATGGCGCGCACAACCTCGCCGTGGGCCTGAACGCACCGGTCACGATCGACATCCATGGCCATGCGGGCTACTACGCCGCCGGCATGAACCAGGATGCGACCGTCACCGTGCATGGCAACGCCGGTCCAGCGGTCGCCGAAAACATGATGTCCGGGCGCGTGCACGTCACCGGATTCGCGAGCGTCGGTGCCGGCGCGTCGGCCCATGGCGGCCTACTCGTCATCGACGGGGACGCCGGACTGCGCTGTGGCATCTCGCTGAAAGGCGGCGACATCGTCGTCGGCGGTAGCGTCGGCAATTTCTCGGCGTTCATGGCGCAGGCCGGGCGACTCGTCATCTGCGGTGACGCGGGGGATGGCCTCGGCGATTCGCTCTATGAGGCCACGCTATACGTTCGCGGCAAGATCAAGTCCCTGGGCGCCGATGCCCGCATCGAGCCGATGAAGGATGCCGATATCGCTGCCGTCGACGGACTGCTCAAGATGGCCGGCTTTGCCTATTCGGCCCGCGAGTTCAAACGCGTCAGTTCCGCACGCACCCTCTATCACTGGAATGCGGACGCGCAGCAGGAGTATTGAGATGGCCACCGCCCCCACCTCCCCCGACCTGATGTCGCTCGAAGAGAGCGCGTCGTTCGACTCATCCGTCATCCACTACATCCAGCACGCCTCGGCGACCGGGCTGTACGAGATCCGCGGCCTCGGCGCCAAGCGCAAGCTGCCGCACTTCGACGACCTGTCGTTCCTCGGCGCGTCGATGTCGCGGTACCCACTCGAGGGCTACCGCGAGAAGTGCACGACAACCACGCTGCTCGGCACGCGCTTCGCCAAGAAGCCGGTGGAGCTCGCCATCCCGATCACCATTGCCGGCATGAGCTTCGGCGCGCTCTCGGCCAACGTGAAGGAAGCGCTGGGCCGCGCCGCTACTGAAATGGGCACGTCGACCACCACCGGCGACGGCGGCATGACGCAGGAAGAGCGGCAGTCGTCGAAGACGCTGATCTACCAGTGCCTGCCTTCGCGCTACGGCTTCAACCCGGACGACCTGCGCAAGGCCGACGCGATTGAAGTCGTCATCGGTCAGGGCGCCAAGCCCGGCGGCGGCGGCATGCTGCTCGGCCAGAAGATCAGCCCGCGCGTCGCGAAGATGCGGACGCTGCCCGAAGGGATCGACCAGCGGTCAGCTTGTCGCCATCCCGACTGGACCGGCCCTGATGACCTCGCCATCAAGATCAAGGAGCTCCGCGAAATTACCGACTGGCAGAAACCGATCTACGTGAAGGTCGGCGCCACCCGCGTGTTCCACGACGTGAAGCTGGCCGTGCACTCGGGTGCCGACGTCGTCGTCGTGGACGGCATGCAGGGCGGCACCGCGGCTACGCAATGGGCGTTCATCGAACACGTGGGCATCCCCACGCTGGCCGCCGTCCGTCAGGCGGTCGACGCGCTCGAAGACCTCAACATGAAGGACCAGGTGCAGCTGATCGTCTCGGGCGGCATTCGCACTGGGGCCGACGTCGCGAAGGCGCTGGCGATGGGCGCCGATGCCGTCGCTATCGGCCAAGGCGTGCTGTTCGCACTCGGGTGCAACTCGCAGACCTACGTGCAGAAGGGCCAGCACCTGTCAGCCGTCGACGACTACCACAAGCTCGGCACGGTCGCCGGCCGCTGCCATCACTGCCACACCGGCAAGTGCCCGGTGGGCGTCACGACGCAGGATGTGATCCTGGAACAGCGCCTCGAACCCGAAGTGGGCGCGAAGCGCGTGCGCAACTATCTCAAAACATTGAACATGGAACTCACCATGCTCGCCCGCGCCTGTGGCAAGCAGAACGTGCACCATTTGGAGAAGGAAGACCTGGTCGCACTGACCATCGAAGCAGCGGCGATGGCAGGCATCCCGCTCGCCGGTACGTCGTGGATTCCGGGGACCTGACCTAGCGGATCAACGATGTGACGCTTCGGCCTCGAGGGCGTCCGCGCTCTCGTGGCCGAGGTACGCACGAATGCCCCGGCGGACGAGGTAGATCACCGGGATCATGGCGATCGCCGCGCAGAACTTGTACGCGTAGTTCACGGTGCCGACTGCCAGGAACTGCGGGATCGGCCAGTGCTGGGGCCCGATGACGAACGCGATGTAGAGCACCACGAAGCTGTCCACCAGCTGCGAAACCGCCGTCGAACCCGTCGCGCGCAGCCAGATCCACTTCTCCCCCGTGATGCGGCGGATCCGGTGGAACACTGCGACGTCAAGCAGCTGCCCGATCAGGAACGCGATGATCGAGCCCACGATCGTCCACATCCCCTGCCCGAACACATTGCTGAACGCCGCCTGCATGTCCGGCACGCCGCGCTCGGCATTCACCGTCACCCACCAGCCCGCCGGCTCCAGCCCGATCATCAGGTACGCCGCGACGAAGGCATACGAGATCAGCGCCACCGCCAGCCACGAAATGAACCGCACGCCCTGCGGCCCGTAATACTCGTTGATGATGTCCGTCATCACGAACACGAACGGCCACAAGAGCACGCCCGCCGTGAACGACAGCGACCCCGTCTGCCCGAACAGGTTCCAGTTGAGCGGCTCGATGCCGAGCGTGCCTTCGAGCGCAAAGATCTTGACGCCGATGAACTCTGCAATCAGCGCATTGGCGACGAAGAACCCCGACAGGATCACGAACAGCCGCGTGGCACGGGAAGCGAAGGCGGAATGGGGCACGACTGGCATGCCCCATTCTAACCAGAAGCCGCTACATCAGTCTCACCGAGCCGTCCTGCAACGCTGCAGTGGCGAGCAGCCCCTGCGGTGCCAGCCCGAATTCCGTCGCCCCAAGGCTTGCGAGCGCCGGGTTGAGCGACAGATCGCTGAAGCCGCCCGTCAGTCCATAGCGATAGGCCAGGTCCCCGCCCATCGCGGCCGCATCGCTGCCGCCCCAGTGCTGGGTCGCGAGTGCGTTGCCGAGGGACCAGCTTGTCAGTCTCGGATTCCTTGCCCGCGCGGCATCGAAAGCAGCGACCAATCCGTCGAAGTCGAAACTCTCGATCCGTCGATTCCGGAGCGGATCAGTAGAACCCGG
The DNA here is from genome assembly GCA_040080215.1 of Steroidobacteraceae bacterium. Lineage (GTDB taxonomy): Bacteria > Pseudomonadota > Gammaproteobacteria > Steroidobacterales > Steroidobacteraceae > CAIUGU01. Next base: position 16,723 of record JBEBIT010000033.1, read on the forward strand.
CAGATAGTCGGTACTGCCTTCGATCACGACCTGCAGCCGATCGATGCTCCGGGTGGTCGTGCTGCCATAGTAGCCCGCGAAGGTGATCTGATCCGTCCCGCCGGTCGCCAGGATGAGGTTGGTGCCGCTGCGCCGGAACTGCAGCGAGGAGAGCAGAATGCCACCGCCGAGGGACACCGTGTTGTCCTGGCCTGAACTCACGGCCACCGTGTCCTGGCCATCGCCGCGATTGAACAGGATGACGTCGGCACCGGCACCAGTGGCAATGGAGTCGTTGCCGCGGCCTCCGACGAGCAAGTCGTTCCCGGCCCCCGCCTGAAGCGTATCGGTCCCTGCCCCACCGTTCAGCAGAGCGTTGCCATCGACGTCGGTCAGCGTGTCGTTGCCTGCAGCGCCTTCCAGTACATCGATGCCACCGCCGCCCGTCAGTGCATTGGCTGCCGCGTTGCCTCTCAGCAGGTTCGCGAGGCTGTTGCCGCCTCCATTGATCGCCGCGGTACCGGTCTGGAACAGGATTTCGATATTGGCTGCAAGGGTGTGGGAAACAGACGAACTCACCGAATCCATGCCCTCGCCCGCCAGCTCGATGACCTGGTCACCCGCTGACTCGACGACATACGCATCGTTGCCAAGCCCGCCGATCAACGTGTCTGCTCCAGCCCCGCCATTCAGCGTATTGGCGCCCGCGTTGCCCGTGATGACATTCGCCAGTTCGTTGCCGGTGCCGCTTAAGTTTCCGACACCGGTCAACAGCAGGTTCTCGACGTTCGTGCCCAACGTCCTGCTGACAGAACTCCGTACCGTATCGATACCCGCGCCCACCGCCTCCACGATCAGATCAGCGGTGCTGTTCACTACATAGGTGTCGTTGCCCGCGCCGCCGACCAGCGTACTGCCACTGCCATTCCCCGTGATCACGTTGCCCTCCGTGTTCCCGGCGCCGACAAGGGCAGCGCTTCCCGAGAGCGTGAGATTCTCCACGCCATCGGCGAGCGTCACCGAAATCAGCGACTGCACCGTGTCCACGCCTGACAGCTCGACAATCCGGTCACCGGGGCTATCGATGACGTACGTGTCGTCTCCCGAGCCGCCTTCCAGCGTGTCCGCACCCTCGTGGCCATCGAGGAAGTCGTTACCGGCGCCGCCGACCAGGAGGTTGTCGACCATGTTCCCGTGGAGCTCGTTGTCGAGCACGTTGCCGATGCCCTTGATGGCCGAGTCGAGCAGATAGAGCCGCTCGACGTTGTCCCCCAGTGTGTAGTCCGTAGTGCTCTCCACGGTATCCCGGCCTTCGCCGGCGAGCTCCGTGACGCTATCGAGCAGGGAGTTGACCCGATAGGTATCGTCCCCTGCGCCGCCGAACATCGCACTGCCACCTCCGTAGATGAGGACCCCTTCGACCATGATGTTGGCCGTCCCGACAAGCGTATCGGCGCCGTCTTCTCCATAGAGCCGATCGATGCCGGGGCCGCCTTCCAGTCGGTCGTCACCGGCGCCGCCGTAGACCAGATCGTTGCCGAGGTCGCCGTAACCGCTGTCACCTCCCAGATTGTCATTGCCATCGCCGCCCCGGACGATATCGTCGCCACCGCCACCCACAACCTGGTCATCGCCGCCACCGCCTTCCAGCACGTCCGCGCCCGCTCCACCCCAGAGCAAGTCGTTCCCTTCTTGCCCGAACACCTCGAAGAACTGTTGCTGCCCTTCGAGAATGATCGAGTCGCGGGCTGCAGTGCCTTCGATTCGCGTCGGCACAACGACGGTCAGATCGAACAGCGCCTGGGTGCTGAATCCGCCGTTGTCCGTGGCAATCACGGCAATCGAACGGGTCCCTGCCTCCGCAGCGGAAGGCGTGCCCGAGAACGTTCTCGTCGCAGGGTCGAACGCCAGCCACTCCGGCAATTCTTGCCCGTCGCCGAGGCGCGCCGAATACGTCAGTGCGTCGCCCGCATCGGCATCGGCAAACAACGTGGCAGGTACAACGAAGCCGAATGGCCGATCTCGGGGCGCAAAGAGATCGGGCAAGGCTCCGATCGCACGTGGCGAGTGATTTCCCGTGTTGAGCGCATCGAGCGCCGCGCGGTCGAGCCGGGTGCCGCCAGCAAGGACAAGCGCGTCCACCGATTGATCGACACCGTTGGCCCAGCTCGCGAGGAGCACGCTGCCTCGCTGCTCGCCACCGACATCGATCAAGAGCCCTTCGGGTCGCTCGGTCACCGTCAGCTCACCGAGTACAATGCCCGTACCGAGCCGGAGTACATCGGTGCCTCCGCTGTCCACCAGGACATCATGGCCCCCGCCGCGGTCGTAGCGATACGTGGTGTCGCCCGCGCCACCGGCCAGGATCTCCGACCGTGCAGTGCCGACCGTGGTGACTGGCGCCCGCTCGGCCAAGGTGGACAGACTCTGGACCTTGCCGTCGATATCGCGCAGGAAGGCGACATAGGACGCCGGTACGGAGTTGTACCAATTCGTGAGCTCGAGTACGCGCGTGCCGGGCGGCATTCCATAGGCAGCACCATTGCCCAGCACATACTGGATATTCCGTGACGCCAGCGTCAAGGTGACGACCCAGTTGTCTTCTCCGCCGGAGTAGGCCAACAGCAAGTCGTCGTTCCAGCGATGAGCAACGATGTCACCCACGCCAACGATTCCACCGAGGCGAATCGTGCGATCGGTTCCTGTCGAGCCCGGCTGGAAGAGGTGGCGGAGTTCAGCAGCACTCAAAGCATCGCCCTGGTGGAATTCCACCCTGTCGAGCGCCGCGAAAGTCGCAGCATCCATATAGGCGTGGTCGTCGGGGGTGTAGCGCATCATCACAACGCCGCCCGTCATCGTGACACCGAGATCAGTGGCCGCCACGCCTGAACCGAAGGCAAGCACGTTGCGTCCCACTGTATCCGTGATCTGTACGGCACCGGCACCGCGATACAGCACAAAGGTATCGTCGCCAGCGTCGCCGAAGAGCAGGTCGCCGCCGACATCCGCTTCAAGGCGATCATTGCCGCTACCGCCAGACAGGCGGTCCCGTCCCGCACCTCCGCGCAGGATGTCGTTGCCGCCCTGCCCGTAGAGACCCGCCGAACCGGTGACGATGAAATCATCGCCGTCGCCCCCTTCGAGCACATCGTCGCCCTCGCCGCCCAGCAGCGTGTCAGTTCCTGCGTCGCCAAAGAGGAAATCGTTGCCGCCCGCGCCGTTCAGGGTGTCGTTGTCACCGCCACCGTGGAGTTCATCGTTGCCCTGGGCGCCCGCTGCGTCGTCACCGGTCAGGATATCTGCGCCTGTACCTCCGAAAAGAAGATCCGCCCCGGCTCCGCCCAGCAGGGTGTCGATGCCGTCGTCGCCCCTCAGGACATCGTTGCCTCCGCCGCCATAGAGCGTGTCGTTGCCGAGACCCCCGGACAAGCGATCGGCGCCCTGCAGCGGCTCCGGGGTCGTGCCGTGATTCGAGAACAGCGCGCGGGTGCCGCCGGGCACGAACAGCGTGTCGCCCTGGAGGACGTCGTCGCCCGAGCCACCCACGAGTTCATCGTCGCCGCCGCCACCAAACAGGCGGTCGTTCCCGTCTCCCCCGTCCAGGAAGTCGTCACCGGGCGCGACGACGTCTTCCGTCACTTGGCCATTGAACGTAACGGTGAGGTCCACGCCGGATCCGTATGCATACGTCCAGAACGTCCGCGACACCCGCGAGTCACCGCCCAGCACGTCATCCCCGGCACCACCAATGAGCACGTCATTGTGCGCACCGCCGTAGAGCTCGTCGTTACCCGCGCCTCCATCGAGATAGGCTTCGCCCGCCGATGTCGCGATAACATCGTTGCCACCCTCCCCATAGAGCCGATCCCGGTTCACGTGTCCAGGCTGCAAGAGCCACGCGACATCAGTGAGAAACGAGTCCGTCGGATGTGCAAGCGGCACATCCATCAGCAGGTCATTGCCTTCGCCTCCGTAAGACACATCGTTGCCGCCGTGGGTCTCGAGAACATCGTCGCCGGCGCCACCGAGCAGGGTATCGTTACCGGGCACGTCGCCCGAACTCCATGTCGTGCCGCTCGTCACCGTTGCGTTGTAGTCGTCGACCAGCGAGTCGCGGGCGGCGCTGCCGATCAGATAGCTGTCGCCGAGACCGCCGACGACGGCGTGGGACGTGAATCCCCCCTCGAGCGGAGCGCCGGAGATGTCGATCACCTCCGGATAGAACGGGCCTTCGCTGCCACCGATGTAGTCGTATGCCGTGTAGGGACTGCGGTAGTCCGGCACGCCTGCCGTGTGTCGCAGCCGGATATCGCCGTTATAGCCGTCCGGATTGGCTGGCGTCACAGCGAACGCAACCACGCCCGAAGCCGGAGGCGGAGACACGAGCGATTGAACGGGTGGCAACGTGATGCCGAGCGCTCCGTTCGTGAATCCCTCGACGACGACGGTACGGCCATCGGCGATGACGACGCGCAAGTCCGACCCCGTGCGGACATACAGATTGCCCTCCGCATCCAGCGCCGCCCCCGCGCCACCGGCCACGGCCTCCAGGCCCGTCCCGAGAACGTAGAGGCTACTGGCGTCGCGCTCGATTGCGATTCGGCCCATGCCGTCGGCATCGCTGATCGTCGTGAACCGCGAGTCGGGATGGATGATGAAACTTTCGTTGCCTTCCAGATCAACAAGCGTCTCGCGAGCCCCACCCCCACTGCGGATGACGTCATCGCCCGGCCCCCCTTCAAGGTAGTCGTTACCGTCTCCGCCATCGATTTCATCGGCGCCGCCACCGCCGAAGATGCGGTCACCGCCGGCGAAACCGGTCAGCGTGGCCCCGGACTCGGGAGCACTGGCCCCGAAAATGACCAGCCTGCTCTGCGCGAGCTGTTCTGCTGACGCTGCGACTCCCACGAGTGCCGTGCCCGTCGCACGGTCGAGGTACGCGACCTCCGTACCCAGATCGGATGGAACGGTTGCATCCGCCGCGTTGCGCCGGACCAACCATTGCACATAGTCGCTCCGGGCCTGGAGATACTCCTGCGAAAAGTGACCCGCCGAGTAGTCGAGCCCGTCGACTGCCGTCCCGGCACCGACAATCGCGAAAGGCAGCCCGTTGGCCAGCGCAAATCGCAATGCAACCCCCTCGTCTCCGGAGGTCGCCGAGGCCCGTTGCACAAGGGCAGCAGATGACAGGCTGCCAAGCGCGATCACCCTGCCCGCCGGCTGAGGACTCGATTCGAAGCGCTCGATGAGTCCGAAGATCGTGGCATCCCCGTCCGATTCCACAGGCGGCTCAGCCAGCCCGTAGAGCATCCGCAGCGCCCCGGCAAAGGACTCAAAGGAATCCGGGCCCTCGTTCGTGACCGATTGCAGCACCGCCTGCGTCAGGCTGGCATCGATGGCGGGATCGATCAGCGACAGCAGGTACGAACTTGCTACTCCTGAAAGCAGGTTGGTCATCGAATGACCCGCCATGACACCCGCGCCGAGACCCGACTCGATGAAGATGCGGTCGACACTGCCGTAGGTGCCATACAACCCGGAGACAACATCGGGATAGGCATCGCTGACGAAATTGGAGATCCGGTTGGCCGGAATGCCCGCGCGGTCTTCATAGACAAGACCAGGCGCATTGAAGCTGAACGAGTGCGCCAATGACTGAGGCATATCGTTCGCGAACCACAGCGCCAGATGTCCCCCCAGCGAATGGCCCGTGACGTTGATCTGCCGAACGGCCAGCTGCTGCTGGAAATTGTCATCGATCCCGAGCGTTCCGGAGGTCAGCCCTTTCCAGTGGAGCTGCATCGCTGCGCGCTGGTTCCATGCTGAGCCCGTCAGCATGATCTGCAGGTAGTCGGCTCTCAGGTCATCCAGGCTTCCCTGCTCGGTACCCCGAATTGCGAGAGAGAATCCGCCGGTGGGATCGTCCGCAGCGACCTCCCTGCGCCGGAACAATGTGCCCGAGTAACCGGACTCGGTATTGGTCTGGTGGTGCACTACGCCGAAGTTCTTGGCGACGTAGGCAGCCGCTGCGGCGGACAGGATGGGAGGGTCGCCATGCTTCAGCCCTTCGCCGAGGCTCTCTTGCAGGCCAGCGATGCTATCGAATTGCAGTCCTTCTAGATCGGCATATGCCGCCCTCGCCAACAATGCCTGCTCGAAAACTTCCTTCAACGTCCTTGTTGAATTCGTCATGTCAGCTCCTCCAATGAACTTCTAATTCAGATCGGCTTCAGAACTTCCTCGATGCGAAACTGAATCCGCTGCCCATCGGATTCCCTAGTGTGTATCCAAGATGGAATCCCAATCTGGCGACCAATCCAGCTATAGAAATCGACTTGAATTCTCTCTGCGAGTACTACTCGAGAGCTCCTGTCAGAGACGCTGCGCCAAACCAGCCGCACCGGCCACAACCTCTCCGAGTTCCCGTAGTAGTCGATCCCCGACGCCAGCTCGTATTGACTGATCGGAGTGGCACTGACAGTCCAGAACAGGCAGCGGTCCTTCAACCCGTAATAGGCGCGCAGGCTTTCCGCATTCGGCAAGGCATCGAAGACGCGGCACCGCTCGTCATCCCGTGGCAACAGTCGGTAGGTGTAGTACCCCGCGCCCTGCTCGAAGCGATCAAGCACCCCTGTCTTACCAGTCCGTTGGATTTCGAGGTAACCGTACCCTCGGTTACTCAACTGGCTCCAGCAGCTGTTGCAGTCCGTCTGCGTGAGGTCGAGATAACCCTCTGCACGCGCGGTCCGGTGGATCCTGACACCTGCAACCTCGCGAACCGCTTTCTGGTAAAGGTAGTAGCCCGGGATGACATCCCAGAATGGCAGCCAGACCAGGAAGAGGATCGTCGCGACCTGCAGCCCGCGCCTTCCGGACAGTCGATGGACTCCGATGCCCGCGCCAACGGCGATTCCGATCCACAGCAGCACAGCTGCAAGGATCATGAGTCCGATCATGGAACCGGCACTCCGTCGCTCGTGACCTTGAGCTTCATCGCCACCCGGAGCTTCATAGCCACCCTTTCCTGAACGTATACGACATTGACTGAAGAGTACCGGGGTGCATAAGGCTACTCACGCTCCATTTCCTCTGCATTCGTGCAGAAATGCAGTGCGATGAGTCGCCGCAAAAATGCACTCATGACGGAAAAACATCGCGAATTGAATGCATATGGGCTACCCATCCTTCCCGCTAGAGAATAGAATACTGTACATCCCCACAGTCCTCAAAAAGTCGCCACAACTCGAGGAGAAGCTCATGGACGGAGGATTTCCGACGACACCCCGCTCCCTCGCCGATCTCGCGTCCGAGATCACCGAACTAATGGGCCACCTGAATGCCGCGACCCATCGATGGCTGCGGCTGGTAGCGGAGTTCGATACGCGGAAAGGCTGGGTAGGTGCTGGCACGCAATCATGCGCTCACTGGTTGAACTGGAAATGCGGCATAGCGATGGGTGTCGCACGCGAGAAGGTGCGTGTCGCACATGCATTGGCCGACCTTCCCATGATCTCCGCCGCGATGGCCCGCGGCCAACTCAGCTACAGCAAGGTTCGGGAACTCACCCGCGTCGCCTGCTGCAACACTGAGTCGTACCTGCTCAATATTGCGCTGCATGGCACCGCGGACCACGTAGAGAAAGTCGTCCGCCACTTTCGGCGGGCCAAAGAAGCGGCTGAGCTCTCACGCGAAGCGGCGCAGCAGGCCAACCGCTTCCTGTCCTGGCACTACGATGACGATGGGTCGCTCGTGATGAAGGCCCGCCTGCCTGCTGAATCAGGCGCGCTTGTGTTGAAGGCACTACAGGCGGCAATGGAATCAGTCGAAGGGGAGCCCAGTGACGTTCCGGCTGGAACGTCCAAGCTGAGCGAAAACGTTCCAGCCGGAACGTCTACTGTTAAATCGGCTCACGAGACGACTCCGCGCATGCGTCGCGCCGATGCGCTTGCCGTGATGGCCGAGAGCTTCCTGGCTTATGGCGCCGAGGCCCTGAACGGCGGCGACAAGCACCAGATCGTCGTGCATGTCGCTGCTGAGACCCTGCGCCACGATCACGCGGGCTGCTGCGAAATCGAGGAAGGCCCTTCAATCGCCGCCGAGACCGCACGCCGCCTCTCCTGCGACGCGAGTGTGGTCACGATCGTCGAAAATGATCTCGGCGAGCCGTTGAACGTTGGCCGCAAGACCCGCTCCATTCACCCTGCCCTGCGTCGAGCACTGAAAGCTCGCGACAAGGGCTGTCGTTTCCCCGGCTGCACCAATACTCGTTTCGTCGACGCCCACCATATCCACCACTGGGCAGACGGCGGCGAGACAAAGCAGTCCAATCTGCTGAGCCTGTGCCGCTTCCACCATCGGCTGGTTCATGAGGTCGGCATTGCCATTGAAAGACTACATGATGGAGCGGTACGGTTCGTGAGGCCCGAAGGGCAATGCTTCGAAAGTCGACCACCCGTGTGCAGCGGCGATTGGACTTCGATCCGGGCGCCGCATGTCCATAGCGGCACTGCCACTTCACGCTGGGCTGGTGAACGGATGGACTACGGCCTAGCAGTACAGGTCTTGTTACAGCAGGAAAGTCGAGTTCCGGCGGTCCTCCGATCCACCTCCATGCATAGTGGTCATTAGATTGGTGTAGATTGCCCCGATCATAGTCGGACGCGGCAAGTCAATGCCCTCATTCGCAAAACACAGGGAAGTGCAGGCGATCGCCAAGAACGTGCTGGCAGAGCTCGGTCAGTCAATCGTGCCTACTGATACCGAAGCAAGTATTGCTGAGCGCGCCACAAGTTTGCTCGCCAACGCAGGAGTATCGGAAACCTGGTACCACAATTGCCCTGCCTTCGTCCTGCTCGGCTCGCGCAGCTGTCTTTCTATTTCGGGCCGCGATTACAAACCCGCCAATGAACCTGTTGGCGACAATAATCTGGTTACGATCGACCTTAGTCCAATGCGGCAAGGCGCTTGGGGCGACTGTGCGAGGAGCTTCTACATAGAAGGCGGTCGGGCCGTCGAGACACCGGGCGGAAGCGAGTTTCTGGCGGGAAAGGAGGCAGAACGCTTGCTCCATGCCAAGATGGTTGAGTTCACTACGCCCAAGACAACCTTCCAGGATCTCTTTGCTTTTGCGAACAGGGAAATCGCCAGGCTTGGCTTCGAGAATCTGGACTTTCTGCAGAATGTTGGTCACAGCATCGAGTCCCACCCAGACGCACGCCAATACGTTCAGGCCGAGAACACACTCCCTCTGGGTGAAGTTGCCCTTTTTACGTTTGAACCTCACATACGCGCCGCAGGCGGACGCTGGGGATTCAAGCACGAGAACATCTACTACTTTGATTCTGACGGTCGGATCACGGAACTCTAAGATGCAGATTTCTTTCGTAGACTCACGCGTGGGGTGCGCTTCGCTAGCGCGCTAGCATGAACCTCTGCGTCATCTTCGACCTCGATGGCACGCTGGTGGATAGCGAGTCCCTGTGCAATCAGGCCTTTCTGGACCTTGTTCCAGAGATTCCGGACAACATTGACGAATTGGTCCGCCGTTACCGAGGCGCTCGATTCGCAACGATCCTCACCGAGCTCGCCACCCGCCACGGTATCGCTTTCCCCACTGACTTCGAGTCCCACTATCGAACGCGGGTAGCCTGTCTCTTTGAGACCAACCTCAAGCCGATGCCCGGTGCACTGGAAATGCTGAAGGAACTCGCCTATCCGAGATGCATTGCATCAGGTGGCCCGCTCGCGAAGATCCGTCATTCCTTGGAGATTAGTGGATTGGCACCTTTCTTCAATGACAGGCTATATAGCTCCTATGAAGTCGGGAGCTGGAAACCTGAGCCAGGGCTCTTTCTTCATGCAGCAGAGAAGATGGGCTACCCGCCCGCACAATGCGTTGTCGTCGAGGACAGTGATCTTGGAGTAGCAGCCGCGACGAGGGCAGGAATGCGGGCCGTGAGATTTTCCCAGGATGCCACCGAGCAACTTCGCTCTCAGACGCCCACGATAGACGACTTAAGGACCTTGCCTCGGGCACTGGCGGGATTTCAGACTGTTGCTTCAGGTCCACCTTTCGTTCCTGCTCGGTAGCAAACACCGGATCCCACTGTGTTCCGCCCAGCAACCCCAGACGACGTAGCTGTGCTCGCATCCTGGATTCTTTCACCACGCGACTGCGAGTTCTGGGCCGGGCCCGATTTCCCCTTCCCCGCTTCCCTCGAAACCTTTGTCGAAAAGCTGCAGGTTCGGTCGACTACCTCCGTATGCCTGATCGAGGAGTCGGTGGTCGCGTTTGGGCAGCTCGCAGACAAAGGGGATGGTCGTGCCCATCTGGGGAAGATCATCGTGGCGCCAACGGCGCGCAAGAAGGGCTACGGGCAGCAACTGGTTCGTGAGCTCCTGCGGATCGCCGCCAACAGGGGCTTTCGGATCGTCGGGTTGAACGTGCAGACGGAGAATCGAGCAGCTACCCGGATGTACGAGAGACTTGGTTTCGTGTTCGCCGAAAGGCCGTCGCACCTAACACCCTCACCGGAGGCTTACTACATGGAATTCAAACTATGAGTAAATCAGGCACTGCCGAATCGCGGCCCCTGTCCGCCTCCCTCCCCGGCACCTGGGAGCTGTTGTCGCGGGTCGATATGACCGATGGCGGCGAGAGGCGCATTGATCCGTCGCTGGGCGAGGATCCCATTGCGTATCTGATCTACGACCGGGCGGGGCACTTTGCGGCGCAGTTCATGAAGCGGGATCGGAGTACGCCGGTCGCCGACGGGCCGGCCGGCGCGCCCAACAACAGTCGGGCGCAAGGCGGATATGACGCCTATTTCGGCACGTACTCCGTGGACGATGCCCAAGGCACGGTCACGCAGACGTTACTGGGTGCGCTATCCAAGGAGAGCGTCGGCATGGTGCTCACCCGCGGCATGACCGTCGTGGGTGACTCGCTGACGATTTCGTTGCGAACGGCGTCTGCATCGGGAGAACCCGTGACGCGTACTCTGACTTGGAAGCGTGTCGACTGAATTCGCCCCATCCACTCAATTCACGCTCCTCAAGGAGAACATCGATGAACAACAACCCCGTCATCTGGTTCGAAATCTATGTGCAGGACATGCCGCGCGCCAAGGCGTTCTACGAGCAGGTGCTCGCCACGACGCTGACGAAGCTGCCGGGCTCGGAAATGGAGATGTGGGGTTTCCCCTCCGAGATGTCGAAGCCGGGCTGCTCCGGGACGCTGGTCAAGATGGCAGGCGTGCCTTCAGGCGGCAGCACGCTCGTGTACTTCCACAGCGAGGACTGCTCGATCGAGGAAGCGCGATTTGCCAAAGCCGGCGGCAAGGTGTTCAGGCCCAAGATGTCGATCGGCCAGTACGGCTTCATCACGATCGGCGTCGACACCGAGGGCAACATGTTCGGGTTGCATTCGCTGAAGTAAACCGTTGCCGGCAACGTTAATGGCTTAAGAAGGGGCGCTTGTGCCCATTGGCTTTTCCTCGAGTTCCTTAACGTCGCTGCCGCGCCGGAGTGTTAACTAAGGGCTACGTACCACCTGCTAAGCAGCACTACGGATGCCTGATCGTCGGGCTCTGCGGGACCATTTCATTCAGTGAGGACTCACCTCCTGGATAAAGGAAGACCCGTGAATAGACGCTTGATGACGGCCGTACTCGGCATCCTGATGACCTCCGCCGCCGCCCATGCCCAGCAGGCACCGGCGCCGGTAACCGAGGACGAAGCGGCCGCCGATGACCTGATGGAAGAGATCATCGTTATCGGCGGTCGTGTCATCCCCACGCAGAAAGGGGCGCTGCTCGCGGACATCGTCAAGACCGAGTCGCTGGATGCCGCTGAGATGCAGCGTACGGGGGCGACGAACGTCAACGAACTGCTCGCCCACCGCCCCGGGCTCGACGCCCAGGTCGAGTGCTCGGTGTGCAGTGCCCGTAGCATCTCCCTCAACAACCTGCCCGGGCGCTTCACCACGGTAATGGTGGACGGCGTGCCGATCTTCTCTTCGGTGTCAAATGCGTACGGCCAGGACATGCTGGGACTCACCGGTCTCGAGCGGATTGATGTGTCGCGCGGCGCCGGGACCAGCCTGATCGCACCGGAGTCCCTGTCGGGCAGCGTCAACCTGGTCAGCAAGGAACCCAAGCTCGATTCGCTGGAAGTCGAGGGACGCGGCGGCAGCTATGGCCAGAAGCTGGGGTCGGTGTACTTCGCGCGCACGTTCGGCGACGACAACGCGTACAGCCTGACCGCGACGCACGACCGCTACGATCCGGTGGACACCGTCGGCCTCGGTGTGTCCCAGTTTTCCGGATACAACCGCACCTTGGGCGGTATCGGGCTGTTCACAGACGATCTTGCCGGATTCAAGGCCAAGGCCCTGATCAACTTCGTCGATGAGCGCCGCATGGGCGGTCCCCTGAGCAACGACTATGCGGGCGTTCGGGCTGACACCGTCGGCAATCCGTTCAACTTCGCTGCCGGTCCCCACGGCTCGCCCGACCCGAACAGCTGGATTGACCCAAGTACCGGGTTGCTGGTGCCGGACTATGACGGCGGACGCTTTGGTGTCGCGCAGATCGTGTACACGAAGCGCCAGCAGATCGTGGCCACGGCAGAACGGAAGTTCGACTCGGCCAAGCTGAGGCTCGCGTTCGGCCTCGCGCATCACGAGCAGGACTCCTGGTACGGGCTCGATGCGGAGTACTTCGGCAAGCAGCTGCAGGGATACGGCGAGGTCTCGCTGCAATTCAAGGCAGGGGAAACGCTCGTCACCACCGGCGTCAACGTGCGCTATGAAGACCTGGGCAGCGAGTCGACGAGCCTGGACTCCACGAGCCCCACCTTCGGCGTGAAACGGGTCGACGCCGATGCGTACGTCTACCGAACGCCTGCGCTGTTCGTGCAGGCGTATCGCGCCCTTGCCGACGGCCGGCTCGAACTCAACGGCAGCGTCCGCTACGACCGCAACAACGTGTTCGGCAGCGTCGTCACGCCGCGAGCCAATGCGTTGTGGCACCACACGGATGCCACCTCGAGCCGGGTCGCGCTCGGCACGGGTTTCCGGTTGCCTACATCGTTCTTCGAACTGGATCACGCGATCCTGAGCGCTCCCGCCGTGGACCGCGCCGGAGCGAAGCCCGAGAAGTCACTGAATGCCTCGTATGCTTGGAACTACTCGGACGACCGGCTGGCGCTGACGGCGTCGATGAACTACACACGCATCAATGACATGGCCCTGTTCGTGGATGATCTTGCGAACTCCGGCAGTTACCTGCTGCGCCCCGCGCAGAGCACCTACACCGTCATGAATGCCGACGTCGTCGGGACATGGCAGGTCACAGCGTCGGACTCGGTCAGCCTGGGGTATGAGAGGTACCGCTACGTTTTCAAGTCAGAGGACTTTGCCGGCACGCTGTTCTCGCGGCCGGACTATCGCGTGACGTTCTCGCTCGATCACTCCCAGAACCGCTGGGACATCGACCTGCAGGGGTCCTGGACGGGTCCGCAAGATCTTGCACGCTTCTACGCCTATGCCGTCAACCCGCGATTCAATCTCGATGGCACTCCCAAAGGTGCGACGAGCAAGTCCTTTCTGACACTCGATTTGCGCGCGTCATACCAATGGTCCGCGACCGTCGCACCGTACTTCGGCGTACGCAACCTGACGAACTACACGCAAGCCAAGGACGACAGCTTCCTGTGGGTGGACTCCACAGGCAGGCTGGATGTCACGCAGATCTGGGGTCCGTACCTCGATCCCACGTGGTACGCGGGCATCAAGGTGACGATGTGAGCCGGGGAGCTTTTGCACTGGCGTTGATGGCCGTGTCCTGGCTGCCTGCGGGCTTCGCCGCTGAGCCCGTGCGAGCCGAGCAGCCGTTCGCCGGGTTCGAACTGCCCTTGATCGACGGTAGCCGCTTTGCCAACCTCGAGGAGTTTCGCGGCAAGCCCCTCGTGATCCACTACTGGCGCAGCGACTGTCCCGCCTGCCTTGCCGATGCCAGCGTATTCAACGGCCAGGCGAACGAGCACAAGAACATCGGGTTCCTTGGCATTGCAGTCGACGACCGGACGAGCGCACTCCGCTTCCTCAAGCGCAATCCGTCGTCGCACCTGCAAGCGTACGCCCCCCTGTCGCAGGCACAGTTGCTGCATCGGGCCGGGAACCATTCGTCCGGGTTGCCCTACACGGTCCTGCTGGATTCGCAGCAGAACTTGTGTGCCAGGCACCTGGGTAAGGTAGACCTCGACTGGCTTGAAGCCGCGCTCGTTCGCTGCCAGAAATAGAGTCGCGTCGCCGCTGGCACGATGGGTGCAACCATCATCGCACTCTCTCTCGAACAAGGAGCCTGCGATGACCCTGGTACAACCCTGGTTGGCCGATCACTTCTGGTGGATGGCCGGGCTGCTGGTCCTGGCGCTGGCCGCAACCGCTTATGTGTTCAGCAAAAGGCGCGGTTTCGACTCGGGCTTCCTGAAAGGCGTCGCCGCGAATCCTGAGAAGGTCCGCCGCCAGAATCCGCCGGATTGACCCTTGCGGTCACGCGGGCAGGAAGTACATTCGGACGCCCGTAGTTACGCGTAGCGCGTAAGTTTTCCCGATCTCCAAAGGCTGGGCCCAAGGCCGGCGTGCTAGCATTCGCGCTGGTTTTGCCGTTCTGCGCCCCACTCCAACCCCTTTGGTGACTCCCCCATGGATGCAATGGAACTCCTGCTCACCCGCTCGTCCGGCGTCAAGCTGGCTGAGCCGGCCCCGTCCGATGCGGAGTTCGACCAGATCCTGAAGGCGGCGGTCCGCGCTCCGGACCATGGCCGGTTGAAGCCGTGGCGGTTCCTGTCAATCCGCGGCGCCGGTCGCGAGAAGCTCGGCGACCTGTATGTGGAAACCGCCCAGCTGGCGTCGCCCCACGCCACGCCCGAAGCCCTGGGCCGCGAACGTGACAAGGCGCTGCGCGCCCCGCTGGTCGTGATCGTCATTGCCAGGCTCTCGACGCTGCCCAACGTCAAGGTGCCGGAGGTCGAGCAGCTGCTGTCGGCCGGTGCCGCTGCCCAGAACATCCTGCTGGCCGCCCATGCGCTCGGCTATGCCGCCGTGTGGAAGACCGGCGACGTGGCGTACAACCACCACTTCAAGGCCGGGCTCGGGCTCGCCGCCAACGAGCACATCATCGGCATCCTGTTTGTCGGCACGCGTGCGGACGCGATGGGCAACAAGCCCGGCCCCGACGTTGCCCCCTTCCATTCCGTGTGGCCGGCCTGACATAGGGCGCAGCCACCTTCTTTTTGCAATTCAGACGGAGACCCCCCATGACCGATATCGTCATCGTCGCCGCAGGGCGTACGGCAGTAGGCAGCTTCAACGGTGCGCTCGCCAAGATCCCGGCCGCGGACCTGGGTGCGCATGTCATCAAGGGACTGCTCGCACGATCGGGCGTGAAGGCCGAGGACATTTCCGAAGTCATCCTGGGCCAGGTGCTGACGGGCGGCGCGGGCCAGAACCCGGCGCGTCAGGCTGTCATCAAGGCCGGCCTGCCGAACATGATCCCCGGCATGACCATCAACAAGGTCTGCGGCTCCGGCCTCAAGGCCACGCATCTCGCGGCGCAGGCGATTGCCTGTGGCGATGCGCGCATCGTGATCGCCGGCGGCCAGGAGAACATGAGCCTGTCGCCACACCTGCTTCCCGGATCGCGCGACGGCTTCCGCATGGGCGATGCCAAGCTCATCGATTCGATGATCGTCGACGGCCTGTGGGACGTGTACAACCAGTACCACATGGGCGTGACGGCAGAGAACGTCGCGAAGAAGTACGGCATCTCGCGCGAGGACCAGGATGCGTTCGCCGCAGCCAGCCAGCAGAAAGCCGAAGCCGCGCAGAAGGCCGGCAAGTTCAAGGATGAAATCATCCCGCTCGAGATCCCGCAGAAGAAGGGTCCGGCCGTTGTTTTCGACACCGACGAGTACCCGAAGGCCGGCACCACTGCGGAGAAGCTCTCGGGCCTGCGCCCCGCTTTCGACAAGGCTGGCACCGTGACGGCGGGCAACGCCTCGGGCATCAATGACGGCGCTGCTGCCGTGATGATGATGTCCGCCGCAACTGCGAAAGAACTGGGCTTGAAGCCACTCGCCCGCATCGCTGCCTATTCTTCAGCGGGCCTCGACCCGACGATCATGGGCATGGGCCCCGTCCCCGCGTCGCAGCTGTGCCTCAAGAAGGCGGGCTGGACGAAGGATTCGCCGGACCTCATGGAGATCAACGAGGCGTTTGCGGCCCAGGCCATCGCGGTCAACCGCGAAATGGACTGGGACACTTCGAAGATCAACGTGAACGGCGGTGCGATTGCGATCGGTCACCCGATCGGCGCGTCGGGCGCGCGCATCCTCGTGACGCTGCTGCACGAGATGATCCGTCGAGATGCCAAGAAGGGACTCGCCAGCCTCTGCATCGGCGGCGGCATGGGCGTGGCGCTCGCGATCGAGCGTTAGCGAACCTGCATGGCAAGGTGCGGGCGGCCCTTGCGCCCGTCGCTCAGCCAAAGATCAAGCCACGGACCGTTCTGGTCCGTGCGCTTCCAGTTGGTCACTACAGCATCGCCCGGCAGATACAACGGCAGTTTGAACTGCGTTTCCACCTGCATGGCACCGGTCGGGAGCACATCTGCCACTTCACCCAGCGTGCGGGCCAGCGACCACATGCCGTGGGCGACCACCTGCTTGAAGCCGAAGCGCGACGCCGTGAAGTCCCACAGATGGATCGGATTGACGTCGCCGCTGACGAACGCGTAACGACGGCCTGTACAACCGGCCACCTGGATCGGACGGCGTCGCTCCGCCGCGGCGACATCCGTCGGCAAACGATCGATCGTCGGGCGCTTGCCCGGCGTGTAGCGTCGCGCGAGCATCGTGCTGATTTCTTCCCACACCTGCACGCCCTGCGACACGACGCGAGTGAAAATGTCGTATTCCTGGCCGCTGTCGGTCTCTCGGCTTTCGGCAAATCCTGCAGTCACTTCCAGGGTTTCGCCCACCGGGATCGCCTGCCGCTGGCGAATCACGTTGCGCAGGTGCACGAGCCCCAGCACTTTCACGGGAAAGGCTTCCGCCGTGAAGATCTGCATGTGCAACGGCATGGCCAGCACATGCAGGTAAGCGGGAGGCAGGAAGGCGGAGTCGGGAATGCCGCACACCGCACGATAGCGAGTGACATGGCTGCGGCTCACCGGGACGCGGCTTGCGCAGACCTCGATGGTCGGCATCTCGATGCCGGCGGGCGCGAGCAGCGGCTTCTTGCCGAACAGGGCTCGCGGATAGGCCGCGAGCGTCGAGGGCAGCGTCTTGAAATCGAGGCGAACGGTCCGCGGCACCAGGTAGTCCTTACGGCGCGACGCGGTCGATGACGATGCTGACCGCACCTGTGCCGGGCTGCACGACGTACTCCGCCTCGCCGTAGAAATCACCCGGCTGCGCCTGCGGACTGCCGGTCTTCGACAGACGCGCGACGAGGGTCACCTTGGGCACGGAGCTCAGGCCGCGACCCGCGATCATCGCGTTGGCATCGCTCAGGTCGACGCTGGTGGGCAGCTGGTCGGAACTCAGCCGCACGACTGCGAGCGGTGCTCCTCCACCCACTGTCCTCGCGAGCACGAACATCGGCAGCGGCGATTTGACCTGTGCGGCAATCGCCGGCGCAATGCTCACCGACACCTTGACGGCAACGGTGCTCGCGGGTGCCGCCTGCGCAGTCGCAGGGCCCGAACCGAGCTGCGCATTGATATCGGCGATCTGGGCTTCGAGGACGCTGCGCACGGAGTCAGGGGGATTCTGGTCGAGCAGCGCCTGCATGCGATCGCGTGCCACATCGAGCTTGCCGCTGCTTAACGCAGCGAGGCTGCCGTACCACAGCGCCCGGGGCTCACGCGGGGATTTCGCGAGCGCGCGCTCGATGAGTTCGCCGGCGCGTCCACTCAGCGAGGCTTCGTCCGTCAGGACCAACGCTTCCGCGAGTCCCGTCAACGCAGAGATGTTCTCGCCCTTCGTGAGATCGTATGCCTGCTGGTAGGCATCGACAGCTCGCGGATAGCGCCCCAGCATCACGAACGAACGACCCAGCATCACCCAGCCTTCGGCATCGTTCGGTTCGCGCTTCAGGCGCTCCTCCAGCTGGTTGACCATCCCTTCGATCTCGGGATTGGCCGTGGCGTTGGCCGCGGGCGGTTGTTCGCCCCACGGCTGCGTGGTGACCTTCGAGTAGACAAACGCCGCAAGCAGCGGCAATGCCACCGCCGTGGCAATCGCGGCCCACTTGGCGGGTTTGGCCTCGGAGTCGCCACCGGACTTGACCAGCGGGCGCACCACCAAGGCAATCGCCACGGCAGCCATGACGACGCAAGCGACAATGAATGCAGTCACGCCCTCCTAGCCTCCGAGTCGGACGAGTCGTCGGGCAGGTCGTCCATCTCGCCCTTGGATCTGCGCATGATGACGACGGCGGCAGACGCCACCCCGATCAGCAGCAACAGGACAGGTGCGGCCCACAGCAGCCAGGTCTTCGGCTTCACGGGAGGGTTGTAGAGAATGAAATCGCCGTAACGGGCCGTCATGAAGTCCATGATCTCGGCATCGGTGCGGCCCGCGGCCATCTGCTCACGAAGCTCGCGGCGCAGGTCCGCGGCGACGCCCACCGGCGAATCCGCGATGGCCTGGTTCTGGCACATCGGGCAGCGCAGCAGCTTCGTCATGTTCTCGTAGCGTTCCTGCATGACCGGATCCTGGAACGCGAGTTCCGAGTCGAACGCCCACGCGACCTGCATCACGCCGAACACGGCCAGCACGACGGTGAGGACAAGGGTCTTCATGAAGTGGATCCTTGCCGCGCGGCCTGGATGCGAGGCAGGAACTCCCTCTCCCACACCTCGCGCGTCATCGGCGAGATGTACTTGAAGAGCACCTGGCCATTGCC
>JBEBIT010000166.1:0-1814 GCA_040080215.1 Steroidobacteraceae bacterium
CACCCGGCAGCGTCGGGTGCGGCCTCGGGTTGGCCACGTCGTTGAGGAAGGCGAGGAATTCGGTGTTGGCCTGCGCGACGCTGCGCAGCTCTCTTCCGTCGAGGAAACGCTCGCGTACGTAGCGGATGGCCCGCTCGACGCGACCTTTCTGGTTGGGCTTGCGCACCGTGCAGAGCCGCAGCGAGACGCAGTAGTGCGACGAGACGTCGAGCAGTCGCGGGTGGAAGCGCACTGCGTCGCCGTGCCTCTCCAGCACCACCGTCTTCGGATTGTCGAAGAGCCACTGCCGGGTATTGCCACCGAAGTACTCGGCTGCGCGCGCCAGCGAGCGCCGCAGCGAGTGCACCGTCAGGTCGAAGATGAATTCGCCCCACATCGCGCGGCTCCACGAGAGCACCATCACGAAGGCCCACAGCGGCCGCTCTCCACCCAGCACGCGCACCTTGCCGACGTGCGCCCAGTCCACCTGGGCTTGCTCGCCAGGCAGCGTCGAGACGCGCAGGTACGCTTCGCGCGGCGGCTTCGGCCGCACGCTGGCCACGTACGCGCGCAGCGTCCGCACCTCGCCCGGGTACCCGCGCGGCTTCACCATGTCGAAGAGCCGGGTCGCCCGCAGCGTCGGGTACTTCTTGAGCGTCTCCCCGATGAAGTCCTTGTACGGCTCCACCAGCAGCAGTCGCTCAGTGGGCGACGGCCTCGAGCTGTCCAGCCCCAGCACGCGCCGCACCACGTCCGCATGCTGCTGCGTCTGCGACGCGATCGTGCCGACGGGCCAGTGCTCGGCGAAGTGCAGCCGCCGAATCTCCGCCTCGATGTCCTCCGTGACGGTCATCGGGCACCGCCAAGCGGTGCCACCAGCGCCAGCTGCCGCGCCGCGCGAGCCTCAGGTGCCTCGCGCCGGCGGCGGGGCGCGCGCTTCACCAGCTCGACCGCGTAGTAGACGCTGCGCGCCCCCACACCCATCTCGTCGGCGAGGTCGAAGCGAAAGCAGTCGTCCAGGCTCTCCGCAGAAAGCGCAACGCAGAGTCGCTCGTCCATCCACAGCGACAGCGCCTCCAGCAACGTCGTCACCGCCCTCGTGTGCCGGACCGCCGCCAGCGGCGGCAGGTTGGCCCTCAGCGCCACCACGCCTCCCAGCGTCACCACCACCCGCGTCCGCTTCGACGTCGAGTTCAACGCCACCCAGGTCTTCATCGCTCTGCCCTCTGCCGCAGACCTCGGGGCCTCCCGAGATGGGCGCGGCCGGGTCCGTCGACACGGGGCGATTCGCAGGCGACGCAACTTCTCGGCTACCCACATCCGTCACGCTTGCGCGCAGTCGAGCTCTGTACGCGCGGTTGTGATCGCGGTGATCGCGCCGACCCTCTTCGCTCTTCTGGTGCCTCGCGTTCGACTCACGCCTTCGGCGCGTCACGCCCGTCTCCTGGCATTCCTCCCCGCAGTACTCCTGGCCGTGATCGCACGGGCCGCACACGTAGAAGAGCTCGAGGCACTCGCCGCACCGGCCTTCTCGAACTTCCTCGACCGTCGCGCTCATTCATCGCGGCGATCCGGAAAGTTGACGGTGACTCCGGCAGGGACGACAACTCGTCCTGCTTCATCTCGTCTCCGAGGTGCCTGGGTGTCCGCCCAGGCCCTCACCTTCTTCTCGCTCGCGCTGATCTACCGACGCTCTCGCGGACACCGCGAGTTTGTGGCGCGGGTGCTCAGCCGGCGGACAGGGGCCTGCGCTCGCTTCGCTCGCTCCGGCACTCAACGCACGTCAACATCGACCTCGACTGTCAAACGGCTGCGGATCTCTGCTGCCGTTCACA
>JBEBIT010000103.1:0-8356 GCA_040080215.1 Steroidobacteraceae bacterium
GCGAGGAGGCAGGGAGCGATCCAAGTATTGGGGGAGTTTCCGCCAATACTCGGCGTAGTCTGCGAAGCGTTCGCACCGAATTTGGTCAAAACTCCGACAACTTTCAGTCGGCGACATTTGCCGACTCCCTATTCTCGCCGCACAGAATTCAGCGTAGATTCAGGTGGAAATGCGCATCGTCGGAGACGTTTTGATGCGCTAGCGCGGACGCTGAGTTCTTGAGCAATTCGCCGGGGAGATGCCGATGGAGACCGACAGTGCGTGGGAGGGTCGTAACGGCGTTGACCTACTGCTCTCCGGCAGTCGGGGACTTCTCGGCATCGCCTGGCATTCCGTCAGGCTGCCCGTCTTCGCGCTGCTGGTCGTCTTTGAGCCGATCGTCCGAGTGGTCCTCGCCACGCTGGCGATCCTGAGCGCGTTCTTCGCCTTCTTCTTCGAGTATTTGACGGCGCTACCAAGCTCTCCTTTCTGGGGCATGCTGGCATTCTCTGCCTGCTGCGCGGTGTCGCTGCTGTTTTACTATTTTCTGATTCGGTTGTTCTCCCGCTAGAACAGGCTTTGCTGATAGCCCGTCTGGGTTGACGGGTCCTGCGAGTCCTTTCTTGCCGCAGCCGCCAGATCCTCGTCATGGACCTCCCACTCCGTACGCTGGGCACTGGGCAGCTGCATGTCCTGCTTGCAGTGGGTGCAGATTCGACGGCGCAGGCTCAGACGATCGACAATGATGACACCGTGGCATTCAGTACATTGGCTCAGTTCAATCTCGCTACCGTCCGCGAGTGCAGTGACCAACAGAATCACCTGCTCGATGGACATATGCCCTGCCGGGAAGAGACTCCGGTACACGTCGAAGGCAAAACAAAGGCGCTCGCCACAAGACACGCTTGGCAGCTCCCGCCGGGCATTGGCCATGCGTTTTGAAGAAATCACGTTGGTGACTCGGCAAAGCCCAGCGATGACGGCCGCCTCGCATCGCATGGTCGGTGAACGCAATAGCGTCGAAAGTTGCTGCGGCGATGGACCGCGGTGACGGACCCTGCCATCGCCGCTGTCCGAGCGGCAAAAAGAGCGGTAGAGACTCCGCACCCGGTCATCGGATAGACCGGTCCAGGCACACACGGTTTGAGTCCGAGCCTCGTGGGCAATGAGCCTGAGCGCCAGGTTGTGCCGCCTCGAATCCCTGCTGTATCGTTCGTCGGAGAGTCGCATTGGGTACGCTCCACTATCAACGAACATCGTTGTTATGCCTCTTTGAACCGAATGTCACGTCGCATATCTGCACGAATCGCGCAGAAATGCAGGGGGACTTCGTAGCGCTCCACCGTAGAAAATGGAAGTTCTGCGGGCAGGGAGGCGACGGTTTTGCTACAGCGAGCGACAAGCAGTTCAGCTCTCAAGAGTCCAGCCGGGGAGCTCACCAACGCGGCCCCAATCGCCACACGTGGACCGGTCGAAGAGATCAACGAGCATTGCATCGCAGCACTGGTGAAGCTGGCTCGTAGCTCGACCGACTGCCCCAATATCCTTGTCCGCAGTCTCAGTCAGTCGCTCTGCACGCTCAGTGCCTCTGCGACACGCCAGATCGCCCGGCATCCATTTCTCTTGGTCGATATGAAATTCAGCGATGTGTCATGGTGGCTTCGCGCCAGGAATTCGCCAGACAAACCGTTCAGTGGCCGCTCTGGGGGAGGACCCTTCCCGCGAAAATCTGCGGTACAACTCACCCGCATGACTCTGACCTTTGCCTGGCACGGAATGCGAACGGACCCCCGCCTGACTCAGATCCTTCTCGGCTGCAACAAGCTTGTCGCCGAGGCGATTGGGGCGTTCCGACTGTCTGACATTGACGTGATCGCCGAACGGCATTATTCGTATCTGTCGCCACGATGGGAGGATAGGCCCCTTCTCTGGCGGCAGCTTCTGCAGGCCGCCGAGAGCGACGATCCAAAGGCAATGACACACTTTTCGTTGCGGAGCATGCAATTGCTGACAACGGCAATAGTGCCGTGGTAGTAGCCTATGGCACACGCAACTACATCGTTTTGCGGCCACTTCTCGCTGCCAAGAATCGTCTAGCCTAGACGGCCGATCCCGGCCAGAAGCGGTCTTCGGGGCACGAGAAATCGCTGTCTCAAAGCCGACATTCCCGAGTACCCGGCCGGTTCTGTTGCTAAGCGGGATAGCATCGGCGACGATGCCTGACACTAGGGAGGACGGGGCATGGTTGGGGGCGTCGGGGAGAAAACAGCGAGCGCCAAGAGGCCGACCATCTTTATCAGCTATACCTCGCAGGACGCCGGCCTAGAATTGCGGAGCACCTCCATTTCGTTGTGAGACTGTCATGCCCAAGAAGGCGAACCGCGATAAGGGGTTTCTGGTGGCTTATCCTGAGAAATTTCCGGGAGTGGCAATTCCTCTGATTTCGGACGAGGAGTGCCGGCTACGAGGCATTGAGCCTGGGCGATTCCCTCCCCGCGAAACCCTGACGCAGGATCAGCGGGACGCCGCTGACCGCTTGGTTGAGATCCTGTTGCCACACGTGATCCAGGAGGTTCTGCAGATCATGCTCGGTGAAATGGAGCGTGAGCCGGCAGACCCTGAGAAACCCGACATCGAGGTCGAGCGCGAAGCCGCAGTTCGCGGAATCCGTCTCGTGGACAGCGGCAAGTGGAAACAGCGTGACACCACTATTCATTTCCCACCGTCCTGGATTCGACAAGTCCTTGAACTGTTCGCCCACGGCAGATTGTCGCTCGTGGATCCATCGCAAACGGAACGGCCGCGTAGATCCCGACGGCGGACTAAACCCTCGGCATCTCGATCCCGCTGAGCACAGCCCTGCCTCCGCTCTAAGCACGAAATCATATCTTTGGATGCTTAGAAGAACGGCCGCTTTCCGGAAGGGACTCCGGCGGCTCTCGGCCAGGAGCGGAAGCTTCATCAGACAAAATAAATCCGTCCAGTTGGCTATTATTTCTTAATGGCTAGTCATCACGCATGAGGACGGCAAGTATTTCTGATCACGTCCATACTCCTCCGCAGAAAATAGATCTGACCCTGAGGTTTCCACGGCCCCGGCGCTCCTTCGGGTGCTCGTTCCAAGGATTCACTGGATGCGCTGGACCGTCCAGCCGTCAAATGTGGGTGCGAGTCGCACGATCCAGACCGGGGCATTGCCATTCGATAGGTCGAGTTTGGTTACACCGTACACGTATTGATTTAGCGCCGGCCCATGTAGCCCCACGACCCACGCGTCTACAAAGAGAAGTGGCTGCGGGAGTGCGTGAGCAACCTTGTTCGGATGCCACTCACCACCGCCGGAGTCTAGGAATACGACCAGTTGCTTACCTGACGCGTACGAAGCGCCGCCTTTTGCTTGTTTGAGTGCAACCGCCTCGATGATTTCCGTCTGCACCGGCTTTGGATTGGATTTCTCGTGTGGGAACAATGCCCGCCGCACCATCACGTGCTCGGTCCGCCACGTCGTCTGCGTTTGGGAGTCATGGATCACGCCGTCGCCGCCTGTCGGATCGCTGGTGAACGACATACGATTTGCGCCGTACTCGAAGTTGAGTGCTGCACAAATCAACCAGTTTGCAAGGACTTCGCGTGAACGCATTCCATCCAGCTGAACAAATGGTTTGCCGGACCGTAGGTGATCTACGTGCCGAATGAATGGTTCGAGTTCCTTCAAACAAATAGCCATGCTCCTGAAGCGTCGGACTTTGTAGTGAAGTGCTTCTGAGTTTTTTGCCATGCATTGATTGTCTCATGTGGAGCGCCCGGCAGGAACGGTTGACCTAGGCTGACACGGCCCCGGGGATAGGGGTGTTTACGCACACGATCGCGGGGGTTGTTGCAAGTAAGGCTTTGCCCCGAAGACGTGAACTAAAAGGTGCGATTTCACTTCTTAGCTCGTTAGAAGTCTCTCGTTCAGCTCTTGTGCCGTGAACGCCATCGTCCCTCGTCCATCGCTAGTACTATCCGAGCAATGCGCGTAATCCCTCGTGCTCGTGGGCGGCGAGGCCGGAACTATTAGCTGCGGCACGTCGGGCAGAGGCCGTCGCATCCGCCGTTCGGCCCAATTGTTTCTCGATCTGCGCTTTGAGATACCAGGCCCGCGCATATCCTTTGTCGATACGCACGGCCATGGTCAGTTCCTTGATGGCGGCGTCTTCGGTATCCGTAAGCAGCAGCGCAACAGCAAGGTTGTAAAGTATAAGCGGTTGTTCGGGGACAATCTCGACCGAACGGCGCAGGTGCGTGGCGGCCCGGTCGTTGTCCTTCAATTGTAGATAGGCTGTACCTGCGCTGGCGTGATAGCTGGAATTGTCGGGTTCAAGTGTGCAGGCGCGATCAAAATAGCCTGCCGCTTTTTCGATGCGGCCGTTCTCGTTCTCCATATCACCCAGTCGGCTGTGGGCCAGCGCGTTCTCGGGATCGGCCTTGATCGCATGTTGAAAGAAGGCGATAGCGGTTTGCCTGTCATCCAGTCGAAGATGAGCATTCCCGATATTCACCAGCATGATGGATCGAGACTCAGGCTCCGCGTGGGCGATGGATTGAAATAGCTCAATCGCTTTCCTTGCGTGGCCATGTTCGGCCATATGCACCGCGATCTTGTTGAGCGCTTCGGGATTGTCTTTGAAAAGACGAATCCCGTGCTGGTATTGAGCATCGGCTTCCGCAAGGTTTTTTTGCTCGGTTAGCACTGATGCAAGCGCAAGACGGGCATCAAGCGCCAGCGGGTTGATACGCAGGCACGTGCCGAAAGCTTTCGCGGCGTCGGTAGGCTTTTCCAGTCCCCACAGCGCGCGCCCGAGATAGTCGTGAGCACGCCAGTCCTGCGGGTCGGCGGCGATCACTTTCTCTACCGTGTCCAGCGCTTCCCGGTTGTTTCCATCCGCGCCCATGATGCGCGCCAAGATCAGCAGCGCATCGAGGTTCGTTGGGTGACGGGAAAGCACGAGGTCGAGCGTGGTACGAGCCTGCCCCGTATTGCCAATGTCCAGCCACGCCAAGGCGAGGCCCGTGAGTGGCGCATCAGAGTCTGGGTTCAGGTGATGAGCGGACTCGTAGGCGCGCACCGCCTGCATGAGCTGCCCGCGATGGATCATTGCCTCGCCCTGCGCGACTAGAGCTTCCGGCGAATCCGGTTTGTGCTTTACCGCCTGATTTAGAATCCTCAGCGCCCGTTCATAGCGCCCAAGGACAAGGTAGGATCGGCCCCGATTTACGTATTCCTCAAGGCTTCCGCGAAATCCAGGGGCCACAATGAAATCCATCGCGCCGACACCCGCAACCTTTGCCGCGCTCTTGATCGCTTCGCGCAGGGCGGGAAAATCGAGATAGCGCTGTGCAGGGTCGGGGGCGAGGCAGCGGCGAATGACCTCAAAATACGGCGAGTCGATGCGCCTAACAGCGTGAGCGTCCGCCTTCTTGAGAATCGCGCGCTGGTACTCCATGGGGTCGCCGCCGAATGTGACCTCGTATGGCGGAGCCAACGACCGGGCCGCCAGTTGCCATAGTGTCACGCCAAAACTGAACATATCGCTTTGCGGTGACGCCTTGTCACCCGCGAACAGTTCGGGAGCGATGTATCCCGGCGTCCCGCAGGTTAGGCGACCGTCAGCGGATTTCAGCCATTGCAGTTGCGACACCCGTTTGGGCGTGTCGTCCACAACTGCCGGATGGTGACTCGCGGCCAGCGCGAGGCCAAAGTCCGCTATCTTCAGGAACGGGCTGGAGCCTACCAGCAGGTTTCCGGGTTTGATGTCCCGGTGTGCCGCCATCCCGCAAGCTAAGGCATGTTCCATGCCCACGCAGAACTCTACCGCCCACGCCCCGATCAGGCGGTCGTTGTAATCCTGGGTTCTGGCAATGCAGTCCTGAAGCGTAGTGCAACCTGCCTCTGGAGCCACATACTCCATCAGCAGCACGGTATCCCGTCCATGTTCCCGCACGTCGTACAGTCGGACGACCATAGGATGATTGCCGAGATTGAGGAGCGAGAGCGCTTCCCGACGAAACCCGACCAGATCGGCGTCAGTCGCACCGCCGCGAATCCGCATGACTTTCGCCGCGCGCAAATCGCCCGAGGACGTATGTTCGACGAGATAGACTTCTCCCATCCCGCCTTGTCCGAGGAGAAGCCTGACCACGTATTCGTCGCAAAGACCATCCCCCGGCCCATAGGCCCGCTGGTCCGCGCGGGGCACGGCCTCACGCGGAGGCTCGGGATGGTTGCCGCCGCCAAAAAGGTTCTTAAACAGCCCCACCGTCCCCCCTTGCATCCGCGCAAGTATAGAAAGTATAAACCCCAGCGCTCTCAACTGGTCGATGCAATGCACGAGGTACGTTGTCTTGATGTACAACACCGGGGTCACGATGTCACACGCCAAGGACTCGTCTTGATTTTTGCATTACTCACACACGGATGGTGCCGGTTGAGCTGACCTGGAAGGTGGATGTCAGCAGGCCGCAGGTGCGAAGTCATTTTGGATTTGAGAGCCAGCATTAGCGAACAGCTTACTCTCGCAACAACGCTGCAAACCCGGCTTGTTCGACACGCGCGGACGGTGCCGGGCACCGGGTTAGGGGGTATTTGTACGACTGTCCGATTCCATGAGTTCCAACGACCGGTTTGGAGCGGCGAACAATTCCGCTCAGGGTGGTCTCCGGACACACAAGTAGTAGATCGTCACCTCTGGACCCTATCCGTTGGCGCTTCCTATTCCCGGTAACCGCACGATTTTCACTCAATGGCACTGGAGTTTCTGGAGAAAATCCCCTGATACTCGGACTGGTTCTGAATCAGTCGCCAGCGGATTATTGCCCCTCTCGCCCATCTGCACCTTGGACAGGGGACGGTCATGACTACCGATAGGCTGCACAGCGTTCCGGGAATTCAATTGCTTCGACTTCCGCAGGTCTGCCGGGTCACCGGACTTTGCCGGTCGATGATCTACCGGCTCGAAGCCTGCGAGAGTTTTCCCCGCCGAATCAAAATTGGGTCGCGCGCAGTCGGCTGGGTCGAGGGAGAGGTTCAGGAATGGCTGGCAAACCGGATTGCAGGCAACCGCTGCTCGTCAGCGCGACCTAGACGATCGGTCTGATACAGAAGTCCTATGCTGCTCGATCCAAGGCGGCTTTTCGGGCAACGCGCAAGCCATCCAGATAGTCGGCCCACTCCTGCATCATCTTGCGGCGATCCGCCATCCGCTTGGATCGGTTATAGGCGGCTCGTACTTCGTCACGTTCTGCATGTGCGAGCTGCAGCTCGATCAGGTCGGGGGCAACCCCACGCTCGTTCAGGCACGTGGAAGCCATCGCTCGAAAACCGTGGCCCGTCATTTCCTGACCTGAATAGCCCATGTTTCGCAGCGCTACGTTGACGGTGTTTTCGCTAATCGGACGATGCCCCCCTCGCAATGAGGGAAAGACGTATCTACCTCCCCCGGTTAACGGCTCGATCTCCCGCAGAATCGCCACGGCTTGCCGCGACAGCGGAACGATGTGCTCGTCGCGCATCTTCATGCGCGTGCTCGGAATTCGCCATTCCGGCTCTTCCTTGTCGAGATCGAACTCTTTCCACTCGGCACCGCGCAGCTCACCTGGGCGCACAAAAGTCAGCGGCGCGAGTTTCAGAGCCGCCTCCGTCGTGGGTTGCCCGCGATAAGCGTCGATGGCACGCAAAAGGTCCCCAATCCGTAGCGGATCGGTAATAGCCGCCCGGTTCTTGGTCACTACCGGCGCAAGCGCACCCCGAAGATCCGCGGAAAGGTCACGTTCCGCGCGACCCGTCGCTATGCCGTACCGAAAGACACAGCCCGCGATAGCCCGGACCCGATGGGCCGTTTCATGGAAGCCGCGCGCTTCAACCCGCTTCAAGACAGCCAGGAGTTCCGGTGCCTTGATCGTGGCGATCGGGGAGCGCCCCAGATACGGATAGAGGAACTCCTCCAGGAAACGGAGATTTCGTTCAAAGGTTCTGGGGGTCAGCCGCTTGCGCTGCAACTCCATCCATTCGCGGCCGATGGCCTCAAACGTATCGACCTGGGCAGCTTTTTCCGCCTGGCGCTTTGCGGATGGGTCGATGCCGTCGGCAACGAGTCGGCGCGCCTCATCCCGCTTTTCGCGGGCACGCTTGAGCGGCACATCGGGATAGTTGCCGAGGGAGATCAGCTTCTCCCGGCCGGCAACGGAGTATTTGAAGCGCCAAAGTCGCCCGCCGCTGCGCTCAACAAGGAGGTAAAGTCCTCGCTCGTCGAACAGCTTGTAGGGTTTGTCCTTCGGCCGTGCGGATTTGACGGCCAATTCGGTCAGCGCCATGGGGTATCTCCGGGGCGATCGGAAT
>JBEBIT010000167.1:0-1796 GCA_040080215.1 Steroidobacteraceae bacterium
CCAGAGGAGTACTCCCGTGGGGTCAGCCCCAGCCAGGAAGCGAACCGGCGGGGACTGCGGAACGTGCCGATATCCCCAACGGCGCCCGCGAACGCGGTCGAGGCAATCAACCCGATCCCGGGGATCGTCTGCAAACGTTGGCAGATCGCTGAGTGCTTGGCGATCTCGCCCAGCTGGGCCTCGACTTCCAGCAACCGCTCGTCCAGCGCTCGCAACTCCTCCATGACTTGCTGCATCGTGGCGCAGAGAAAGGCCGGCACGCCCGCATCGTCCTTCGCCAGCTGTCGCCGTAGCTCCGCCAGTCCTCGCTTGCCACCCAGTGGCGCAACGATGCCGAACTCGCGACACAAGCCTCGAAGCGTATTGATCCGGGCAGTACGGCTGGCGCGCCAGGCCGAGCGAATACGGTGGAGCCCCTGAAGCCCCTGCTGCTCGGTCGACTTGACCCGAACCGGTGTGATGTCACTCGCGCGAGCCGCTTCGAGTAACGCCGTTGCGTCGGCGCTATCGGTCTTGTTGCGCCTGACGTAGGCACGCACATAGTGCGGCGGCAGCAGCGACACGCGCATCCCCCGCTCGCCCAACCGCCGCGCCCAGTGATGGGCCGTCCCGCAGGCTTCCATCACTACATGTGCGCTCGGGCGGTTCTCAAAGTAGCGACCGAACTGCAGACGGGTGAGCCGCTTACGCTCAACGATCTTTCCGCTCTCATCAGCAGCAGCGAGCTCGAACACGTTCTTGGCCAGATCAACGGCCACGGTAGCAATGGGCATGGCAGTCTCCTTATCTCGCGGTGGTATCCTCGACAACTTCAACCCAGCCAGCATCGCACGCCGTGGCGGTGCCCTCACCCCGAAAAAACCATCCCATCGTTCGTCTGTTTTTTGCCCAGAAACTCATACAATTTTTCCGGACCCGATCGAGATCACCGACGGGGTTCGGCCGCCACCCTGCTCACTCTGCCACGCAGGGTCCGGGGATCGTCCAGCCCCAGCACCCGTCCCAAGCAGCTGCCACCATTCCTGCCGGCAATACCCAACGATCCCGAAACGCCACGCATGCAAGGCGCAGGAAACAAGAGACACCGGCGGCAAGGCCGACCACCGGTGCCTCCGTGCAGCGGGCTACAAGAGCCCGGCCTCCGCAAAGGAATAGATCTCCTCGCCCACAATCAGGTGATCAAGCACCCGAACGTCGATGAGCGCCAAGGCATCCTTCAGTCGGTCAGTGATGATCTGATCAGCCTGGCTAGGAGTGGCCACACCCGAGGGGTGGTTGTGAAACAGGATCACTGCGGCGGCGTTCTGCTGCAGCGCGGCCTTGACGACTTCCCGCGGATGGACCGAAGCGCCGTCAATCGTCCCGCGGAACAGGTTCTCAACGCAGATGAGCCGATTCCGGTTATCCATGAACAAACATCCGAACACCTCGTGATCGAGCGCCCCGAGGCGGAGGCGAAGGTACTCACGGGTCCGGACGGGAGACGTCAACACTGGACAACCGGATCGGAACCGCTGGGCAATGAGCCCTTGGGCGGAGGTAAGGACGTCGGCCGGGGTGGCCTCGCGGTAGCCTGAGTCTTCGCGAACGTAGAGAGTTGTCATGCTGGCTTTCCTGGTATCCGGCACGTTGCCGTGCGATCAGGCCAGCGAGGCGATTGAGCGAAAGGTGCAATGGGACCGTGGAATATATGGAGGGGACCCGCGTCCCGCGGGGCGTAGGCCGTTTATGCCGCGAAAGCCCATTGCACCTTTCGCGCGCCTCGCCAGGATCGCAGCATGGCAATGGGGCGGATA
>JBEBIT010000034.1:0-34479 GCA_040080215.1 Steroidobacteraceae bacterium
TCATTGCCCCCCGCCTCCCTCCGCAGGCATAGTCGTCCCCGCCGATTTTCCATCGATGCAATGGCCGTTCGGTCTTCGCAACGGTTCCCTTTCCCGTCACTCCCGAAGGAGCGAGCTTCATGAAGAAAGTCCTGTCCGTGTTTGCCCTATCCGCATTGGCCGCGACTTCCGCCTACGCCCAACGCGCCAAGGTGTCGGCCGAAGAAGAGGCCAACAAGAAAGTCGTCTACGAGTTCTATCGCCAGGTTTGGGAAACCGGCAATGCCGAACTGCTGCCGCAGTTCTATGCCGCCGATTTCAAGGAGCACAATCCGGCCGTGCCGCCGGGCGGACTCGATGGCCTCGCTCGTTACCTCAAGGTCCGCTTTCCCACCGTGAAGCCCGCCGGCAAGGAACTGCAGAACCCGCCCGCCATGGTGCAGGTGGATGGCGACCTCGTGACCTGGACCTTCAGGCGCGACGCCAAGGATCCGAAGGACGGCTCGACCTATAACAGCTACTGGTTCGATACCTATCGCGTCAAGAACGGCAAGGTCATCGAGCATTGGGATGCGGCGACTCGTCAGGCTCCGCCCGCCGCGCGCTAGGGAGCCGCTTCACGGCCCCGTCGGGGCCATTGAAACCAGAAGGCCCGCGCGATGCGGGCCTTCTGCTTGCTGAGGCCGGCGAAGGCGTGCGTTACCGCAGCGTCTTCACTCCGTCCTTGCCCCCGATGATCAGCAGATCGGCGGGTCTCCTCGCAAACAGCCCGACCGTGACGACGCCGGCGAGCTGGTTGATCTCGGTCTCGAGCCCGACCGGGTCGACGATCCTGAAATTGTGGACGTCCAGGATGTGGTTGCCATTGTCGGTGACGAATCCTTCGCGCCATACGGGCGTACCCCCCAGTCGAATCATCTGCCGGGCGATGTAGGACCGCGCCATCGGGATGACCTCGACCGGCAACGGGAACCTGCCGAGCACGTCGACCACCTTGGATTCATCGACGATGCAGATGAAGCGGGCCGAAGCGGCCGCGACGATCTTCTCGCGGGTCAGTGCCCCGCCGCCGCCCTTGATGAGCCGCAGGTGCGAGTCCGCTTCGTCGGCGCCGTCGATGTAGACCTCCGGGGCGTCGGCGGAGTTGAGGTCCACGACCTCGATGCCGTGCTTCCGCAGGCGGGCAGTGGAGGCCTCCGAACTCGAGATGGCACCCCGGATGCGCAGCTTTGCGCTGGCCAATGCGTCGATGAAGAGGTTCACCGTCGATCCCGTACCGACCCCGACGATCATGTCGTCGCGGACGTGGGCGAGGGCCGCGACGGCCGCGAGTTGCTTGGCTTCATCCTGGGTCATGGTTCCCCCTCAAGGGCAGGAAATGCGAAAACATCTGTTTTTCCCGTACCGTTAAAACGACTGTGCCCGCTTACGCGGGCACAGTCTTCAGCTACATAGCCGAGAAGAATTACTTCTTCTTGGCGGCCTTCTTCTTCGTAGCCTTCTTCTTCGTAGCCTTCTTTGCCTTAGTTGCCATAGTAGTCAATCTCCATGTCGAGTTAGTCCGCGCGCAGTATATACATAAAACAAAATTACCTAGCAAGTGTTCGTTGATTATTTCTTTACTGAGTTAGGACGAGGTCTCACTCTCGCGGGTGCCTCACGCAAAGAAAGAATGCAGTCCCACTCCCTCTTCGACACCGGCGTGACCGACAGTCTGTTGCCCCTGCGAAGAATCAGAAGGTCCTTTAATTCCCGAGTGGAATGCATGCGCAGCGTTTCGAGCGTGATGGGCGGATCGAGCTTCTCATCAAGCCGTACATCGACGGCATACCACGTCGGATTGTCCTTGCTGCACTTCGGGTCGTAGTACTCGCTGTCCGGGTCGAATGCGCTGCCATCCGGGTATCCCGCGCGCACGATCGTGACGATTCCCGCAACTCCCGGTACGTCGCAGCTCGAGTGATAGAAGAACGCTTGATCGCCCCTGGCCATTCCATCGCGGAGGAAATTCCGGGCCTGGAAGTTCCTGACACCTTCCCATGAGGTGGTTTTTCGAGGTGCTCGGGCCAGGTCGTCGATGCCGAACACGGACGGTTCGGACTTCAGCAGCCAGTAGTTCATGAGGAATCCGCGATGCTCGAGTTGAAGAAGAGGGGCAGGAGGGTCGTTAACGTTGTTAGCGCCGATAGAGGCGGCGTTCCGTCATGACCGCGTCCATCACGACGTCCCAGGGTTCCGTGGGCACCGAGGGAACGCGCTGTATTTCATAGCCGACGCCGATCAGGCGGGGTTTGCGCCATTGCCGGCGGCCTGCGAGAAATGCAAAGCGCCGATCGTAGAAGCCACCGCCGGTGCCGAGTCGAGCCCCAAGTGCATCGAATGCCGAGAGCGGCACGAAGACGCGATCCAGTTCGCGAGGCGCAATGAGAGTGGCCGATGACACGGGCTCCAGCAGGCCCAAAGCATTGCGTCGCAAGTACCCCGGGCCCTTGTAGCGCCGGAATTCCATCCGTCCTGCTCGCAGGTTCACGATCCGTGGCAGGTACACCCGGCATCCGAGCTTCAGCGCCCGTGCGACAAGGGGCGCGAGGTCAGCTTCATTGCGGACGGCCACATATGCCGCCATCTTCATGCCGGGCTTGAGCAATCGGGCTTGCTGCGCTTGTCGCGCCAATGCCCGGGCGGCGTGCTGCCGGTCGTGTGGAGTGAGGCGGGCGCGCAAGAGGCGCATCTGCCGGCGCATGGATTGCCGCGCGGCAGACCGTTCTGCCGCGGAGTCGCCGGAGAGAGGAGAGGAGGCGCTACCCGCCTGTGCCGTCATGAACCATTGCCCTCGACGCGGAGCAATAGGTGGGACGAGACCACGGCACTTAAGGCTTCCCGTTCGAGACGGACTTGCACAATGTTGCCGCAGGCCATTGTCCCAGGGGTATTAACATTAGGGTCGAGGGGTAACCCGACTCATGTCGAACACCGCAGGCAGCGCCATAACGAAACGATCAGGGACGGAATCGACGATGGGAGCTTACAGCTCCATCTGCCGGCCCTGGGTGAGCGCCGTCTCAACCCGCTCACGCAGTTGCTTGATGCGGTTGCCGACGTCGCTATTCAAGGAGCGGTCCTGGTTGCGGAGCTGAAGGAGCTCGTTCGCGATGTTGAGGGCGGCCATCACGGCGATGCGGTCGAGCCCGACGACATTGCCGGCATCGCGGATCTCGCGCATCTTGCCGTTCAGGTACTCGGCGGAATCGAGCAGGTCCGAGCGCTCCTCGACGGGGCAGCCGACCTGGTATTCCTTCTCGAGGACCCGGACGCTGATTCTCACCATGCGGTCAGTGGTCATGCACCGTGCTCCATTGCCTTCAGGCGTCCGATCATGGCTTCCACCCTGGCGCGGACCTGCTCGTTCTTCTGCAGCAGGCCGGCCCGTTCGGTCATGAGCGTCTCCTGACGCTGGCGCAAGGCCCGGTTCTCTTCCTTGATCTGGGCGACCGTCGCGACGAATTCGTCGAGGCGCTTTTCCAGGCGCTTCAATTCCTGTTCGACCGCCACCTTGGTCTGCCCTTCGCTCATGGGTCGATTATGAGCGGACACAGGCGCACCGACAAGCGCCACGGCGAGGCCGCCGGCAAAGAGGGTGAGCAGGGCAGGGCAGCGGGGATTCGGGCGGCGGCGGTGCTACCATAACGGCATGACCAATCTCCATGCGGAAGTGGCTCGCGACCTCGATGCCGCATCCGCCGAAATGCAGGCGGCCGAGGCGCACGGTTGCTTGTGCGGCGCGCTCTGCACCGTCGATGAATACACCTTCGAGCAATGGCTGGCCGAGCTCTCGCCTGACGTTGCCCGTGCGGATGCGCTTGAGCAGCCCGGGTCGCCGCTGCGCTTGCTCTTCGAGTCCACTGGCCAGTCGTTGCGCTCCGACGCCATGGAGTTCTCGCCCCTGTTGCCGGATGACGACGTTTCGCTGGCGCTGCGCACCGATGCGCTGGCGCAATGGGCGCAAGGATTCCTGTATGGCCTCGCCACGGGCGAGATTGGCCGCAATCCCGCGTTGCCTGGCACCGTCAGGGAGATTCTGGGCGACTTCGCCGAGATCAGCCGCGCCACGTTGTCCACCGACGATGATGCCATTGCAGAGGTGGGCGATGAGGCCGACGAAGAAGCGTTCGTCGAGCTGCACGAGTTCATGCGCGCCGGTGCGCAGCTGGTATACGACGAGCTGTTGCCGCTGCGACGACCCTGAGCCCCCGACCACCGGGTCCGATCCCTTCCCGTCATTCGCCAGAGATCTTTGAGGAGCTTCCCCGCGATGCAGTCATCCAATCGCCAGTCGGAGTTCGCGCGCCGCCGGCGCCAGCTGGCACGCATGGTGGGCAAAGGCGGCATCGTCATCATCCCGACCGCCCTTGAGAAGACACGCAACAACGACGTCCACTACGACTTCCGGTCGGACAGCGACTTCTATTACCTGACGGGCTTTCAGGAACCCGAGGCCGTGGCCGTGCTGGTGCCGGGCCGGCCGCAGGCGGAGTACGTGCTGTTCGTCCGCGACCGCGATCCCGCCCGCGAGACCTGGGACGGCAAGCGGGCAGGGCCCGATGGCGCCACGCGGGACTACGGCGCGGATGATGCCTTCCCCATCGGCGACATCGACGACATCCTGCCCGGCCTCATGGAAAGCTGCTCCCGCGTTTACTACACGATGGGACTGAACCCGGATTTCGACCAGCGCGTCATTGGCTGGGTGAACGGCCTCAAGGCCCAGGCGCGGGCCGGGGTGCATCCCCCGCAGGAGTTCGTGGCGCTCGACCATCCGCTGCACGACATGCGGCTGTACAAGTCCACTGCCGAGCTTGGGCTGATGCGCCGCTCCGCGAAGATCGCCGTCGAGGCCCACAAGCGCGCCCTTCGCTTCACGAAGCCTGGCCACATGGAATACGAGGTCATGGCGGAGCTCATGCACGAGTTCCGCCGCAACAATGCGGATATCTCGTACCACCCCATCGTCGGCGGCGGCGCCAACAGCTGCATCCTCCACTACCGCGAGAACAACCAGGAGCTGAAGGACGGCGACCTGCTGCTGATCGACGCCGGCTGCGAATACGGCATGTACGCCTCCGACATCACGCGGACCTTCCCCGTCAATGGCCGCTATACGCCCGAACAGCGGGCGGTCTACGAGGTGGTCCTCGAAGCGCAGTACGCCGCCATCGAGAAGGCCAAGCCGGGCAACCACTGGAACGACCCGCATGACGCCGCCGTGCGTGCCATCACGCAGGGCCTGGTCCGCATCGGCCTCCTCAAGGGCAAGGTGCCGAACCTCATCCGCGACGGCGCCTACAAGCAGTGGTTCATGCATCGCACCGGCCACTGGCTCGGCATGGACGTCCACGACGTCGGCGACTACAAGGTCGGCGACGAATGGCGCGTGCTCGAACCCGGCATGGTGATGACCGTCGAACCCGGCCTCTACATCCCGGCCGGCTCCAAGGGGGTGCCCAAGCGCTGGTGGAACATCGGCGTCCGCATCGAGGACGATGTGGCGGTCACGAAGAGCGGCTATGAGGTGTTGACCGACGGGCTGGTGAAGGAACCCGACGACATCGAGCGGCTGATGCGGTCGGCCTGAGGCGTGCACCCATCGTCGGCAAGATGAAGACGGCCAGTTGAATACGGATATCGTCATTGCGGGCGGGGGCATGGTGGGCGCGAGTCTCGCGCTGGCCTTGGCGCAGCTCGGGTTCGACATCACGCTGGTCGAGGCCGCACCGCTCAAGACCGGCGGTAGCCCGAGCTTCGACGACCGCACCACCGCGCTGTCCAATGGCAGTCGCCGGGTCATGGAAGGGCTGGGTGTGTGGCCGCTCGTCCTGCACGAGGCCACGCCAATAGCCAAGATCCATATCTCCGATCGCGGTCGCTTCGGCTTTGCGCGGATCGACGCCGCCGAACTCGAACTCGACTCGCTCGGGTTCGTGATCGCCAACCGGGCGCTGGGTGCAGGTCTCTGGCAACGGCTGGAAGCAGCGGGTGTTCGCGTGGTGGCGCCGGCTCGCGTCGTCGACTACGACGTCGCGACCGATGGCTGCACGATTCACCTCGAAGGCGAGGCTGCCGGCAGCGAGCCCCTCCACTGCCGACTGCTCGTGGCGGCCGACGGCGCGCAGTCCGCTGTCCGCAAATCGGCCGGTGTCGAATCGACAACCTGGGACTACGAGCAGACCGCGCTGACCGCCAACCTGACGACGCAGATCTTCCACAACCACGTGGCCTACGAGCGCTTCACGCCCACGGGCCCAATTGCGTTGCTGCCGTTCGTCGAGGGACGTGTCGGTCTGGTCTGGACGCTCGCACCCAAGGACGCCGCGGACACACTCGCGCTCCCCGACGCCGAGTTCCTCGAGCGCCTGCAGCAGGCGTTCGGCATGCGCCTCGGCCGCTTCCTCACCGTTGGCAAGCGGCAGAGCTATCCGCTCTTCCTGACGCGAGCCGAGGAGCAGGTAACGGATCGAGTCGTGATCCTGGGCAATGCGGCGCAGGGCTTGCACCCTATTGCCGGGCAGGGGTTCAACCTCGGTCTGCGCGATGTGGCCTGTCTGGCAGAAGTACTTGCCGATGCGCGCACCAGCGCGGGCGCTTCCATGGATCCGGGTGCGGCCGCCTTGCTGGAACAGTATCGAGCGTGGCGCCAGGAAGACCGGCGTCGCATCGTGGCGTTCACGGATGGTCTCGTCCGGGTATTCAGGCAGCCGTTCGCACCGATCCGCATGCTGCGCGACGTCGCGTTGCTGGCGTTCGACCTGTCGCCGCAGGCCAAGCAGGCCATGTCGCAGTTGTCGCTGGGTGCGGCGGGCCGCGTTCCCCGCCTCGCGCGCGGAGCGCCGCTGTGAAACCCGACTACGACATCCTGATCATTGGC
Organism: Steroidobacteraceae bacterium; assembly: GCA_040080215.1. Lineage (GTDB taxonomy): Bacteria > Pseudomonadota > Gammaproteobacteria > Steroidobacterales > Steroidobacteraceae > CAIUGU01. The sequence goes on from JBEBIT010000034.1 coordinate 6,902, forward strand.
GGTGGCCTCGTCGGTGCGTGCGCAGCGGGACTGCTGGCCGCCAGTCGACCGCTCGCCGGTCTCAAGCTGGGCGTCGTCGAAGCGTCTCCGCCATCGCAGCCCCCGCCCGGTGACATCGACATCCGCGTCTCCGCCCTCTCGCATGCGTCGCAGAAGATCCTGCGAACGGCAGGGGGCTGGCAGCAGCTCGCGCCCGACCAGATCTCGGCCTATGTCGAGATGGTTGTCTGGGATGCCACCAGCCAGCCGGACGGCAAGGGTTCAATCCATTTCAGCGCCGCCTCCACCGGCGAGCCGGATCTCGGCCACATCGTCGAGAACCGCCGTCTGCAATGGGCGCTGTATTCGGCGACGGCATTCCGTGAGCGGGTGGCGCTGCTGCGTGCGAGCCTCGCGGGGCTGGCATTCGATGAGGCGCAGGGGATCACGACGGCAACGCTCTCCGACGGTCGTCGCGTGACGGCGAGGCTCATCGTCGGCGCTGATGGTGCGGCGTCGCAGAGTCGCAGCCTCGCCGGCATCGACGTCACTGCCAAGCGCTACAACCAGTCCGCCGTGGTCACGCATGTGCAGACAGAGCGCCCGCACCGGCAAACGGCGTGGCAGCGGTTCCTGCCCGCAGGGCCGCTCGCGTTCCTGCCGCTGGCTGACGGCCGCTGCTCCATCGTGTGGAGCACGAGTCCCGAGCATGCGGACCACCTGGTTGCGATGTCGGGCGAAGACTTCGAGCGTGCGCTGCAGGTGGCGAGCGATGGCATGCTGGGCAGCATCAAGCTCACTGCGCCGCGGGCGCGCTTTCCGTTGCAGCTCATGCACGCACGCGAGTACTGCCGCCCGGGCTTCGTATTGGTTGGTGATGCCGCCCATGCCGTGCATCCGCTGGCGGGGCAAGGCGTGAATCTCGGCTTCGCGGACTGCGCCGCCCTGGCTGACACCCTGACGGAGGCCATGCAGGCGAGCCCCACCGGATGGGCCGACCGGCGCTGGCTCAGGCGCTACGAGCGCTGGCGCAAACGCGACAACCTGCTGGCGCTGACAGTGGTCGATGGCATTGGACGACTGTTCAGCAACGACGATCCCCGCCTCAAGTTCCTGCGCAAGTTCGGCCTCGATGTCCTTGATCGCAGTGCACTCGCGAAGCGCCTCCTGATCTCCGAGGCCAGCCGCTAAGCGTCATCCTTGGGCGTAGGCATTGCCCACCCTTGACAGCGGGTGGTCGGCCGGCGAATCCTAAACGACCGATCGATCAGACTCTTTCTTGGGGAAGGAAGACTGGCCATGGCCGTATCCCGCGATCAGATGGGAGTGTCCCGGTACTTCAGTGCTGTCGAGGCAATGCTCGACGGCACCGACGTGAGGCTCAACGGGCGCAATCCATGGGACATCCGCATCAACGATGAGGTGTTCCTGCAGCGTGCGCTCGCACAAGGCTCGCTCGGGGTCGGCGAGTCGTACATGGACGGGCAGTGGGACTGCGAGCGGCTGGACGACATGCTGACGCGCGTGTTCCGCTCCGACGCGGATCGCCGCCTGCCCGATGCCGGCCAGCTCTGGGCCGCTTTGCTTGCCAAGCTCATCAATCCCCAGTCGCCGAGCCGTTCGTTCAAGGTCGGCGAGCAGCATTACGACGTCGGCGACGACCTGTACGTGCGCATGCTCGACAGCCGCATGATCTATACCTGCGGCTACTGGCGTACGGCCACCACGCTCGAGGAAGCCCAGGAAGCCAAGCTCGACCTCGTCTGCCGCAAACTGGGACTCAAGCCCGGCATGAAGGTACTCGACATCGGGTGTGGCTGGGGTGGCGCGGGGCAGTTCGCGGCCGAGCGGTATGGGGTCAGCGTGACGGGCGTGACGATCTCGAAGAACCAGGCCGCTGCCGCCGAGGAACGCTGCAAGGGCTTGCCGGTGAAAATCCTGCTGCAGGACTACCGGAGCGTCGAGGGCCAGTTCGACCGCATCTATTCGCTTGGCATGTTCGAGCACGTCGGGATACGCAATTACCGCACCTACTTCGAGACCGCGCGGAAGCTGCTGGCGCCGGACGGGCTGTTCCTGCTGCACACCATCGGCCGCAATCTTTCGGGCAGCACGAACGATCCGTGGATCGAGAAGTACATCTTCCCGAACTCGATGCTGCCATCGATGGCGCAGATCGCGGCGGCGGCCGAGGACCTGTTCATCACCGAGGACTGGCACAGCTTCGGTCCCGATTACGACCGCACGCTGATGCAGTGGTACAAGCGCTTCATGGCCGGCTGGTCGCAGATTGCACCGCAGTACAGCGAGTCCTTCCGGCGCATGTGGGAGTTCTGGCTGCTGAGTTCGGCCGCGTCGTTCCGTGCGCGCCGCAGCCAGTTGTGGCAGGTGGTGCTGTCGCCGAACGGTGTGGTTGGCGGCGCCATCGAGATACGGTAGCGCTCCGAGACGCGATGGCGATTGAAATGCGGGGCGGCAAAGCCTACGCTGCGCCGCTGTCCTGCCCATGCGCAATCGCCAACTCTACATTCTTGCCAGCCTGCTCGCGGTCGCCGGGCTTGCCATCTTCTTTTTCAAGTACCAGACACTCGGGTTTCCCGTCAGGGCCGACGCCGAAACCCAGGTCTGGAACGTCGAGGCCGCCGTCAACTTCGAGCCGGGCCCCGCGTCAGTCAAGGTGACGCTGCAGATCCCGAGCCTGACGCCGGGCTTCACGGTTCTCGACGAAAGCTTTGTCTCCCGCGGCTTCGGCCTGTCGACGCACAACACGACCAACGGCCGCGAAGCCCAGTGGGCGGTCCGCGAGGCTGACGGTCCGCAGACGGTGTACTACCGCGCGCTGGTCTACCGCGATCCGGCCAAGGCCACCGAGGATTCGACGCCTCCGTTCCCCGAGATCCCCGAGTTCGACGAAGCCTCGCGTATCGCCGTCGACGGCCTGATCGCCGAAGTGCGCCGGCAGTCGGCCGACGTCGCGAGCTTCACGTCCGAGCTGCTCCGGCACATCGACAATGCGGGCAGCGACCAGTACGTGCGCCTGTTCCTGAGCGATACCAGCAGTTCCACTGCCAAGGCACAGTTGGCCACGCGCATTCTTGCGGCGGCGCAGATTCCGGCGCGCGTCTCCCATGGTGTGTTCCTCAAGGAGCAGACCGGTGCGGCCCGCACGGTGCCCTTGCTCGAAGTGCACGACGGCGTGGAATGGCTGTACTTCGACCCCGTCACCCGCGCCCAGGGCTGGCCGCAGGACTTCCTCGTCTGGTGGCGGGGCAACGGTCCCATTGCGGACGTGGATGGCGGCGTCGATGTCGACGTCTCGCTGGCCGTGCAGCGCAGCGTCCTCAACTCGCTGGAAGTCGCCGAGCGCCGCATGGACAGCATGGGCTCGCAGGCTTTCGACTTCTCGCTGTTCTCGCTGCCGATCACCACGCAGGCCGTGTACAGCGTGCTCGTGATGATCCCGATCGGCGCGCTCGTCATCGTGCTGCTGCGCAACTTCATCGGCATCAAGACGTTCGGGACGTTCATGCCGGTGCTGGTCGCACTCGCGTTTCGCGAGACGCGGCTGCTGTGGGGCATCGTGCTGTTCGCCGTGATCGTCGCCTTCGGGCTCCTGATCCGGTTCTACCTGGAGCGACTGCGACTATTGCTGGTGCCCCGGCTCACCTGCGTGCTGACGGTGGTGGTCATCCTGATGGCCGGCATCAGCGTGCTGAGCCAGAAGCTCAACATCCAGCCTGGCCTCTCCATCGCGCTGTTCCCCATGGTCATCATCTCGATGACGATCGAGCGCATGTCCATCGTCTGGGAGGAGCGCGGCGCGTCCGAAGCGCTGCAGGAAGGCTTCGGCAGTCTCGTGGTCGCGGCACTGACGTATGTCGTCATGGGCATCCCGTGGCTCTCGCACCTGATCTTCGTGTTTCCCGAGTTGCTGCTGGTGGTCCTGGCCGTCACGCTGCTGACGGGCCGCTACACCGGTTACCGGCTGCTCGAACTCAAGCGCTTCCGCTCCTTTGCCAAGCCCGCGGACCCGGCCGGTAGTCCACCGTGAGCGTGCTGGCGCGGTACCGGTTGCTGACCGAGTCCGGCGTCCTCGGACTCAACAAGCGCAACGGCGACTACCTGATGCGGTTCAATCCGCGGCGCCTTTATCCGCTCGTGGACGACAAGCTCCAGACCAAGCAGCTCGCGATCAAAGCCGGCATTGCGGTCCCTGCGCTGTACGGTGTCATCGAGACGCAGCACGATATCCGCCGCCTCGGGGAGATGGTCGCCGGCCACCGTGAGTTCGTGCTGAAGCCGGCCCACGGCAGTTCAGGCGACGGCATCATCGTCGTTGCCGGCCGCAGCGGCAGCCTCTATCGCACGATCAACGGCACGTTGCTCGATGCCGAGTTCCTGAATCACCATCTGTCGAACGCCATCAGCGGGCAGTTCAGCCTGGGCGGCATCCAGGACACCGTGATCGTCGAGGCGATGGTGCATTTCTCGCCGCACTTCGAGTCCTTGAGCTTCGAAGGCGTGCCGGATGTGCGCGTGATCGTCTTCCGCGGCATCCCCGTGATGGCAATGGTGCGGCTGCCGACGCGCCTCTCGCACGGCAAGGCGAATCTGCATCAGGGTGCCGTCGGCGCGGGTGTCGATATAACGACAGGCACCACGCTGGGTGGCGTGATGAGCGGTGAGGTCGTCGACACGCATCCCGACACGGGTGTCGTGATCGCCGGGCTCACGATTCCCGAGTGGGACACGATGCTCGACATCTCCGCCCGCTGCTACGAACTCACTGGCATGGGATACATCGGCGTCGATATCGTCCTCGACCGCGATCTCGGACCTTTGGTTCTCGAGCTCAACGCCCGTCCGGGGCTTGCCATCCAGATCGCGAATCAGCAGGGATTGCTAAGGCGGCTCGAGATATGCGAGGAAGCCGCGGGTTTTGCCGCTGCGCCGGCGGAACGCATCGCGTTTGCCAAGAAGCATTTTGCACACCCCGTCGGGCCCGTCTTGCATCCTGGTGAGGTTGCGGCGCAGATCGGATAGGAACGGAGCGACCGGCGACCTGGTCGCAAGTAGGCCTCCGGCAAGTAGGTCTAACGACAAGTGGGACTACCGTCAGGCCAGATTGGAAGACGCGTTTCTTTTCTTAGCTCTGACTTGACGGCAGTCCTACTTGTCGGAGACCCACTTGCCGGTAGGCCCACTTGCGACCAGAGGTCGCCGGTCTATTTCTTCCTCGGAAGCCGTGCCGGCCACAGGGGAGTGGTCTGTCCGGTGATTGTCGGTGACGTCAGTGTCGCGGCTCGGAATGGGTGCCCGCCTTCATTTTGGCATCACATCGGCCTAGCGTTGCCCGCGAGGCCCGTCCGGGCTCGCTGCTCCCTCTTGCTGGCATCTTGTGCTCATGCAACGGAGTGCCATTTAGGTAGGTGTGGCACTGCGTCACCCTCTGTCGGCCATACCACTCCCCTATGTCCGTCCCGGCGGAGGGAAGTCCGGAGTTGCTCCGGGCGCTTTGCTCCGCTCGCTTGCCGTCGCTAAACCGGTCAGGCAGATTAGACGCATGAACTTCGCGATTAATCGCGCATTTAATGCGTCTACTAGTAGTTAGGTGGTAGGAACCGAATGCGCTACATCGCCGCTGTGATAGTTGGGATTCTCGTAGCGATACTGCCACCCGCCGTGCTGTCTCTACCAGAGTACGCGCGGGAAAGCTCTTGCGTACGAACTGTCAGGAAAATGGGGACGGATCTATTTTCGTCTTCCTACTCTGCCCCGACATTCGTGCTTGTCGCCGTATTTCTTGAGTGCCAGGCCGGCAGTTCGAGAGCCATGATGACGATCGGTGGTCGTGATCACGGGCTTCCGACCCAGTGCTTGGTCTTCGAGGGGAGCCGAGCACTTTGCGCTGAGCCGTCTGCAATGGAGGGTCTGATGTCAAACTCGCGACAGATCGCCGGATTGGTCGGGCCGACCATAATCGCGATGGTGGCATCGGAGTTCCCTGCCGTGCAGCCGCATCTGTACGACCAGCAGATTCCCCCGGTCGTTTACCTGTCCGGAACGTTGATGTTCATTGGCGGCCTCGCGGTTGTACGTGCGCACAACCGGTGGGTGAGGGACTGGACTGCCCTTGTCACGCTGGCAGGGTGGTTCTTTCTGGCCTTGGTCCTGTTCAGGATGTTCGCTGCTGACCTATATCAGCAGCGCTCTGCGGATGCGGGAGCGACCGTATTCATGGTCCTCGAGGGGATCCTGTTCGTTTTCGGGGTCTTCATGACTTTTAAGGCTTACCAACCCGAGTCCCGCTGATTTTCGTGCCGCAAATAGGCGTGTGCTTCATTCCGTGTCGGGATGGGATTCCAGCAAAACTCGGAGCAGGGGGGGCGGGTCGCGCGCCAGGCCCGAAGGCCGGCACGGGACGGCTCAGACGATGTGCGGGGTCCCGAGTCCCCTATATATAGAGAGGGAGTTCAGGGTGGCGGGGTCGTTGGTCGGCGGAGGCCAATTAAATCAGTGGGTTACCCTTGCCTTGATTGGGGCAGGGCGATCACCGGCTAACCCTGGCGCCGTGCCGATGGGACGATCGGGGTATTCCGGGGGTATCCCGTATCCCGATAAGAACAGTTCGCAATTGACATCCATTCTTATTGGCGGCTATTGTTGGTCCAAGCTTCAGACAGGGACCTTCATCAGACGCCATGTACATCTGTGTCTGCCACGCCGTTACCGACCGCCAGATCCGCGAGGCCGTGGATCAGGGCGCAACGACGCTGCCGGAACTGCAGTGCCAGCTCCCGGTCGCGAGCTGCTGCGGGCGTTGTGAGACTTCCGCCCGCGAAGTGATCGAGGAACACCTCGTCGTTCGCGCGCGCAAGTCGGCGGCCTGAAGCCCTTCAGGTCGTTCCTCGCGGCGCATTCATCGCCGCCCTCTTGCTGACCCCGCTTCCCGATCCGAATCCTGAGTTGCACAGGGGTGTGCCTTCGGCACAAGATCATGTTCCTCGCGTGTCCCTTCCGGAGTCCAGATTCATGAAAGGCAATCCCACCGTCATTCGTCACCTCAACGTGGTGCTCAAGAACGAACTGACGGCGATCAACCAGTACTTCCTGCACTCGCGGATGTACGGCAACTGGGGACTCAAGCGCCTCGAGAAGCACGAGTACGAGGAATCCATCGACGAGATGAAGCATGCGGACAAGCTCGTCAGCCGCATCCTGTTCCTTGAAGGACTGCCGAACCTGCAGGACCTCGGCAAGCTGCTCATCGGCGAGGACGTCAAGGAAGTCATCGAGTGCGACCTCAAGATCGAACGCATGGCGCATCCGGATCTCAAGGCGGCCATCGCGGACTGCGAAACCGCAGGTGATTACGTCTCGCGCGAGCTGTTCGAGGAAATCCTCGAGTCCGAAGAAGAACACATCGACTGGCTGGAGACGCAGCTGCAGCTGATCGAGCGCGTCGGATTGCAGAACTACTGCCAGTCGCACATGCAGGAAGGCAGCTGAGCCGGCGAGCAAAGACTGCGATGCCGTCTGGCTGGTAGTCGCGGTCCCTGACAATGCAGATTGGCAACCTGTTCGCGGACGCGACGCTTCCGTCTGGGGGCGAGCGCTTCGAGAAATTGCTCGAGCACAAGAACCTGCTCATCGAGCGGATCGTCAGTCCCGCGTCCATGACGCGCGCCGAGTACCTGCAGCCGCAGGACGAATGGGTGCTGCTGCTGAAAGGCGAAGCCACCATGACCGTCGGCGGTGAGTTCGTCGAGCTCAAGGCAGGCGACTACGTGTTCCTGCCGGCGCGGGTGCCGCATACCGTTGAGAGGGTGACCGAGGGCGCGGTTTGGCTGGCGGTGCACCTGCATCCGGAATGACGGATAGACCGGCCAGGCCCTAAACCAGCAGAGCTGGCCGGTTTGGTCTCGCCTGCCAGGTTCCACCCATGAAGCGTCGACGGGTGCAATGCTGCGGAGCAAGTTGTCGGCGACCGCACCGCTCTTTAAATCGCACGGAAACTCGCATACCGTTCGCAGGTCGCAGCGCGTGCAATCAGTCGATCAGGAGAGTTCGATGCTGAAGTTCCGCAGGCTTTTGATGACCACCGTCGGCTCGCTTGGACTGGGGTTGATCGCAACCCACGCCGCGGCGCAGGACCGGTTGCCGCCTATTCCGGCCGACAAAGTCACTGCGGAACAGAAAGAGTTCGTGAAGGAATTCCAGGCCGTGCGGGGCAGGGAGCCGTTCGGTCCGTTCGTGCCGTTGATGCGCAGTCCTGACCTCATGGTCCGCACCAGCGCGATGGGTGAGTACCTGCGCTATCGCACCAGCCTGCCCCCTCGCTTGAGCGAGTTTGTCATCCTGTTCACGGCCCGTGAATGGACACAGCAATACGAATGGAACGTCCACCATGCCGACGCCATGAAGGCAGGCATCGATCCGAAGATCGCACAGGCGATTGCCGACGGCCGACGTCCCGAGGGCATGAGCGATGACGAAACGCTGCTGTATGACTTCTGCCTGGAGCTGCAACGCAACCGCAGCATCAGCGATCCCACCTACGCACGCATGGTGGCGCGATTCGGCGAGAAGGGTGTCATGGATACGGTCGGGATAGTCGGCTACTACAGCCTGCTCGGCATGGTGCTGAACACGGCGAGGACGCCGGTACCGCCGGGCGTCAAACCGCCGCTCGTGCCGATGCCGCGATGAGATGCGTGAGGCGCAGCGCGATGCCTTGAGGTAGGCTGCGCATCGGCCGGTCGATTCCAGTCAGAACAAGCGGGGGAGACGTCATGCAGGCACGGGTCACGGGCAGGGTGTGGGGACTCGCCGCTATCGCGCTTGCCCTGGGAAGCATGGGCACCACGGCCGCTGCGGCGGACGACAAGTGCGAGCGCGCCTGCATGCGCGGAGTCATGGACCAGTACTTCGCCGCCGTCTTCCGCCATGACCCGAAAGCCGCACCCCTGGCGGCGAAGACGCGAGCCACCGTCAATGCCGTGGAGCTGGAACCGGGCAGCGGTGTCTGGAAGTCCGTGACGGGATACGGTGCAGTCGAACGCCGCTATTTCGATGTTCGCGAACGCCAGTCCGTGTTCTTCGGAATCCTCAATGAAGGCGCCGACCCCGTCATCGTGTCCGTGCGGCTGAAGATCGAAGGTCGCAAAGTCTCCGAAGCCGAGTGGACCGTTGCACGCAAGGAATACGGAGGCCTCTTCTCCATCGAAGGGCTCACGGCATTGCCGCCTCGGTCTGATGCACCCATTCCCACAAAGGACCGTCCCACGCGCGCGCAGCTGATCGCGATGGGCAATGCCTACTTCGACGGGCTGGAGGCGAAGAACGGGTCGAAGATCCCGCATATCGACGGGTGCGAGCGCGTCGAGAATGGCGTGAAGGTCACGCACCGTCCGCGCAACGCGCCATTGGGCGCACTGCCGGGTGCGGCTCCCACTGCCCCGGCACCGACCGCAGGCGCCGCCCCGACGGGGATGTCGGGCGACTGCGCCGCCGACATGGAAACCGTCGCCGCGAACATCACGAAAGCCGCCCATCGCCGGTTTCCTGTCGTGGACGAAGAGGCCGGTGTAGCCATGGGCACGACGATTTTCCACCGTCCGCCCGGCAGCACGATCAAGCGCAACCTGCTGACGGAGTTCTTCGTCGGCAAGAACGAGAAGATCGAGGCGATCTACGCGGCGATGTTCTATCTGGATCCATCCGCCCCGGATAACCCGGGGTGGGCGGTCCGCTGACAGCACCTGGGGGCGATATGCGTTACGCGTTCACACTGATCCTTGCATTGGGCTTCGCCATGCCTGCGTTGGCGCAGCAGTCGGCTGCCGAGGCGGCGCGACTGGAGGCCAACAAGCAGCTGGTCCTCAAGTTTTTTGCCACGCCTGCCGGCGAGGAGCGCAAGAAGATGCTCACGGACGACTATATCCAGCACAACCCGCGATTCGTTGCGCTCACGGGCATGCATGGCGCGCAGGCGTGGCTCGATGCGATCAACAAGGCGCGCGGCAAGATCCGCGTGACGGATCCCGATTTCAGGCTGAGCGGTACGCCGGCGATCATGATGGCTGAGGGCGACCTGGTGACGCTCATCTTCAAGGCGGTCCTGCCGGATCCCGACGATCCGACCAAGACCTACGAAGCCTTCAATTTCGAGACGCTGCGGATCCGCGACGGCAAGCTGGCCGAGCATTGGGACGCGCTGAAGCTCGAGAAGGGCTGGAAGGACGGACTCAACGCACCCCCGCAACCCGCAGCCCCGGCCGTGACGGGACGCTGATTCGATCTGCCTTGGAGACTGACCCATGACGTTGTATCCCCGCCGCATCGCTGCCGCTGCCTTGCTCTTCACCTCCGGCCTCATGCCGGCACTTGCGCAGCAGGACTTCTCCGCCGTGCAGATCAAGCCTGAACAGGTCGCGCCCGGCGTGTACATGCTGGCGGGCTCGGGCGGCAACATGTCGCTGCTCACGGGCCCGGAAGGAGCGCTCCTCGTTGACGATCAATATGCGCCGCTCACGACCAAGATCCTCGCCAGCATCCGCACGCTGACCGACAAACCGTTGCGCATGGTCGTCAATACCCACTGGCACGGTGACCATACTGGCGGCAACGAAAATCTCGGCGCGTTGGGTCTCCCCATCGTTGCGCACGTGAATGTCCGGACGCGCCTCAGCTCGCCGCAGAAGCTGCCCTTGTTCAAGTACGACGGTCCGGCATCGCCAGCCGCGGCGCTGCCCATCGTGACGTTCACGGACAGCCTCACGTTGAACCTGAATGGCGAGACGATCAGGCTGATCCACGTGCCGAATGCGCACACGGACGGCGACGCCATCGTCCACTACCAGAACGCCAACGTGTTCCACCTCGCGGATATCTTCTGGAATGGCGTGTATCCACGCATCGATGCAGGCAAGGATGGGTCGGGTGGGTCGCTCCAGGGCACGATCGCCGCCGTCGAGCGCGTGCTTGCGATGTCCAATGCGACGTCGCGGTTCATTCCCGGCCACGGACCGCTGCCGGCGCCCGGTCCCGCAGCGCTCAGGACCTATCTCGACGTGCTGAAAAAGTCGCGCGACAGCGTGCAGAAGCTCATCGACCAGGGGCTCACCGAAGACCAGGCCGTGGCGGCCCAGCCCACGCGCGAGTTCGACGCAACGTGGGGCACCGGGTACATCAAGCCTGATGTCTTCGTTCGTATCGTTTATCGCAGCCTGAAGCCTTGAGCAGGGCTTGACCGACTTGTCCATGGATCACGATTCACATTCTTGAGCGGGGGAAGGACGATGCACACGTTGTCTGTTCGACTGGGCCTGATGACATTGCTGGCGGTGGTGCTCACGGCCGTATCGGCTGCGGAGCCGGATCCGGCAGTGATGAGCTACAAGCTGCCCACCGACCTCAAGTGGACTGACAGCACGGAGTACCCGGGGCTCAAGACCGCCATCCTCTACGGAGACCCCAGCAAGCCCGGTCCGTATGCCGTTCGCAATCGCTTCTCCCCGGGAGTGATGTCGCGACCGCACACCCACAACACGGACCGCTTCGTCGTCGTTGTGTCCGGTACGTGGTGGATGGGCACCGGCGAGAAATTCGACCCGGCAAGCACGAAGGCCGCGCCGACCGGCAGCACGGCCGTGCACTTCGCGGGCAAGGTCCACTACGACGGCGCCAAGGACGAGGCCTGCGAAGTGATCATCTACGGCATGGGTCCCGTAACGTCGACTCGCGTCGGCGCCAAGTGAGGCGGTGGCGTGCGATGAAACTGACTGACCTCATCGCCGTCACCCTGCTGGGGTTGCCCCTTGCCATGACCGCACCCGCTCGCGCTGCCGACTATCCTGCTCCCGTGCAGGGTGACTGGGTTGCGAAGGAGTTCCGCTTCCACACGGGAGAAGTGCTGCCGGAGCTGCGCCTGCACTACACCACGGTAGGTGCGGCCACGGGCGAGCCGGTAGTGATCCTTCATGGCACCGCGGGATCGGGCACCGCATTCCTGAACCCGGGATTCGCGGGCGAACTGTTCGGGCCCGGCCAGCCGCTCGATGCCACCCGTTACTACATCATCCTTCCAGATGCGATCGGCGCCGGTGATTCCGCGAAGCCCTCCGACGGATTGCGGACGAAATTTCCGCAATACAACTACGACGACATGGTGGACGCGCAGTATCGCCTCGTCACCGAGCACCTCAAGGTGAAGCACCTGCGCCTCGTGATCGGCAATTCGATGGGCGGGATGCAGACCTGGCTCTGGGCCATGAAGTACCCGAAGGCCATGGACGTCGCCGTGCCGATGGCCTCGACACCCTCGGAGATGTCAGGGCGCAACTGGATGATGCGCCGGCTGATCATCGACTCGATCCGCAGCGATCCCGAATGGATGAACGGCAATTACACGAAGCAACCGCGCAGTGCCCAGCTGGCCTCGGTGTTCTACAACATCGCGACGAACGGCGGCGACCAGGCGCTGTACAAGGCCGCGCCGACGAGAGCGCAGGCGGACCAGCAAGTGGATCAGCGCCTCTCTGCTCCCTTTCGCGCGGATGCGAACGACCTGCTGTACCAGTGGGATTCGTCGCGAAACTACAACCCGGCCGCCGGCCTCGAGCGCATCGAAGCGACGCTGCTCGCCATCAATTCCGCGGACGATGAACGCAATCCGCCTGAGCTCGGGATACTCGACCGCGAGATCAAGCGAGTGCAGGGCGGGCGCATGCTGCTCATCCCGGCGAGCGAGCAGACGGCAGGGCACGCGACGACGGCGCAGGCGAAGTTCTGGAAAGCGGAGTTGGCCAAGCTGCTTGAAAGCGCGCCCCGGAAGGCAGGGTTGTAGCAAGCCGGGCAGGGGGACGGCGGAACTCCCGCTTACTCAGGTGCGCATCTTCAGCTGCAGTTCGGCGCGTTCGTAATCGATGATCAGCGTGTCGAGCAGTCCGAGGGCGTCCATGCCGATCAGGATCGCGGGTTCCTCGGTCAGGTCCCAGTGCTGGAAGATGTGCAGGTCGCCGAAGCTGGTGCGCGTCGTGCGGATCGCGATGTTGCCGATGATGATCGGCGGCGTGCCGTAACGCTCTGCGGGCTGGATGTCGGTCGTGGCCCCGGCGATCATGTCGATGACCGGATTGTATGGATTGCGGATCAGGGCATCGCGGGCGGCGATATTCGCGATCGTCACCTCGCCCCCCGTGTCGATGATGGCCTTGACCGGCACCCGGCCGATCATGGCATCGATCGTCAGCAGGTTGCCGTGCAGGAACTTGATCGGGATCGTGATGAACTTGTCGGGCGCCGGTTCGCCGCGCGAACGGTTGATGCGGATGAAGTCGTTGATGAAGTCGATGTAGATCCGCTTCCCCGCCATGCCCTCAGAGCCGAGGATGCCTTCGGCACCACCGAGCGGGTCGGTGATGATGGGCAGTTTCTTGCCGCGAAGCTCCATGTCGCCCATCACAAGCGAGTCGACCCGGATGGTCGAGACCACGTTCGTTCCCGTGACGCCGCGCACCCGGACCTGCTCCGCCTTGTTGGGTTTGAGCTTCAGGGCTTCCGCGACGCTGGCCCGGATGCCCGTGTGGCTCGCGCCCGTGTCGAGGACGAGCCGGAACGGGCCCTGCTCGTTGATGTACACCGGCGCCCAGATCCGCCCGATCTTGTCCCGCTTGGTCGGCGCCACGTACTTGGGCTCCGGCGCGCTGATGATGATTTCCTCGAGCTCGTCGCCATAGGTGCTCGCCGAAGGGGCCGCTGCGGCGCCGGACACGGCCGGCAAGATCACCAGGCACACGCCCGCGGCCAGCGCTCCGAGGAGTGCAAATCCCTTGCGGTTCAACAGGGTGGGCGAGGGGCGGGGCGGGTTCATGGCGGGAGTTCTTGGATCTCCAGTGCACGGCGCCTGGGCACGACAGGCGTCAAGTCTTCGGTATTTACGGATGGGAAGCAAGACGCCTGTCTTCGCGGCGCGCCGGGTCCCGCTTCCGCACCCCCGGCCGGCCTCTAAGGGACTTTCTCGGGGGACTTAGGGACAGTTGGCAACCGGCTGAGGATTCAGCGGCAAGGCACGTACACACCCTTGGGGAAGGGCTTCGCGGAACAGGCGCGCTGCCCCTTTAAGGGGACAACAAGAAGGAGAGCGTCATGCCCGATCCCGGACCGTTGCACGCGTTTGCCGAATGGATCGCCAGCACCTGGCTGGCCCACCTCATCGGCGGCCACATGTGGGCCATCCCGACGATCCAGTCGTTCCACTACATGTCGCTGGCCGTGCTGTTCTCGTCCGCCGTCGTCGTGGATCTGCGCATCCTCGGCAAGATCGCGCGGCACCAGACGATCTCCAGCCTCACGCAGCGCCTCACCCCCGGCATCTGGATCGGCCTCGCCGGCGCAGTCATCACGGGGCTACTGCTGATGATCGCCGAGCCGGTGCGTTCCATCACGACGTGGGAGTTCCAGTCGAAGATGGTGATGCTGCTGATCGTCGTGGTCCTCACCGTCTCGCTGAAGCGCACCGTGGTTGCCAATGCCGCTGAGTGGGATGCCGCGCCGGCGGCGCCCGGTGGCGCCAGGGCTGCGGCCGTTGGATCGATGGCGCTGTGGATGCTGATCATCCTGGCCGGTCGCTGGATCGCGTACCACGCCTGAACCGCATACCAACAAGAATCCACGGAGTAGAGGACATGGCCCTGAGCGACTTCTTCCTGACCATCGAGAATTCCGCCGTCGGCACGCTGATTCGCGAGGGCGGGCCGTACTTCCCGTTCCTCGAGTCCGTCCACGTGATCGCACTCACGCTGGTGGTGGGCACGATCGTGTTCATCGACCTGCGGTTGCTCGGCATGGCGTTCCGCGACCTGCGCATCACGACGCTGCACAAGGACCTGCTGCCGTGGACCTGGGGCGCCTTCGGCCTCGCGCTCGTGACGGGCCTGCTGATGTTCTCGGCCACACCGCAGCGCTACTTCGACAACACGTACATCCGCATCAAGTTCTTCTTCATGCTGCTGGCCGGCATCAACATGCTGGTGTTCCAGTTCATCACCTACAGGAACGTCGACAAGTGGGACCAGGGCCAGGACGGAATCCCGACTTCCGCGCGCGCTGCCGGTGCGTTCTCGATCCTGCTGTGGGGCATCGTGATCTTCTTCGGCCGGTGGGTGGGATTCACGCTGTAGTGCAGCGCAGGGGGCATGCCCCGCAGCGACTACGGGGTATTGCGGGTTCAACGCAGCCCCGGACCGGTCTCAAATGGCGCCAACAAGAAGCCGGTCACCGGATTCCACCTGCGCCCAAGGGGATGCGAGATGCAGAGCGCCGCCATCAGCCAGTTCGCCGACTGGATTGCCCATACGTCGCTCAGCGGCGTCATCGTGACGTATGAGTGGATCATCCCCAGCACGCAGTCCGTCCACTACATGGCGCTCGCGGTGCTGTTCTCGTCCGCGGCCATCATCAACCTGCGCATCCTCGGACTGATCAGCGGCCACACGCCGCTGACTCGCGTGGCCCAGCGCTTTGCTCCCGGCATCTGGATCGCGTTGGTGGTGATGATCGTCACGGGCCTCGTGCTGCTCATCGGCGAGCCGGCCCGCTCGCTGACGACCTGGGAGTTCCAGTCGAAGATGGTGATGCTGGTGCTCGTCGCGGCCCTGACGGTGTACATGCAGCGGCGTATCGCCGACGGGGCCAGCCACTGGGATGTCGCTGCGGCGGTGCCCGGCACGGCACGGGCTGCGGCGGTCGCCTCGCTCGTGCTGTGGATGCTGATCATCGTCGCCGGGCGCTGGATTGCCTATCACACGTAGCCCGGTCTGCCCGGCCCCTTTCGCCTTAGGAGAATCCTGTCATGGCGCTCGCCGACTTCCTGCAGACCATCGAACAATCCGCCTTTGGAACCGCGATCCGCGAGGGCGCGTTGTACTTCCCCGTGCTCGAGTCGTTGCACGTGATCGCCCTCGTGTCGGTCGTCGGCTCTATCGTCGCCGTGGACCTGCGCTTGCTGGGCCTCGCGTCCCGCGAGCAACCGGTGACGCGGGTCACCAATGACTTCCTGCCATGGACGTGGGGCGCGTTCATCGTGGCCGCGATCACCGGCCTGATGCTGTTCTCGTCGACGCCGATCCGCTACTTCGACAGCACGCTGCTTCGGATCAAGTTCTTCTTCATGTTCCTGGCCGGCGTGAACATGCTCGTGTTCCACTTCGTCACCTACAAGGACGTGCAGCGCTGGGACACGAGCGACGTCATTCCCTCATCGGCAAAGCTGGCCGGCGGCCTGTCCCTGCTGCTGTGGACCCTGGTGATCTTTTTCGGCCGCTGGGTCGGCTTCACGCTCTGACCGCGGGGCCGGCCGCCCGCGATTCCCGGCGGA
The DNA here is from genome assembly GCA_040080215.1 of Steroidobacteraceae bacterium. Classification (GTDB taxonomy): domain Bacteria; phylum Pseudomonadota; class Gammaproteobacteria; order Steroidobacterales; family Steroidobacteraceae; genus CAIUGU01. Next base: position 23,259 of record JBEBIT010000034.1, read on the forward strand.
TCTCCGGAGCGACACTTCCCCTCCCGGGACCCGCGCTCGCGCATCTCGGCTTTTCCGTCGCGGTTGCGCATACTGTGGCGGGAGTTCAAGCCGGGGGGCATTCCTTGGGAAGCACGTTCCAGTTCGCGCGAAGACACCTGTTGCTCGGCAGCAGCCTGTTGTTGCTGGCGTTCAGCGGCGCCTTGTACGCGCAGAAGGCGTTTCGCGAATACCCGCCGCTTGAAGGAGGGGAGTCCGATTCGTCGCTGCCCCCCGATTACCAGGTCCCCGCCAATTTCGTGCTTGGCCGCCTCATGTATCCGCCGGCTCGTGGGCGGGGAGGCGGGGGCGGTGACTGGAAGGCCGGCAATTCCTCATGGACCATCGACTATCCGCTCGGCGACCGCAAGTTCTCGCGGCTGCTGCGTCGCCTGACCACGATCGATGTCCGTTCGGTCGAGCAACCGGTGGACCTCGATGATGGCGACGATGTGTTCGACTGGCCGTTCCTGGTGGCCAGCAACGTGGGCAGCTTCGACCTCACGACCGAGCAGGCGGCCAAGCTGCGCGACTACCTCGAGCGCGGCGGTTTCCTGCTGTGCGACAGCTTCTTCGGGACGCAGGAATGGCAGACATTCGAAGCGGCGCTGCGGAAGGTCTTTCCGGATCGGAATGTCGTCGAGCTCGCCGCCACCGATCCGATCTTCACCACCTTCTACGACCTGTCACAGCGTAAACAGGTGCGCAACATGCGCTCGATCCGCAGGGCGGGACTCAACAGGGGCTATCGCGCGGACGGCGCCGTCCCGCACTGGCGCGCCATCCTCGACGACGACGGCCGCGTGATGGTGATGATCACGTTCAACAACGACCTCGGCGACTCATGGCAGTACGCCGACGACCCCCAGTACCCGCAGGAAGACTCCAACCTCGGCATCCGCCTCGCGGTCAACTTCGCGATCTACGACCTGACGCACTGAGTCGGGCCCAAGTTGCATCGGGACGGAGGTCGCTGCAGGGAATACCTATGGAGCGCGAGGAGGTCTGGTGGGACACCCGGGCTAGGGGTTGGAAGTATGGGGCACAGGGAGAAGAGAAATGCTTGAGACCATCGCAATCATCCTGGTTGTTCTGTGGATACTGGGTTTGGTCACTTCGTACACCTTGGGTGGATTGATCCACCTGCTGCTTGTCATTGCGGTGATAGTAGTGCTGATCCGGGTCATTCAGGGGCGGCGCCTGTAGTGACGCTGGAATAGACCCAAGAGAAGGTCGTCAGGCTGACGTCAAGTCGCAGTCAGCGCATCGATCTTCGCTGCGCAGATGAAGTCGTTCTCCGACAACCCGCCGATCGCATGCGTCGTGAACTCGATACGGCAGTAGTTGTAGCCGCACTCGATGTCGGGATGGTGGTCTTCGGTGTTCGCGATGTAGGCGACGGCATTCACGAAGGCCATCGTGTGGTAGAAGTTCTTGAACGCGTCAGCGCGTCGCAGCGCCTTGCCGTCCGGTGTCAGGCTCCATTCCGGCCGCAGGCTGACGAGCATCGTCGAGGCTTCGTCCCTGGTCAGCGGTGCGACGCCGCCTTCGCAGGGCTTGCACTTCTTCTCGCTCAACGCGCTCATGCGGGTTCCTTGGGTTGCACGGGCGCGTAACTGCGCGACACATAGTCCTCGACCAGCGACTGGAATTCCTCCGCGATGCGGTCGCCTTTCAGCGTCGGGCCTTTCTCGCCGTCGATGTAGACGGGCGCGACCGGCCGTTCACCTGTTCCAGGCAGGCTGATGCCGATGTTCGCGTGCTTGCTCTCGCCGGGGCCATTGACGACGCAGCCCATCACGGCGACGGTCATGTCCTCGACGCCGACATAGCGCTTGCGCCACTCGGGCATCTGCTGCCTCAGGTGCGACTGGATCTTCTGCGCGAGCTCCTGGAAGAACGTGGAAGTCGTGCGCCCGCAGCCCGGACACGCTACAACCATCGGCATGAACGAGCGTAAACCCATCGTCTGCAGCATCTCCTGCGCGACGATCACTTCCTGCGTGCGGTCGCCGCCGGGATCAGGTGTGAGCGACACGCGGATCGTGTCGCCGATGCCTTCCTGCAGCAGCACAGCCATGGCGGCGGTGGAGGCGACGATGCCTTTCGATCCCATGCCGGCTTCGGTGAGTCCGAGATGCAACGCGTAATCGCAGCGGCGGGCGAGTTCGCGATAGACGCTGATCAGGTCCTGCACGCCACTGACCTTGCAGGAGATCACGATGCGGTCGCGTGCGAGACCCAGTTCTTCGGCACGGGCAGCGCTGCCGATGGCGGACTGGACTAGCGCCTCGTGCATGATCGCATTCGCCTCGAGCGGCTCTGCCGTCGCCGAGTTCTCGTCCATCAGGCGCGTGAGCAGGTCCTGGTCGAGGCTGCCCCAGTTCACCCCGATGCGGACGGGCTTGTCGAATTCGCACGCCACTTCAATCATCTCGGCGAACTGCGTGTCGCGTTTGCTGCCGCGACCCACGTTGCCCGGGTTGATGCGGTACTTCGCGAGCGCGCGGGCGCACTCGGGATGCGCCTTCAGCAGCTTGTGGCCGTTGAAGTGGAAATCACCTACCAGCGGGACAGTGACCCCGAGCTTCAGCAGCCGCTCATGAATCGGGCCGACCGCTGCTGCCGCCTCATCCGAGTTGACCGTGATGCGCACCAGCTCCGACCCCGCGCGCGCCAGCGACTTCACCTGCTGGACGGTGCCCTCGATGTCCGCCGTGTCCGTGTTCGTCATCGACTGCACGACCACCGGTGCAGGGCCGCCGACAGTGACGTTGCCGATGCGGACCGGAATCGATTTACGGCGCTGGATCAAAGGCATAACGAGCGGGGCCAGATGGGAATGAGGTGCGATTGTAGCTCAACGAGCAAGGAGGCGACCGGCCGGTGTTGTCCGCATATTCTTCGGGACGGCCTGCCGGCAAGTAGGCCTCCGGCAAGTGGGTCTGCCGACAAGTAGCCCCTACGAGGCTAAAGGCCTACCGGCAAGTCAGAAAGGAACGAGGCCCATTGAATTACACGATTTCCTCCCTCAACCCATTCTGACTTGCCGGCAGGCCCTCCTGCCGGTAGGCCTACTTGTCGCTAGACCTACCTGCTGGCAGGCCGTCCCGGAAATCCTCCTCTCGAGTGTTCCTCCGATCGCCCTCCGGGCCTATCTCCCCCCTCCATCTTCCGCTACCATCCCCGCACCCATCGCAAGACCCGTCCGGAGAGAGTCGCAAGACCGCCGAAGGCGCAACCCGCCCGGAAACGCTCAGGCAAAAGGACGGCGGCGTCACATGGTGGTCTCTGGAGAGTGGTCGCAGGCGCGCTGGCGCATTTCCGACCCACCGAAGGGGAGAGGCGAGGCCGTCGAGAGCACTGCTTGCAGAGACTCCGGCCCGGCGCCCGATCTCTCAGGTTGCAAGGACAGAGGGGCGGCAAGTCTTCTTCACCGGAGGCGTGCCGCCTTTTTTTGTGTCCGGTATTTGGGGTTCTTCCCCGCGTCCCGGGTCTTGCAGCTGCTTCGGACTTCCAAGGAAACCGCCCCCGATGGGTCTTCGCACCCCGCTTCACGATTCGCACCTCGCCGCCAACGCCCGCATGGTCGACTTCGGCGGCTGGGACATGCCCGTCAACTACGGCTCCCAGATCGAGGAACACCACATCGTGCGGCGCGACGCCGGCATGTTCGATGTGTCGCACATGTGCGTGGTCGATCTCGCGGGTAGCCGCACGCGCGAGTTCCTGCGCCACCTGCTGGCCAACGACGTCGCGAAGCTGAAGGTCCCGGGCAAGGCGCTCTACAGCTGCATGCTGAACGAGGCCGGTGGCGTCATCGACGACCTCATCGTCTACTTCCTGTCCGAGTCGGCCTTCCGCCTGGTCGTCAATGCGGGCACGCGGGACAAGGACATCGCGTGGATCACTGCGCATGCGAAGGCCTATGGCGTTTCGGTCACACCGCGGACCGATCTCGCCATGATCGCCGTGCAGGGGCCGAACGCCCGCGCGAAGGCTGCGACGCTGCTGGGTGAGCACGCTGCCGCCGCAATGCAAGTGCCGACATTTGCGGGGGCTGCGTTCGGCAACTACTTCGTCGCGCGCACCGGTTACACGGGCGAGGACGGCTGGGAAATCATGCTGGCCGCGACGGAAGCGCCCGCGTTCTGGCAGAAGCTGATTCAAGCCGGCGTCGCACCGTGCGGCCTCGGCGCCCGCGACACGCTGCGGCTCGAAGCCGGCATGAACCTGTACGGCAACGACATGGACGAGAGCGTGTCGCCGCTCGAATCCGGCCTGACGTGGACTGTCGCGTTCGAGCCGGCAGACCGTTCCTTCATCGGCCGCGCGGCGCTCGATGCGCAGCGCGCCCGCGGCAACCTGCGCAAGTTCGTGGGCCTTGTCCTCGAGGAGCGCGGCGTGTTGCGCGGCCACCAGAAGGTGATCGCGGGCGCAGCCGGCGAAGGCGAACTGACGAGCGGCACGTTCTCACCCACGCTCGAACGATCCATCGGCTTTGCCCGCGTGCCCGCCGCCACGGGCGACACCGTCCAGGTCGACATTCGCGGCAAGCTGCTCCCCGCGCGCGTCGTCAAGCTGTCCTTCGTCCGCAACGGCAAGCCGAGTGGCGATGTCGCTGCGGCCCGTTAGTTCCAACCAATAGAAAAGAGGGTTCTACATGACCACCCCCGCTGGCCTCAAATTCCTGAAGTCCCACGAGTGGGCACGCACGGAAAGCGATGGCACCGTGACCATCGGCATCTCGGACCACGCGCAGAACGCGCTCGGCGACCTCGTGTTCGTCGACGTCCCGGAAGTCGGCAAGACCCTGACGGCAGGCGTTGCCTGTGCCGTTGTCGAGTCCGTGAAGGCCGCGTCGGATGTGTACAGCCCGGTGTCCGGTGAAGTCGTCGCCAACAACGACGCGCTTCAAGCGACACCCGAGCTGATCAACACCGATCCGTACGGCGCCGGCTGGATCGCGCGTATCCGCCCGAGCAACGCGGCGGAAATCGCGAAGCTGCTCGACGCCGTTGCCTACGACCAGGTTGTCGCTGCCGAAGCGCACTGATCCCAGAAAGTCCGGTCCTCGCCCGAGAACGCCCCATGCCCTTTATTCCCCATACCGACACCGATGTCCGCGACATGCTGGCGACCATCGGCGTGCCGAGTATCGATGCGCTGTTCGATGAGATCCCGGCGTCACTGCGAGGCGCTTCGCTCGCTGGCGTGCCCGAAGCGCTGACCGAGATGGACATCGCGCGGCTGATGCAAGAGCGCGCGACGCAGGATGGCAAGCCGCTGAACTTCATCGGTGCCGGCGCCTACGAACACCACATTCCGGCGGCGGTCTGGTCCATCGTGACCCGCGGCGAGTTCTACAGTGCTTACACGCCATACCAGGCCGAGGCGAGCCAGGGCACGCTGCAGTTGCTGTACGAATACCAGACGATGATCGCAAGCCTCACGGGCATGCAGGTGGCGAACGCATCGCTGTACGACGGAGCGTCGGCTGTCGCCGAGGCCGCGCTGATGGCGGTGCGTGCGCATCGCCGCTCGACGTCGGCGCGCATCCTGATGCCGACGACGCTGAACCCCATCTACCGGCAGGTGACCCGCGCCATCGCCGGCAACCAGTCGCTCAATTTCGAGATGCTGCCGTACGTGCCGGGCAGCGGTACGACCGATGCCACCGCCCTCGACAAGTGGAAGGGACAGGACGTCACGGCGCTCGTCATCCAGCAGCCGAACTTCTTCGGCCAGCTCGAGGACGTCGATGCGCTCACCGACTGGGCCCATGCCAACGGCGCGCTCGTGATCGCAGTGGTCAATCCCACGTCGCTTGCGCTGCTCAAGCCGCCGGGAGAATGGGGACAGAAGGGCGTCGACATCGTGGTCGGCGAAGGCCAGCCGCTCGGCGTGCCGCTGGCAGGCGGCGGTCCGTATTTCGGGTTCATGACGACGCGCATGGAGCACGTCCGGCAAATGCCGGGCCGCATCGTGGGCCGCACGCTCGACCTCGACGGCAAGCCGGGCTTTACGCTGACGCTGCAGGCGCGCGAGCAGCACATCCGCCGCACCAAGGCCACGTCGAACATCTGCACGAACCAGGGGTTGCTGGTCACGGCCGCGACCATCTACCTGTCGATCGTCGGCCCCGAAGGACTCGAACGCGTCGCTGCCGCAAGCCAGTCGCGTACGCGCGAACTGGTCGAGGCACTGACGAAGATCCGCGGTGTCCGCGCCGTGTTCAGCGGGCCGCGCTTCCATGAAGCGGTGCTGACACTCGATCGTCCGGTCGAGCCGGTGCTTGAGGCCTTGGCCGCGCAAGGCATCGTCGGCGGTTACTCGCTGGCCGAGCACTATCCCGAACTGGGGAACGCGCTGCTCGTCTGCGCCACCGAAACCCGCAACAGCAACGACATCGCGCGGTACGCCGCAGCACTCGCGTCATTGCTGAACTAAGCAGAGCCAGTCACATGCACGAAAAACTGATTTTTGAGCATTCCCGCACCGGTCGCACGGCGACGGCGCAGTTCCCGGCTGCGGAAGCCGCCGACATTCCCGCCGGCCTGCGTCGCTCGAAGCGTCCGCTGCTTCCCGAAGTGTCCGAGCTGCAGGCAGTGCGGCATTTCACGCGCCTGTCGCAGCTCAACTTCTCCATCGACACGCACTTCTATCCGCTCGGCTCGTGCACGATGAAGTACAACCCGCGTGCCTGCAATACGCTCGCGATGCTGCCCGAATTCCTGTCGCGGCATCCGTATGCGCCGGCAGCAACGGGGCAGGGCTTCCTCGGCTGCCTGTACGAGCTGCAGGACATGCTGCGCGATGTCACCGGCATGCAGGGCGTGTCGCTGACGCCGATGGCGGGCGCACAGGGTGAGTTCGCCGGCGTAGCGATGATCCGTGCGTACCACCAGGCTCGCGGCGACCTGGCCCGCGTGGAAATCATCGTTCCCGATGCGGCGCACGGCACCAACCCCGCGACGGCGACGATGTGCGGCTGCAAGGTCGTGGAGATTCCCTCGCTCCCGAATGGCGACATCGACATCGACGCGCTGAAGCGCGTGGTGGGCCCGGCGACGGCGGGCATCATGCTGACGAATCCTTCGACGCTCGGTGTGTTCGAGCGGCGCATCGCGGAAGTGGCCGGCATCGTCCACGACGCTGGCGGCCTGCTGTATTACGACGGCGCGAACCTCAATGCGATCCTCGGCAAGGTGCGGCCGGGCGACATGGGCTTCGATGTCATCCACATGAACCTGCACAAGACGTTCTCGACGCCCCACGGTGGCGGCGGGCCCGGCTCGGGCGCAGTCGGGGTCGGCAAGCGATTGCTGCCGTTCATGCCGATTCCCGTCGTGGGCAAGGAAGGCAACCAGTATCGCTGGCTCACTGAAAAGGACCTGCCGCAGTCCATTGGCAGGCTGTCCGGTTTCATGGGCAACGCGGGCGTCCTGCTGCGTGCCTATATCTACATGCGCATGCTGGGTCGTGCCGGCATGCAGCGGGTGTCCGAGTATGCGACGCTGAATGCCAACTACCTGCTCGCGAGACTCAAGGCGGCCGGCTTCGACGCGGCGTACAGCGACCGGCGGGCGAGCCACGAGTTCATCATCACGCTGAAACGGCAGTCGAAGGAGCTCGGCGTGTCGGCGATGGACTTTGCCAAGCGCCTGCTCGACCACGGCTTCCATGCCCCGACGACGTACTTCCCGCTGCTCGTACCCGAGTGCCTGCTCATCGAGCCTACCGAGACAGAAGCGAAGGAAGAGCTGGATGCGTTCGTGGAGGCGATGATCGCCATCCTTGCCGAGGCCGGTACCGATCCGGACAAGCTGCACAGTGCTCCCCACACCCTGCCGGTCCGCCGGCTGGACGACGTGCGCGCCGCGAAGCAGCTGGATCTGACCTGGAAGGCGGCGCAGGCCTGACCTTCCCCGGGATCGTCGTCCGGGCTGCCGTCCTGTGGCGGAGGCCCGGACGGAACCTTGCGATTCCCTTTATACTTCTGCGGATTACGTCACCCGACGACAGCAGAGGTTTCCTTAAGACATGCAGGACCGCCCGAAACTGACCGGTATGCACCGGCTGCTGTCCGCGTTCGTGAATTCGTGGAAGGGGTTCAAGGGCGCCTTCCGCTTCGAAGCCGCCTTCCGGCAGGAAGTGCTGCTCGCCATCGTGCTCATTCCCCTTGGCGTCTACCTCGGCAAGACCGGCATCGAGAAGGCGCTGCTCGTTGGCTCCGTGCTGTTCGTGCTCATCGTCGAACTGCTCAATACCGGCATCGAGACGGTGGTCGACCGCATCGGACTCGAGCGCCACGAGCTCTCGGGGCTCGCCAAGGACGTGGGCTCCACCGCCGTGCTCTTCGCCTTTCTCTTCCTGATCGTGATCTGGGCCGGCGTGTTGCTCGGCTAGTCCTCCCACTCTTCGACCCCACTCCTTTACTGACGACTCCTCCATGACAGCACTCATCTGCGGTTCGTTTGCGTACGACTCGATCATGGTCTTCCCGGGCCGCTTCAAGGAGCACATCCTGCCCGAGCGCATCCACATGCTGAACGTGTCGTTCCTGGTGCCGACGATGCGCCGGAACTTCGGCGGGACGGCCGGCAATATCGCGTACAACCTCAAGCTGATCGGCGGGGCGGGGCATGCGATGGGCACGGTGGGGCATGACTTCGGTGCCTACCGGAAATGGATGATCGACAAGGGCGTGAGCCTCAAGTACATCGCGGACGTCGCCTCCGAGTTCACCGCGCAGGCGTTCATTACGACCGATCTCGACGACAACCAGATCACCGCCTTCCATCCGGGCGCGATGAATCACGCGCACATCCAGAAGGTGCCGACGGATGCCGGGATCACGATCGGCTTCGTCTCGCCGGACGGGCGCGACGGCATGATCCAGCACGCCGAGCAGTTCGTCGCCGCAGGCATCCCGTTCGTGTTCGACCCGGGCCAGGGCCTGCCCATGTTCAACGGCGAGGACCTGCTCAGGTTCGTCGACCAGGCCAGTTGGATCGCGGTGAACGACTATGAAAGCCAGGTGCTGGCCGAGCGCACGGGGCTCTCCCATGTGGAGCTGGCCTCCCGGGTCAAGGCACTGGTCGTGACGCGGGGCAGTTCAGGCTCGCAGATCTACGCCGGGGGCAGGTGCATCGACATTCCCGTCGCCAAGCCGACGGCCCTCAAGGACCCCACCGGCTGCGGTGACGCGTACCGGGCGGGACTTATCTATGGAATTGACAAGGGTCTCGACTGGGAGACGACCGGGCGTGTAGCCTCGCTGCTCGGTACTTACAAGATCGAATCGGACGGGCCGCAGAACCACGTGTTCACCCAGTCCGAGTTTGGCGATCGCTTCAAGGCCGCGTTTGGCTATTCGCTGTGACCTGAAGCAGGCAGGCTTCCGGGAACCGGATGCAACCGCGGGCGGTCAGTTAGCGAATATAGTCGGATGCCACTTTCTCGAACGCTTAAGCACCCTCCAATGAACAAAGCCGCCCTGCTTGCCGGATTGCTCGTCGCGTCAGCCGCCATGGGGCAGGGCCCCGCCCCGGGAGGGGGAGGCGCCGCGCCGATCGCCAGAGGCGCAGTCGGCGCCCCGGCCCCCGCCCCGCTCCAGGCGATTGCCGGTCCCGAGGACTCCCGCTGGACGCGCACCATCGAGCGCGTGGCGTCCGGCATCGTCACGATCCAGATCGACCAGGTCCGTGCGTTCGATACCGAGTGGAACAGCTCGAGCCAGGCCACCGGGTTCGTGGTCGACGCCGCCCGCGGCCTGATCCTGACCAACCGCCATGTGGTGACACCGGGCCCCGTGACAGCGCAGGCCGTGTTCCTCAATCGCGAGGAAGTCACGCTGTATCCGGTCTACCGCGATCCCATCCACGACTTCGGGTTCTACCGGTACGACCCATCCAAGCTGCGCTTCATCAAGCCGGCAGAACTGAAGCTGCATCCCGAGGGAGCGCAGGTGGGTCGCGAGATCCGCGTGGTCGGCAACGACGCCGGCGAGCAGCTGTCCATCCTGGCCGGCACGCTGGCCCGCCTCGACCGCGAGGCGCCGGCGTACGGCGTCGGCAAGTACAACGATTTCAATACCTTCTACTACCAGGCCGCGTCGGGCACCTCGGGCGGTTCCTCCGGCTCGCCCGTGCTCGACATCGACGGTCGCGTGCTGGCGCTGAACGCCGGCGGCAGCAGCAATGCAGCGTCCAGCTTCTACCTGCCCCTCGATCGCGTCGCGCGCGCGCTCGCGCTGATCCAGCAGGGCAAGCCCGTGCAGCGCGGCACCCTGCAGACCGTCTTCAAGTACACGCCGTTCGATGAGCTGGCGCGCTTGGGGCTGAAGCCCGAGACCGAAGCCGAGGTCCGCAAGAGCGAACCCGGGCGGACCGGCATGCTCGTCGTCCGCGAAGTGCAGCCGGGGTCCACCGCCGAGGGCGTCCTCGAGCCGGGCGACATCCTGATCCGCCTCGACGGCAAGCTGGCCGATACGTTCGATCCGCTGTCGCAGGTGCTCGACGACAAGGTCGGCCAGGTCGTCAAGGTCGAGGTGCAGCGGGGCGGCGCGACGCAGACGCATGAGCTGCCGGTGCAGAACCTGGACCAGATCACCCCCGATGAATACCTCGAACTCGGCGACGGCATCGTGCACACGCTGTCCTGGCAGCAGGCGCGCCATCTCAATGCGCCTGTGAGCGGTGTTTACGTCGCCAATCCCGGTTACGTGCTCGGATCCGCCGGCATTCCCCGCGGGGCCGTCATCACGGACTTCAACGGCAAGCCCACCAAGTCGCTGGCCGATTTCGAGGCCATCTTGAAGGGCGTGCAGGACGGCGAGCAGGTCTCGGCCCGCTTCGTGTCCATCGAGGATCCGCGCGCGTCGAAGCTCAAAGTGGTGCGCATGGACCGCCGCTGGTTCCCGATCCGCCACTGCAAGCGGGACGACGCGCAGGGCGTCTGGCCGTGCACCGAGTGGATCAGCGACGGCACCTCCAAGCCGACGGTGCCTGCGGGCACCCGCTTCGCCACGTCCGGCGATCCGCTGATCGACAAGCTGACGCCGTCGCTCGTGCTCGTCGATTTCGACATGCCGTACTCGGTCACCGGCATCACCGACCGCAACTACCACGGCACCGGGCTCGTCATCGACGCCGCCCGCGGCCTCGTGCTGATCGATCGCAACACCGTGCCCGTCACGTTG
>JBEBIT010000104.1:0-8076 GCA_040080215.1 Steroidobacteraceae bacterium
TAACCCCTATTCCTGGAGTGGCGCGCAGCGATGCAGCTCGTGCGGGGCCTCGACAATCTGCGTGCCCGGTTACCCGGCTGCGTGGCGACCATCGGCAATTTCGACGGCGTGCACCTCGGCCATCGCGAGATGGTCCGCGAGGTCAAGCGGCACGGCACGCGGCTGGACCTGCCTTCCGTCGTCATCACGTTCGAACCGAGCCCCCGTGAATACTTCGCCCATGGCGGCGAGGTGCCCGCGCGGCTGACGCGTCTCCGGGAGAAATTCGCCGCGCTCGCCGACCTCGGGGTCGATTACCTCGTGTTGCTGCATTTCAACGAGCGGATGGCCGGCGTGTCCCCGGAGGGTTTCGTCGACGACGTGCTGGTAACGGGTCTCGGCGTGCGTCACCTGGTGGTGGGCCACGATTTCCGGTTTGCGCATCGACGCGCGGGGTCGGTCGATACACTGCGGGAATTGGGCGCTAGCCGCGGGTTCGCGGTCGAGGAGGTGGCCCCGTTCCTGTTCGAGGGCGAACGGGTCAGCAGCTCGCTGGTGCGGGCTGCGCTGGCGGCCGGGAATCTGTATCGTGCGCAGCGGCTGCTCGGGCGGCCGTACCGCCTGTCCGGCAAGGTGGGGCCCGGCAAGCAGCTTGGCCGGACGCTCGGTTTTCCGACGGCCAACCTGTTCCTGCACCGGAAGGTGACCCCTCTCATGGGCGTGTTCGCGGTCCGGGTGACGGGCGGCGGGCTGAAAGACGCCCCGGGGGTCGCCAATCTCGGCACCCGTCCGGTGCTGAACGAGACGGGCGGGGAGACGGCAGAGCCATTGCTCGAAGTGCACGTGTTCGACTTCGCGGGCGACCTGTATCGTCGCTGCCTGCACGTGGATTTCGTGGCGAAGCTCCGGGACGAACGCTGGTTCCCGAGCCTCGATGCGCTGACCGTGCAAATGCATGAAGATGCGAGGCAGGCCCGGGACATCCTCCGCGGCCAGCCGGACAGGTAGAGTTCAAGCAGAGACCATGGATTACAAGAGCACCATCAACCTTCCCGCCACCGACTTCCCGATGAAGGCGGACCTCTCGCGTCGCGAACCCGACATGCTGACGTGGTGGGAGTCGCAGGGCATCTACCAGAAACTGCGCAAGACCGCCGCAGGTCGCCCGAAGTTCGTGCTGCTCGACGGCCCGCCCTATGCGAATGGCGCGATCCACATCGGCCATGCCGTCAACAAGATCCTGAAGGACATCATCGTCAAGTCGCGAACCCTTGACGGGTTCGACGCGCCTTACATTCCCGGCTGGGATTGCCACGGACTGCCGATCGAGCATCAGGTGGAAAAGACCCATGGACGTGTCGGCGGCAAGCTGGACGCCAAGGCCTTCCGCGCTGCCTGCCGCGAATATGCGAATGTGCAGGTCGACGCGCAGCGCCAGGACTTCAAGCGCCTCGGTGTCATGGGCGACTGGGAGAATCCCTATCTCACGCTGAAGCCGCGCTACGAAGCGGAGCAACTGCGTGCGTTCGCCCGCATCATCGAGAAGGGCCATCTGTACAAGGGCTTCAAGCCCGTGCACTGGTGCCTCGACTGCCGTTCGTCACTCGCCGAAGCGGAAGTGGAATATGAAGAGCGCACCTCGCCTGCCATCGATGTGTGTTTCGACATCGTGGGACCCGAGTGGGCCGCGCTCGGCGTCAGCGGTCCTGCGTCGGTGGTCATCTGGACCACCACGCCGTGGACGCTGCCGGCCAACCGCGCCGTCTCCATCCATCCTGAATTCGAGTACGTGCTGGTGCAGGCCGGCGCGCGCCAGCTCATCGTCGCCAAGGACCTGCTGCCGCAGATCCAGAAGCGCGTGGGTGAAGCGCTGGCCGATGCCCGCATCCTCAAGACGTTCACGGGCAGCCAGCTCGAGAACCTGAAGCTCAAGCACCCGTTCAACGAGCCTGGCGAAGTGCCGCTGATCCTGGGCGAGCACGTGACGCTCGATACGGGCACGGGCGCGGTGCACACGGCGCCGGGCCATGGTGTCGAGGACTTCGGCGTGGGTCGTAAGTACGGGCTCGAAGTCGCGAACCCGGTCGAGGGCGACGGACGTTTCCGCTTGCCCCAGTTCCCGGACCTCGACGGCAAGAAGGTGTTCGAAGCGAACGACCTCATCGTCGCGATGCTGAAGTCGTCCGGCCACTTGCTGCATCACGAAAGCTATCGCCACAGCTATCCGCATTGCTGGCGACACAAGACGCCGCTGATTTTCCGCGCGACACCGCAGTGGTTCATCAGCATGGAGCAGCAGCGTTTGCGTGCCACCGCACTCGAAGAGATCAAGAAAGTGCAGTGGACGCCGTCCTGGGGCGAGGCACGCATCACCGGCATGATCGAAGGCCGGCCCGACTGGTGTATCTCCCGGCAGCGGACGTGGGGCGTGCCGCTCGCGTTGTTCATCGACCGTGACTCGCGACTGCATCCCGAGACGCCCGCGTTGCTCGAGAAGGTCGCGGCACTGGTAGAGAAGGGCGGTATCGACGCGTGGTTCGATCTCGATCCCAGGGACCTGCTCGGCGCCGATGCCGCGAACTACACCAAGGTCACGGACGTCATGGACGTGTGGGTGGATTCGGGCGTCGCGCACCACTGCGTGGCGGCCGAACGTCCCGAGATCGGCTTCCCCGCCGATCTGTACCTCGAAGGGTCCGACCAGCATCGTGGCTGGTTCCACAGCTCGCTGCTCACGGCGGTCGCCATGCACGAGAAGGCGCCGTACCGCGGCGTACTGACGCATGGCTTCACCGTCGACGACAAGGGCCGCAAGATGTCCAAGTCGATGGGCAACGTCGTCGCGCCGCAGAAGGTGATGAGCGCGCTGGGTGCCGACGTGCTGCGCCTGTGGGTGGCCGCGACCGACTACTCCAACGAGATGAGCGTGTCCGACGAGATCCTGAAGCGCATGGCGGATTCCTACCGCCGTATCCGCAACACGGCGCGCTTCCTGCTCGGCAACCTCGCTGGCTTCGATCCGGCGCAAGAAGCGGTGGCCGTGGCAGACATGGTCGCGCTCGATCGCTGGGCCGTCGAACGGACCCGCGAACTGCAGGACGAGATCGTCGCGGCCTATGGGCGGTACGAGTTCCACCAGATCTACCAGAAGGTGCACAACTTCTGCATCGTGGATCTGGGCGGGTTCTATCTCGACATCATCAAGGATCGCCTCTACACGACGGCAGCCGGCAGTCAGGCACGACGCTCTGCGCAGTCGGCCATGCTGATCGTGCTCGAGGCGATGGTGCGCTGGCTCGCGCCCGTGTTGTCGTTCACGGCAGAGGAAATCTGGCGCTACATGCCGGGTCAGCGCGAGGAATCCATTTTCCTGAGCCAGTGGAGCAAGGTCCCGGCGGCAGCGGCAGCGGCCGCGCAGGCGCAGCCGATCGACTGGACTCGCATCATCACGCTCAGGACCGCGGTGGCTCGCGAACTCGAGAAGCTGCGCGTGCAGGGCTCCATCGGCGCACCCCTCGATGCCGAAGTCGACCTGTACTGCAAGCCTGCACTGCAGTCGATGCTGTCGGCGCTGGGCGATGAGCTGCGCTTTGTATTGATCACGTCCGAAGCTCGCGTGTCGGCCGCTGCGCAGAAGCCTGCTGAAGCCGTCCCGGCGGCGGAGGGCGAGGACAACGACGCATGGATCGTGGTGCGGCCGGCCGCAGCGGCAAAGTGCGTGCGCTGCTGGCACAAACGGTCGGACATCGGCACCCATGCAGAACATCCGGAACTGTGCGACCGTTGTGCCGTCAACGTCAGTGGCGCCGGCGAAGTGCGTCGTTTCGCCTGAAGGATTTGCCATGAGCGACAGCAGAATCTCGAAGCTCTGGTTCACGCCGACCCGCGGGGCCAGCAACTGGCTCTGGCTGTCGGCGTTCGTCGTGCTGCTCGACCAGGCGACGAAGGTGCTGGTGTCGTCGTCGCTCGAGCTGTACGAGCGCATCGTGCTGCTCCCCGTGCTCGAACTCACCCGCCTGCACAACGAAGGCGCGGCATTCAGTCTGCTGGCCGGGGCATCAGGCTGGCAGCGATGGTTCTTCATCCTGCTCGGCACGGGCGTCAGCCTCGTCCTGATGATGTGGTTGCGGCGGATTCGCACCCGGGAACAGACGGTGCTGGCAATGGGTCTGTCCCTGGTACTCGGCGGCGCGCTCGGCAACGTCATCGACCGCGTGTGGCTTGGCCATGTCGTCGACTTCATTCACTTCCATTGGGGCGACGCGTATTTCCCTGCCTTCAACGTCGCGGATTCCGCGATCACCGTGGGCGCGGCCTGCCTGTTGCTGGACGCATTCCGGGAAGGCCGTCAGACGAAGTCGGTGCCGTCCGGGGGGCCGGGGGACCGGCGTTCCGCGGATCGGCCCGGCACAACGCCCGAGGACCGGCGATAAGTGGCTGGACACTGCATCCGGTCAGTCCGACACTAGGCGCATGCAAATCCTGCTCGCCAACCCCAGGGGTTTTTGCGCCGGCGTCGACCGGGCCATCGAGATTGTCGAGCGGGCGATCGAACTGTTCGGCGCGCCCATCTACGTCCGGCATGAAGTGGTGCATAACCGCTTCGTCGTGGATCGCCTGCGCAAGCTCGGGGCCGTGTTCGTCGAGGAACTGAGCGAGGTGCCTGCCGATGCCACGGTGATCTTCAGTGCCCATGGCGTGTCGCGCGCGGTGCAATCCGAGGCAAGGCAGCGCGGGCTCAAGGTGTTCGATGCCACGTGTCCGCTCGTGACCAAGGTCCACATGGAAGTCACGCGTTACGCGCGCGAAGCCCGGGAGGTCATCCTCATCGGTCACGAGGGTCATCCCGAGGTGGAGGGCACGATGGGTCAGTTCGACTCGTCGTATGGTGGCGCCATCTACCTTGTCGAAACCCCGGACGATGTGCACGCACTCAAGGTCAGTGAACCAGGCAAGCTTGCGTTTGTCACGCAGACGACGCTGTCGGTGGATGATACGGCACGAGTCGTGGAAGCGCTGAGAGTCCGCTTCCCCAGCCTCTCGAGCCCGCGCAAGGAAGACATCTGTTACGCCACGCAGAACCGCCAGGACGCCGTGAAGCGGCTGGTCGCTTCGTGCGATGTCATTCTCGTGGTCGGCTCGCCGGCGAGTTCCAATTCGAACCGCTTGCGGGAGATCGCCGAGAAGGCTGGCATTCCCGGGTTCCTCATCGATGGTCCGGAGGATCTCGAGCCGTCATGGTTCGAGGGTAAACGCTGCGTCGGTGTGACTGCAGGGGCGTCGGCGCCTGAGGTGCTCGTAAAGCGGGTTGTCGAGCGGCTCCGCGAATGGGGCGGCACGATCGCCGTCGAAACAAGCGGCGAGACGGAAAGCGTCGTCTTCAGCCTGCCACGCGAATTGCGTTTGATGCGAATAGAGCGCAGCGATATCGGCAGCTGACCGCGCGGGCCCTGCCGCGCTTACTCGCGCGGCCCGACCACATAGAACCCTTGCGTCACCGCGGCACTCGCCCCGCGTCGTCCCCGGGCTTCCGCGTTGACCGTGAATGCCTTCGCTTCGAGTTCACTCCCGAGGCTCACGCCCTCCGGCAAGGGGGCTTGGCCCGCATCCGTCGAGCGCTCCACCACAAAGTCGTAGTCCTCGTTGGCTGCGGCGGAGACTTCCGGACAATCGGCCGCCGTCACCGCGGTGTTTGAGTCGGGACGAAAGCATTGCAAGGCCGTTTCCACAGCGTTCTCGGCCACCTGGAATGCACCGCTCGCCGCCTGTACGCCGGCCGCCATGCGCAATTGCAGCGTGGACGTCGTCATGCCGGCCGTGGCGACCACGGTGATGATCAGTAACAGGATCAGGCACAGCGCGAGCGCCATTCCCCTGTCGCGAAGGTGGGCCGGCAGTGCTTTCATGTCCGTGTGTTCCTGAGGTAGACGGTGGTGGTGACGAGCAGTCGCCTGAACGCATCGTTCGGCGCGGCGACGACGCGGCCCGTTGGGAACTCCCGGGTCTTCCCGTCCACGAATCCGGGTTCGGCGGAGTCCGACCGGACCAGCAGCCACAGGCGCACGGCCACGATCGGGTGGCTGGTGTCGTCGGTGTCCACCTCGTCTGGATTCGAAAACTGCACGGGCGCTGCGCCCGATGCGTCGCCTACGCCCAGTTGCACCTGCAGGTTCTCGATTCCCGCAATGATTTCCTCGTCCTGGGTCGCCGCGCCGCTCGCGTTGCCGACCAGCCGCTTGCGCCGCAGTGAAGGCAGCCCACTTCGGCCGGTGGCATCTCGGCTGACGTAGTAGGCGTTCACGACCAGGTCGTGGACCTGCCCGCCGGGAAAGGGGGGCAGGGGTGGCAGGCGAGTACAGGCGCTGTTGCGCACGTCGGAGCAGGGTGCGATGACCAGTTGTCCCTGGCCCTGGTTGGCGACGATGCGCAGTCGGGGTGTTGTGGGCGGCGCCGCCGTCGGCGCGCTCGCGCGACGGACGATCAACACGTCGGATCCCGGCTGCGGCCTGCGATTGAAAGCGGCGCAGGCGAGGGTGTACCGATTGTCCGACGCACCGATGTGCTGGCCAAGATGGATCGCCCAGTTGGGGCCGCACGCACTGATCCCGGATGCGGCTTGAGTCAGGCTGGCCGGCAAGGGCTCATCCGGTGCGGCGGCGCCTGCAATCCTTGCGGCGTCGTGGCTCAAGCCCCAATAGCCCGCCATGCGGAGGTCCAGTTCGAGGAGCGCGAGCGCATGCCGTGCGACTTCCTGCAGTTCTGCAGCCCGCTCGTTCGCGCGATAGGCCTTCTGGCCGTCGACGAACAGCTGTGTGGCGCCCGCGACCAGCAGCGCGCTCAGCGTCATCGCAACCATGACCTCGATCAGCGTGAAGCCGCTGTCGCGAATCCGACCGGCTCGCCGGGAGTCGAAGAGTCCGCTGGTCAGGACTGGACGCGGACCACGTAGGACGCCGTACCCGCGCCGGTCTCCGACCAGCTCACGGTGACGGTGTACGTGGCGGGCAACGTGGAGGTGTCGCGGGCGACGATGCCGGTGCCATTGGGCAGGGCATTCGCGACCTCCTCCTGCCAGCAGGCGACTTCGTTCGCCGCGACGTCGTCGGCGGAGGCGTTGCCCGGCAGGTCGTGGCAGCGCTGTCCGGTTACTCGTGCGAACGAGGCTCCACCCAGGCGGTTGGTGCGAATGCGCTCGGCCATGTCCGACGCAAGTGTCGAGGCCTGCGTGCGCAGGACGCCCGTCCGGCCGTTGCGCAGGTTGTCCACGTAGAGCGCGGCGATGCCGAGCAGCCCCACCGACAGGATCAGGAGCGCCACCAGTACTTCCACCAGCGTGGCGCCTCGCGAGCGCAAAGAGAGGAGATTGGAGGCGGTCATCGGGATCGGGTGCAGGTTCCAGTGCGGGGCAGGTGCGGGCAATCGCACCGCTTCGGCATTCTGTTGCATCGTGCTTCGGGTTGTCATCCCCCTGCGATGGCGCCTGGCTGTGTTCACGCTTCCCTGGCTTGTCCATCGTAGCCATGTCCCGTTCAGCGGCAATCAAGCGGATTGCCGTCGGCATCCTGGGTAGTGGATCGCGGCCGGCCTGTCTGGCTGATGACGATGGCCCTCGCGTGGGCACTGCCGCCTTCGTCGCAGAAGAGCACCGTACCGTTGACGCCGCTCTGCGTGACGGGCCGAAAGGAGAAGGCCGGCCTGTTGGCGGTGATCCTGCCTGCGGGCCAGCCGGGATAGGTGCGCAGCACGGGTTCGTCCGGATCGACCTGCGGCGGCTGGTCGCGGTCGTGGTTGGCGAAGACCAGCCAGCCGGCTGCCCAATCGGGCAGGTCATTCCCGCACGTCCTGCCGTCGTCGCTCTTGCAGACACTCACGACTTCCATGCGATTGATGGCCTCGCTGCGGGCGAGATACAACGCATGCAGGAAGTCGTTCACCGTGGTCGTCCGCACCGCATTGCGACGCAGGTTGGCGAAGGCCGGCATCGCGACGGCGCTGGCGACGGCCAGGATGGAGAGCGACAGCATCAGCTCGAACAGGGTCATTCCGTTGACTCGGGTCATGGTGCATCCTTGCATCAGGCTCCGGGCGAATCCCGGC
>JBEBIT010000035.1:0-33573 GCA_040080215.1 Steroidobacteraceae bacterium
AAACAGCAGCTTGCGGGCGAACTCGACGGCGATCTGCGGGTTGTAGCCGCGGACGCTCGCGACCAGCGCCATCTTCACGACTTCGAATGCCTTGCCTTCTTCATGTGCCCGGTTCTCCATCGCCGAGGCAATGGGACCGATGAAACCGTAAGCCACGAGAATGCCGAGGAACGTGCCGACGAGCGCCGCGCCCACCTTCTCGCCGATTTCCGCCGTCTCGGCGCCTTCCAGCGATGCCATCGTGTTCACGATGCCGAGCACGGCCGCCACGATGCCGAAGCCCGGCAGCGCGTCCGAGACCTTCTGCACGGCATGCGCAGGTTCTGCCGCTTCCTTGTGGTGGGTTTCGAGTTCGTATTCGAGCAGGCTCTCGAGTTCGTGGGCTTCCATGTTGCCGCCGCTCATGAGGCGCAGGCAGTCGGTGATGAACTCGATCATGTGGTGGTCGGCGAGGATCTTCGGGTAGGCACCGAATATCTTGCTCTCGTGGGGCTTCTCGATCTCGGCTTCGAGGGCCAGCACGCCGTCCTTGCGCATCTTCATCAGGATGTCGTAGATCAGCTTCAGCAGGTCGGCGTAGTCGGCGCGGGTATAACGCGGGCCCTTGATCAGGCCGAGTGCGCCGGTGAACGACTGCTTGGCAACCTTCGGTGTGTTGCTGGTCATGAAGGCGCCGAGCGCAGCGCCTACGATGATGATGATTTCGCTCGGATGCCACAGCGCCAGCAGCTGGCCGCCTTCCATCATGAAGCCGCCCAGAACGCAAACCAGAACGACAATCGAACCTGCCAGGAAGAACATAGGCTAGCCGTCTCGACAAGGTGACCTAAGGGTTACTTGTCTATCGGCCGCTCGCCTCGATACTTGATGGGTCGGATTGCGAGTCCGGACTAGGCGTTCCCTGAGGGAATTGCCGGTGCTGTGAGGCCCGTAACTCCGTCGCTCAGCCGCGTGTGAGGGAGATCACTGCCGACAGCGACCTGACCGGTTCCGAGCACGTCGTTCCGCGGCAAATGTAGGCGACCGCGGACTCCGCCGGCTGCTTCGCAGCCAGGGCTGCAGGCAGGCCAGCCGCGTCTTTCGGGATGCCGAACACCAGCCGCTTCGGTGAGTAGATGCGACTGATCTCCGACTGCCACAGCGCGACTTCGCCGGCGTCACCCCGAATGATCACCAAATCAACCGGTTGCAGGTACTCATCAAGCGCCATCAGGAGCGTTGCATGGGCTTGCGGGTAGCGCTCCAGCAGCGACCACGATGCCTTCAATACCCGCTCCGCGGCGTCGAGGTAGCGCGGTTCGCCCAGCAGGGCTCCCAGCCGGCCAAGGGCGAGGGCGGCAACCCCATTGCCGGAAGGCACCGCGTCGTCCTGGAAGGCCTTTGGCCGGTGCAGCAGCGCCTCGTGATCGTCGGCGGTGAAATAGAAGCCGCCGGACTCACGATCCTCGAAGTGGGCAAGCAGGATTTCGGCGAGGTCGATCGCGAACTTGAGGTCGGCGGTACGCCACCGGGTCTCGAGCAGGTCGAGGAGTCCGGCCAGCAGGAAGGCATGGTCGTCGAGATAGGCCGGAAAGCGGGTGCGCCCGTCCTTGTGAACGGCAAAGAGCCGCATGCCCGTACCTGTCGCTTGCCACAGCGTGCCGCGAATGAAGTCGACAGCGCGGGTTGCTGCGACCCCGAGGTCGTCGCGCGCGAGGGCGCGGGCAGCGATGGCGAGGCCCGAAATCATCAGGCCGTTCCAGCTCGTCAGGATTTTCTCGTCGCGCTGCGGCCAGACGCGCGAGTTGCGTAACGCCAGCAGTGTGGCGCGAGCGGATTGCAGGTGGGCGTTCACTGCATCGACGGTCAACCCCTGCTCGGCAGCGATCGCATCGACCGGTCGGCTGGCGCGCAGGTGCCAGCTCCCTTCGAAGTTGGCGTCCCCATCAAGGCCGAAGCGACTCGCGAAGACGGCATGGGATTCCGGGCTCAAACGACTGCGGATTTCATCGGGCGTCCACACATAGAAGCGTCCCTCGTGGCCTTCGGAGTCCGCATCGAGCGTGGACCAGAACGCGCCTTCGGGCGAACCCAGGTCGCGCAGCACCCACTCGGCGGTTTCGAGCGCAATCGTCCGGAACAGCGGATCGCCGGTGGCGACAGCGGCCTGGGCATAGGCCCCGATCAGCTGTGCGTTGTCGTACAGCATCTTTTCGAAGTGCGGGATCGTCCATTCGGCGTCGACCGAGTAGCGGCAGAAGCCGCCGCCCAGCTGGTCGTACACGCCGCCCTCGGCCATGCGCGTCAAGGTCAGCGTCGCCATGAAGAGCGATTGCAGGTCCGGTTCGTCGCTGCCAGCGGTTGCCCGCCACTGCCTGAGAAGGAACGTGATGTACGTCGGGTGCGGGAACTTGGGGGCGCCGCCGAAGCCGCCGGCGTTGCGATCGAAATCGCGCGCCATCACCCCACGAGCAAGTTGCAGCGGTCCCGACTGGAGCCGGTCCGCGGACTCGACGGGTATGGGCTGCATCTCGGCAAAGGCCCGGGTCAGCGCAGCGTTCTGCTTGGCGATGTCCTCCGCGTGCGTGCGGAAATACTCGGCCACCCGCTTCAGGATGTCGCGGAACCCGGGCATGCCGTATTTGGGCTCAGGCGGGAAATAGGTGCCGCCGAAGAAGGGCTGCTGGTCGCCGGGGGTCAGGAACATCGTCAGCGGCCAGCCCCCGCCGCGCTGGGTCAGCATCTGGTGGGCCATCTGATAGATCCGGTCGACGTCCGGGCGTTCCTCCCGGTCGACTTTCACGTTCACGAACAGCTCGTTCATCAGCGCCGCCGTGACCGGGTCCTCGAAGGACTCATGGGCCATGACGTGGCACCAGTGGCACGCCGAATAGCCGATCGACAGCAGGATCGGGCGGTTTTCCCGCCTGGCTCGTTCCTGGGCTTCCGGCCCCCAGGGGTACCAGTCCACCGGGTTCGTGGCGTGCTGGGCGAGGTAAGGGCTCGTCTCTTGCCCTAGGCGGTTCTGCGGGGGGGAGGGCGAAGTCGTCATGGAGCAGCCAAAGGAGCCATCAGTAAGTACAATGGCGAACTATAGCTGAAGGGGCCGCGAGATCCCTTGAGCCCGCTACTCCGCCCAATTCCCAGAGAGTTCATGACCACACAGCCTATCGCTGCGGCCGACCCCGCTGCGGCCGACGCCCCGACGTTTCCTGCCCTGCGCCTCAAGAACGGCGAGGACCGGCGGCTGTCCGCGGGCCACCTGTGGGTGTTCTCGAACGAGGTGGACACGGCTGCAACGCCGCTCAATACCTTCGCCAAGGGCGCCATCTGCCGAGTCGTGTCGAGTCGCGACAAGTTCCTGGGGTATGCCTACGTCAACCCGAACTCGCTGATCTCGGCCCGGATCATGGGTCGCGACCAGCGTTATCCGCCGGCTCGTTCGCTGATCGTGCATCGGCTGCTGGTCGCGTTGAGCCTGCGCGAGCGGCTCTACGACAAGCCCTTCTACCGGCTCGTCTACGGCGAGTCCGACGGCTTGCCCGGCCTCGTGCTCGATCGCTACGGCGACCACATCGTCGGGCAGATCGCGACGGCCGGCATGGAGACGATGAAGGACGACATCGTTGCGGCAGTCCGGAAAGTGCTGTCCCCGAAGGCGATGATCTGGAAGAACGACAGCGGCGCGCGCGAGCTCGAGGGGCTGCCGTCCTACGTGGAAACGGCCTTCGGCGAGATGCCTGATGTCCTCACAGTCGAGGAGAACGGCGTCCGCTTCAAGGTGCCGTCGCTCACCGGCCAGAAGACCGGCTGGTTCTTCGACCAGGCTGCCAATCGCCATTCGTTCCTCAAGTACGTGAAGGGGATGCGGGTGCTCGACGTGTTCAGCTACCTCGGCGCCTGGGGCCTGAGTGCAGCCAAGGCGGGGGCCAGCGAAGTCACCTGTGTCGATTCTTCTGCGACTGCGCTCGGCATGCTCGAGGAAACGGCGGCAGCCAACGGCCTCACCGTGAGCACAATCAAGGGCGACGCGTTCGACGTACTGGAGAAGCTCCATGAAGAGCGCCGCACGTTCGATGTCATCGTCATCGACCCGCCGGCCTTCATCAAGCGCAAGAAGGACATCCCGAAGGGCGAGGCGGCCTACCGGCGCCTGAACCAGCTCGCCATGCAGCTGCTCGACAAGGACGGGATCCTGGTGTCGTGTTCATGTTCCTATCACCTCGAGGCCGATCAGCTGCTCGGGGCGATCAACAAGGCCGGACGCCATGTCAGCCGCTTCGTGCAGATCCTGGAGACCGGCGGCCAGGCTCCGGATCATCCGCTGCATCCCGCCATCCCGGAGACGCGCTATCTCAAGGCCTTCGTCTGCCGGGTGGTGCAGGAGTAGGGCGCGCCTCGCGCCTCGCCGCGTCTGCCAACAGGGTGATGCAAAGTCCTTTGCAACACCCCGTTGTTCTGAGTCACGGATGACTCGGCGAAATCAACGAGTTGTAACTCGTTGATTTCGGGAGACAGTGAAAACCCCGCTTTTCGCTGGCGCAAGAAAGAAAGGCACGGACAGACTTTTGCATCAACCTGATAAGATTTCGCGCCGTGCTGACCTATCCTCACATCGATCCCGTCGCGATTGCACTCGGACCCCTGAAGGTCCGCTGGTACGGGCTGATGTACGTCATCGGCTTCATTGCCGCATGGTGGCTGGCCCGTCGCCGCGCGCAGCAGCCGGGTTCGACGTGGAGGCCCATCGACGTCGATGACCTCGTGTTCTACTCGGCCCTGGGCGTCATCCTGGGCGGCCGCCTCGGCTGGGTGCTGTTCTACGGATTCGAGGGCATTCGCGACAATCCGCTGCAGATCCTCAAGGTCTGGGAAGGCGGCATGTCGTTCCATGGCGGGCTGCTCGGCGTCCTTGCGGCGCTCTCGCTGTTCGCGCGGCAACGAGGCAAGCGCATTGCCGACGTCTTCGACTTCGCGGCACCGCTGCCGGCCATCGGCCTGCTGGCGGGGCGCATCGGCAACTTCGTCAACGGCGAGCTGTGGGGCAAGCCGACCGACTTCGCATACGCCTTCGTCGTCGACGGCGTGCCGCGCCACGCGTCGCAGCTGTACGAAGGGGCGCTCGAGGGCGTGCTGCTGTTCATCATCATCTGGACGTTTACCTCGAAGCCTCGCCCGCGCCTCGCGCCTTCCGGCTTGTTCCTCGTGTGCTACGGCTCCTTCCGGTTTCTCATCGAGTTCGTGCGCGTGCCTGACCTCAATCGCGGCTACCTCCTGTTCGACTGGGTGACGATGGGGCAGATCCTGTCGCTGCCGATGATCGTCGCGGGCCTCGCACTGCTCGTCTATGCCTATCGCAGCGGCCAGCCGAGCGGCAATCGCAGCATCGGATCCACGGGGACGCGCTGATGCAGCAGTATCTCGACTTGCTGCGGCATGTCCGCACGACGGGAACCCGCAAGACCGATCGCACCGGCACCGGCACGCTTTCCGTGTTCGGCTACCAGATGCGCTTCGATCTGGCCGACGGCTTTCCGCTCGTGACGACCAAGAAGCTGCACCTGCGCTCCATCGTCCACGAATTGCTGTGGTTCCTGCGCGGCGAGACCAATGTCGCCTACCTGCGCGAGCACGGTGTCACGATCTGGGACGAGTGGGCCGATGAACGCGGCGAACTCGGTCCGGTGTACGGGCGGCAGTGGCGTTCGTGGCCGACGCCGGACGGCCGCTACATCGACCAGATGAGCCGCACCATCGACCTGATCCGCCGCGATCCGCATTCGCGTCGCATCGTGGTCAGCGCCTGGAACGTGGGCGAGCTCGAGCAGATGGCGCTGACGCCGTGCCACGCGCTGTTCCAGTTCTGGGTGGGCGACGGCAAGCTGTCATGCCAGTTGTACCAGCGCAGCGCCGACATCTTCCTCGGCGTGCCGTTCAACATTGCCTCCTACGCGCTGCTCACGCACATGGTGGCCGACCAGTGCGGGCTCGAGCCGGGCGATTTCATCTGGACGGGTGGCGACTGCCACCTGTACCTCAATCATCTGGAGCAGGCGGACCTGCAACTGACGCGATCGCCTCATCCGTTGCCGCGGCTTGAGCTGAAGCGTCGTCCGCCGTCGATATTCGAATATGCCTTCGCCGATTTCGAGATCGCAGGCTACGAGTCCCACCCGCCCATCAAGGCACCGATCGCTGTATAGAAGCACGAGAGAACATGGCAACCAGGAAGACGAAGAAGACCTCAAAAGGCAGCAAGAAGGGCAGCAAGGCGCCCGCGAAGGCGGGCAAGAAGGCCGTGAAGAAGGCCGTGAAGAAGGTGCCGTCGATCCCGACATCGCCGCTGATCGAGGTGCGCAACTCGCCGATCCACGGTCGGGGCGTGTATGCCACGACGCGGATCGTCAAGGGCGGGCGCATCATCGAGTACCTCGGCGATCGCGTGTCCCATGCCGAGGCAGATCGCCGCTACGAGCTCAAGGACAACGACGACGGACACACGTTCCTGTTCATCGTCGACAATCGCACCGTGATCGACGCGGGCGTGGGCGGCAACGAAGCGCGCTTCATCAACCACGGCTGCAATCCGAACTGCGAAACGGTCACCGAAGACCGTCGCATCTTCATCGAGGCCACGCGCACCATCAAGCCGGGTGAAGAACTCTGCTACGACTACCAGCTCGTCTGGGAGAGCACGGACGATCCCGAGGACCTGAAGCTCTACAACTGCCGGTGCGGCGCGAAGAACTGCCGGGGCACGATGCTCGACCCCGTGCCGCTCGACAAGGCAAAGCAGGCCGAAAAGGCCAAGAAGAAGGCGAAATCCAAGTCCAAGTCCAAGTCCAAGTCCAAGTCAGGGTCCAAAGCCAGGACAAAGACGAAGACCAAGGCGCGGAACAAGAAATAGCGCCCTCGGCACGTCGGCAGCTACCGTTTACCGGGACTTGAAACGGTCGGTAGCTGCGATCAGTTCCCGGGTGTTGCCGGGCTCGAATGCCGAGTGTCCGGCATCGGCCGCAACACGGAAATCGGCCTCCGGCCAGGCCAGATGCAGATCCCACGCTGTCTTGATCGGGCACACCACGTCATAGCGGCCCTGCACGATCACGGCCGGGATGTGGCGGATTCGCCCGATGTTCGTGATCAGCTGGTCCTCGTGTTCGAGGAAGCCCTTGTTCACGAAATAATGGCATTCAATGCGCGCGACGGCGGTCGCGAACTCCGCATCGCCCCAGCGGCGCAGGCTCTCGTGGTCGACATGCAGGTAGCTCGTTGCGGCCTCCCACAGGGACCACGCACGAGCAGCCGCGAGTTGCTCTGCCTTGTTGTTGCCCGTCAGCCGCTTGTGGAACGCGGTAATGAGGTCGCCCCGTTCGGCCTCCGGGATCACCGCCACGTAATCCGCATGGAAATCCGGGAACAGGGCCGAACACCCGGCCTGGTAGAACCACTGCAATTCCCACTGCCGCAGCATGAAGATGCCGCGCAATACCAGTTCCGTGACCCGCTCCGGATGCGTCTGCGCATACGCGAGCGCCAGGGTCGATCCCCAGGAGCCGCCGAATACCTGCCACTTCTCGATACCGAGATGGCGACGCAGCGCTTCGATGTCATCCACGAGATGCCACGTCGTGTTGTCGACGAGGCTTGCATGGGGCCGGCTGCGCCCACAGCCGCGCTGGTCGAACACGACGATGCGATACGCCTTCGGGTCGAAGAACCGCCGGGCCCGCACATCCGATCCGGCGCCCGGCCCGCCATGCAGGAACACCGCAGGCTTGCCGGCAGGATTGCCGGACTCCTCGAAATACAGTTCGTGCAGGTCCGACACGCGCAGGTAGCCCGTGCGGTAAGGTTCGATGGGAGGGTACAGGCCTCCCGCAGTTGCCACTGTTGTCATCATTGCTGCCGGACGCCGTCCGGTCCTTGGGGCTCTTTAGAAGCGCCGTTCACTGGTCCTTGTAGATTTCCATCGACGAGGCCGCGACAGTATAGGCCGCTGCGCCCACGCGGCTAGTCTTGCTCGCCGTCTGCAGGCGGCCGGTGACCCAATACGGTGTCGTCAGCGTGGGCAGCTTGAAGGGCTTCGGGGAAATCACATAGACGATCTGGTTGGGGGGCGGCGGCGGGTAGTGGATGCACGCGCCGTAGTAGGGGACGAGGAAGAATTCCGTGACCTGGCCCTTCGCGTCGAGATCGAGGGGGACGACGAATCCCGGGACCTTCACCAACGCGCCATTGACCGCCGGATTGACCGCGAAGGACATCTCCTGCGACATCGCGGTGCCGTTGTCGTCGAGGAAATTGTGACCGGGGGGCGGCGCAGCGGCCACGCCGTTCGCACGTTCGTTCTCCGGCAACAACTCGAGCCAATCGAGGTCGATCACTTTCTCCGCGCTCGCGGCCTTCGCTGCGGTCTGGGCAACGACGGCCGTACAGGGCGCGAGCAGGAGGGGTGCGAAGAGCAGGTGCAGTGAGGCTCGATAGACGAGCACGGCAGTGCGGCGACCGACAACGAGCATCCTGGTGCGCATGATTGCTTTCCGAGCGTGAAGTGAATGGAGTGAAGGTTCGTTTGGCACTGTCTAGACCCGGATCGTGAGGCCGTCAGCCAGCGTGTTCCGGTAAGCGCGCCATGCAGGGATCGCACCTGCCAGCAAGGCCGCGGCGATCACGACGCCTCCGATCGCCAGTTCGAAGACCGTGATGCCATTGCCCGAGAGGAACACGCCGTAGCGGCTCTCGAGCAGCGGGCGGGCCACGGCGACGGCTGCATGCAGCAGCGCCATGCCGACAACGACGCCAGCGCCGCCGAGCAGGGCCGCCTCGCTCATCATCAGCAGGAAGACATGGGTCGGACGCGCGCCGACGGAACGCAGGATCGCCATCTCGCGGCGTCGTTCATTCAAGCTCGTCAGGACGGCGGTGAGCATGCCGAGCAGTCCCGCGAAGACCACGCAGCCTGCCACCACCAGCAGCGCCGTCTCGGCGATACCCACCACCTGCCACAGCTGTTGCAGCGTCACGCCTGGCAGGATCGCCAGCAGCGGCTCGCCACGGAATTCGTTGATGTCGCGCTGGATCTGGAAAGCGGCAACGCGGTTCTTGAGGCCGACGATGAACGCGGTAATCGAGTCGGGCGTGAGCCCGGCATCCAAACCCGGTTCCGCATCGTGCGGAGGACCGGCGAGTACCGGAGGTGCAGGTGCGTGTGCGTGCAGCGCTTCGATGGCTTCGAGGGTGACATGAACGGTGCGATCTGCCGGCGTGCCCGTTCTTGCCAGGATGCCCGTGACGACGAAGGGCTTGTCGGCATGGTTCGCGAAGCTGACTTCGCCCACGCCGTGGGCCAGCGTGATCGACTGCCCCAGCGTGTAGTGAAGTGCGCTGGCGACTTCCGCGCCGACCACGGCGTCATAACGGCCGGTAAACGGACCGCCCGCGGTGAACGCCAGGGTGCGATCCTGCGCAAACCGGTAGTGCGTGAAGTAGTCGTTGTTAGTGCCGAGGACGCGATAGCCGCGGTGCGAATCGCCGAGCGACAGCGGTATGGTCCATGCGACATCAGGGTGTGCGGCAATGCGCTGGTAGATCTTCCACGACACCCCGTTGGTTGCGTCGCCGATGCGGAAGATCGAATACAGCAGCAGGTTCACGGGCCCGCTGCGGGCACCCACGATGAGGTCGGCCCCGGAGATCGTGTTGGCGAATCCGGTGCGCATGTCGGTGCGGATCTTTTCCACCCCGAGCAAGAGCGCCACGCTGACGGCAATCCCGCACACGGTCAACACCACGGTGCTGCGCCGGTTCCACAGGCTGAGGAGTGCGAGCCGGGGGATGATCACGCGGCGCCTCCGTGGCTGATCGAACTGAACGCCACCGTGCGATCGAAGAGCGAACCGAGCGAAGCATCGTGGCTCACGAAGACGACCGTCGTGCCCGCGTTCGTGCACTCGTCCATCAACAGCGTCAGGAATGACTGCCGCGCATCGGCATCGAGCGAAGAGGTCGGCTCGTCGGCGACAAGGACATCCGGCTGGCCGATCAGTGCACGGGCTGCGGCCACGCGTTGCTGCTGGCCCTGGCTGAGGGCCGTCGCCTGCCGTTCCAGCATCGCGTCGTCGTCAAGTCCCAGTGCGCCGAGCAAGCGGCGGGCTTCCGGGCCGGGTTGCAAGCCGCGCATCGCGAGGTTCATGCGCCGCTCGCGCGAGAACTCGAGCGGCAGCAGTACGTTGTCCAGGATCGACAGATAGGGAATCAGGTTGAACATCTGGAAGATGAACCCGACATGGGCGGCGCGGAAGTGGTCGCGATCCGGCCGGCGCATCGCCTGCAGCGACTGGCCGAGCACATTCACCGATCCGGACACGGGCTCCAGCACGCCGCCGATCAAGCCGAGCAAGGTGCTCTTGCCGCAGCCGCTTCGCCCCTGCAGGAACACCCGCTCGCCGCGGGCAACGCTGAACTGCGCAATCTCGAGAAACGGCCTCCCTGGCGTCCAGCCGAACTTGAGATCGCTTAAGTAGATGGCGGTGCCGGGGGCGTTCATGCTGCCGTGCAAGGGTGGCGACGTTCAGGAAATCCGTCTGCACTATTCATGCCCGCAGGCGTCGCGCTTCCAGGTGCGCGCGGCCGGCTTGGGAAAGCGCGGCATAACGGCATTTCCGGGGGGTATTCCGTCGTCTGTCCGCGGTAGCGCAACCGGAGTAGCAATGGCAAGGCCGAGGCGCTGCACTGAACTCGTGCATGACGCTGCGGGATTGAACCCGAGTGGTCCTTGAGCCAGGCCACCCGGGTCGCGCCGCTTACCAGGGATCAGAACGAAACCCGCACTCCGGCGGACACGGAACGTCCCGGCAACGGCACCCTGTCCTTGAGTGGCGAGCTGGCCTGCCGTATCTCCTCATCCAGCAGGTTGCTGGCTCGCAGGAACACGAACAGCGAGGTGTCTCCCACCTGCATGCGGGTACTCACATCGGCATTCACCGCCGTGTAGGCATCGGTCGGCAATTCGTACTGGGCAATGTGGTCCTGCTTCAGGTTGTAGAACGCCTCCACGCCGGCGTGCCACGTGCCCTGTTCGTAGTGGAGTCCGCCGCCGAAGCGTTGCGACGGCATCTGCGGCAGGTTCCCGCCGCCCTCCAGCTTGCCGCGAACGAAGTCGGACGCCAGCCGGAACTCCAGCGTGCTGCCGTTGCGGAGGTCCAGGGGGTACAGGACTTCTGCCTCGTAGCCGTAGAGCTTTGCGCCACCCTGCAGTGCCTGGAAGACAGGCAGTTCTTCGCCGGGTGCGATTGCCTGCGTCGCCCCAGTGGGGTTCATGTAGATGTAGCTCGAGTAATCGTTGTAGAACGCGCTCAAGGTCCAGGTGAGCGCGTCGCCGGTATGGCGCAGGGCGATGTCCGCGGTGACCGCATCTTCGATGCCCAGCGTGGGATCGCCCACTTCGATGCGTCCGGCGGCGATGTGCGGGCCGTCTGCATAGAGCTCGGCGGATTGCGCGTGCCGTTCGGTCCGCGTCACGTTCAAGGCGAGCGAGTAGTCCGGGACGAATTTCCAGACGATGCCCGCGGACAGATTCACCGCGGTCCTGTCGTAGGGAGCGAGGCCAAGGCCTGCTGCCGGGTCGACGGTCTGGTTCTCTGCGCGTGCGCCGAGCTCAACGGTCCACTGGTCGAAGTGCCGTTCCTCGAACGCGAAGAGACTCATGCCCTTGGTGAGCGAAGGCGGCACATAGGCCTCTTCGCCGACGGCCTGGAAGTCGATGTCGAGGTACTGCGCGCCGACGGTCCCGCGCCACTCTCCGAAGTGATGATCGAGCGCGACTCGCAGGTCGTAGGCGGTCTGGAAGAACTCCGTACCCGGCACGCCCGGTGCCTCGAACTCGGTATGCGTGTAATCGTTGTACGCGCCGCGGACGCGGATCGCATCGAGCATGGCCATCGAGGGCCGCCATTCGCCGTTCACGTCGAAGCGGTCCTGCTGCATGTCGATGAACGCGGTTTCCTCGACGGGAATGCCGTACGTCGTTGCGAAGCGGCTGTAGGACACGCCTCCGAATCCGGCATCGCCGACGAGCGACAACCCGAGGGCACCACCACTCGTATCACTGGCCGAGTTCGCAACCCGGTCGCGCGCATCGCTCGGTGTTTCTCCGGCATCGAGCAGCTGCTGCCGCAATGCCGCCGATTCGGCGCGCCCCGGAATGCGGACGTCGTCGGTCTGGCGATCGAAGTAGTCGGCATGCCACGCGACATTGCCGTTGCCGCCATTCAGGCTCACCGCGCCGGTCAGCTCACCCGTGGCACTGGCACCGCGAACCTCCGCCGCGCCGGTCACTGCGGCCGCCGCCTGCTTGCGCGGAATCCGGTTGCTGACCATGTTCACGAGACCGCCGGCGGCGCCGCTGCCGTACAGCAGCGAGGCGGGCCCCTTGATGATTTCAATCTGGTCCGAGATCACCGACTCGAGGCTCACGGCGTGGTCCTGCGAGAGGCCCGAGACATCGAGTGCCGACAGCCCATCCTCCAGCATCTGCACGCGATCGCCGCTCAGGCCCCGGATCACCGGGCGGCTGGCGCTCGGGCCGAAGTACGTCGAGCTCACGCCGAGTTCATGTGACAGCGTCTCGCCAATGCTGCTTTCGATCTGGCGGCGCAGGTCGTCGCCGCTGACGACATCAGTGGGCTGGGCCACGTCGAGCGGACTCTCGCGCAGCGCGGACGCCGTGACGACGACCTCCTGTAAGGGGGTTTCCTGGGCCCCGGCAGCGGCCGCTCCGAGGACGGCAGCAACGCCCAAGGCCAGGGATGACATGCGAATGGAAGTCGGGCGCGGAGCGCGTAAATGGATAGACATCTGATCGTTCCTCAAGAACAAAGATCGACTGAGCGTGGAAACGGCCCTGGCAGGGCGGTTCGTGCACGAAGGGCCACGCGGACGTGGCGCAAGCGGTCGATCAGGCGGCGGGAGGGCCGCGGGGAACGAGTCTGAACGGGATGGGCAGGGAAGGAGGTGCAGCCTCGGGAACCGAGGGGTGCAGGATCGGATCGACCGGCGCGATGGCGAAGACCGGGGTGGCCGGGCCATCCGCCATGCGGTCGAACGCGACGCAGAAGCCGCAGAGCGCGGACTCGACGCCGGGGCGGCCATCGAACTCATGGCCATGGGTATGCTGCGCGTGCGCCAGCGAATCGAGGGCAAGCACCAGCATCAGGCTTGCGAGACAGGCTCGCAGCCAACGCGGTGGGTTCCTTGCCAAGTGCAGCAGGTTCATACGGTTCTACCTATACCATAAATCCGCCGGGACGCGGCTGGCAATGGGGGCCGCCATCCGCCATAATCAAAAGCGAATTCAGTACTTAAGCTTGCGGCCCGCCGGATTGCAGCGTCACACGCGCATCCGCTGTGGCAGCGCCCCAAAGCCCTACGCTTCCGGACGACCTCGCTGACCGCCACCTTGACTCTCCACTTCGCTACGTCAGAAGCCCGAGCACCCGGTAGTCCGGTCCTCCCCCGGCACTTCTGGTGAAAATCAACGCCGACAATCTGCGCGCAAGCCTCGCCAAGGGCTTGAGCCCCGTGTACCTCGTCACCGGAGACGATCCGCTGCTCACGAGCGAAGCCTGTGATGCCGTTCGGGCGAAGGCCCGGGCTGCGGGGTTCACAGGCCGCGAGTTGCACTTCGTCGAGCGCGGGTTCGACTGGAGCGAGCTGCGCGCCAGCACGCAGTCCCTGTCGTTGTTCGCCGAGCGTCGCATCGTCGAGATCCGGATGCCGGGCAGCCCGGGTGACGGCGCCGAGACGATCATCGATCTCGCCAACCAGAAGCCCGACGACATCCTGCTGCTCATCGTCACCGACAAGCTCGACGGACGCGCGCTGTCGACGAAGTGGGCCACCGCCGTCGAGCAGAACGGCACCGTGGTGCAGGTCTGGCCGATCGATCTGCCGAAGCTGCCTGGGTGGATCGAGGAGCGGCTCGGGCGGCATGGCCTCAAGGCGGAGGGTGCTGCGGCCTCGCTGATTGCCGATCGCGTCGAGGGCAACCTGCTTGCGGCCCATCAGGAAATCGAGAAGCTCGCGCTGTTGCACCCGCCGGGGCCGCTGTCTGCGGAAGCGGTCCTCGAGGAGGTGGTCGACAGCGCGCGGTACGACGTGTTGCAACTGGGTGAGGTGGCCATGCGCGGCCACGCTGCGCGCGCGCTTCGCATCTTGCGCGGCCTGCGGCAGGAAGGCACCGAGCTCACGCTCGTGCTGTGGGGCGTTGCCAAGGACCTGCACTGGCTCGCCCGCGTCGAGTTCATGGTGCGGGGTGGCCAGACGCCTGATGCCGCCATGAATGCGGAATTCGTGTGGCGGCCTCGCCAGGCGGCGATGCGGCAGGCGCTGTCGCGACTCAAGGGTCCTGCCATCCTCGGGCTGCTGAGCGATGCGGCACGCGTGGACCGGGCCATCAAGGGCGCACTGAAGCGCGATCCGTGGCTGGAAATGGAAGCGTTGATTGCCCGCCTTGCGGGCGTACGACTGGCGAGAGCAGCATGAACCCAATTGGCATCTTCGGCGGCACGTTCGACCCGATCCACTACGGGCACCTGCGCACCGCGTTCGAACTGCTGCAGGCACTCAAGCTCGGTGAACTGCGGTTCATGCCGGCGGGCAATCCGCCTCATCGCGAGCAGCCGATGGCGAGCGCCGATCAGCGCGTGGCGATGGTGCGTGCTGCCACTCAAGGGCAGCCGGGCTTCACCGTCGACGATCGCGAGACCCGGCGTGAAGGGCCTTCCTATTCCGTGGACACCCTGGCCACGCTGCGTGCAGAGCATCCGACGCGACCGCTCTGCCTGATCGTCGGCATGGACGCGTTCCTCGAACTGCCGAAGTGGCATCAGTGGCAGGAACTGCTGCAGCTCGCCCACCTGGTGGTAGCGCATCGGCCCGGCTGGCGCGCACCGACGATGGGGCCGCTCGGCGAGTTGCTGGTGGACCGGGGCACCGGCCGCGTCGACGACCTGCATGAAGCCATCGCCGGCCGCATCTTCATCCACGCAGTCACGCAGCTCGAGATTTCGTCCACTGAAGTGCGGCGGCTCATCGCATCGGGACGCAACCCGCGCTACCTGATGCCCGATGCCGTGTGCGACATCATTGCAACCACCGGCTGCTATGCCCGTGGCCAGCGTTAGATCCAGAATTTCCGGAACAGGTAGGGTAAGCAAATGGCCGTGAAGCGCGCAAAAGCGACTGCAAAGAAATCCCTGAGGGCTCCTGCCGGCGCCGCGCCTGCACGCAAGCCGGCCGCTGCGCCGCCGCGGCGCGGTGCGAAGCCTGCTTCGCGGACCGCTGCCAGGCCCGCGCCCAAGTCGGCTGCGCGACCCGGCGCAAGACCCGTCGCACGACCCAAGCCAAAGCCCATGCCCAAGCACGTGGCTGCCAAGCCGGCCGTGAAAAAGGCCGCCAGCAAGCCCAAGGTCTCTGCAAAGCCCGCGGCAAAGCCGGCTGCCAGGGCTGCGGCATCAGGCGCCGCACTCACGAGCATCGTGATCTCGGCGCTCGAGGACATGAAGGCCGTCAACCCGACCGTCCTCGATGTCCGCGGCCTCACCGATATTGCCGACACGCTGATCGTGGCGAGCGGCAACTCCGACCGGCATGTGCGTTCCATTGCCGATCGCGTCATCGAGTATTCGAAGAAGGCGGGTTACCGCCCGATGGGCGTGGAGGGCGAGCGCGACGGTGAGTGGGTGCTTGTCGACCTGCAGGACGTCATCGTGCACGTCATGTTGCCGCGCGTGCGCGAGTTCTACCGTCTCGAGGACCTCTGGGACGTGAGCGCGGCCGCCCGGGAAAGCGCGAAGTAACAGTGCTGCTGCGCCTGATCGCTGCCGGGACCCGATTGCCCGGCTGGGTGCAGGAGGGCTACGCCGACTATGCCGGGCGTCTCCGGGGCGATTACCGGCTTGAGCTTGTGGAAATCCCGCTCGGCCAGCGCACCGGGTCGGCTACCGCCAAGGCCGTTGCAAAGGAAGGCGAGCGCATGCTCGGCCACCTGGCCGACAAGCCCTACGTCGTCGCGCTGCAGGTCGGGGGCAAGTCCCTCAGCACCGAGCAACTGGCCGCTTTTCTGGCCAAACGGGCCGAGGACGGCAGGCCGGTCGCCTTCCTGGTCGGCGGCCCGGAAGGGCTTGCGCCGGAGGTCGACGCCCGGGCCGATCTGCGCTGGTCGTTGTCGGCGCTGACTTTGCCCCATGCGTTGGTCCGCATCCTGGTCGCCGAGGCGTTGTACCGGGCGGTCAGCGTCCTCAAGAACCACCCCTACCATCGGGCCTGACGGCCCACGCAGTTCAGTTCCGGTTAAGGAGCCTCTGATCAACCTATACGCACTCGCGACGGCGAGCCATTTCGAGCAGGGCGAGGCGCGACGACCGCAGTGTACTGAATGTACACAAGGGAGGAGCAACACTGCCCTGCTCGAAATGGATCCCGTCCCGATCAAAGAATGAATAGTCATTCAATGGGTTGCGCCTCTAATCCTCTGCTGCGTCGTTACGGACCTTGTCAATATTCCCGATATTGCCTGCGGCCCGATGCCTCGCAGCAGAGGATTGGAGACGCAACGCGAGTGCGTATAGGTTGATCAGAGGCTCCTTGACGCTGGCTGCCGTAATTTGCGGCAGGTCATGTCAATCTGCGGCATGCCCTGTATTCTTCCGGGACTATGACTGCCAAGCCCTTAATTTATCTAGCCTCAGCCTCCCCGCGGCGCAGCCAGCTGCTCAGCCAGATCGGCGTTGCCCACGCCGTGCGGCCGGCTGCCCTGGACGAGTCCGTGCAGCCCGGCGAGGACCCTGCGACTTACGTCGAGCGGCTGGCACAGTCCAAGGCCGAGGCCGTGTGGGAGCAGCTCGCCACGGAAGACAGGTTGCCGGTCCTCGGCGCAGACACGACGGTGGCACTCGGCAAGCAGCTGCTCGGCAAGCCTGCGAACGCCATCGAGAGCCGCGCCATGCTCGCGCAACTTTCGGGACGCACGCATCAGGTGTTCACTGCCGTGGCGTTGTGCAGCGACGCAGGGTGCGAAGCGCGGGTCAGCGTCAGCAATGTCACGTTCCGCGACCTCACCGCACGCGAGATGGACGCCTATGCCGCGACGCCTGAACCGCTCGACAAGGCCGGTGGCTACGCGGTCCAGGGACTCGCGGCCGTGTTCATCACGCGCATTGCAGGCAGTTACTCCGGCATCATGGGATTGCCCTTGAGTGAAACCGCCGAATTGCTGGCAGCCATCGGCTGGGCACCGTTTGCCGCAGCCGTACGATCGGGAGCCGCGACATGACGGCGGAGATCCTGATCAACGTCAGCCCGCGCGAGATCCGCGCGGCGCTGGTCGAGAACGGCGTGCTGCAGGAAATCTTCCTCGAACGCGCCAACCGGCTCGGCCTCATCAGCAACATCTACAAGGGACGCGTATCGCGCGTGCTGCCGGGCATGCAGGCCGCGTTCATCGATATCGGCCTCGAGAGAACGGCTTTCCTGCATGTATCGGACATCGTGCAACCGGCCGATGCAGAGAACGGCCAGCCCGAAACGCGCACCGACGATATCCAGATGCTCGTGAACGAGGGCGGCGAGATCCTCGTGCAGGTGCTCAAGGATCCGCTCGGCACCAAAGGCGCGAGGCTCACGACCTTCATCACCATTCCGTCGCGCTATCTCGTCTACATGGCGAAGGGCCACGGCGTCGGCATCTCCTCCCGCATCGAGGATGAAACCGAGCGCAATCGACTGCGCGAGACGGTGGCGCAATTCGTCAAGCCGGATGATCCGGGTGGCTACATCGTGCGTACAGCCGCTGAAGGTGCAACGGCGGACGCCCTGCGCGCCGACATGCTGTTCCTGCAGAAGCTGTGGGCCGTGCTCGCGGCGAAAGCGGCCGCGGCAAAGCCGGGCTCGCTCGTGCACGAGGACCTGCCGCTGACGCGCCGCGTGCTGCGCGACGTCGTGTCGAGCGGCATCGACAAGGTGACGGTCGACCACGCCGACACCTGCGACAGCATGGTCGAGTTCTCGCGGACCTTCATGCCGGAGATGGCGGGCCGCATCGAGGTTTACACCGGCAACCGGCCGATCTTCGACCTGTACGCCGTCGAGGAAGAAATCCAGAAGTCGCTCGAACGCAAGGTGCCGCTCAAGTCGGGCGGCCACCTCGTGTTCGACCAGACCGAAGCGATGACGACCATCGACGTCAACACGGGTGCCTACGTCGGCCACCGCAACCTCGAAGAAACGATCTTCCGCACGAACCTCGAAGCCGCCGTGGCGATCGCGCGCCAGCTGCGCCTCAGGAACCTCGGCGGCATCATCATCATCGACTTCATCGACATGGAGGAGGAGGAGCACCGTCGCCAGGTGCTGCAGGCGCTCGAGAAGGCGCTTGCCATGGACCATGCGAAGACCCATATCTCTTCCGTATCGCCGCTTGGCCTGGTCGAGATGACGCGCAAGCGCACGCGGGAGAGCCTCGAGCACCTGCTGTGCATGCCGTGTCCTGCCTGCGAGGGTCGCGGTTTCCTCAAGACCACCGAGACGGTGTGCTACGAGATCTTCCGCGACATCCTGCGGCAGGCGCGCCAGTTCGACTTCCAGGAGATGATGGTGCTCGCGCACCAGGATGTGATCGAGCGGCTGCTCGATGAGGAGTCCGCGGCGCTCGCCGAACTCGAAGTCCATACCGGCAAGCCGATCCGCTTGCAGACCGAAGCCCTGTACCACCTCGACCAGTACGACGTCGTCCTCATGTAGTCCGCCATGTCTTCGTTCCGCCGCAAGCTCTGGAAGTGGACGGCCGGTACCTTCGCGGTGCTGGTCATCCTGCTTGGGCTGGCGCTCGGCGTGTTCCGGATCGTGCTGGCGCAGGTGCCCGACTATCGCGCCCAGATCCAGGCGTTCATCAGCCGGCAGTCCGGCCTCGACATCGCATTCTCCGAGCTGGACGCACGCTGGCGCCTGTACGGTCCCGAGCTCGTTTTCGAGAACGCGGTGGTCAGCGCCCCGAACGGCGGCCGCACGCTCGTGCAGGCACGGCGCGGCAGCGTCGCACTCGATATCTGGGCCTCGCTCGCTTCCTTGCGCATCACCACCGGCCGTTTCTGGCTCGACGGTCCGCAGCTGTTCCTGGTCCGCACCGCGGCGGGTCGCATCGAACTCGTCGGCCAGGACGAACTGCCGGAGCGCACGCGCCCCTTCCTGTTCGACGAATTGCCGACCGGCCGCTTCAGCATCAGTGACGCGAAGGTCACGTTCCGCGACCTCGCAACGGGCCGTGGACCGTGGACGTTCGCGCGAGTCGGCCTCACCTTGCAGCGCGGTGCCGACTCCATGAGGCTGGCCGGCACCGCCGAGCTGCCCTCTGCGCTCGGCAAGCAGATGCAATTCGCGGCCCGATCCTCCGGCCAGCTCGACGACCCCACCGCGCTCAACTGGGATTTCGAAGTCGAGAGCCGTGACCTCGCGCTCGCCGGTCTCGCGGACCTGTTGCCCGACGCGTGGCCCGCGCCGACGACCGGCAATGGCAGCTTCAAGGTCGCAGGCGTGCTCAAGGGTGCGCAGATCGAGACCCTGAAGGGCAACGTCTCGCTCGCGGGCATCATGCTGCCGCTGCCGGTGTGGAGCGCGCCGCTGCCCGGGGCTGATCCGCTCGTCCTTCGTTCCGGCGAAGCCGGCGAGGAGATCGTCGAGACGATCCCGGCGGGACCTGCGCCGCTGGCCACCGGGGTGGTTGGTAACACGCAGCGCACTGCCTATGACGTGGTGCGTGCGGACTTCGACGTGAAGCGGACGGAAGACGGTGGCTGGCATCTGCTGGTAGACGGACTGCAGCTCGTGCGCCCCGGTGTGAGATGGGATCCGTCGCGGGTCGAAGTGGACGTCGATGGCCCGGGCGCCGGGGCGGTGAACCTGCGCGGCAGCGCTGCATTCCTGTCGCTCGACGGCGTCTGGCCGCTGCTTGCCTATCTGCCTGAGCGAGCCGACACCGCGCAGTTGCGCGCGCTCGCTGCACGCGGGCGCGTGCGCGACATGGTATTTGCATTCAAGCGCAGTGCGCCCGATGCACCGCCCGAGTACTCGTTCTCGGGAAGACTCGAAGCAGTCGGGTTCTCTCCCGTTGGCGCTGCGCCCGGGCTTGCGGGCATCACGGGGCAGTTCCTCGCGACGGACCGGAGTGGCCGCTTCGAACTCGCGGCCCGCAATTTCGAATTCAACCTGCCCCGCCTGTTCCGCGAACCGCTGTTGACCGACGAAGTAAGCGGCACGTTGACCTGGAAGCATGAGGCCGATCGCTGGCGCGTCGCGAGCGATGCCGTGTCCGTTCGCGATGCGGACGGCAACGGAACGGCGAAGTTCACGTTCGACCTGCCTGATGACGGCTCCTCTCCGGTGCTCGACCTCGAAGGCAGCGGGACGGACATCGACGCCAAGGCAACGCCCCGCTACCTGCCCGCCGGACGTATGTCGATGAAGTCGCTCGCATGGCTGGACCGCGCGTTTCCCGATGGCCGGGTTGCGACCGCGAGCATCGAGTATCGAGGGCCCACGCGACTGTTCCCGTTTCGTGGAGGCGAGGGGACATTCATTGCGCGCGGGCAGTTCGATGGCATCACGCTCGACTACGACCCGCGCTGGATTCCGCTCGTCGGACTGAAGGGCAATGTCGAGTTCCACAATGCCGGGCTCACGGCCCGCACCGTATCCGGCGAGGTGCATGGACTGCGCCTGGGCCAGGCCCAGGTGGACATTGCGGACTTCCGGTCCGTGGAGCTCGATATCCGTGCACAAGGCGGTGGCGACCTGGGCGCGGCGCTCGACTTCCTGCAACACAGCTCGGTGGGGCCTGCCCTCGGCGATCGATTCATGGCGCTCGAGGGCAAGGGCGCCAGCACGTTCGAGGCTCGTCTGCAGCTGCCGATCAGGCAGATGGAAGACAGGAAGATCGACGTCGTGGCCAGGCTCGTGAACGCGGAAGTCGCCGAGCGGGGCCGGTCGCAGAAAATCACCGCATTGAACGGTCCGCTGCAAGTGCTCGATCGGGCCCTGGTATCGCCTGGCCTGCAGGGCCGCTTCCTCGGCGGTCCGGTCAGCTTCGCGATGGCGGCTGAAAACGATGTCGCTGCGCAGTCCACTGCCACTGTGTTGACCGCAAACGGGCGGGCGCTCGTCGGTCCGCTCAAGGAATTCCTGGGTGTTCCCGACGTCGTGCGGCTGAATGGTGCGGCCGCATGGCAGCTGCGCGCCCGGTTCGTTCCGCCGCCGGTCCGCAAGGCCAACGCCGCGCAACTGGCAAGCAGCGCCCCCCCCGTGATGGCGATGACGCAGTTGTATGTCATCGATTCTGACTTGCAGGGACTCGGCATCGCCTTGCCAGAGCCGGTGCAGAAGCCGGCAGCGAGCTCGCGCAAGCTGCATGTAGAAGTCGAACTCGACGGCGGGCCTGCGCTCACGATCCGCGGCAGCCTCGGCGAGTTGCGGACGGTAGCGCGGCTCAAGCGCGCCAATGGCGAATGGGCTTTCGATCGCGCCGGTGTCCGTGCGGATGGCGTGGCGGCCTCGATTCCCGGACACGAAGGCGTGCGCATCGAAGGAGACGTCGAGAACGTCGTGCTGGACGACTGGCTGGCCCTCAGGGGCTCCGGTGCAGGCGCGGGACCTTCCGGCGGAAGACGGCTCGGCGATTACCTCAAGGCCGCGAATGTCCGCATCGGATCGTTCGGCCTGTTCGGCTATAGCTGGACCGATGTGCGCGGCCTGCTGCAGGCGACGCCCGCTGGCTGGCAGATCGACGTCGCCGGACCCGATGCCACGGGCAAGCTGCTGGTGCCGTACGAACTCGGCGGCACGGCGCCGATGACGCTCGAAATGGAGCGACTGGTGCTTGCGTCAAAGGGCACCGCTGCAGGGGGGCAGTCGACCACGGACCCGCGCCAGGTCCCGCCCATCCAGGCGCACATCAATGACTTCGAACTCGGCGGGCGCAAGCTGGGCAATGTCCGCGCGCAGCTCGACCGCGTGCCGCGTGGACTGGTCTTCACCAACGTGACTGCACAGAGCGCTACCTTCAGCGCCGAAGCGAAGGGGACATGGCTTGCGAACGAGGGGCCGACGCCCGCGGCGCGCAGCATTGCGACGGACGTGGACCTCACGCTCACCAGCACGGACGTGCAGACGACACTCAAGGCGCTGGGTTACGGCGATGTGGTCGCCGGGACTCGCGGGCTGCTGCAGGCCAAGCTCTCGTGGGCAGGCGGTCCTGATGCGCAGGCGTTGGGCCGCGCATCGGGCACGGTGCACCTCGAGATCGACGACGGCCAGATGCTCGATCTGCAGCCAGGTGCGGGTCGGATGCTCGGCTTGCTGTCCGTGGCCGCGTTGCCGCGTCGCCTGTCGCTCGATTTCAGCGACCTGACCGACAAGGGGCTCGCTTTCGATGCCGTACGCGGCGATTTCGAGCTGAAACAGGGCAATGCCTATACGGACAACCTGAAGCTCACCGGCCCCGCTGCGGACATCGGCATTGCCGGGCGGACGGGCCTCGGTGCGCGTGACTACGACCAGACGGCCGTCGTGACCGGCAACTTCGGCGCCACGTTGCCTGTCGCCGGCGCGCTCGCGGGCGGCCCTGTCGGAGCCGCTGCCATGCTGCTGTTTTCGCAGGTCTTCAAGGAGCCCTTGAAGGGCATGACACGCGGCTACTACCGCATCACCGGCAACTGGGACGAGCCACAGGTCGAACGCGTGGTAGCATCCGATGCCAAGGAAGCGGCTGCCCATGCCCCTGCGACGGCCACGCCGGCCACGCCTTGAGCAAGCGGGCGAAGTCGCTCCCTGCACTGGCGCATCGACGCCAGTGACCGCATCCCCTCAAGGAACCCGAACCCTGCATCCATGAACGTCGCGAGCCCCCTGCACCTCGAAGCCCCTCTATCTGCCACCGGCGCCGACTCCCTCGCGCTGGCCCAGGATCTCATCCTGGCACCTGCGGGACTCGATCAAGGCCACTTGTCGGATGCCCTGGGCACGGTCATGGGCCATGCCGTGGACTACGCAGATCTCTATTTCCAGCTGAGCCGCGAGGAATCC
Organism: Steroidobacteraceae bacterium; assembly: GCA_040080215.1. GTDB lineage: Bacteria > Pseudomonadota > Gammaproteobacteria > Steroidobacterales > Steroidobacteraceae > CAIUGU01. The sequence continues at coordinate 23,113 of JBEBIT010000035.1, forward strand.
TGGGCGCTGGAAGACGGCATCGTGAAGGAAGGCACGCAGAGCATCGAACAAGGCGTTGGTGTGCGTGCCCTGGCCGGCGAGAAGACCGGTTTCGCGTATTCGGACGAAATCATCCTGCCAGCGCTGACCGAGGCGTCGCGCGCCGCTCGCGCGATCGCACGCAGCGGCAGCAGCCACACGGTGGCCTCGAGGCACGCGCTGTCCGGCCATCGCCTGTACCTGCCGATCGACCCATTGGCAGGGACGACGGACACCGACAAGGTCTCGCTGCTCGAGCAGATGGATGCCGAGGCGCGTCGTCTCGATCCGCGGGTCAAGCAGGTGATGGCCAGCCTGTCGGGCGTGCACGAAGTCATCATGATCATGGCGAGCGACGGCACGCTCGCCGCCGATGTGCGTCCGCTTGTCCGCATGAATGTTTCCGTCATCGTCGAGCACGACGGGCGTCGCGAGCAGGGCTATTGCGGCACCGGGGGACGGTTCGGCCTGTCGCGATTGATGGAAGGCGATCGCTGGAAGGCGCTGGTCGCCGAAGCCGTGCGCAGCGCACTCGTGAATCTCGATGCACGTCCGGCGCCCGCCGGAGCGATGACAGTCGTTCTCGGACCGGGCTGGCCCGGCATCCTGCTGCACGAAGCCATCGGTCACGGCCTCGAAGGCGACTTCAACCGCAAGGGTACGTCGGCGTTCTCGGGCCGCGTAGGTCAGCGGGTGGCGACGGAGCATTGCACCGTCGTCGACGACGGCACGCTGGGCGCGCGTCGCGGGTCGCTCAACATCGATGACGAAGGGACGCCCACCCGCTGCACGACGCTCATCGAGAACGGCATCCTCAAGGGCTACCTGCAGGACAAGCTCAATGCGCGCCTGATGGGCGTGCAGTCCACCGGCAACGGCCGGCGCGAATCGTTCGCGAACATGACGCTGCCGCGCATGACGAATACGTACATGTTGCCCGGCCCCCACGACCCCGAGGAGATCCTGCGCTCGGTGCAGAAGGGCCTCTTCTGCAAGAACTTCGGCGGCGGGCAGGTAGACATCACGTCGGGCAAGTTCGTGTTCTCTGCGAGCGAGGCATACCTCATCGAGAACGGGCGCATCACCGCGCCGGTCAAGGGCGCCACGCTGATCGGCAACGGACCAGACGTGCTGACGCGGGTGGCGATGGTCGGCAACGATCTCGAACTGGATGCCGGCGTAGGGACCTGCGGCAAGGACGGCCAGGAAGTTCCCGTGGGCGTCGGCCAGCCGACGCTGCGCATCGACGGCCTCACGGTAGGCGGCACGGCAACCTGATACGATTCCCGACGTCATGTGGATCGCCAGACCCTTCTACGAATTCCTGCCCTACCTGTACATGGTGGCCGGGGCTCTGTTCCTCGGCGCATCCTGGTACCTCACGGAAGGCGCGTGGCCCATGTTGCTGCTGGCCGCAGGTATTCTGTGCCTGATCGCGGGACTCGTCCTTTGGCTGAAGCGACGCGACTACCGGACCGCACAGTCCGAATACAACAGCCGCTCGCTCGACGACTGAATCCCACGCGCCAGTGCGCCGCATCGGATGATGACGGGCAAGAAAAGCCGGCATTGCCGGCTTGCTTGACCATGAATCGCAGCCCACGCTACTCGTCGGCGTCCGTCGCTTCATCCTCGGGGTGGGCGTGCGCGATGGTTTCGGCACCATCGAACTCCTCGTTGGCGTGCGTACGGCCGCGATTCTGTCGATCGTCCATGTACATGATTTCGTGCTGGCCGATCTGGAATACGTCGCCATCGTTGAGTGACTGCCTGCGTACCCGCTTGGAGCGGATGTAGACACCATTCGTGCTGTTCAGGTCTTCGATCACGCAGCCCTGCAGCGTCGTGACGATCTGTGCGTGGTGCCGGCTCACGAACTTGCTGTCGATCTGCAGGTCGTTGTCCGAGGTCCGGCCGATGATCAGGCGCCCCGGCACGAGGTCCAGTTCCGCCACGGTCTTGCCCCCGAGGCCCACCATGATGTGGCCAAGCGCCGCCCGTTCGTGCTTGCCGGTGTCCACTGTCTTCAGCGCCTCGAGCCGCACCGAGCGCTCGGCGAATTCCACCCACTGCAGTTCCTCGATCGCGCTCTGGATGTCCTCCGTCGTCACTTGATCGCGGTCCTGCGCGAACGCGGCCATCATCGAGGTGTCGCACAGCGTGTTGATGAGTCGTGGCGTGCCGCCCGTGTAGCGGAAGATCAGCGGGACCGCGTCGTCCGCGAAGATCTGGCGCCCTTGCGAACCCGCCACTTCCAGCCGGTGCTGTATGTACGCAGCGGTGTCGGCTTTCGTCAGGGGCGTCAGGTGGAAGCGCAGGCGCACGCGTTGTGCGAGCTGGATCAGCTCCGGCGAGTTCAGCTTGTCATTCAGTTCGGGCTGGCCTGCCAGGATGATGCGCAGGACTTTTTCCTTGGTGGTCTCGATGCCGGACAGCATCCGGATTTCCTCGAGCACGCGGTTCGAAAGGTTCTGGGCCTCGTCGACGATGAGCATGACCCGCCGGCCGTTGGCGTACTGCTCGATGAGGAAGTTGTTCAGCGTCGCGAGCAGCTCCGCCTTCTTCATCTTGAACGGCTGGAAGCCGAACTGTACGAGCACCGACTGCAGGAATTCGATGGCCGAGACCTGGGTCTGGTTGACCTGCGCGACGATGACGTCCTTTTCAAGCTCGGACAGGAAGGTCTCGATCAACGTGGTCTTGCCGGAGCCGATCTCGCCCGTGATGATGACGAAGCCGTCGGTGTACCAGATGGTCGATTCCATGTACGCCTTGGCACGGGCGTGGTGCTTCGACAGGTACAGGAACGACGGGTCCGGGCTTAGGCGGAACGGCAGTTCTGTGAGCTTGAAGAGGTCGAGATACATGGCGAGCGCTGTTTCTTCCCTGGCCCCGGGGCCTGATACAGGTCAAGTCTAAGGTGCAACGCCTCCCCCGCACAAAGAGGGAATTCACAGACGCGGGGTTTACTGGCGAGCGGGAAGCGTCAGAGCAGCTTTAGGACCCGCGCGACCGCCTTGTCCCGCGCGGCCGGTGTGGTGGCCGTGACCGTGCAATGGCCGACTTTCCGGTTGGGGCGCGGCGCTTTGCCATAGCCGTGGAAATGCGCCCCCGGAATCGCCAATACCGCTTCGACCTCCGGGATCGTGCCGATGAAGTTCACCATGCCGGAATGACCGATGGCCGCCGTGCTGCCGAGCGGCAATCCCATGATGGCCCGGATATGGTTCTCGAACTGGCTCGTCGCGGCCCCCTCGATGGTCCAGTGCCCCGAGTTGTGGACCCGCGGCGCCATTTCGTTCGCGATCAGGCGGCCCTTCGCGACGAAGAATTCGATGGTGAGGATGCCTGCATAGTCGAAGCGCTTGAACACGCGCTTCAGGTAGGTCTCCGCCTGCTTCTGCAGCGCCGCATTCCGGTAAGGGGCGACGGAGTGCCGCAGGATGCCGTCGACATGCGTGTTGGCAGCCAGGGGATAGACCTGCACTTCCCCTCGCGTACTGCGGACGCCGATGACGGAGACCTCGCGATTGAAGTGGACGAAGGCCTCGTAGATCAGCGGCACCGAACCGAGCGCGGCCCACGCGGCCTCGATGTCCGCTGCAGACCTGAGGCGGAACTGGCCTCGCCCGTCGTACCCGAGTCGCCGTGTCTTCAGGATTCCCGGCAGGCCGATCCGGTCGACGGCATTGACGAGATCCGCGAGCGAATCTACTGCATGGAATTCGGGCGTGGGAATCTTGAGCGAGCGGAACAGCATCTTCTCCGCGAGCCTGTCCTGCGACGTACCGAGCGCGTCCGGCTGCGGCAGGAACGGCGTGTTCTTCGCGATTTCCCGGATCGCATCGACGGGGACGTTCTCCACGTCGAAGGTGATGAGGTCGACCTTGTCCGCCAGCTCCTTGAGACTGGCAGCGTCATCAAATTCCCCGCGCAGGAGGGGGCCGACGTGACCGCCTGGTGCGTCCGGGCTCGGGTCGAGGAACAGGAACTCCTGCCCAAGCGGATAGCCCGATAGCGCCAGCATGCGTCCCAGCTGGCCGGCGCCGATGATGCCGATCTTCATGGCTTGTGCGGCGGGGCGCTGCGCGGATCCGGCTGGTCGAGCACGCGTTCCGTCTGCTTGTCGCGGAATGCAACGAGCGCCGTGTGGATGGCCGGGTACTTGTTGCCGAGGATCGCGGCAGCCAGCAGCGCGGCGTTGGTTGCGCCCGATGCGCCGATGGCGAGCGTGCCGACCGGAATGCCCGCGGGCATCTGCACGATCGACAGCAGCGAGTCCATGCCGTTCAGTGCCTTCGATTGCACGGGGACGCCGAGCACGGGCAGCGTCGTCTTCGCTGCGGTCATGCCGGGCAGGTGCGCTGCGCCGCCGGCGCCTGCGATGATGACTTCAAGGCCGCGCCCACGCGCCGTTGCGGCGTAGTCGAACAGCAGGTCCGGCGTGCGATGCGCCGATACCACACGGGTTTCATGCGGCACCCCGAGCTGTTCGAGCGTGCGAACTGCCGGTTCGAGCGTCTCCCAGTCGGAGACGGAACCCATGATGATGCCGACCAGTGGTTTCATGTTGCCGAGGCTCGGTTGCGGGTCAAGACGCTGATTCTAACAGGCTGATGCAAAAGGCTGTCCCTGCCTTTTTGCATCCGAAGCCAGCGAAAAGCGTGGTTTTCACTGGCTCCCGAAATCAACGAGCTGGAACTCGTTGATTTCGCCGAGTCGTCCTTGACTCGGACGTAGTCGAGCGGTATCAGTCGCCGAGGGCGTCGCGCAGCACGGCGAACAGCTCCCTCGAGGACCGAGGCGGCTGCCCGCGGTCGTGCTCGTGCCGCGCCTGGGACACGAGCCGGGTCACGGTGCGGTGGTCGATGCCGGGACATTCCGACAGCAGCTCACCAAGCGCCGCAGCGAACGCCTCACCGTCCGCCTCGATCAGCTTCGCGCGCCAGGCCTCCACCTTGCGCAGGCGCAGGGTCTCGGATCGCTGGCGGAGGTTCCGTGCCTCAAGCGCCTTGCGGATCGGTTCCGCATCGATATTGCGCATCAGCTTGCCGATGTACTGCTTCTGCCTGTACAGCCCTCCGTGCGCGGTAATGCGGCGTGCAAGGGCAACGGCATCGCGAAGGGCTTCCGGCAGGTCGATCTCGTCGAACTCGGCCTGCGGCAGCCCGATCAGCTGCTCGCCCAGGTCCTGGAGGCCCTGGCTCTGGCGCTTGAGTTCGCTCTTGCTCGGGCCGTAGTCGATGTCGTCATCGTCGTTGTCGTTGGGGTCGTAGCTCATTGGCAGCACGATAGACGGTTCCATCGCTGCCGTGAAGCCGGGATACAATGCCACCTCCTGCAAATCCGAGATTGCCCATGCCCCTGCCGCAGAATTCCGCCCCGGCCCTGAACCGCGACGACCTCGACAGCCTCGTCCGCTTCGCGCTCGACGAGACGAAGCGGCTCGGCGCGAGCGATGCCGAAGTCGGCATTTCCATCGATACTGGCCTGTCGGTGACGGCGCGCCTCGGCGATGTCGAAACGCTCGAGTACCAGCGCGACCGGGGCATGGGGGTCACCGTGTACCGCGGCAAGCGCAAGGGTTCCGCGAGTACCGGCGACCTGTCGCGGCAGGCGATTTCGGAGACGGTTGCGAAGGCCGTAAGCATCGCGGGCTTCACGGCGGAAGACCCCTGCGCCGGATTGCCCGACCCGGACATGATCGCGCGCGACATCCCGGACCTCGATCTCTGCCATCCGTGGGACATTGAGCCAGAAGCCGCCCGCGACCTGGCCATCGCCTGTGAAGCGGCGGCGCTGCAGGTCGATCCCCGCATCAGCAATTCCGATGGCGCGTCGCTCAGCACGCACCAGGGTCTGCGCGTGTTCGGCAATACGCTCGGTTTCCTGGGCGGCTATGCCAGCACCGTGCACTCGCTCAGCTGCGTGGTCATCGCCGGCAAAGGCGACGAGATGCAGCGGGACTACTGGTACAGCTCCGTGCGCGATTGGCGCGAACTCGAAGACGGCGTCGCCATCGGCCGGCATGCGGCAAAGCGTGCGCTCGACCGGCTTGGCGCCGCGAGGATGGCGACCTGCATGGCACCGGTCTTGTTTGTCCCCGAGCTTGCACGCGGACTCATCGGCCACTTCCTCGGCGCCATCCGGGGCGGCAGCCAGTATCGCCGCTCGTCGTTCCTGCTCGACGCAGCGGGGCAGCAGGTGTTCCCCGACTGGTTCTCGTTGTCCGAGCGGCCGCATATCAGGAAAGCGCTGGCGAGCGCGCCCTTCGACAGCGAAGGCGTCGTGACGCGCAATCGCGAGCTCGTGAGTGCGGGCGTGCTCGACGGCTACCTGCTCAGCACCTATTCCGCCCGCAAGCTCGGCCTCAAGACGACAGGCAATGCAGGTGGCGTGCACAACCTCATCGCACCGACCGGCGCACGCGACTTCGAGGGGATGCTGAAGCTCATGGGGCGCGGGCTCGTGGTTACGGAACTGATGGGCCACGGCATCAACGGCGTGACGGGCGACTACTCCCGTGGCGCGGCAGGGTACTGGGTCGAGAACGGCGCCTTGAGCCACCCGGTGCACGAGATCACGATCGCGGGCAACCTGAAGGACATCTACCGCAACATCGTCGCGCTCGGCAGCGATGTCGATACCCGCGGCGGCGTGCGAACGGGTTCGATCCTGGTCGAGCAGATGACCATTGCCGGGGAGTAGCCCCGGGTCCTAGTCGACGAGGTCCTTCAGCGTCCGGCCATTCATGCTGGACTTGATGGCGGCTTCCACTTCGCGCGCCACCGCTTCCGCGGGTTCGATGATCCTTCCTGCGGCGTTGCGCGGCCCGTCGCTGTCGTTGCGTACGGCGTCCAGGATCTCGTCAAGCGCGATGCCTGCGAGATCCCTCCCGGGCAAGAGCCACTCCTCTTCCGTCGCCACCAGCAGGCCGCGACGTTCGAGGCACGCCACCACCGGACCGAGGGCCGTGCCCGGTACGTCGAGCGCATCCGCGAGCCGCTGCAACGTCCACCTGGGCCCTGCGGTCTGGAAGTCCTTGCCGACGAGGTACATCAGCGACAGCGCCAGTCGCTCCCTGAGGCCCGGGGTCAGCCTGATTTCACCCTGGCCAGGACGCAGGAACAGCGGATGCTGGACGTAGAACGCGAGTTGCACACCGAGGAGCAGGATGAGCCACGACAGGTACAGCCACATCAGTCCGACGATGAGGATGGCGAAGCCGGCGTAGATCGCCATCGTGCGCGAGGAGTGCACGACGATGGCTGCAAACAGCTCGCCGCTCGCCGACCACAGCACGCCCGCGACCACGCCGCCGATCGCGGCGGCCCGCAGGCCCACCTTCGTATTCGGAATGAACGCGTACATGAACGTGAAGACGCCCGCGACCAGCGCGTAAGGCGTCAGCCGGCCGATCTGCGCAATGGCGACCCCGAGGATCTGCGTATGGGAGAGGAGCTGCACCATGCCGTTGCTGCCTACCGTGGCCAGCAGGCCCATCGCGGCCACCATGATGACGGGACCGACCACCATGACGCTCAGGTACTCGCTGAAGCGCCGTCCGATGGTGCGCGGTTGCTCGACGCGCCATACGAAGTTGAAGCTCTCCTCGACCTTCTGGATCATCGAGATGACCGTATAGAGGAGGAACGCGAGCCCCAGGGAACCGAGCACGCCGCTCTGCACGTTCTCCACGAACTCCATGACGCGGGCGGTGATTTCGGTCGCGCGATCGCCGAGCGGCTGCAGGAACTGGTACAGCAGCGGCTCGAGATAGCGGTGGTACCCGAGGCCCTTCAGCACCGAGAACGACAGCGCGATGAGCGGCACGATCGACAGCAGCGTCGTGTAGACCAGGCTCATGGCGCGCAGTGTCAGGTGGCCCTGCGCCAGATCGCGCAGCAGCGCGAACGGATACCTGAGCACGACCAGTGCCCGCGACGCGCCAGCCGATGTCGGCTCGAACAGGCGGTGTTCGAGCCGGGCGATGAGCGAGCCGCACCAGGCGATGAGGTCCATGGGCGTCAGCGCGTGGCGATCAGCTGCGGATGCAGCAGGCCCTGGACCATGACGGCGAGTTCCGACCACCGGTCCTTGGTCAGGCAGCCTGCGGCGCCAAGCCGGACGCATTCGTCCCGCTGCGCGACCGATATCGCACCCGAGTAGACCAGCAGCGGAATCCGGCTGCCCGATTCGGCGAGGATGCCAAGCGCAGCCACTGCCCCGAATCCCGGCACTTCGAGGTCCGCGATGATGAGGTCGGGTTGCCGCAGCACTGCATCGCGAAAGGCCGCTTCGCCCTCCACGCGCTCCCAAGCGAGCCCTGGCCAACGGCGTTCAAGCATCGCGACGGCGAGTTCGCAATCAGCCGGCGTGTCCTCGACGAACAGCAGGACGGGCGCCGCAGCCTTCATGTGGACGCCCCGGTCTGCGGCAGCGTGAACGTCATCGTCGTACCGCGGTTCACTGCCGCATCGGCCCAGATGCGGCCGCCATGCCGAGACAGGATCCGCTGCACGGTCACGAGCCCGATGCCTGTTCCCGGGAACTGCGCGTCACTGTGCATGCGCTGGAACGGTCCGAAGAGCTTGCTCGCATAGGCCATGTCGAAGCCGACGCCGTTGTCGCGTACATGGAACCTCCGCTCGCCGTCGACGGTTTCGCTGCCGACGTGGATGGTGGCCTCTGCCGCGTGTGCGGTGTATTTCCAGGCGTTGTCGAGCAGGTTGTCCATCGCGATGCGCAGCAGGCGCAGATCCCCCTGCACGGTCATCCCGGGTTCGATGTCGAGCGTGACCTTCCGCCCCGGATACCGCTCGCCGATGCGGGACGCGCAATCGACGGCGAGGCTGCTGAAGTCCACTTCCTGCCGTACCAGCTGGCTCTGGTGGATGCGTGACAGGTCGAGCAGGTCGTCGATCAGTTCGGCCATGCGCTGGCTCGCTTCCTGGATGCGCTTGATGTAGTGCTTCGACTTGTCGTCGAGGCCCTCCGGCGCGAGATGCTGCAGTGCCTGGCTGAACCCGGTCACGCCGCGCAGCGGGGCACGCAAGTCGTGCGACACCGCGTGCACGAAGGATTCCAGTTCCCGGTTTGCCGATTCCAGCTCGGCGGTCCGCTGGGCTACACGGCGCTCCAGGTCCTGGTTGGCCAGCCTGAGTGCCGTTTCCGAAGCGCTCAAGGCATCGGCCATCTGCGACACGACCTTGAGGCTTCGCCTGTTGCGGCTATGGTAGATCTGCAGCAATGCGTAGATCACCGCGGCGGACAGCAGCACATAGAGCACGCCCTTGTAGGTCTGGAACCGCGCGGCGTCTGCGGGAGAGGGCACGAAGTGCTCGACGGCGAGATCGGAGAATAGGATCCAGGCGACACCGAGCGCCACGTAGAACAGCGTGATCGCGATCGGCATGTGCCGTTGCAGCCAGGGGTCTGCCCTCGCGCGGTCGTCACTCCCTGCTGCTGTCTCGCTTTCAGCCATGCTTGCGAGGGACAGCGGGGGAGGCGCGGGTCATGCTGTCAGCAGCTTGAGCGCCATCGCGTAGCGCTCGCTGGTGCGCTGGATGACTTCCGGCGGCAGGTGGGGTCCGGGCGGGCGCTTGTCCCAGCTCAGCGTCTCGAGATAGTCGCGGATGATCTGCTTGTCGAAGCTCGGCGGGCTCATGCCGGGACGATAGGTGTCCATCGGCCAGAAACGCGAGGAATCGGGCGTCAATGCCTCGTCGATCAGCGTCAGCGTGCCGTTCTCGTCGAGCCCGAATTCGAACTTCGTATCGGCGACGATGATGCCGCGCGCCGCCGCGTGGTCCGCGGCAAAGCCGTACAGTGCGAGGGCGGCCATGCGCACTTTGTCCGCGAGGTCGGCACCGATCGCCTGTACCACCTGCTCGAAGCCGATGTTCTCGTCGTGCTGGCCTGCGGGGGCTTTGGAGGACGGCGTGAAGAGCGGCTGAGGCAGCCTGTCCGCCTGCCTCAAACCGGCCGGCAGCGAGATGCCGCAGACTTCGCCGGTGCGTTGGTAGTCCTTCCAGCCGGAGCCGATGAGGTAGCCGCGCACGACCGCCTCGACCGGCAGCGCCTTGAGTTTGCGAACGACCATCGCCCGGTCGACGATCAGGCTGCGTTCGGCGGCATCCGGCACGACGGTGGCGAGATCGAGCCCCGCGCGAGTGGCCAGGTGATTCGGCACGAGGTGCCGCGTCTTGTCGAACCAGAAGCGCGAGATCTCGGTGAGGATCCGGCCCTTGCCGGGAATAGGGTCTGGCAGCACCACGTCGAACGCGCTCATGCGGTCCGTCGTCACGATCAGCATGTGGTCCGCGTCGACTGCGTAGATGTCGCGCACCTTGCCCTGATGGATGCGCTTCAGGCCCTTGAGGTCCGACTGCAGCAGCGGGGGCGAGACGGGAAGGGGGGGCGCACTCATGAGCGGAGATATCT
>JBEBIT010000036.1:0-33494 GCA_040080215.1 Steroidobacteraceae bacterium
AAGGAGGGGTGGGGCACGGCAACCCGTACTTTAGCCAACGAACGCCCGTATTCCAATCAGGAATCCGGGTGTTGCACGGCGATTTTCGGCAGGGCGCCCGGACTCAGGCTTCCCCGTTGCCTGCATCGTCCCGTCGTTCGCGGCTGCGGCGCAGGTTTTCGCGCCAGGAGTCGAGGTCGTAGACGTTGCCAGTGACCGCGGGCGGGCTTGCGGGCGTCAACTCGCGGGGCGGCTCGACCAGCGTGGCGGTTCGTGCCGGCGTCGAGTCGTGGGCGAAGCCGACGGACTCGACCTTCGTGCCGAGCAGCACGATGAACCCCTGTCGTCTCGCGACGCTGTCCGTCGTGTAATCGAACACGTAGGTCCGCCGCAGCGTCATTCGTCCGGTATAGCCGCGGGCCGGCCACAGGCGCGCGAAGGCCACGGTGCCGTCCAGGAATTGCAGCCGCAGTTCCTCGCAGGCCTGCATCGCGGCCTTGTTCGCCTGTTCGCGCACGCCGAGGCTGTCGTGCCAGAACCAGGCGGTTCCCGCGCCGATCAGTACCCAGACGAGCAGGCCCCAGCTCAGCATCTCGGCGATCCCGAAGTCATATGCGCCACCATTCCCGCGAAAGGTCGCCGCAGGCCATGAAATGCGGGTTCAGCAGGCCTTCCCGCTCGTTGTAGCGGAGCGGCTTGCCGGAAAGGTCCACGACCGCACCGCCCGCTGCCTCGAGCACGGCCTGGCCCGCGGCAATGTCCCATTCAGAGGTATCTCCCAGGCGCGGGTAGACGTCGACGCTGCCTTCGGCGACGAGGCACACCTTGAGCGCACTGCCGACGGACTTGAGGTCGTGGTCCCCGAGGCGCGCGAGATACGCATCGAGCGAGGCCCCGCGATGCGAGCGGCTGCCTGCGATCACGGGACGGCTACGGGCCGGGCGCTGCACGGCAATCGACCGGGTCTCGCCTCCCTGTCGACGCCATGCGCCCTGGCCCTGTGCGCCACCGTAAGCGAGATCCAGCGCGGGGGCCAGCACGACGCCGAGCACCGGGCGGTGATCCTGGATCAGCGCGATGTTCACCGTGAACTCGCCGTTACGCTTCACGAATTCGCGCGTGCCGTCGAGCGGATCGACGAGCCACAACTCGGGCCAAAGCCTGCGCGTCGCGTACTCGTGGTCGCGGGCCGGGGATTCTTCCGACAGTACGGGAATGTCTGGCGTCAAACGCGCGAGGCCGCTCGTGATGATGTCGTGGGCGGCGCGGTCGGCTTCCGTCAGAGGCGACGTGTCTGCCTTCTCGTCGACGGCAAACTCCGTGGCGTACACCTTGAGGATGGCGCGGGACGCGGCCTCGCCAATCGCAAGGACGGCAGGCAGCAGGTCGGCTAGGGAGCGGGTTGGCGTCGGCACGGCACGGAGGAACTGGAGGAGAGGGCAGGTATCATACCGGCATACCCCGTTTTCAAGAGAGAGCCTGCGATTTGAAAGATCTCGCCGACCCCACCCCCCGCCCCGACTGGTCACGGGTGGACAGCGTATTGCTCGACATGGACGGCACGCTGCTGGACCTCGACTTCGACAACCATTTCTGGCGTGAGCGGATTCCGCTCCGCTACGCGGAAGTCCACGGCCTGTCCTTTGAGGCCGCCCGGCAGGAGCTGGTGCCGCGGTTTGCCGCAAGGCAGGGCACGCTCGAGTGGTATTGCACGGATTTCTGGAGCGGCGATCTCGGCTTCGACGTGGCGACGCTCAAGCACGAACTGCGGGAGAACATCCGGTATCTACCGGGCGCGCCCGATTTCCTGAAGGCAGTACGTGCGATGGACAAACGGCTGGTGCTGGTGACGAATGCGCATCACGACAGCCTGGCGATAAAGGCGGCGCAGACAGGGCTCGGCGAGCATTTCGATCTGCTGATCAGCTCCCACAGCCTCGGGTTTCCGAAGGAGGATGCGCGCTTCTGGCAGGCGCTCGACCTGCGCGGCGTGTACGAACCCGCGCGATCGCTGTTCGTCGATGACAGCCTGCCGGTGCTCAGGGCCGCGCGCCGGCATGGGGTATCGCAGGTGTACGCCGTGGCGCGGCCCGATTCGACGCAGCCGCCCCATGCGATCGAGGAGTTCCCGGCAGTGCACTCCGTGAGCGATCTGCTGCCGGTTTGACCTTACTCGGCAGCCGGAGCGCTCGGCCCTGCATCAGGACTGCTGCCACCGCTGCTGCCCGAACCGCGGCGCCGACGACGGCGGCGCTTCTTCGGGGCTCCGGCGTCGCCGCCCCCTTCGCTCGGTGCGTGGCCTTCGGACGGAGGCGGAGGGGCGCTCTGAACGGCAGGAGCGGCTGCCGCCGCGGCCTGGGGCTCGCGTCTCGGTGCACTTGAGGATCGGCCACCGGAGGAGGAGCCCGGACCGCTGCGGCGACCTCCGCGAGGCCCGCCGCGGCCACCCCGCGGACGATCCTGTCCGCGATCCTGGTTCGGCACGTCGCCAGGCGATTCGCCGTGGACGCGAAACCGCTGCTTGGCGCGGGACTCCGAGGGCCCGAGTTCAGCCAGCATTTCCTGCGGAATCGCGGCGACGGGCAGTTTTCGGCCGATGTAGGCCTCGATGTCCGGGATCGAGATCGCGTATTCCTCGCAACCGAAGCTGATGGCATCGCCTTCAGCGCCTGCACGCGCCGTGCGGCCGATGCGATGCACGTAGTCTTCGGGGTCGTTCGGCAGGTCGTAGTTGAACACATGGCTGACGGCCGGCACGTGCAGGCCGCGTGAGGCCACGTCGGTGCCGATCAGCACGGCGAGCGTGCCGTCGTGGAAGTCCTTCAGCATGCGCAAGCGCTTGCGCTGCGGGACGTCGCCCGAGATGGCCTCGGCGTTGATGCCGTTGCCGCGCAGCGTCCGCTCCAGGTCCTCGGCGCAGCGTTTGGTATTCACGAACACCATGCTGCGCGTCGGATCCATGTGCTTGAGCAAGCCGACCAGCAGCCGCGGCTTCTCGTCCATCGACGGGTAGTAAATGACCTGCTTGACGCGGTCGACCGTCATCTTCTCGGGTTCGATCCGGACGAGTTCCGGTTCGTTCATGTGCTCGTAGGCGAGCTCGAGCACGCGCTGCGACAGCGTTGCGGAGAACAGCATGTTGAGCCGCTGGTCCGGCGCAGGCAGCCGCCGCAGGATGAAGCGGATGTCGACGATGAACCCCAGGTCGAACATGCGATCGGCTTCGTCCAGGATGACGACCTGCACGGAGCGCAGGTCGAACACCTGCTGCTTGAAGAAATCGATGATGCGGCCCGGCGTGCCGATCAGCACGTCGACGCCGGCTTCGAGATGGCGCCTCTGCTTGTCGTAATCCACGCCGCCGAAGGCGAGGCCGAGGACGAGGCCGGTATGCGACCCGAGCACTTCAGCATCGTTGAAGATCTGCACCGCGAGCTCGCGCGTGGGTGCCAGGATGAGTGCGCGCGGGGAATTCGTGCGGCGGTCGGGCGGCGGCGGATCCTTCAGCAACCGGTTGAACATCGCGACCAGGAAGGCGGCCGTCTTGCCGGTGCCCGTCTGTGCCTGGCCGGCAACGTCGAAACCGGCAAGGGCCCGCGGCAGCGTCTGCGCCTGGATCGGCGTGCACTTCTCGAAGGCTGCGTCCGCCAGGCCCTTCTGCAGGGACTCGGGCAGGTTCAGGCTTGAAAAGGAAAGTTCGGAGAGATGGGAATCAGCCATTGATGGCCGCCAGGGTAGGGTTCATTTTAAGTACGGTGTATCCGTCAGGTTGTTCGTAGAGGCCTTAAAAAAGGTCCCGGTGGGTCGGCCTTTGCGTCGCTGTCGAAACGCGGGCCATCGTTGCCTTCAGCTTGCGCGGGGTCATCCAGCGACGCACCACCCACCCGCGCGGCCCGCCTTCGCGAAGGGTCCGGAATGTGAAGTTTGGACAAGGACTATACGTCGAGGCTTGCAAATTGCAGAAGGGCCAGCTTAAATACGGTCCAACGACGCGGACTCCTCCGCACCCGCCGACCCATCATTCCGACCCGATCAGTTCACTCAAGCCAACGACAGTTCCGCTTCAGTTCAGACACCCCGGATCCAATACAGTTCGAGGGGTGCATCCGCTCACAATCCCGAGTTGCAGTACCCTTAAGTACGAGCGCTGCGCAAGGTTAAGCCGCCAAAAGCTCAAGTATTGTGCCTGACCGGGCACCCATAGTCACTCACCCACAGTTACAGCGCACGAGACGCTAACTCGGGTCACAACGCCGCAAACCCCAATACTTTCCCTTTTCCCCCCATTCCGTCCCATCCATCCGCCCGACCATCCGTAGTGGATACGTCAACACAAGCCATCCTTGGAGGATTTTCCTGGTGAGCAGCGAGCACATCGTGCATGTCACGGATTCGAGTTTCGACGCCAGCGTGCTGCAGGCAGGCACCCCGGTACTGCTGGATTTCTGGGCCGAATGGTGCGGCCCCTGCAAGATGATCGCGCCGATGCTCGATGAGATCGCGGCCGAGTACCAGGGCAAGGTCACGATCGCGAAGCTCAACATCGACGAGAACCCCAAAACGCCGCAGCGCTTCAACGTCCGCGGCATTCCCACGCTCATTCTCTTCAAGAACGGGCAGGTCGAAGGCCAGAAGGTAGGCGCGCTGCGCAAATCGGATCTGGCTGCATTTCTGGATACCAAACTGTGAGAGGCTTTCTAGGCAATCAGGCCCGTAACCGCCAGGGCGGCGGTGGCGGCGGCGGTGGCAACAAGGGCGGCGGCCGCAATCGCGGTGGCGGCGACGGCAATCGCGACGGCAACCGCGACGGCAACCGCGGCAATCGCCGCGAGGAAGGACTCCCCGTCGATGACCTCATCGACGACAACGACGTCCAGGTGATCTCGGCTGCGGAGCTTGCCGCTTCGCGCCAGTCGATGAACCTGACCCAGCTCAAGCTGAAGCCCGTCCCCGAACTCGTCGACATTGCGCAGAAGATGGGCCTCGAGAGCATGGCCCGCTCGCGCAAGCAGGACATCATCTTCTCGATCCTGAAGGCGCATGCCCGAAGCGGAGAGGACATCTACGGCGACGGCGTGCTCGAGATCCTGCAGGACGGCTTCGGCTTCCTGCGCTCGGCAGACAGCTCGTATCTCGCCGGACCGGACGACATCTACGTGTCCCCGAGCCAGATCCGCCGCTTCAACCTGCGCACAGGCGATTCGCTGTCGGGCCTCATCCGCCCCCCGAAGGACGGCGAACGCTATTTCGCGCTGCTTAAAGTAGGCGAGATCAATTTCGATTCCCCGGAAAGCGCCAAGCACAAGGTCCTCTTCGAGAACCTGACGCCGCTGCATCCGACCAAGCGCCTGAAGCTCGAGCGCGGCACGGGATCGACCGAGGACCTCACGGCCCGCGTCATCGACCTCGTCTCGCCGATCGGCAAGGGCCAGCGCGGCCTCATCATCTCGCCGCCCAAGGCCGGCAAGACGATGCTGCTGCAGAACATCGCGAGTTCCATCGCGTTCAATCATCCCGAGTGCTACCTGATCGTGCTGCTCATCGACGAGCGGCCCGAGGAAGTGACGGAGATGACGCGCACCGTGCGCGGCGAAGTCGTGTCATCGACGTTCGACGAGCCGGCCAGCCGCCATGTGCAGGTTGCCGAGATGGTCATCGAGAAGGCCAAGCGCCTCGTCGAGCACAAGCGCGACGTCGTGATCCTGCTCGATTCCATCACCCGCCTCGCGCGTGCGTACAACACCGTGATCCCGAGTTCCGGCAAGGTGCTGACGGGCGGTGTCGATGCAAACGCGCTGCAGCGTCCGAAGCGGTTCTTCGGCGCGGCCCGCAACATCGAAGAGGGCGGCTCGCTCACGATCCTGGCCACGGCGCTGATCGACACCGGTTCGCGCATGGACGACGTGATCTATGAAGAGTTCAAGGGCACCGGCAACTCGGAAATCCACCTGGATCGCCGCGTCGCCGAGAAGCGCATCTTCCCGGCCGTCAACATCAACCGCTCCGGCACCCGCCGCGAGGAGCTGATCACGAGCCAGGAAGAGCTGCAGAAGATCTGGATCCTGCGCAAGCTCCTCCATCCGATGGACGAGCTCGCCGCGATCGAGTTCCTGCTCGACAAGATGAAGGACACCAAGACGAATGGCGACTTCTTCGATGCAATGAAGCGCTGACCGCAGCGCTTCGCGACTTGGTCAACACCGCATTCATGGGGGCGCACAGGGGGAATTAGAGAGCAGGCAGCCGCGGGGCACGATGGCTGGCATCGCAGCGACCTGATTCCTTCAGGTACGGTGTGGGTGTACATGCCGGAGGCACCCGGGCGACAGCCGCCACTTGGGTACAGAGGACAACAAGAACGTGACAGGGGCGCCCGGGTGCGCCCCTTTTCTTTGGGCGGACTGTTACGCTTTCGCCAACGCCCCCTCCGCACGGAAACCAGGCCTTCAATGTCCGCAGTCCCCCACAAACGGCCCAATCTCGTCCAGGGCCCCATCGGCCGGACGCTGTTGCTGTTCGCGCTGCCGACGCTCGCGAGCAATGTCCTGCAGTCGCTCAACGCATCCGTCAATGCCATCTGGATCGGCAAGTACCTCGGTGAAGCAGCGCTCACGGCGAGCGCCAACGCGAACATCGTCCTGTTCTTCCTGCTCGGCGTCGTCTTCGGCATCGCGATGGCCACGGGGATCCTGATCGGCCAGAGTGTCGGGGCCGACAACGTCGACCAGGCGAAGCGGGTGGTCGGCACCAGCGCCGCGTTCTTCGCGTTGCTGTCGGTTGCCGTCGGTGCGTTCGGGTTCCTGTTCGCGCCCTACCTGCTCAGCGCCATGCAGACGCCTGCGGACGCGATGCCGTACGCCATCAGCTACCTGCGCATCATTTTCGTCGCGACGCCCGCGATGTTCATTTACCAGTACGTCATGATGGCGCTGCGCGGGGCGGGCGATGCGAGGACGCCCTTCTTCTTCATGCTGAGCTCGGTGGGCCTCGACATCGTGCTGAACCCGCTCTTCATCTTCGGCTGGGGGCCGATTCCTGCGATGGGGATTGCAGGGTCCGCCACGGCCACGCTGGTCGCGCAGACACTGACACTCGTGCTGCTCGTTCTGCACCTGTATCGCCACAAGCATGTGCTGTGCATCCACAGGGCGGAGCGGCACTACCTCAAGCCCGACCTGCGGATCCTGAAGGCGCTGGTGGCCCGCGGCATTCCAATGGGCCTGCAGATGACGGTCGTGTCGTCGTCGATGATCGGCATGTTCGCGCTGGTCAACCGCTTCGGTTCGCAGACGGCGGCGGCCTTCGGGGCGATCCTGCAACTGTGGACGTACATCCAGATGCCCGCGTTTGCCGTCGGTACCGCCGTGACTGCGATGGTGGCGCAGAACGTCGGCGCCGGTCGGTGGGATCGCGTGTCGCGCATCGCCTGGGCCGGGATGGGATTCAACCTGATGCTGACCGGCATCCCCGTGGTGATCGTCTACACCTTCAACCATGCTGCGGTGAGCCTCTTCCTGCCCCCGGACGGCGCCGCCATCGAGATCGCCGCCCACGCAAACCTCGTGACCCTGTGGTCGTTCATCGTCTTCGGCGTGACGTTCGTGCTGCTGTCCGTGCCGCGCGCGACGGGGGCGGTGATCGGTCCGCTGATCACGATGATCATCTCGCTCTGGATCGTGCGTTTCCCGTTTGCGCTCCTGCTCACCGATCGCCTGCAGGTCGACGCGCTGTGGTGGAGTTTCCCGGTGGGAACGCTCGCAATGCTGGTGCTCGCTGCCGGCTACTACCGCTTCGGCGACTGGAAATCGGTGCAACTGCTCAAGCACTGACACGCACGACGCGCGCACTCCCGAGTCTGTGACAAACGGGTGGGGCATAATGGCGCACAATCGCCTGACCCCGGACACGCCATGGACCCGACCACCACTGAAATCCTCGGCATCGCCCGCGCCATCCAGCTGGCTGTCGCACCGGTGTTCCTCCTGACCGCCCTGGCGACCATCTTCAACGTGCTCGCGAGCCGGTTGGCCCGGGTCGTCGATCGGGCCCGCATCATGGAGGCCCAGCTCGACGATCCAGCCTTTGCCGAGGCCGACGAGGTTCGTTCGCGGCTCGCAGTCATATCGACCCGGTCCCGGCTGATCAACCTTGCGATTGCACTCTGCGTGCTGAGCGCTCTCCTGGTATCGCTGGTGGTGGTCAGTCTGTTCGTCAGTTCCCTGATGCAGATCGACCTGGCACTGCCGGTGGCCGTTCTGTTTATAATCGCCATGATGAGCCTGGCAGCGGCCCTGATCTTCTTCCTGCGGGAGATCTACATCGCGACGGCAGCGCTGCGGTTCAACTCGAAGGTCGCTGAAAAAGGCGGAGCCCGGGGCTAGGCGGACCCTGACCCGTGGCTTCTGCCCTTGCATTCCGTGATGCGGGCCGCAGTCCGGGGAGGACACGCGGGGCACTATTCGTTCCGATGCTTTGAGGAGACTTGATGGCTGCCGTGATTCCCGAGGAGCTGGTTGTCGACCCGGATGCGTACCGCATCTCCCGGGATCCGGTGCTGCTCGTGGCCCACCTGCAGGCGAGCCTCGCAATCAACCTTTACGACGATTCCCAGGGTGTGGGCGGCCTGCTCCACCTGCGGTATGTCGCTATCCACAACGGCAAGCCGATGGAGCTGACGGACAACACGTTGAGTTCCAGCGTCCTGTTGATCGACCGCTTCTGCAAGGAAATGAAGAAGGCGGGCTCGCGTCCGCAGTGGTGGAGGGTGCGCATCCTCGCGCATTCCGCCGCAGCCGGGTCCGATGAGGTCGCGGCCACGGTGCTCGATCTCGTGCGCGCGTATTTCATCGACAGCACCAAGCCCGTCAGCTGCCAGGAGTTCAAGAAGATGCCGGGCGTGACGATCCGCACCCATGCGCGCGAAGGGCAGCTGTGGACCAGCGGGCTGGTCGAGCAGGCCAGGGTGCTTCGCGCCAAGGCAAGCTGATTCCGTCGTCCGCCCGGCCTGGCCCCGGTTCGTCCCCGTTTCCCTCCCGAGCCTCCGTTCCTCCCTCTGGTCAGCAGGGCGGGAGCATGCAATCCTTCGCTTCACCTGGATCCCGAGCCGATTTCATCGGCCTTGTCGTCCCACCCCTTTGGCCTGACGGGTGACGCTCTCCGGTATGAGTACTGCCGATGTCGACTTCCCGCAGGTCTCATCCCTCCAGGACGCCGCGCTTGTGGCGCGCCTCGCCCACGAAATCTGGTACGAGCACTATGTGCCGATCATCGGACGCGAGCAGGTCGACTACATGGTGCCGCGCTTCCAGAGCGAGGCTGCGATCCTCGGTCAGATAGCCAAGGGCCTGCAGTACTTCCTGATCCTGAGGGGCGGGGACGCTTGCGGTTACCTTGCCATCGAGCCGCAACCGGACGAGCGCAAGATGTTCCTCAGCAAGCTGTACGTCCTCAAGTCCGCACGGCACCACGGCCTTGGTCGGCAGGCACTGGATTTCATAGAGGCGCAGGCCCGTGCTGGGGGGGGGGGCTGGACACCCTGTGGCTCACCGTCAACAAATTCAATCCCGCCCTGTACGCGTACGAGCGCCTCGGTTTCGTGAGAGTGGCCGACGTGGTGACTGACATCGGCGGTGGTTACGTGATGGATGACTTCCGCCTGGAACGGCGCATCGCCTGATCCCGGTTACGCGATTTTGCCCGGAACAGCGCGGTGACGGGCAGTGGGCGCACTTGGCGATTTGCATGGAGCGGTGCTCGACTGCCCAGCCGCCACTGCGGCAGTGTATGCAGATCCGGCAGTTGGCCGCGATTCTTGTGGCCGTCTTTAACAAGCGCCACGACTGCGCGGAGTTCTCTGCAGATCCGTGCTGGACGTCCGCGACAACATCCCCTACAAGTACCATCAAGGCAGCCATGGCGCGCCCCGCACGGGTCTTCATTCCCAGGCAGTGCAGCACGTATCCGAACGACTTTTACGCGAATGCGAACAGCCCAAGAACTGCCAAGTGCTGCGCCGTCGACCGATCTCCCGGAGATCAAAGCGTCCCTGGAAGATCTGTCGTCGGCCCGTTGCAGCGCCGTCGAGTTCGATGCCGTGATGCTGCGGCGCTGTCGTGCGAATCCCGACAACTACTGGGAGCTGGTCGCGCTTGTCGATCAGTACCGGCGCCGCGGACATCTGGGCCACTACGATTTCGGCCCCTTGAAGTCCCAGCTGGAGCTCCAGGTGCTGTCGATACCCCTGCCCGCTCCCGGGGTGCGGACACCCCGGGCTGCTGACAACCAGGCAGCGGCAGGCGGTAAAGCCGCTCGGCGCGTTACCGCGATTCCCGTCCTGCACAACAAGGCTCCCAGGCCGATTGCAGCCAGCACTCGCGCCCGTACGGAGACCGGTGAGCGCCGCGAAACCGTCGAGTTCGTCTCTGGCTCGGTGGAGGCGCCCGTTGCGCGGCTCGCGTTTTCCAGGCTGACCGCATCCGTAACTTCGGGGGGCTCCGCGCAGCCGCCGGCAAAGTATCCGCACGTCGGATCGGTGCTCCGCAATCGCTTCGTGCTCGAGGAAGTGCTCGGCGCGGGGGGCATGGGCACCGTTTTCAAGGCACTTGACCGCAACCGGCAGGACCTGCCAGGAACAGGCCGGTACGTGGCCCTCAAGCTACTGCACGAAAGCCTTGCGCATCGACCGGCGGCAGTGGAGCGGCTGCGGAACGAATACCTGCAGATCCAGCGGCTGTCCCATTCCGGAATCGTCAACGTTTTCGATTTCGATTCCGAGGCGGGAACGCCCTTCTTCACGATGGAGTGGCTGCAAGGCGAACTCCTCAGCGACATCATGGCGCGGCTGTCGCCTTCCCGGATCAAGCGCGGGATTGCGGACGCCGTGCTTGGCGAGCTGGCAAGCGCCATCTCGTATGCACACGATCGCGGCACCCTGCATGCAGACCTCAAGCCTGGCAACATCATGATCACCGACCGGGGAGAACTGCGTGTGCTTGATTTCGGCATCGCCACGCAAACGCGGTGCGAGCCGTGGATCGGTGAACCCGTCGACAGCTTCGATGCGGTGACGCTGGCGTATGCGAGCCGCGAACGGCTGATGGGTCACCCGCCCCAGGTGCGTGACGACGTGTACAGCTTTGCGTGCCTCGCCTATGAGCTGCTGGCGGGCGCGCACCCGTTTGACCACTTGCAGGCACTCGAAGCGCGGGAGCGGGGCATGAAGCCGCACAGAATACCCGAGCTGTCGCGGCGTCAATGGCGCGCGCTGCGCCAGGCGCTTTCGTGGGAGCGAGGCGATCGTCCTGATAGCCTCGCCGAGCTGGCACAGGCGCTGATGTCGGATTCACCACTGCAACGCTTGCCCGCACCGCCGCGCTGGCAAGTGCGCAAGCCCGTGCGAAATCGTGCTGGCGCGTTCGTATGGCTGGGGGCCGCCATTGTCGCCGGTGCAGTGGCGGGCCTCACGCTCTGGCCCGAAGCGGATCTGCCGCCTGAAGTGGTGGCCGTAAAGCGACAGTTCCTGGCGTCCGGCGGGGCAGTGGCAACCATGGCGCGCCCGGCGATCGATGCGATCCGCCATGTGCAAGCGACCCTCTCTGCGGTGCCCCGATCTGAGCGGACCCGGACTGCCCCTGCAGTCGGGACGTCGTCTGCAACCGTCGCTGTACCTGCACAGGAGTCTCCAGCTGCCGCGCAACCTGCTGATGACGCCGAGGTGCCAGCCCGGATCCGGGAGGAGAAGCCCGCCGCCTCTCCCTCCCCGCCCGCGATATCGGGGCGGCTCGAAATGGGGGCGAGCACGAGCACCGTCCTCGAGTCGGAGCCGGTTGCGCGGGTGCTCGTCGAGCGGCGGGGAGCGACTGACGGCAGCGTTTCCTTCTCGTGGCGCACGGCGCCGGGCACGGCACTCGAGAATGACGACTACGCTGCGTTTGGCTGGGTGACGGAAGTCATGGCCGCAGGGCAGTCGACTGCAACGCTACTGGTGCCTCTGGTCAGGGATTCGGACGCAGAGGGCGCCGAGACTTTCTTCGTCGAGATCTCGGAGCCTAGAGGCCAGGTCCGCCTTGGAGCCGTCACGCGAACCACCATCGTCATTGAAGATGACGATGCGGCACGGCCTGCCGATCAGTAACCACCACCGGGACGCATTGCGATGAATATCAGGTTCGCGCCACGAGAGGTGCGCTTCAGGGTCACACGCGATGAACTCAACCAGCTGCTGGCGGGTCGCTCGCTTGCCTTGCATGTTGCCCTGACCGGCCATCACGAGTTCCAGGCAACCGTGGCAGCGGACCGGCTGGGTACATGGCGATTCGACAGCGATCCCACCGGGCTCTGGCTCACGCTCCCGAGGAAGGATCTCGAGACCTTTGTGGACGGAGCGCCCACCGCGGCAGGCCTTGAATATGGCTTGGACCTGCCAGATGGGCAGCGTCTGGAGCTCAGTTTCGAGGTCGACGTACGCTCTTGAGTCGCAGTTACTCGCGGGCGATGGCGCGGTAGCCGATATCCCGCCGATACTGCAGTCCGGTCCACTCTATGCTGTCGGCGAGCGCGTAGGCTGCCTGGCACGCAGCACGTACCGATGCGCCCGTGCCGACAGCACACAGCACCCGGCCGCCGTTCGTGAACACCTTCCCGTCCTTGAGTTGCGTACCTGCATGGAACACCTTGCCGGGCAGGTTCGCCGCGGCATCGAGCCCGGTGATCTCGTCACCTTTGCGCACCGAGTCCGGATAGCCGCCTGCCGCCAGTACCACGCCGACGGCGGCGTGCGGGGTCCACTTCGCCTCGGCCAGGTGCAGCTGGTGGTCCAGTGCCGCCTCGCACAGTACGGTGAGATCGGACTCGAGCCGCATCAGGATGGGCTGGGTTTCGGGATCGCCGAGCCGGCAGTTGAACTCGAGGACGTTTGGGGTACCGTCGGGTGCGATCATGATGCCGGCGTACAGGAAGCCGGTGTACTTCGTGCCTTCTGCGGCGAGTCCGCGCACGGTGGGTTCCATGACCTCACGCATGATGCGCTCGTGGGCCTCCGCCGTGACCACGGGGGCTGGCGAGTATGCACCCATGCCGCCGGTGTTGGGGCCGAGGTCACCGTCCTTGAGCCGCTTGTGATCCTGCGATGTGGCGAGCGGCAGAAGGGTCGTGCCGTCGACGATCGCGATGAAACTGGCTTCCTCGCCCGCGAGGAACTCCTCGACGACAATCGTCGCGCCTGCCTTGTCGAACTGCCCGGCAAACATCGACTGCGCGGCCTGTACCGCTTCCTCGGTGGTCGCGCAGATCACCACGCCCTTGCCTGCAGCAAGCCCATCGGCCTTGACTACGAGCGGCGCCCGCTGTGCGCGCACCCAGGCTGCGTCGAACGTGGCTTGCGTGAAGGTGGCGTACGCGGCGGTGGGAATGCCGTGGCGCTTCAGGAAATCCTTTGTGTAGGCCTTCGACCCCTCGAGGCGTGCGCCCATGCGGTCGGGCCCGAAGCAACGCAGCCCGGCTGCATTGAATGCATCCACGACGCCCAGCACCAGCGGAGTCTCGGGGCCGACGATGGTGAGGTCGATGGCTTCGCGCTTCGCGAACGCAACAAGGGCATCGACCGCATCGGACGCGATGTCGACATTGGTCACTCGCGACTCGAGGGCAGTGCCCGCATTGCCGGGCGCAACGTAAACGTGCGACACGCGAGCGGACTGTGCGACCTTCCAGGCAAGCGCATGCTCGCGACCGCCACCACCGATGATGAGGGCTTTCATGAGGCTCGCCTAGTGGCGGAAGTGCCGCATGCCGGTCAGCACCATCGCGATGCCGTGTTCGTTGGCGGCCGCAATGACTTCATCGTCACGCATCGAGCCGCCCGGCTGGATCACGGCTTTGATGCCGAACTCCGCAGCGACGTCGAGGCCGTCGCGGAACGGGAAGAAGGCGTCCGACGCCATGACGGCGCCCTCGACGGTCAGCCCTTCGTCACGGGCCTTCATCGCCGCGATGCGGCTCGAGACGACCCGGCTCATCTGGCCTGCGCCCACGCCGATGGTCATGGCATTCCTGGCGTAGATGATCGCATTCGACTTCACGAACTTGCACACCTTCCAGGCGAACAGCAGGTCGTCGAGCTCGTCGGACGAGGGCTTGCGCTGCGTGACGACCTTGAGATCGTCGGCCGTGATCATGCCGAGGTCGCGGCTCTGCACGAGCAGGCCGCCGTTGACGCCGCGGAAATCGAAGCGCGAGTTCGTCTCTGCGAGGCCACCGGTAGTGAGCACGCGGATGTTGGCCTTGCGTGCGCACACCTCGCGGGCTTCGCTGTCGACGTCGGGCGCGATGATGACCTCGACGAACTGGCGTTCGAGGATCGCCGTCGCGGTTGCCGCATCCAGCGTGCGATTGAACGCAATGATGCCGCCGAACGCACTGGTCGGATCCGTGCGGTAGGCATTGTTGTAGGCCGTCAGGATGTCCGCCGCGACAGAGACGCCGCACGGATTCGCATGCTTGACGATCACGCAGGCGGGTTGGTCGAACTGGCGCACGCACTCGAAGGCGGTGTCCCCATCGGCCACGTTGTTGTACGACAGCGGCTTGCCCTGCAGGAGCGATGCGCTCCCCATGCCGGCGCCTTGCGCATTGGCGGCGATGTAGTACGCGGCCTGCTGGTGCGGGTTCTCGCCGTAGCGCAGGTCCATGCGCTTGCGGAACTGCAGCGGCAGGAGGTCCGGAAAGCCGCTGCTGGAACCTCGCGCAGCGGAGTCGAGGTAGTCGGCGACGGTCGCGTCGTACGCTGCGGTGTGTGCAAATGCTTTTGCGGCAAGCCGGCGCCGGGTTTCAGCCGAGACGCTGCCGTCGGCCCCCGATATCTCCGCGAGCACGATGCCGTAATCCAGCGGATCGACAACGATCGTCACGCGGTCGTGATTCTTGGCCGACGCACGCACCATGGCTGGCCCGCCGATATCGATGTTCTCGATGGCGTCTTCGATCGTGCAGTCGGGCTTCGCAATCGTGCTGGCGAACGGGTACAGGTTCACGACCACGAGGTCGATGGCCTCGATGCCGAACTCGCGCATGACGTCGTCGTCGATGCCGCGACGGCCAAGCAGTGCGCCGTGGATCTTGGGATGCAACGTCTTGACGCGGCCATCCATGATTTCCGGGAAGCCGGTCTCGGCGGAGACCTGTTTGACCTCGACGCCGTGGCTCTCGAGCAGGCTTGCGGTGCCGCCCGTCGACAGGATCTCGATGCCTTGCTCGCGCAAGCTGCGCGCAAGATCGACCAGACCTTCCTTGTTCGAGACGCTTAAGAGTGCACGCTTGATCGGTGAGCTTGCCATCAGCCTGCAAGCCCGTAGTTCTTGAGCTTCTTGCGCAGCGTGCCGCGATTGATACCGAGGATTTCAGCCGCACGGCTCTGGTTGCCCTTGGAGTAATCGAGGACGGCACGGAACAGCGGCTCTTCGACTTCGCGCAGGACGAGGTCGTAGAGCTGGCCCGGCTTGTGGCCGTTCAGGCTAGCGAAATAGCTGTTCAATGCGTCCGCAGTCATGGTCCGCAGGGGCATTGCACGCGCAGTGGGGCGATAGACCGGCTCTTTGCGCAGCCGTGTTGTTTTTTTCTGCACCATTGCGATTCCTGAAGGGCGTGCCGCCAGAGGCACGATGGCTGCCTCAGGCTGCGTGACTGATCCGTTGTTCCGAGTTCGCTGCAAGCCCGTCGAAATAGTCGCGCACCAGGGCAATTTGCCCCGCCGCAGTGTCGAGCTTCACGACCGCAGACCAAAAGGCTGCCGCGCCAGGGCGATCCTTGGCGTACCAGCCGATGTGCTTGCGTGCAACCCGGACTCCTGCTAGGTCCCCATAGAAGTCATGCAGGTTGCACAAATGAGTGGTCATGATATCACGGACTTCCGCGATTGAAGGCGGTGCGAGCAGTTCGCCGGTGGTTAAAAAATGCTCAATCTCGCGGAAGATCCACGGGCGTCCCTGCGCGCTGCGCCCGATCATCAAACCATCTGCGCCGGTCTCTTCAAGTACCGACTTCGCTTTCTGCGGTGAGTCGATGTCTCCATTGACGAAAACCGGAATGCGCACGGCCTGCTTGATCAACGCTGCAGTGCCGTATTCTGCAGTGCCCGTATAGTGACAGGCGCGAGTGCGTCCGTGCACTGCAAGCGATTGAATACCGGCGTCCTCCGCGAGTCGCGCAATCGTCACGCCGTTGCGGTTCTCGGGATTCCATCCTGTGCGGATCTTCAGTGTCACGGGAACGGAGACCGCATTCACTACGGTGTGGAGGATGTCGGCAACGAGTTTCTCGTCGCGCAGCAGGGCAGAGCCGGCCGCCTTGTTGCACACCTTCTTCGCCGGGCAGCCCATGTTGATGTCGATGATCTGCGCGCCGGCATCGACATTGCGCCGTGCTGCATCAGCCATCATCTCTGCATCACCGCCCGCAATCTGCACGACACGCGGCTCGGGTTCGCCGCTGTGATCCATGCGTAGTCGCGACTTGTCCGTATGCCACAGCCGCGCGTCCGCTGTCAGCATCTCGCCCGCGGCGATGCCTGCGCCGAGCCGGCGACACAGCAGGCGGAACGGAAGGTCCGTGACACCCGCCATGGGCGCGAGTGCGAGGTTGTTCGCGAGTTCGTACGGCCCGATCCGGACGCGCGTCATTTCCGTGCTTCGCTCGCGCATTCGATGCCGTCATAGGTCTTGATGCACACGTCGACATGGAAGCCGACTGCGTCCGCGCCAGGATCGACGATGGCGATGTCGGCGTTCACGGGCTGGTTCGGTGCGAGCAGCCGGTCCGCCGGCGTGCCCGCCGCGAGGTATTCCTTCGGCTCGAACTCGCGCGCGCCCACCTGCTCGCCCCAGCGGTCTTCCAGCGTCAGCTTGAGCAGCGGATAGGGCTGCGCGAAGCCGGCGCGATTCAGGATGCTGGCCCGGAGCCGCAGGGTCCCGCTGGTCGCAGGGTCCGCCGCGACGCCCCACTGCTGGATCTCATAGCCGGTCACGTCCCAGTTGGGGGCGAGCGGCAGCTTCAGTGCCGAGTACACCTGCAGCAGTTGCGGTCCGACGCGCGGGTCGCGCACCAGGTCCTGACGGTAGTGGTGCACGGCCTGCAAGCCCAGGGCGACGAGCAGCACGAGGCTGAACAACGCCCAAGCGGCTGTGCGGGGCCTGCCTGCGTCCGGCGCCTCCGGTTCGGGTTCGAAGACGGATGCTGGAGATGCCGCAAATTCCGGTGTCCGACGCGAACGATAGGGAACGGGCCCGGATGGCACCGGCGCTACCGGCTCTGCGACAGGTTCAAGCAGCGGTTCCGTTTCCGGCGCGTCGACGACTTCGGGGGGCGACGCCAGTGTATCGGGGGTGCGATACACACCGCTGATCTCGATGCGATCCCCTTCCATCGTGATTTCTTCGGGATCGCCTTGGGTGTCGACCAGATAGGGCTGTTCGCCGGTCGCAGTCGTTCTCTCGTCCTGCCGGCGCTCGAGCGTCGCCGCGATCGGCACGAGTTCTCCGTCGGTGAGCTGGAACTCCCCCGTAGGCAGGTCGTTGGCCCAGCGCGTTTCGGTGGACGCGAGCGCGGCTTCTTCCGCGTCCGTTGGCATGGCGGAGAGCGCCGCCGCCGGCTCAAGGGACCCCGCAGGTTCGGGCTGCGGTCCCGGGGGAATATCGTCGATCAGGCGCTCAATGGCGTCGAAGACGGTATGGCATTGCCCGCATTCAACCTGCCCATGACCCGCGCGCAGGATGGCGCCTGTCACGCGGAACATCGTCTGGCAGGTGGGGCATTCCGTGAACAACGCAATTCCTGGCAATTCAACTAAGTGACGGACTCAAGCAGCGGGAGCGCGCCGCACGCCGTCCAGCCTGACCCAGCCGTCCTGTTGGGTGGCAGGGTTCATATCAAACCACGGGACATACCGCTCCGCCACTGCCGCGGCTTGCGAGGACAGGATGCCTGACAGCGCGATACGACCGCCCGGGACCACACGATCCTTGAGCTGGCTTGCCAGGGCGAGCAACGGTTCCGCAAGGATGTTCGCCAGCAGGATGTCTGCCTGCGTCGTCAACGGTTCGTCGACAGCCAGCAGCGAGAGCCGCCCGGTCACCTGGTTGCGCTCTGCGTTTTCCCGGCTGGCGGTGAGGGCTTGCGGGTCGATGTCCACGCCGATCGCGGACGCCGCGCCCAGTTTCAGTGCCGCCACGGCCAGGATTCCGGAACCGCAGCCGTAGTCGATGACGGTCCGGGCGGTGAGGTCGACGCTGTCCAGCCATTGCAGGCACAACGCCGTGGTCGGGTGAGTGCCCGTGCCGAACGCGAGGCCGGGATCGAGTTCGAGAATGACAGGCGGAATCCCGGCTTCCTGCAACGCCGCGTCGGTCGGACGCTGTCCGCCCGGGCAGACCCAGAGACGCCTGCCGAAGCGCATGGGTCGGAAGTCCTTCAGCCACTCGCGTTCCCACGTGCGATCTCCAAGCAGGCTGAAGCGATGACCAGGCAGCGGCTCGTCGAGCATCGATTGCAGTTCGGCCAGCACGACCACCGGATCGGTATCGCCGTTGAACAGCGCCTCGAGGCGCACGGTGGGCCACAGCGGTGTCATGCCCGGTGCCGGTTCGAGGACGGGGTCGTCCGCGGCATCGGCGAGCGTCACCGACGTGGCGCCGGCAGCGAACATCGCGTCCTCGAAGGGCTCCGGGTTGCGGGCGCCGAGATCGAGCTCGAATTTCAGGAAAGGCATGGCGTTTCGCCCGGCCTACTTGATCCCGAGCCGTCTCTCCAGGTAGTGGATATCGAGCCCGCCCGCCTTGAACGCCGCGTGGTTGAAGATTTCCTGGTGCAGCGGAATGTTGGTCTTGATGCCCTCGATGACCATTTCCGACAGCGCGTTCTTCATGCGTGCGATTGCGGTGTCGCGGTCTTCCCCGTACGCGATGAGCTTGCCGATCATCGAGTCGTAGTAAGGCGGCACGGTGTACCCGCTGTACAAATGCGTATCGACGCGGATGCCGGGCCCGCCCGGCGAGTGGAACAGGCGCACCGGGCCGGGGGACGGCACGAAGGTCCGCGGGTCCTCGGCGTTGATGCGGCATTCGATCGCGTGGCCACGGACCGTCACGTCGCTTTGCGACCAGGGCAGCCGTTCGCCCGCTGCGATCTGCAACTGCGCCTTGACGATGTCGATGCCCGTGACCAGCTCCGTCACCGGATGCTCGACCTGAACGCGGGTATTCATCTCGATGAAGTAGAACTCGCCGTCCTCATACAGGAACTCGAACGTGCCGGCGCTCCGGTATCCGACTTCACGACAGGCGGCGACACAGCGTTCGCCAATCATCTTGCGCTGCTTGGAGGTGATGCCGGGAGCAGGGGCTTCCTCGATGACCTTCTGGTGGCGGCGCTGCAGCGAGCAGTCGCGCTCGCCCAGGTGGATCACGTTGCCGTATTCGTCGGCCAGCACCTGGATTTCGATATGCCGCGGCTTCTCGAGGAACTTTTCCATGTAGACCTGGCCGTTGCCGAATGCGGCAATGGCTTCTGCCTGCGCCGAATTCAGCGCGTTCAGCAGGGTGGCTTCGCTGTGCACGACACGCATGCCGCGTCCGCCGCCGCCCGCGGTCGCCTTGATGATGACGGGATAGCCGATGCTGCGGGCCATGCGGAACGTTTCGTCATGGTCGGTCCCGATCGAGCCATCGGAGCCTGGCACGCACGGAACGCCGGCCTTCTTCATGGTCTTGATCGCGGACACCTTGTCGCCCATCAGGCGGATGGTTTCCGCGCGCGGGCCGACGAAGATGAAGCCGCTCTTCTCGACGCGTTCGGCGAAGTCCGCGTTCTCCGACAGGAAGCCGTAGCCCGGGTGGATCGCGACCGAGTCCGTGACCTCCGCCGCGCTGATGATCGCGGGCATGTTGAGGTAGCTGTCCTTCGACGACGGCGGCCCGATGCAGACCGTCTCGTCCGCGAGCAGCACGTGTTTCAGGTTCCTGTCGGCGGTGGAGTGCACCGCGACGGTCTTTATGCCCAGTTCGCGGCACGCGCGCAGGATGCGCAGCGCGATCTCGCCGCGATTGGCGATGACGACTTTCTCAAGCATGGTGTCTAGTATCTGAAGCAGGGGTGGCGAGGCGGCTCATTCGATGATGAAGAGCACTTGGCCGAACTCGACGGCTTCGCCATTCTTGGCGAGCACCGAGGTGACCTTGCCGGCGCGGTCGGATTCGATCTGGTTCATCATCTTCATGGCTTCGATGATGCAGAGGGTGTCGCCCACCTTCACTTCGCTCCCGATGTCGACGAAGGGCTTCGCGCCCGGCGCCCCGGAGGCGTAGTACGTGCCCACCATCGGGGCCGTGACAGCGTGGTCGTTGTTCGGGGCCGCTGCGGCCACGACGGGTACGGCGGCGATCTGGGCCGGCGCGCTCGCGGCCTGCGTGGGCGCGGCGTAATGCATGGGAGGCTGGTGGTAGATCGGCTGCGTCCCCCCGCGGCTGATCCGGACGGACTCCTCGCCCTCCTTGATCTCGATTTCGGCGATACCCGATTCCTCGAGCAGCTCAATGAGTTTCTTGACCTTGCGGATGTCCATGCAGTCTCCCTTACGAAGAAGCTAATTCTTGAATATCGTTGGCTGGGTCGACCGGATACCCCCAAGGGGTGCCCGCCTTCAGGCCCCGGCGCTGTGTTGTCCGCACCACATCCCTGGCACCGTCCTGCGGGGCCGAAAACAGGGGCTCCCGGGCCGGGACGTTGTCCTGCCTGGGGCGGATGTGCAACAGGAATGCGCGCCGTAAACTTGAGGTCTGATAGTCGAACTTAGCCGCAGATGGGCGCGAGTTTACCTGCGAATCGACATAGTTTGCGATAGCGGCGTGGGCTTTCAGCCCTCTTCGGGCAGGGCGGCGAGCGCCTTGGCGACCGCCGTCCGCGCGGTGGCGGGGGTCAATTCTCCCGCATTGACGCGCGTGATGGTATCCAGAATCACCTTTGCCTGGGGAGCCTTCAGCTCGCCGATATGCAGGTTGATGATGCGGCCCTGCGCGTCGGTGAACGCCGTGAACGGGAACCCGACAGCCTCCACGCCGAACGAGTTGACGGCATTGAGGCCGTCCTGCTCGCCGATCAGGATGGGATAGTCGATGCCGATTTCAGCGGCGTACTTGAGGACGTCTTCGCGGAAGTCGACCGCCACGCCGACGATCTGGAAGCCTTCAGCCGACCGGGTCCGGTTCAGCTCGTTCAGCAACGGGATCTCGCGCCGGCACGGGGCGCACCACGTGGCCCAGAAATTCACGATCATCGATTTCCGGGGCCAATCCTGTATGGACTGGAGCTGGCCTTCGCGATTCTGCAGCGAGAAGGCGGGCAGGACCTCCGGCATGCCACCGGCCGGTTTCTTCAGTTCGGCGACCACCGGCTCCGCCTCCCTGGGTGCCAATGCCAGCCGGTAGGCGAAGAAGCCGACGCCTCCCGCAATGACTGCGATCACTCCAAGTACGAGCTTGTTCATCGACGTTGCCGCTGGCCGGAGGGAATCAGGTCGTGGGCGCGAACGCCTCTGCGACATGATCGCGGAAACGTGCCGCCGGCACAAAGCCCACGAGGCGGTGGTTCTGCCGCTCGGCACCGTCCGGCCCGAAGAAGGCGATGGTGGGCGGGCCGAAGATGCCAAACCGCTTGAGCAGCACCTGGTCGACTTCATCGTTGGCGGTGACGTCGGCCTGCAGCAGCACGCCCGCCGCCAGCGTTTCCCGGACGCCGGCATCGGTGAACGTGTACTTCTCCATTTCCTTGCAGGACACGCACCAGTCCGCATAGAAATCCAGCATCACGGGCCGCTTGGCCGCCACGGCGGCCGCAATCTCGCGGTCGAGGTCGGCTACCGACTTGATGCGCTTGAGTTCGATGCCTTCGGCAGCGGCGGCACCCGGGGCGTTGCCGGCAAGCAGCGTGCCCTTCAGCGGTTGCAAAGGGTCCTTGCCGCCGGCGGCAGTGCCGATCAACAGGATGATGCCGTAGAAGATCGCGAGCAGGCCCGTGCCACGCAGCGGGGCGGCGGCAGGCCCGCCATCGCGCGCCTTCATCGAGAACACCCAGAAGCCGCTGATCACGGCCAGTGCCGACCACAGCAGCATCACGAGCGCTTCCGGCAGCAGCGGCCCTGCAACATAGATCGCGACCCCCAGGAACATCACGCCGAACATCGACTTGATCGTGTCCATCCATGGCCCCACCCGCGGCAGCAGGGATCCGGCCGATGCGCCGACGATGAGCAGCGGTACGCCCATGCCGAGGCCGGTGGCATACAGCGCTCCGGCTCCCCGCGCGAGATTGCCCGTCTGCGCGATGACCGACAGCGCCGCGACGATGACCGGGGCGACGCAGGCGGTCACGATCAGGGAAGACAGCGCCCCCATGACGAAGGTGCCGATGTAAGTGCCCGAGCGCTGGCGGTTGCTCACGTCGGTCAGGCGCGACTGGATCGCGTTCGGCATCTGCAGCGTGTACGTGCCGAACATCGCGAAGGCCATCGCGACAAACAACACCGCGAACAGCGTAATGATCCACGGTTGCTGGAACGCGGCTTGCGGCGCGGTCTTGAAGACCAGGGCAAACACCGCCCCGGCGGCGGCATAGGTCAGCGCCATGCCCTGCACGTACGTGAACGCGAGCGAGAAGCTGCGGGCTGGCGTGATGTTCTTGCCTTGCCCGGCGATGATGCCGGAGAGGATCGGGATCATCGGCAGCACGCACGGCGTCAGCGACAGCAGCAGTCCCAAGCCGAAGAACGTCACCAGCATCAGCGCGAGGTTGCCGTTGCGAACGAGGGCGGCGAGACGATCCTGCTCCGAGATCGTTCCCGTTCCCGCGGCGGCGTCCGGCGCGGCAAGACCGTCAACCGGAGGCAGCGAGCTCGCGGAATCCGTGGGCGGCAGTTCGAGCGCCACGGTCTTCGTGATCGGCAGGTAACAGAGGCCGCCTTCTGCGCAGCCCTGGTAGGTGACTTTGAGGTTCAGCGTACCGCTTGAGCCCGCAGCCCTCGCGACCGGAACGGTTCCCTGCAGCGTTTCGTAGTAGACCTCGCTGTCGCCGAAGAACTCGTCGGTATGGGCCTTGCCCTGCGGTAGTTGCGGCGCACCGACCTGGGCCTGGTCGCTGTCGGTGGAGACGCTCACGCGCTTCTTGTAGAGGTAATACCCGTCGGCGATCGACCAGTTGAGGTCGATGGAGTCGGGTCGCTTCATTTCCGCGACGAAACGGAACGCTTCGTCAGGAGGCAGGAACTCATCTTCTTTTTGCGCCGAGGCAGCGGGGCTTTGCAGGCCCGCAGCCGCGGAGTTCGAGGCAGAACGCGACAGCAGTGAGCCGCCCGCGGCGCTGGTCGATGCGGTGCTCGCGACGGCGGGCAGGGCAACCGTCTCGGTCCACGTCGTGGGGGGGTAGCACAAGCCGGCGTCCGCGCAGCCCTGGAATTTCAGCTTGAGCTCGAGTGTGCGGGGCCGCGCACCGTTGACGGTGAACGGTACGGGGAAGTCATTCGCGCCGCGGAACACTTCCTGTTCGCCGAAGAACTCGTCCTTGTGGCTTTCGCCCTTGGGCCAGGCGGGCGTGCCGAGGCTGACGTCGGGCGTCGCCGTCGCAAAGCTCATGCGTTGCTTGTAGAGATAGTGGCCGGGCTCGACGCGCCACGTGACGATGACGCGCTCGCCGTCGACTCGGGCACTGTGGTGAAACACCTGTTCCGGCGGCAGGAAGTCGTCGGCGGCGGAGGCTCCCAGCGCCGTGCCGGCCAGTGCCAGCACCAGGGCGATTCGCCATCCGCGAGCGAGCAACTTGAGGGGGGTCGAAAGACTCATTCGGTTCTCAATGGGGTTCCCTGTCCCGGTCATGCCGGGCTGACACTTTGCCTGACCCAGTCAAGGTAACGCTGGCTACCACCGCACACTGGGAGCGCAATGACTTCCGGAAGTTCGTAAGGGTGCAAATCATGGACCCGTCGGGCCAGTGTCGCCAGCCGGGCGCGAGCCGTCTTGGCGAGGAGCAGGCATTCGGTTGTCGTCTGCAACTGGCCTTCCCATAGATAAGTAGAGGTTACGTCAGGCAGCTGGTTGACGCAGGCAGCCAGGCCTTCCTTGACCAGGGTGGTGGCGAGCCGGGCAGCGGTTTCGCCGTCCGGGCAGCTCACGACGACCAGCAAGACCTCCTCATCCGCCACTTGGATACCCCTTTTTCCTGTCTGGTCAGACGTCTGCGGTGACAAAACCCATCGGTACCGGGCCGGTATACCCGGGTGGGACCCCGCCGCGGCTCCCTTCCCGGGCGCCATTATGTCGCCCAAATCGTGAGCCGCCCCTTGAATTTCGATCTTTCTACCCTAAGATTGGCAGCCGCTAAGGGAGAGTGCTAATAGCCTCCCCACCGCGTTCATAACGAATTCCCTTTATCAACCTGCCTTATTCAATTCGGGGTTACAGCAATGGCTGAGAAACTGAAAATCCGTCCGCTTCACGACCGCGTGATCATCAAGCGTCTCGAGGAAGAGCGTACCTCCCCGGGTGGAATCGTGATTCCTGACTCGGCCACCGAGAAGCCCATCAAGGGCAAGGTCGTCGCTGTCGGCAAGGGCAAGATCCTCGAGAACGGCAATGTGCGCGCCCTCGACATCAAGGTCGGCGACAACATCCTGTTCGGCAAGTACAGCGGCACCGAAGTGAAGTTGGACGGCGAAGAGCTCCTCGTCATGCGCGAGGAAGACATCATGGCTGTGATCGAGAAGTAATCGATCCCGCCACTTCATCACGTATTCACTGAATCAAGTTTAAGTTTTTTTAGAGGTCCAAGACCATGGCTGCCAAAGAAGTACGCTTTAGTGATGATGCCCGCCAGCGCATGCTGAGAGGCGTCAACATCCTCGCCAACGCCGTCAAGGCGACCCTCGGCCCCAAGGGCCGCAACGCCGTGCTCGAGAAGAGCTTCGGCGCCCCGACGATCACCAAGGACGGCGTGTCCGTCGCCAAGGAGATCGAGCTCAAGGACAAGTTCGAGAACATGGGCGCGCAGATGGTGAAGGAAGTCGCTTCCAACACCTCTGACGAAGCCGGCGACGGCACCACCACCGCCACCGTGCTGGCCCAGGCGATCGTCCGCGAAGGCATGAAGGCCGTCGCTGCCGGTGCCAACCCGATGGACCTGAAGCGCGGCATCGACAAGGCCGTGGAAGCCGCCGTCGAGGAGCTGAAGAAGCTCTCCAAGCCCTGCAAGGACCAGAAGGCCATCACGCAGGTCGGCACGATCTCCGCGAACTCCGACGAGTCGATCGGCAAGACGATCGGCGACGCGATGGAAAAAGTCGGCAAGGAAGGCGTGATCACGGTTGAAGAGGGCTCGGGCCTCCAGAACGAACTCGACATCGTCGAGGGCATGCAGTTCGACCGCGGCTACCTCTCGGCCTACTTCATCAACAACCAGCAGACCCAGGTTGCCGACCTCGACAACCCGTACGTGCTGCTCTATGAGAAGAAGATCTCGAACGTCCGCGAGATGCTGCCCCTGCTCGAAGGCATCGCGAAGGCCGGCCGTCCGCTGCTCGTGATCGCCGAAGACGTCGAAGGCGAAGCGCTGGCGACCCTCGTCGTCAACACGATCCGCGGCATCGTCAAGGTTGCTGCCGTCAAGGCGCCGGGCTTCGGCGACCGTCGCAAGGCCATGCTGCAGGACATCGCTGTCCTCACGGGCGGCGTCGTGATCTCCGAGGAAGTCGGCCTGTCGCTCGAGAAGGCGACGCTGAACGACCTGGGCCAGGCCAAGAAGATCGTCGTGGACAAGGAAAACACCACGATCATCGACGGCAAGGGCAAGGCCTCCGAGATCAAGGCTCGCGTCGAGCAGATCCGTCGCCAGGCCGAGGAAGCCACGTCGGACTACGACAAGGAAAAGCTGCAGGAGCGCGTTGCGAAGCTCTCGGGCGGCGTTGCCGTGATCAAGGTCGGCGCTGCCACCGAGATCGAAATGAAGGAAAAGAAGGCTCGCGTCGAAGACGCGCTGCACGCAACCCGTGCCGCCGTTGAAGAAGGCGTGGTCCCCGGCGGTGGCGTTGCACTCATCCGCGCCCAGAAGGCGGTCGAGAAGCTCGAAGGCGCCAACGAAGACCAGGCGTTCGGCATCCGCATCCTCGCCCGCTCGATCGAAGAGCCGCTGCGCCAGATCGTCACCAATGCCGGTGAAGATGCTGCCGTGGTCCTGGCCAAGGTCAAGGAAGGCAAGGGCACGTACGGCTACAACGCAGCCGTCAGCAAGTACGGCGACATGCTCGAGATGGGCATCCTCGATCCGACCAAGGTGACGCGTCTGGCCCTGCAGAACGCCGCTTCGGTCGCCGGCCTGCTGCTGACGACGGAAGTGATGATCGCCGAGGCTCCGAAGGACGAGGAGCATGGTCACCCTGGTGCCGGCGGCGGCATGGGTGGCATGGGCGGAATGGGCGGCATGGATATGTAAGTCGCCTCGTGAACCCGCGTGGAGGTCAGGCGCAAACCGGCCTCCACGTTCAGCCCAGGTTCATGAACAAAGCCCCGCCCTGTGCGGGGCTTTGCTTTTCTTGTCTTGGATAGCGCGCAGCGTCTACGCTAGGTTTCCCTCGAAAGGCTTCCAGGGGACGCACATGGACCCACTTCCCGTTGATTCGCATCGCCGCGCCGTGTTCGCCACGTTGCTGGCCGTCCTGTTGCCCCTCGCGGGTGCCGTCCACGCTGCGCAGCCTGGGTTCGAGCCGCGCGTCGGCCAGGCGGGCAAGGATGTCATCTGGGTTCCGACCCCGAACAGCCTGATCGACCGCATGCTCCGTGTGGTGAATGCGGGTCCCAACGACAAGCTGGTGGACTTGGGCTCGGGCGACGGCCGCATTGCCATCGCCGCCGTCCGCGACTTCAAGGTCGCCTCGGCTATCGGCATCGAGTACAACCCCGCCATGGTGACGCTCTCGAATAGCAACGCCGTGGACCAAGGCGTGGCGCAACGCGTGAAGTTCGTCCAGGGCGATATCTTCACCACCGACTTTTCCGATGCCACCGTCGTCACGATGTACCTGCTGCCGGCCATCAACCTGCGCTTGCGGCCCAAGCTCCTGGACATGAAGCCCGGCACGCGCATCGTGTCGCACGCTTTCACGATGGGCGAATGGCGTCCCGATGACCGAGCGAACGTCGACGGGCAGAACGCCTACTTCTGGATCGTGCCGGCGCACGTTGCGGGAACCTGGAAGGTGCAGGCCGGGACTGAAGCGGTCGAATTGAAGCTCACGCAGACATTCCAGGACTTCAAGGGCACCGCCGCACCGATGAATGCAGCCGTGCAAGGCGCGCTCAAGGGCGATGAGATCCGGCTGACGTTGCCGGATGGCAAGGGCGGCCAGCGGGAGCTCGTCGGCAAGGTCGCGGGTGAGCAGATGACTGGCAAGATCGGCACGGAAAATTTCACTGCCACGCGCGTGCAGCCTGCACCCTGAAGTCCGGCGCTACCCTTGTCGCCACCAGACGCTCCGCCGGCCGGTCGGCACGGTTCACCGGCACGCACGCTTGGCCTCGTCACCGCCGTGGCGATGGTCGTGGCCAACATGATCGGCACCGGGGTGTTCACTACCAGCGGCTTCCTGCTTGCGGACCTCAAGAGTCCGGAGCGGGTGTTGTTCGTGTGGATCGTGGGCGGCGTGATCGCCTTCCTGGGTGCGCTCTGCTACGGCGCATTGAGCCGTCGCATCCCCGAGTCGGGCGGTGAATATCTGTTCCTGTCGCGCACGCTGCATCCCTCTCTCGGCTACGTGGCCGGCTGGATATCGCTGCTCGTCGGCTTTTCCGCGCCGCTCGCGGCGGCGGCCTTCGCGTTTGGGCAGTACGCGTCGCCCTGGACGGGAAGCTTCACGCCCCGGATCTCCGGTTCCGCGCTGCTGATCGTGTTCTGCCTCTTGCATGCATTCAGCATCCAGCGCGGCGCGTGGGTGCAGAACCTCACCGTGATCGCGAAGGTCGGGTTGATTGCCGGCTTCATCCTGTTCGGCGCCACTCGTCTGCCCGTGTTGCCTGCAATGGAGTCCACGTCAGTGCCGGCAGCGACCGTCGCAGTCTCGCTGGTCTGGGTGATGTTCA
Organism: Steroidobacteraceae bacterium; assembly: GCA_040080215.1. Classification (GTDB taxonomy): domain Bacteria; phylum Pseudomonadota; class Gammaproteobacteria; order Steroidobacterales; family Steroidobacteraceae; genus CAIUGU01. The sequence continues at coordinate 28,140 of JBEBIT010000036.1, forward strand.
GCTATTCGGGCTGGAACGCGGCGATCTACATCAGCGGGGAAGTCCGCGACCCGGAGGTGAATCTGCCGCGTGCGCTCGTGATTGGAACGCTGCTGGTGACTGGCTTGTATGTCGCGCTGAATGCGGTCTTCATGTACTCCGCGCCCGCAAGCGCACTCGCCGGCAAGCTCGAGATCGGTCGCATCGCTGCCGAGGCGCTCGGCGGTTCCCGCTGGGGAATCGCTGTCACCTTGATCGTGGCGCTCGCGCTCATCAGTTCAGTGTCGTCAATGATGATGGCTGGTCCGCGCGTATACGCGCGAATGGCGCAGGATGGCTACCTGCCGGAGGCCTTGCGGGTCCCGACGGGCGAGGCGCCCCGCAACGGTATGGTGCTGCAACTGGCGGTGTCGCTCGTGATGCTGTGGAGCACGACCTACGACGGACTGCTCACCTATATCGGGTTCACCCTCGGTATCAGCACGGCGCTCACCGTCGTGGGACTTGTAAGGTTACGCAGACGGGAAGGGCCGGCGCTCCCCGTTCCCGGGTGGCCATGGGTACCGTTGCTGTTCGTTGCTGCCGTGATCGTGATCACGGTACTCACGATCGGGATGCGTCCCCTCGTGAGCCTGTATGGCATGGCGACGCTGGCCATCGGCTGGGGGGTGTGGCGATTCCATGCGCGGGCCCTGTCGCGCACGGCAGCCAGGTAGAGCCACGCGGCATCGGACCCCTTTGCAGGGCATAATTGCAGTCCAAGACGCCCGATCCCTTTCATGCAGAACCTGCTGTCCCGCTCCAACACCGTTCCGTTGCTCGTCGCCTGCGCGCTGTTCATGGAGCACCTCGACTCCACGATCATCGCCACGGCCTTGCCCCAGATCGCGCGATCGATGCAGGAAGATCCGCTGCGCCTGAGCCTCGCGATCACCTCCTACCTGCTGAGTCTCGCCGTCTTCATTCCGTTGTCCGGCTGGGCCGCCGATCGATTCGGGCCTAAGCGGATCTTCCGCAGCGCCATCGTGCTGTTCACGATCGGCTCGATCCTCTGCGGCCTGTCGCAAAGCCTGATGCAGCTGGTCGGCGCGCGGATCCTGCAAGGCATGGGCGGCGCGATGATGGTGCCGGTCGGGCGGCTGGTGCTGCTGCGCCAGGTACCGAAGAGCGACCTCGTGCGCGTTCTCGCCTATGTGACGATGCCCGCCGTGCTCGCACCGATCATCGGCCCGCCGCTGGGCGGCTTCATTGCGAGCCACACGTCCTGGCGCTGGATCTTCTTCGTCAACGTGCCCATCGGCGTCATGGGCTATCTGCTCGTGTCCCGCTTCATTGCGGGCGGCCCGGAGAAGGAGGTGCCGCGGCTCGATCTTCTGGGCTGGGTGCTCATCGGCAGCGGGCTCGCGTCGTTGCTGTTCGGCTTCGAGAACCTTGGCCGCAATGTCTTCGAGGCCTCCGTCGTGCGGACCTTCCTGCTCGGCGGCTTTGCGCTGATCGGAATCTACGTGTTGCGGTCGCGACGCCTGACGCAGCCCATTGTCGATCTCTCGCTGCTCAAGGTGCCCACGTTCGGCATCGCGATGCTGTGCGGCATCTTCTTTCGCATCGGCGTCGGCGCGCAGGCGCTGTTGATGCCGCTGTTGCTGCAACTCGGCTTCGGGCTCACGCCGTTGCAATCCGGCCTCACGACCTGCGCCGGCGCCGTCGGCATCTTCCTGATGAAGCCGACTGCCACGCCCATCGTGCGTCGGTTCGGCTTCCGGAACGTCCTCGCGCTCAACGGCATGGTGTGCGGCTTCCTGATCGCGGGCTGTTCCACATTCTCGCTGGCCACCCCGCACGGGTTGATTGTGGGCTACCTCCTCATCCTGGGTTACCTGCAGTCGTTGCAATTCACCGCGATGAACGCAATGAGCTTCGCGGACATTTCGGAACGCGGCATGAGCCAGGCGGCGAGCTTTTCCAGTACGACGATCCAGCTGTCCTTGAGCATGGGCGTCGGCATTGCCGCTCAGCTGCTGCACCTTTCGATGTCGTCGGCTGGCAGGAGCGCCATTGAATCAGCCGACTTCGGGACGGCGTACCTGTTCTTCGGCGCCTGCACGGTGCTGTCGGCGTTCCTGTACCTGCGGCTGGCCGCAACGGCAGGGAGTGGCGTCAGCGGCTATCGCGGAGGTTGATTCTCCGTCGGGTCCGTTACACTTCACCGATGTCGCAAGCAGAACTCGACCTCACGCTCCCTGCCGCCCTTGCACAGGCCGCGGCCCAGCAAATCGCGGCCGCTCGTTCCGCATCGCCTGAAGAATGGACCGCGGCACTCGGCGACCCACGGCTCTTGGGCACGCTGCCCTTTGTATGGACGATGAGCGAGTTCATCGCCATGGCCATCAAACGCGATGCCGCGCTGCTGCCGGCACTGCTCAAGGAGGACTTCCTGTTTCGCAACGTCGACCGGGCTGCCATGGCGGCCTCGCTCGCAGATGCGCTCAAGGATGTGGCGACCGACAACGAGGTCATGCGGGTCCTGCGCCTGTTTCGTCGCAGGCACATGGTCCGCATCGCATGGCGCGACCTGTGTGGCTGGGCGGCGGTAGACGAGATCCTCGCCGACCTGTCCGCGCTGGCCGATGCCTGTATCCAGGCCGCATGCGACTACGCGAGCCGATCCTTCAGCGAGCGCCACGGCCAGCCGCGCGACGAGTCGGGCGTGCTGCAGCCGCTCGTGATCCTCGGCATGGGCAAGCTGGGCGGCGGCGAGCTGAATTTCTCTTCTGATATCGATCTCGTGTTCTTGTACCCGCAGGGCGGGGAGACCGACGGCGCTCGGCCGATCAGCAACACCGAGTACTTCATCAAGGTCGGGCAGCGCACGATCCATCTGCTGGCGAATACCACCCCGGATGGCTTCGTCTACCGCGTGGACATGCGGCTCAGGCCATTCGGCGAAAGTGGGGCGCTCGCCTCAAGCTTCGACTCCTTCGAGGCCTACCTGCAACAGCATGGCCGCGACTGGGAGCGTTACGCCTACGTGAAGGCCCGCGTCATCACGGGCGCAGCGTTCGAGGCAGACCTGTATCGCAACCTGCTGCGGCCCTTCGTCTATCGCCGCTATCTCGACTTCGGCGTGTTCGAGTCCTTGCGCAGCATGAAGGAGATGATCGCACGCGAGGTGGAGCGGCGCGACCTTCAGGACAACGTGAAGCTGGGCCCTGGCGGCATCCGCGAAATCGAGTTCATCGTGCAGGCTTTCCAGCTCATCCGCGGGGGCAGTGATCCGCGCTTGCAGTCGCGCCAGTTGCTGCCGACGCTCAAGCTGTTGACGGGCCAGAAGCTGCTGCCGCAGGCCGCCGTGGACGAACTGGCCGAGTCGTATCGCTTCCTGCGGCGCGTGGAGAATCGCCTGCAGGAATGGAACGACGAGCAGACTCACTCGTTGCCGACGACACCCGAGCGCCAGCAGCGGCTTGCGCTTGCAATGGGTCATGCAGACTGGGATGCCCTGCAAGGCACGCTCGATCTGCATCGGCAGCGCGTCAGCCGCCACTTCGACTCGATCGTGTTTGCCCCGGCCACTGGCGCGAGCGAGTCTGCTGCCGCGTGCGAAGCGCTGCTCGATTCCGGCAGAACGACAGCGGATCGTGAGGTCGAGCTCAAGCGCATCGGATTCGCGGAGCCGCACGGCGTGCTGGAGCAGATCGACCGGCTGCGCGAAAGCGGCTACTACCGCCGGCTCGACGACAATGGCCATCGCCGCCTGCATGTCCTGTTGCCGAAGTTGCTCAAGTCCGTGGTAGGCGGTCCGCATCCGGAAGTCACGTTGGGCCGCCTGCTGAAGATCGTCGAAATGATCGGCGGTCGCACCGTGTACCTCGCGCTGCTGAACGAGAACCGCATTGCGCTCGAACGCCTGATCGACCTGTGCGCGCGAAGCCAGTTCCTTGCCGACCAGATCGCGGCCTTTCCGCTCCTGCTCGACGAGCTGATCGACGACCGGTTGTATGAGTCGCTGCCGAGCCGACAGGAGTTCAAGGCGGACCTCACGGAACGCATGGAAGGCGCATGGCAGGAAGATGCCGAAAGGCAGATCGAACTGCTCCGCCAGTTCCAGCGGGCCGCGCTGTTTCGCATTGCCGTCGCGGACCTGAGCGGGCATTTGCCGTTGATGAAGGTCAGCGATCGCCTGACCGATCTCGCAGAGCTGATCCTGGCGCAGACGTTTGTCATTTCGTGGGCGCAGGTGGCCGCGCGCCATGGCACGCCGCAGTGCGGGCCGGACGAAGCGCACTTGCGTCCCGCCGGCATGGTCGCCGTCGCGTATGGCAAGTTGGGTGGCATCGAGCTCGGGTATGGCTCCGACCTCGACCTCGTGTTCCTTCACGACTCATCGGGTGAAGTGCAGCGAACCGATGGCAAGCAGTCGATCGATAACTCCGTGTTCTTCGCGCGTGTGGCACAGAAGATCGTGCACCTGCTGACCGTTCACAGCGCCGCCGGCCGGCTGTATGAGATCGACACGCGCCTGCGGCCGAGCGGCAAGGGTGGCCTGCTGGTCCAGAGCCTGCACGGCTTCGGGGAATACCAGCGCAAGGAGGCCTGGACCTGGGAACACCAGGCATTGCTCCGCGCGCGCGCCGTGGCCGGGGGTGCGTCGTTGCGTGAGGAGTTCGAACGGATTCGCATCGACACGCTGCGCACAGCCGTGCGGCGGGACACGTTGCAGGAAGAGGTCCGGAACATGCGCGCCCGCATGCGCAACGAGCTGTCGCGCGCCAAGGCCGGGCAGGTGGACCTCAAGCAGGACGCCGGCGGTATTGCCGACATCGAGTTCCTGACGCAGTACTGGATGCTGAAATGGGCCGACCGCTATCCCGAGATCATCTACTTCTCGGACAACATCCGGCAGCTCGAGAGCCTGGCCTCCGGCAACCTCGTGCCGCAGTCCGACGTGGACTTCCTGACGTCCACCTATCGCAGGTATCGAGAACGGATGCATCATCTGTCCCTCGACGAAGGCGGCGGCATCATCGATGCCAGCGAGTTCGTCGACGAGCGCAAGCGCGTGATCGAGATGTGGAAGTCCGTGATGGGAGAAGGGTAATGCGCGTCTTCGGCGTGGCGATTTCCGGCAACTGCTACAAGGTCCGGCTGGCACTCGAGCAGTTGCGGCGGCCTTATGAATGGGTGGAAGTCGACATGATGAATGACGGCACGCACACGCCGGAATTCCTCGCGATGAACCCGAACGCGAAGGTCCCGGTGCTCGAGATCGAGCCGGGAAAGCATCTGCCCGAGTCCGACGCCATCCTGTTCTACCTTGCCGAGGGCACTGCGCTGCTGCCGTCCGAGCCGTTTGCCCGGGCGCAGGTCCTGCAGTGG
>JBEBIT010000037.1:0-32663 GCA_040080215.1 Steroidobacteraceae bacterium
GTCACCATGGTGGCCTTGGCGATCCGTGCCCCCGAGGCGCCGGGGTGGTGATTGATCACGAACAGGGTGGTGATGTGCGCGAAGGACAGCCCGACCTGGGCCATCCGCAGGCGCTCGTCGATGGCCTGGCGGATGGAGTGCTGCAGCCGCTTGAGCAGGTATCCGAGGTGCTCTTCCTTCCCGTCAGGCGCCTTGCCCCGGGATGGTGCACGGTCCCCGCGAAGGGCGGATGTGGCAGCGGCGCGTTTCATGGGGTTGAGTTATATCAGGTACCTGATACGATGTCAGCAAGCTGATATCCGGATGCGTGTGCCCGGCTGCAAGGCCCCTGGGCTGACAAATCTTGTGAATTCTTGAAATTGGCCGTCACGAGCATGCTTTATCGTGATGCCATCCGCTGGCGGGCCGGCTGCCTGCTTTTGCCTGCTTCCATCTAGCACCATGACCCACCGTCGCTTTCCCTTGTCGTCGCGCCCGCACGGGTTTGCCCGTCTGTCGTCCGTCGTCGTCCTCGCCATCGCTGTTGCGGCGACGGCGCGTGCTGCCGAGCCAAGACCCGCCCCCGTCGCGCTCGCCGTCAATGCAGCCGTCGTCACCACGTCCAGGGTCGCGAGGACGTTGCCGGTCACGGGTTCCATCCAGGCGTGGCAGGAAATCCTCATCGGACCGGAGGTAGGCGGCTATCGTGTCGACGCGGTGCTGGTCGAGGTCGGTGATCGTGTGAAGCGCGACCAGGAGCTCGTGCGCCTGTCGAGCAGCATGCTGGAGGCCGAGGCCGCAGCCAAGCGCGCAGCCGTCAAGCAGGCGGAGGCGCAACTCGCGAATGCAGACGCAGCCCTGCGTCGTGCAGAGATGCTCGCAAGCACGAAAGTATTCTCCCAGGCCGACCTCGACCGGTTGCGCAGCGAACAGCTGACGGCGCAAGGCCGGCTCGAAGCCACCCGCGCGGACCTGAATCTCGCCGAGCTGCGTGTGCGCTACACGCGCGTGAAGGCACCCTACGACGGCATCATCACGGCGCGCACCGTGAACGTCGGACAGATCGCGCAAAGCGGCGGTGAAATGCTGAGGCTGCTACGCGACGGTCGTGTCGAATGGCGCGGCGAAGTGCCGGAAGCGCGGCTGGGTGAACTGAAGGCTGGCCAGGTCGCGAAGCTGACGACGGCCGATGGCACGGAGCTCATGGGCAAGGTCCGCGTCGTCGCGCCTACGGTCACAAGCACCAATCGCATGGGCCTCGTCTACGTCGACATCGTTCCCGGGAGTCCGGCCCGGCCCGGCATGTTCGCCCGCGGCGTCGTCGAGACGAGCTCGGCCGATGCCAACCTCGTGCCGCTGTCGAGCGTCGTGTCCCAGGACGGCTACAGCTATGTGTTCGTGCTTGGGGCCGGTGACAAGGTGGAGCGACGCCGGGTGAGCACAGGCGGGATTCATGGCGACGATATCGAAATCACCGAAGGCCTCAAGGCCGGTGAAAGAGTCGTTGCCAAGGGCGCCGCGTTCCTCAAGAACGGTGATCAAGTCAAGGTCGTCGCCGCCGGCGCCTGAACGGAAGCAACAGCATGAACTTCGTAACCTGGGCGATCCGCAACCCCACGCCCGTGATCGTGATGTTCATCGCGCTGATGATCGGCGGGCTCATCAGCTTCAAGCGGCTGGGTGTCCAGGACCTCCCCGACATCGAGTTCCCCACGGTCACGGTGTCGGTGAGTTACGCGGGCGTCCCGCCCTCGCAGATGGAGTCCGAGGTTACCCGCAAGGTCGAGGACGCCGTCGCGACCGTGACCGGGGTGCAGCATATCCAGTCACGTGTCAACGTCGGTTCGTCGACCACCACTGTCGAATTCCTGTTCGATCGCGACATCAGCCAGGCGATGGACGACGTGCGCGATGCAGTCACCCGCATTCGCAGCGACCTGCCTGCCGATGCAAACGAACCGATCGTGTCGCGCGCGACCACTGCCGGCCAGCCGATCCTGACCTACAGCGTGGCAGCGGAAGGCATGAGCGACACGGACCTGTCGTGGTTCATCGACCTCACGGTGATGCGTGAGCTCACGGCGGTCGCCGGCGTAGGCCAGGTCAACCGCGTCGGTGGCGTGTCGCGCGAGATCCGCGTTGATCTCGATCCGGACCGCCTCACTGCGCTTGGCATCACCGCAGGGGACCTCTCGCGCCAGCTCGCACGTATCCAGGCGGAGTACCCCGGTGGCGAAGCACGCGTCGGCGGCCAGGAACAGAATGTGCGTACGGTGGGGACGATCACCTCCGCACAGGAACTGGCTGCGTTGCCGATCCTGCTGCCGGACGGTCGCAACCTGCGCCTCGATACGGTCGCCGAAATCAGGGACCAGGCCTCGGAGCGACGCCAGCTGGCGCTGCTCGACGGCAAGCCTGTCGTCGGCTTTGAAATCATGCGTGCATGGGGCGCGAGCGCGTTGGGCGTGGCCGATGACGTCCGCATTGCCGTCGAGAAACTGCAGGCGGCGAACCCGAACGTGAAGTTCACGGAGGTCAGCTCCACCGTTGGCTACATCCGCCAGTCGTTCGATGTGTCGATGGAGATGCTGTTCGAGGGGGCCATCCTCGCCATCGCCGTCGTCTGGTTCTTCCTGCGCGACTGGCGCGCGACGATCGTGTCGGCAGTGGCGCTTCCCCTCGCGATCATCCCGACCTTCTGGGCGATGGACCTGCTCGGCTATACGCTGAATACGCTGACGCTGCTGGCCCTGTCGCTCGTCGTCGGCATGCTCGTCGACGATGCGATCGTCGAGGTCGAGAACATCTTCCGGCATTTGCGCATGGGCAAGTCGCCGCTGCAGGCAGCGACTGACGCGGCCATCGAGATCGGCCTCGCGGTCGTGGCGACGACGCTGACGCTGTGCGCCGTGTTCGTGCCTGTTGCCTTCATGGGCGGCGTCCCGGGTGAATTCTTCCGTCCGTTTGCCTTCACGGCCACGGTTGCCGTGCTGTTCTCGCTGCTCGTGGCGCGCATGCTGACGCCGATGATGGCCGCGAACCTGATGCGTCCGCACGACCAGGGGCCCGAGACGAGTCCGCTGAAGGAATGGTACCTGCGCTCCGTGACATGGTGCCTGAAGCACCGGAAGACGACGCTGGGCGTCGCGACGGCGCTGCTGTTCGGATCCTTGAGCTTGTTGCCCTTGTTGCCGCAGGGGTTCTCGCCCGCCGGCGATGTCGGCTTTACGGACGTCGCCGTCGAGTTGCCCCCCGGCGCGACGCTGGAGGAAACGCATGCCGTGGCCGAGGATGTGCGCGCAAGACTACAAGGGATTCCCGAGATCCAGCGCGTCTATACGACGATCGGCAGTTCGCAGGCGGGCCGCGGTCCGGGGGATTCCGGCACCGGCGGTAGCGTCAACCGTGCAAGCCTGCAGGTCGTGCTGTCGCCGATCGACGATCGTGATCGCTCACAGCAGGAAATCCAGCGCGACATCATGGCGCGCGTGGCCGATGTGCCGGGCGTGCGCATTTCGTTCGGCAACCAGTTCGGCAGCGCGATGCAGATCACGCTCGTCGGTGAAGACCCGGAGACCCTGAATGCGGCTGCTGCCGCAGTCGAACAGGACATGCGCGGCATCCCGGGCCTCGGCATCGTATCGTCGTCCGCGAGCCTCGTGCGTCCGGAAATCGTCGTCCGCCCGCTGCCCGAGCGTGCGGCTGAACTCGGCGTGACAACAGAATCGCTCGGCATGGTCACCCGCATTGCGACGAGTGGTGATATTTCTGCAGGCCTCTCCAAGCTCAACCTGCCTTCCAGGCAGATCCCGATCCGCGTGCGCATGAACGACAAGGCTCGCCAGGACGTGGACCAGATTGGCCTGCTGACGGTCTCCGGGCGCCAGGGTCCGGTGGCCTTGCGCAATGTCGCCGATATTTCGTTCGGGGCCGGCCCCGCGCAAATCACGCGCTATGACCGCAATCGCAACGTGAACATTTCGGCCGACCTCAATGGCCAGGCGCTGGGCGACATGCTGGCAGCGGCCCGTGCCACGCCGTCCATGCAGCGGTTACCGGAGTCGGTGCGCGAAGTCGTCTCGGGGCAGGCGGAATTCTTCCGCCAGCTGATGTCCGGATTCCTGTTCGCGATGGCGATCGGCATCCTGTGCATCTACGCCCTGCTGGTCGTGCTGTTCAAGGATGCTTTCCAGCCCGTGACCATCCTGTCGGCGCTGCCACCCTCGGCAGGAGGAGCCATCGTCTGCCTGTTCGTGTTCCAGTTCGAGGTGTCGATCTCCTCGATGATCGGCATGCTGATGCTGATGGGCATCGTCACGAAGAACTCCATCCTGCTCGTGGAGTACGCGGAGATGGCGCAGCGGGAGCACGGCTTCGGCCGCTTCGAGGCGCTGGTCGATGCGTGCACCAAGCGCGTTCGTCCGATCGTGATGACGACCATCGCGATGGGCGCCGGCATGTTGCCGATTGCGCTCGGCCTGTCCGGTGATTCGAGCTTCCGGGCGCCGATGGGCGTGACGGTGATTGGCGGCCTGGTCGCCTCGACGGCCCTCAGTCTGTTCGTGGTGCCGGTGATCTTCACCGTGGTCGACGACTTCCAGAAATGGGTGAAGCGCAAGCTCGGCGGCAGCGAAGCGCCCGCCATCGTCGCGCAGCCCTCGACCTGACCTGCCCGGGAACCAGCGTGATCAGCGCCAGGTAGGTGTGAACGTCTGGCCGATGCCGAGCATCTCTCCGATGCCGTCGAGCGGAATCATGTTCTGGCCGAACAGCACGCCGAGCGGATGCTTGCTCAGCCGGTAGGAACGCAGCGTCGAGAGCGGCTCGGTGCCGCTTGCAATGCCCGTCTTCTGGTCGATGGTCGTGATCTTGCAGCGCGTGCAGGGTTTGACGGCCTGTAACGTCACGGCGCCGTCCGTCAGTTTGCTCACGGCATCCTCGCCGTACGGATCCAGCCCCGAGAACACGAGATTCGGACGGAAGCGGTTCATCGGCAGGGGCGCTGGCAGTTTCTGGTTCAGGTGCGCGAGGCTCGCTTCCGACACGGCGAGCAGCGGGAAGCCGTCCGAGAACTGGTTCAGCGCCTGGCGCTCTCCTGTCCACTCCGGGTTGCTGGTGCGGCGGCCTGCCGGATTGAATCTCACGAGGCGATGAGGCGTTCCCAGGTAGGCAGCCAGCAGATCAGCGGCCTGCGCCCCCATGTCGAAGGCGCCACACCGATCGTTCCACACCGTTGCGGTTGTCGCTTCGCCCTTGGTGTTGAAAGGGATGAACAGCTCGCCGGCCCCCGGCAGCTCGATCTGCAGGCCTTCATCGTCAAGCCAGGTGTTGATCAGTGCGAGGCGCGGTTCTTCGCGCTGGGTGACGAACCGGCCCGCCGGGGTAACGATCATCCATTCCCGGTCATGGTCGAGTCCGGTCGCCGTCAGCCTAGCGTGGGGCACCTCGATGCCCCGGCAGGATTTGACGGGGTAGATGCACAATCCGGTCAAAGTGATGGACAAGGTGAGGCCTGCGAGCGTTACGGAGCGCTATTCGGAAAGGCGTAGCCGAATACGCCGGTTGTCCCGGGGACAGCGCCGCTATAATGCCAACGCGGCGCTCCCTGCTGCAAATGACCGTCGAGAGTCTCTATGCCACGTCGCACGTTGGTTGTCGTCGCCGCGATCGTCGTGGTCGCCGGTGGCTGGTTCTATTACGTCTCCCGCCCGACGCCCGTCGACGTGGAAGTCGTTGCCGTGGAACGCGGCGGGGTTGCCGAGACGGTCACCAACACCCGCGCGGGCACGATCGAAGCTTGTCGTCGCGCCAAGCTCGCACCGCCCATGGGCGGACAGATCGCCAAACTGCATGTAAAGAAAGGCGATACGGTCAAGCGCAACCAGCTGCTGCTCGAGCTCTGGAACGAAGATACCCGCGCACAGATCACGCTTGCCGAGCGCGACGTGGTGGCATCCCAGGCCCGCGCCGAGGAGGCCTGCGTCGCGGCGTCCGTTTCGCGCCGTGAAGCCAATCGCTACGCATCCATGCTGGATCGCAAACTCATCGCGGTCGAGACGGCCGAGCGGAGCAAGGGGGATGCGGACAGTCGCGAAGCGGCCTGTCGCGCGGCCACCCAGAACACGATGGTCTCCCGTTCGCGCGTCGATGCGGCCCGGGCGGCGCTCGACAGGACGCAGTTGCGTGCGCCGTTCGACGGGGTGGTCGCGGAAATCAACGGCGAACTCGGTGAGTTCGTCACGCCGTCGCCCATTGGCATCGCGACACCGCCCGCGGTCGACGTCGTCGATACGAGTTGCATCTACGTCACTGCACCCATCGACGAGGTCGACGCGCCGCGCATTCGCGAAGGTATGCCCGCCCGCGTGACGCTGGATGCTTTTCGTGACAAGCGCTTTCCCGCCCACGTCCGGCGCGTGGCGCCCTATGTGCTCGAAGTCGAGAAGCAGGCCCGGACCGTGGAGATCGAGGCCGAGCTCGACACCCGCGATGATCGCAGCCTGCTGCCCGGCTACAGTGCCGACGTGGAAGTGATCCTGGACGAGCGTGCGGACGTGTTGCGCGTGCCGACTCGCGCGGTGCTCGAAGGCAAGCGCGTCTACGTCTTCGACGCTGCCGCGAACATTGTCCGGCTGCGAGAGGTAACCACGGGCCTCAGCAACTGGGAATACACCGAGATCGCATCCGGTCTTGCCCTCGGTGACCGGGTGGTGACCACGGTGGATCGCGAGAAGCTGGCTGACGGCGTTGCCGCCCGCATCGGTTCACCCGACACCCCGAAGTCCAAGCCCAAGTCATGATCAGGCTCGACAAGGTCTGCCGCCTCTTCCAGGTCGGCGACCAGGAAGTGCGCGCGCTCGACGACGTCTCCATGACCATCGGGAACGGCGACTATCTTTCCATCATGGGGCCCTCGGGCTCCGGCAAGTCCACGCTGCTCAACGTCATCGGACTGCTGGATCGACCGACGAGCGGGACCTACACGCTGGACGACCGCGAGACGACCGCGCTGAATGACGATGAACTCGCGCACACGCGGGCGCGGCGGATCGGTTTCATCTTCCAGTCCTTCCACCTTGTGTCGCGCATGACGGCCTTCGAGAACGTGGAATTGCCCTTGGTGCTGGCAGGTGTGTCGCCCGCAGAGCGCAAGCCCCGCGTCACGAAGCTGCTCGAAGACCTGAGTCTCACCGATCGCAGCCACCATCGTCCGGACCAGCTCTCGGGCGGACAGCGACAACGGGTGGCCATTGCAAGGGCGATGGTCATGCAACCCACGGTGCTGCTCGCGGATGAGCCCACCGGCAACCTCGATCATGCCTCGGGCGCCGAAGTGCTGGCCGCCATCGAGCAACTCAATGTCCGCGGCATCACGCTGATCGTGGTGACGCATGACAACGAGGTGGGCGACCGCGCACGCCGTCATATCCGCATGCGCGACGGCAGGATCGTGGACGATTTCGTCGGCAAGAAGACGTCGTGAGCTTCGCCGATCTCCTGAAGCTCGCCATCGATTCGATCCTGCGGGCGCGCGTGCGCAGCTCAATGCTGTTGCTGGCCATGGGCATCGGCGTCGCTGCGGTGATTGTCCTGACGGGGCTGGGCGAAGCGGCTCGACGCTACGTGGCCGGCGAGTTCCAGGTCCTCGGCACGCGCCTGATCATCGTGATTCCCGGCCGCTCGGAAACTACCGGCATCCAGCCCGGCCTGTTCAGCGGTGAAACCCCGCGTGACCTGACGCTGGCCGATGCGCAGTCGTTGCGCGCCATTCCCGATGTCGAACGCGTCGCGCCGCTGATCGTAGGTTCAGCCCCGATCTCGGCGCGGGGGCGCGAGCGGGAAGTTCCCGTTCTCGGCACGACGGCCGAATACATCGGCGTGCAAAACACGCAAGTCACCGAGGGACAGTTCCTGCCTGAGGGAGAGATCGATGTCGATCGTGCGGTGTGCGTGATCGGGGCGAACGTGCGCCGCGAGCTGTTTGGCGACGGCCCTGCGATCGGCGAATCGCTGCGCATCGGGGAGCGCCGCTTCCGGGTCGTCGGCGTGCTCGCGAGCCAGGGGCGCTCCATCGGCTTCGACACGCAGGAACTGGTGATTGTCCCCGTGAGCGCTGCGCAGGCGCTGTTCAACTCCGGGTCGCTGTTCCGTGTGCTGGTGCAGACCCGCAGTCGCGAGTCGATGCGTCGCGTTCGTGACCAGGCCATCGCGACGATCAAGGCACGCCATCAGGGCGAGGAGGACGTGACGGTCATCACCCAGGATGCGCTGCTTGCCACGTTCGATCGGATCTTCACGGCACTGACGCTGACGTTGGCGGGCATTGCATCCATCAGCCTCGCCGTAGCGGGCATCCTCGTGATGAACGTGATGCTGGTGGCTGTCAGCCAGCGCACCGCCGAGGTGGGGCTCCTCAAAGCCATCGGCGCGACGCGCAGGCAGGTGCTGTCGTTGTTCCTCGCCGAGGCGTTGCTGCTGTCGTTGGCTGGCGCCGTGGTCGGCATCGCCGTCGGTCAGGTCGCAAGCTGGTTCGTGCGCAAGCTGTACCCGGCATTGCCGCTGGCCGCACCGCTGTGGGCCTACGTCCTGGCGGTCATTACGGCGCTGGTGAGCGGGGTCGTCTTCGGCCTGCTGCCTGCGCGGCGTGCCGCTCGCCTCGATCCCGTCGAAGCGTTGTCGGGGCGGAAGTAGTGCGTACCGCTGACCTGCTGCGGCTCACGGCGAGTTCGGTGACTTCCCATCGCCTGCGCGCCGGTTTGACTGCGCTCGGTATCGCCATCGGCGTCACCGCGGTCGTGCTGCTGACGTCCATCGGCGAGGGCGTGCATCGCTTCGTGCTGTCGGAGTTCACGCAGTTCGGCACGAACATCATCACGGTGACGCCGGGCAAGACGCAGACGTTCGGCGGTTCGCTCGGTGCGCTCAATTCGGTCCGGCCGCTGACGGTCGATGATGTGGAAGCGTTGAGTCGCGCGCCCTACGTCATCGCGGCGGACCCGGTGGTGCAGGGCAACGCCGAGGTGGAGTTCGCCGGCCGCAAGCGACGCACTACCGTGTATGGCATCGGGCCGAAGTTTGCGGAAGCGTTCCGATTCGCCGTCGCCGAGGGAACGTTCCTGCCGGAAGACGATCCGCGGGCGCCGCGCGCGTTGGCCGTTCTGGGTTCGCGCATGCACCGCGAACTCTTCGGCGACCAGAGCGCGCTCGGCCAGACCATCCGCGTAGGCGGGCAGCGGTACCGCATCGTGGGCGTCATGGAATCGAAGGGGACGACGCTTGGCTTCGATCTCGATGACACGGTCTATGTGCCGGCCACGCTGGGTCTCGCGCTGTTCAATCGCTCGAGCCTCTTCGAGGCCAACGTCCTGTATACCGAAGATGCGCCGCTCGGGGAGGTCGTCGATTCGATCAAGACGGTCCTGACGGCCCGGCATCGTGCGGAGGACTTCACGATCACCACGCAGCAGCAGATGCTCGACTCCCTGGGGTCGGTCCTGTCGGTGCTGACATTCGCAGTCGGCGCACTCGGCAGCATTTCGCTGCTGGTCGGGGGCGTGGGGATCTTCACGATCATGATCATCGGCGTGCGCGAACGGACGGCGGAGATCGGTCTGCTCCGCGCGCTCGGTGCGGAGAAGCGGCAGATCCTCGCGCTGTTCCTCATCGAGGCCATGTTTCTGTCAGCCGTCGGCGGCGTGCTGGGGCTCGTGGCCGGCCTCGGCATCGCGGGCGTCCTGGACCTGGCGGTACCGTCATTGCCCGTGAGTTACGCCCCGGGATTCATCGCGCTCGCCGAGATCCTCGCCATCGTGATCGGTCTCATTGCGGGCATCCTGCCTGCCGCCAACGCGGCAAGGCTCGAACCCGTGAACGCGTTGCGGGCAGAATGACCTCAGGACGTGCTGTGTCGCGACATTCTCACCGGGCATCGCCCGCTCGAATGGTAGAAACTGCCGTGGTCGTACGATAATCAATTAATTTTTAACAAACACGCTTTAAGGACCACGAAGGGGACCGCTATCATGGGCTCCAGGTATTCGATCAAGCCTGTTCGTACGGACCCCAATAGATAGTTTGGAGCACGTGGTCTCTAACCAAATGGCATGTGTGACGCAGCAAATTTAACTTGAACTGTACCGGCTGGACGGTAGACTGCGGCGACTACCTACTACAAGGGCGCAGGCATGTTCAGCCTTCCCATCCCGCCACCTGCTTCCATCCGGAATCGCATCCTCGATGCGGTTGCCGAGCTGTCCATGACACTCGGGGCCGGCAACTTCACGCTCGAGCAGGTCGCGCAGTCAGCCGGCGTCAGCAAGGGCGGGCTGCTGTACCACTTCCCGACGAAGGAAGCGCTGCTCCTCGCGATGGGGGAGCGCTTTCTGGAGACGTTCGAGTCCGGGCGGCGCGAGGCCCGTGCGCGATTGCCCGATGGACCTGCGGCTGACTTGAAGGCCAGCGTGCTCGGCGTGCTGTGCCGGCCATCGTCCGGGAACTGCCAGGGTGCCGCGATTCTCACGGCAGCCGCCAACGATCCCGCCCTCGTCGAGATGTTTCGCAACTGCGTCGCCGACTACACGAAGGAGCTGGCCACGGGGCCCGGCTCCTTCGAGCGCAAAGCCATCGTGTCGCTCGCCATCGATGGAATGATGCTGCGTGAAGCCTTGCGTATTTCGCCTTTTTCCCCCGAGCAGCGTGATGCCGTCATCCACGCGCTGCTCCAACTCGCGGACGAGTCCTGCTGCCCGGTATCGGCCCAGGACATCGACTCGCAGGACCAGCAGGTACTCCCATGAAGAAATCCCCTATCGTCCCGGTTCTCTCCCTTGCAGTGCTGACTGCTGCGTTGGTCGTGCTCTCCGGCTGCGCACGCGGCGGCGCCCAACCCGGCGGCAGCATGCCGAAGCCCGAAGTCGCGGTGGGGACTGCGACGTCGGCACCGCTCCCGCTGCAGCTGACCTATACGGCCCGTGCGGTGGGCTCGCGCGAAGTGGAAGTGCGGGCCCGCATCAGTGGCATCCTCGAAGCTCGCCGCTTCGTCGAAGGCAGTGCGGTCAAGGCCGGCGACGTGCTGTTCCAGATCGATCCGGAGCCGTATCGGGCCGCCGTGGCCCAGGCACGCGGCGAACTCGGTGTCGAACGGGCCAGCCTGGACGAAGCCACGCGCAACCGTGACCGCATCGTGCCGCTGTACGACAAGAATGCCGTCAGCCAGCGCCAGCGCGACGAAGCGGTTTCTGCCTACGAAGTCGCGGCGGCACGCGTGGCGTCGGCGGAGGCGCGACTCAAGTCGGCCGAACTCGACCTCGGCTACACCTCCGTCCGTGCGCCGATTTCCGGCTTGACCAGCCGTGAAGTCCGTTCGGAAGGCAGCCTCGTGCAAGCCGGCGGCGAATCCAGCTTGCTGACGCGCATCGTGCAGACGGACCCGCTGTACATCGAATTCTCGGTGCCGGAAGAAGAAGCAGCGCTGTTGCGCGCGCGCCTCGCGGACCAGGCCACTCGCAAGAACGTTCAGGCCACGCTGCTGCTCGGCAACGGCGAGCATCCCGACAAGGCGCCGGTCACCTTCATCGACAACACGGTCGAATCGACGTCAGGCACGGTGGTCGCCCGGGCGGTTCTCCCGAACAAGCAGGGCGCGCTGCTGCCCGGCCAGTTCGTTCGCGTACGCATCGAGGGCGTTGCGATCGAGAACGTGGTCGCGATTCCGCGAAAGGCTGTCATGATGAGCCCGCAGGGTGCGTTCGTGTGGGTCATCGATGCGAACGAGTCGGCCAGCTTCCGACCGGTGCAGATGGGTCGTGGTGCCGATGAACAGGTCGTCATCACGCAGGGCCTCGCGGATGGCGAGCGCTACATCGTCGAAGGCGTCATGAAAGTCGCTCCCGGCGCACCCGTGACAGCCGTGCCGGCGGAGCCTGTCGCGCGCGAGGCAGCGGCGAAGCCGACACAGAAGCCGGCGAAGGATCCCGCATGATCTCTACCATCTTCATCAAGCGGCCGATCCTGGCCGGCGTGCTGTCGGCGTTCATCGTGATCGCCGGCCTCGCTTCCTTGCGCAGCCTGCCCGTGGCCCAGTATCCAGCGATCCTGCCGCCCACTGTGTCGGTGTCGGCGTTCTATCCCGGCGCGACTGCCGAAACCCTGTCCGACAGTGTCGCCGTGCCCCTCGAGCAGCAGATCAACGGCGTCGAGCGGATGCTGTACATGAACTCGATCAGTGCGGGTTCGGGTTCGCTGTCGATCAACGTGACATTTGCCGTCGGTACGGATCCCGACCTGGCGGCAATCAACGTGAACAACCGTGTGCAGGCGGCGTTGCCGCTATTGCCGGAGGAAGTGCGGCGACAGGGCGTGACTGTCGTCAAGGCCTCGAATGACATCCTGCAGCTCATCACGATGTCCTCCCCGGACAAGCGGTACGACTCGCTCTATATCAGCAACTACACGCTGCTCAACGTGCTCGATGAGTTGAAGCGCATCCAGGGCGTCGGCAATGTGCAGATGTTCGGTGCCAAGGACTACGCCATCCGCGTCTGGCTGCAGCCCGACCGGCTCGCGCAGCTCGGTCTGACGACCGCCGAGGTCGCTGCCGCGATCCGAGAGCAGAACTCGCAGTTCGCCGCAGGCCGCGTCGGGCAGGAGCCCACAGGCAATGGCGTCGACTTCACGTTCGCGGTCACCACCCAGGGCCGCTTCTCCGATCCGGCGCAGTTCGGCGAAATCGTCTTGCGCACTACGGACACGGGCGCAGTGGTGCGCCTGAAGGACGTGGCACGGGTCGAGCTCGGCTCCCGCGACTACGACTTCGTCTCCAAGCAGAACGGCATGGAGGCCATTCCGATTGCCATCTTCCTGCAATCCGGTGCGAATGCGCTCGACGTGGGGCGCGCGGTGGAAGCCCGAATGCAGGAGCTGTCTGCGGCGTTTCCCGAGGGCCTGGCGTTCGATATTCCCTACGACACCACCACGTACATCGAGGTCTCGATCAACGAGGTGCTGAAGACGCTTGGTGAGGCCATGTTGCTCGTGTTCGCCGTGGTCTTCCTGTTCCTGCAGAACTGGCGGGCCACGCTGATTCCGATGCTGGCCGTGCCCGTATCGCTGATCGGCGCACTGACCGCGATGTACCTGCTCGGGTTCTCCATCAACACGCTGACGCTGTTCGGCATGGTGCTGGCCATCGGTATCGTCGTCGACGATGCCATCGTCGTGCTCGAGAACGTCGAACGCATCATGACCACGGAGCACCTGTCGCCCGCAGACGCCACAGTCAAGGCGATGAAGGAAGTGACGGGGCCCGTGATCGCCATCGTGCTCGTGTTGTGCGCGGTGTTCCTGCCAGTGGCCTTCCTCGGCGGCCTCGTTGGCGAGATGTACAGGCAGTTCGCGGTGACCATCGCCGTGTCGGTGGTGATCTCGGGCTTCGTCGCGCTGACGCTGACGCCGGCCTTGTGCGCATCCGTCTTGCGTCCGGAGCATGCGACGGTCCATGGGTTCTTCACGCGATTCAACACCTGGTTCGCTCGAGTGACGGGTCGGTATACCAGTGGGGTTCGTTACCTGTTGCGGCATACGGCGCTCGCCATCGGCCTGTTCGCGGCGTTGCTGGTTGCGACGGCCGGACTGTTCCGTCTCGTGCCCAACACCCTCGCACCCAACGAAGACCAGGGCTATGTGCTGGCATTGCCCATCCTGCCGGATGCTGCTTCGCTGTCCCGCACCGAGAAAGTGGTCGACCAGGTCATGGGGTACACATCGACAGTGCCCGCCGTTGCCGATTCGCTGGGATTCGCCGGGCTCGACCTGCTGACCTTCGCGCTGAAGACGAATGCCGGTGCCATCTGGCTGCCGCTCAAGGACTGGGACGAGCGCAAGGGACCGGAGTCGTCGCCGGCAGCGGTCGTGGGCGGCATCTTCGGATTCGGCACGACGATCAAGGATGCCTTCGTGCTGGCGTTCGAACCGCCGCCCATCCAGGGTCTGAGCACGACGGGCGGCTTTGAGGGTTATGTTCAGGCGAAGGCCGACAGCGACCCGAAGGCCCTCGCGGCTGCAACGCAGCAGCTGATCGCCGCCACGGCGGGTCGTCCGGAGCTTGCGGGCGTGCAGACGACGTTCAGCGCGAGCGTGCCGCAGATGCGCATCGAACTGGATCGCGAGAAGGCCAAGAGCCTCGGCATTCCAGTGAACGAGATCTTCGATACGCTGCAAAGCACGTTTGGTGCGCTGTACGTGAACGACTTCAACAAGTCCGGTCGCGTGTTCCGTGTGTACCTGCAATCCGAGGCGGAATTCCGCGCGCACGCCCAGGACATCCGCAACGTCTATGTGCGGTCGTCGAAGGGCGCCCTCGTGCCGCTGACGGCGGTGGCCACCATCCGCGAGGACACGGGCCCCGAGATCATGGAGCGCTTCAACGTGTTCCCTGCGGCGAAGGTACTCGGCAATCCCGCGCCGGGTTACAGCTCGGGACAGGCGCTCGCCGTCATGGAGAAGATTGCCGCCGAGGCGCTGCCGGCGGGTTACGTGCTGACGTGGTCCGGAACCTCCTACCAGGAAAAGATCGCAGGTGACTCCACGGTCGGCATCTTCCTGCTGGCCGTGCTGATGGTCTTCCTGATCCTTGCGGCGCAGTACGAACGCTGGACGTTGCCGCTCGCGGTCATCCTCGCAGTGCCGTTTGCGGTCTTCGGTGCCGTCGCAGCAGTGGCGCTGCGGGGCCTGCAGAACGACATCTACTTCCAGATCGGTCTCGTGACCCTGATCGGCCTTGCTGCCAAGAACGCCATCCTCATCGTCGAGTTCGCGATGATGAAGCACGCGGAAGGCATGTCGTATGCCGATGCCGCAGTCGAAGCGGCCCGGCTGCGCTTTCGTCCGATCATCATGACGTCGCTGGCATTCATCCTCGGTGTCGTGCCGCTGGCGATCAGCACGGGCGCAGGTGCGGCGAGCCGGCACTCGATCGGTACGGGCGTCATCGGCGGCATGCTCGTTGCCACGTTCGTCGCGACGCTGTTCATCCCGCTCTTCTTCCGCTGGATCGCGTCATGGGGAGACTCGAAGGAGTCCATCGCGAGTGAAGGGGAGAAGCCTGCGGCGGAGGTGCCCCATGGGTAATTCATCATTGCTTCGCCTCGGTGCCGTGCTGCTTGCTCCACTGGTGCTCGGCGGTTGCATCGTTTCGCATGTATCGGTCGACAAGCCGGAACTGGCGCTGCCCGAGGCCCTGGCAACCGTCACTCAGGCGGTGCCGCTCACGGATCGCTGGTGGAGCGTCTATGGCGATCCCACCCTGGATCGTCTGATGGAGGAGGCGCTCGTGCACAACGCGGACGCCGCCCTCGCCGCGGCGCGCGTACTCGAATCACGATCGGCCTTGAGGCAGGCGAACTCGAATCGCTCTCCGGCCGTGAGCATCGAAGGCAACGCGGCGCGTCGTTTCGAGAGCGTGCTCGCAGGCCAGTCACCCGATCCCGGGGTCGCGCGCGACAGCTTCTCGGCGCAGGGTGTCGTGACGTATGAATTGGATCTGTGGGGTCGGTATACGCGTGCGAGCGAGGCGGCGCGAGCCCGGCTGCTCGCGTCCGAGTTCGACCGCGATGCCGTTCGCCTGAGTCTCACGGGCGATGTCGCTCGCGGCTATTTTTCTCTGCTGGCTGCACAGCAGCAGCTGGACCGCGCCCGCGAGACGTTGGCGGCGCGCCGCGAGTCCGTCGGACTCGAGAAGGTGAGGCACGAAGCGGGAGAGAGCGACGAGGCGACGCTGCGTCGGACGGAGGCGGAGGCCTCGGCTTCGGCGATCTCCGCGCAGCAGTTCGAGCTTGAGTTTGCACAGAGAACTCACGCGCTCGGCGTGTTGCTCGGTCGATCGCCCAAGGAACTGATGGAAGCCAGCTTTACGGGTGTGTTGCCTTCGAGCCCGGTGCTGTCTCCAGGCCTGCCCTCGACGGTGCTGGAGCGTCGACCCGATGTTCGGTCGGCAGAGGCGGCCTTGGCCGCCGCAGCCGCTGATATCGGCGTGGCCCGAACCGGCCTGTTCCCGAGCATCAGCCTGACAGGCACGTACGGATCTGCAAGCCAGGAGCTGGCCGACCTCTTCACCAGTCCGGCGAAGCAGTGGTCGCTCGCAGCGGGACTGCTGCAGCCGGTCTTCCAGGCAGGCCGGTTGCGCGCGGCAGTGGAGCGAGCCAATGCGCTTCAGCAGCAGCGGCAGGCGGAGTACGCGAGGACGGTACAGAATGCCTTCAGGGACGTCCTCGATGCATTGAAAGGACAGGAGCTGCTCGGCGGCATCCGGCAGACAACGGCAGATCAGGCAGCGGCGTTGGCCCGCGCGGCCGAACTGTCCGAACTGCGCTATTCGGCAGGCGAGATCGCCTACCTGGACCTGCTCGATGTCCGTCGCAATCTCTATCAATCGCAGATCGCACTGGTGGGCGCACAGCGCGATGCGCTGACGAACTCGGTGAGCCTGGCGCTGGCGCTGGGTGGCGGTTCCGCGCCGTAGGCGGGAGCCCAGGCCAGGCGCATGTCGACAATGCCGGCGGACGCTTCAGCGAAGGACATCGAGCTGGTTCTGATCGGCCTTGCCGAATTGCAGCAGATTGCAGCCGGTGAACGCGTTGAGCTGGGGAAGGCCGCCTTCGAGGGAGCGCTCCCGCCGGGTCATGTCGCCACGCTCGCGCTTGCAGAAATCGATGCCGGAACGCCGCATCGCTGGTGCATGCCGTTCCTCATCGTGTCGGGGTCGCGCAATGCCATCCTCGGCAGCTGTCGTTTCAAGACGGTCCCGGTCGAGGGCGAGGTGGAAATCAGCTATGGCATCGCGCGTGAAGTGCGTGGCCAGGGCTTCGGGACAGTGGCCATCGCCCGGCTCTTGCAGCTCGCGACAGCAGACCGCTCGGTGCGCCGCGTCATAGCCCATATCCTGCCCGGCAACCTGCCGTCGTCGAATCTCGTCCGTCGTCTAGGCTTCGTCCAGGACCGGCTGTTCACCGACATGCACGGCGACGAAGTGGCGCGATGGGTGTGGACCGTGCCGATGGAGGCGTGAGGAAGTCTGCAAGCCTGCTCGGGAGCGCGGAGCCTGATTTCCGTTTGTCATCGCCCCACAACGCGATCACGCAGGCAGCCGAGGCGATGCCCGAGAAGGTGCGCACACTGGTGTACCTCACCGCGTTCCTGCTGCCGAGCGGCCAGTCGCTGCTGGGCCAAGCGCAAACGGATGCGGGGGGCAAAGTCCTCTCCAACCTCAGCCGCACGCTGGGGGCGCATCCCGCGGGTGTACATCGAGTGCACGGCCGACCAGGCCATCAGCATTTCAGCGCAGCGGGCCATGCATTCGCAGTTGCCCTGCAGCAAGGTCGTCACGCTGGACACGAGCCACTCGCCGTTCCTGTCGGCACCCGATGCCGTTGCGGGACACCTGCTCGCGCTCCAGGGCAAATGACGCCGCTCCCACGCGCAATCACGGACCCGCTTGCGGGTACTGTCCGGCCTGTCCCGCATTGCGGTAGATGAGGTATCCTCTGTCGCGGTCAAGGTAGTCCCTGCCGATAAGTCGAACTCCACCGGGACAGCAGAATTGAAGCGTGACAGCGTCGTGAAACGGGTAGTGGGTCGTCGCGAGCAGAAAAAGGCCGAGACGGCGCAGCGTATTGCCATCGCCGGCCGCAAGCTGCTTCGGGCCAAGGGCTTCGATGCCCTTACCACTCAGGAAGTCGCGCTGGAGGCCGGGATCCCGCCTGGCACCCTCTTCGGTTACATCAGCAGCAAGACAGACTTGCTGATCCTCGCCCTGGTGCACGAGGCGATGGAGTTCGTCGACACGATCAAGCCCCGGTTGCCGTCCAGGGGCACCTTCGTTGACCGCACCATGTTCGTGTTCAACGAGATGGCGGAGTACCACGCACGCGATGTCAACGTGTCGAAGCATTTCCTGCGGGAACTGGCGGTGGCCATGAACCCGGACTTGCAGGAGTTGGCTTCGAGCCTGGGGCAGGCTGTCCGCAATGTGGTGATTCACGTCGCCGAGCAACACCAGGCGGACGGCCACATCACGAAAGAGATTTCCGCGGACCAGATCGGCCGGTTGCTGTTTGCGCACTATTGGCAGTACTTGCGGAACATGGTCAGCGGTGTCATCGAAAAGCATGAATTCGATCCCAGGCTGCGCGAGGCGGTGACTTGGCAGGTCATCGGCCTCAGTCCCGCGCGTCAGGGAACCGACGTTGCTGCCGCCGCGCCGGTAAAGCGCGCAACCCGCAAGCCCAAGGCCTAGCCGGGCCCATCTCGATCGCCGCGCGCTGCGCCTCCGTGATCGCGAGGCCATCGCGTCGTGTCGTACGGATTTGCCGCACAAGTCACACGCGCAACCTTCACGATGCGCTAGCATACGCGCCGTGAATCACTACGATATTCTGGTCATCGGCAGCGGTCCGGCAGGCGAGGGCGCGGCAATGATGGCGGCGAAGAATCGCCGCAACGTCGCCCTCATCGAACGTCACACGGAAGTCGGAGGCGGTTGTACCCACTGGGGCACCATCCCGAGCAAGGCGCTCCGTCAGGCGGTCAAGACGCTTTACGATGCCCGGCGCAATCCGCTGCTGCGCGAATTCCGCAATTCACTCAACGTGAGTTTCCCGCGCCTGCTGTCGTCCGCCGGCAGCGTGATCGACGCACAGGTGGCAAGCCGTCGCCGTTTCTACGACCGCAACCGCGTGCCGATCCTGTCGGGCGACGCATGGTTCGTTGACGACCACACAGTGGAAATCCGTTCCGACAGTGCGGAGACAACGCGCGTCACGGCGGACAACATCGTGATTGCCACGGGATCGCGGCCGTACCACCCGCCCGAACTCGACTTCAGCCATCCGCGCGTTCGCGACAGCGACACCATCCTGCGCTACGGCGACAACCCGTTTGTCGTGACCATCTACGGCGCCGGCGTGATCGGCTGCGAGTACGCGTCGATCTTCATCAACCTGGGCTGCAAGGTGACGCTGGTGAATACGCAGGACCGCCTGCTGTCGTTCCTCGATGACGAGATCGCCGAAGCGCTGTCCTATCACTTGCGTGAGCAGGGGTGCGTGATTCGCCACAACGAGAAGTATGCCGGGCTTGAAGCGCGCGAACGCGACGTGGTGCTGCAGCTCGAATCGGGCCGCAAGATCAAGTCGGACCTGCTGCTGTGGGCCAACGGCCGCACTGGCAACACGAACGGCATGAACATCGAAGCGGTGGGGCTCGTTCCGAATTCCCGCGGCCAGCTCGGCGTGAATGCGCATTACCAGACGCAGGTTGGCCACATCTACGCCGCCGGCGATGTCATCGGCCCGCCGGCGCTTGCGAGCGCGGCCTATGTGCAGGGCTGCGATGCCGTGCAGCACATCCTCGACCCGCGCATGGAGCCGCATCGTCCCGACCTCGTGCCCACCGGCATCTACACGCTGCCTGAAATTTCCACGGTGGGATTCAACGAACGCGAGCTGCGCGAGAAGAACATTCCGTACGAAGTGGGGCATGCCAGCTTCAAGAGCCTGGCGCGCGCACAGATGACGGACGAGCGCGTCGGCATGCTGAAGATCCTGTTCAACACCGAGACGCTGAAGGTGCTCGGCGTGCACTGCTTCGGCGACGGCGCGTCGGAGATCATCCACATCGGCCAGACCGTCATGTCGAGCGACGACAACAACGACATGCGGTATTTCGTGAACACGACGTTCAACTACCCGACGATGGCCGAAGCCTATCGGACCGCCGCGTTCAACGGGCTCAATCGGCTGACGTGATCCGGCGCGCGGCACTAGTAGTGCCCCCTCTTTGTGCGACGCAAAGCTGCAATTGCGCCGAGTCGGATCACCAATGACATCGACGCTGACTCGATTGCCGTGCCCGCGCGATGACTTCAACTCAATGAAATAGCGCGCTTTTTCATCTCAAAGAGCCTGCTCCTCAGGCGTTGTCATCAGAGTGGCATGAGCATTGCAACTACTAGCTTACAGAGAGTGCCCCCCCGCACCTCTTCGGGACTCGATAGGGTCTCTTCAAGGCCGCCTCGTTAATAGCGAAGCGGCCTTTTTTTTGCGCGCCTTCAAGAGGAGCCATGCGCCGGTGGCGCGAGTACGCGCTGCACGGTGCGATCAGTTCGCCTGGTTTCCCGCAGGCTTCAGTTCCCGCCTGGCCTTCTCGCGGATGATCGACAACGTGAGCTTGAGGTCGTCGCTGTCCGGGTTCAGCTCAAGTCCTTGCTCGACATCGCTCAACGCCTTCGTGATCTGGTTCAGTCCTGCGTACGCTGCGGCCCGGTTCTGCAAGGCGCGCCAGTTGCTCGGATCGAGATCGAGCGACCGATTGCAATACACGATCGCCGTATCGTATTCCTTGAGGCCTACGTATCCCGCGCACAGGTTGGAAAGCAACGTCACGCGTTCCTCCGTGGTGAGGATGTCCTTCAGGCCCTCGCGCGTGAGTTCGACGCCCCGCTGGTAGTTGCCGAGCATCAGCGCAGTGGCGCCGTCGGACAGGTAGGGATTGGTGCCATAGACGGATCGGGATCCCCCGATGCCGAGTTCCGCGGCGGCAACGGTCGCGAGCGGATCCAGGAGCAACACTGGCAGGCAGGCCAGCGTCGCGGCGAGCGCGGCACGCGCGGTCGATGAGTGGGCATTCATGGCAAGTCCCCTCCCAAGCCGACTGCGAAAGGAGCCAGGACGACAGTGGCTTGACGATACAGCACAAGCCCCGGGCGGTACAAAGGTGCGCGCCGACACCCCTTGCGGCCACTGCTGCGTGGCAACGAGGACGGCCAGCGCAGTCAGCTGCCGTGGACTCGCTGCGGAGGTTCGATGCCGTTCGGGAAGAAAGCGAGCGACACGGAGTTGAGGCAGTAACGCTTGAAGGTCGGCGGTGGGCCATCGCCGAACACGTGGCCGAGGTGTCCGTCGCACCGCTTGCAGCGGATTTCGACCCGGACCATGCCGTGGCTGATGTCGCGCAATTCGCTGACGTGCGCGGCATCGACGGGATCGAAGAAACTCGGCCAGCCCGTACCGGATTCGAACTTGGCATCGGAGCGGAACAATGGCAGGCCGCACAGGCGGCAGGCGTAGAGGCCCGCTTCCTTGTTGTTGAGCAGGGTGCCGCAAAACGGGGGCTCGGTGCCCTGGTTCAGCAGCACCCTGCGCTCTTCGGGTGTCAGGCCCGCTGCAAACCGTGTCCGTTCAGCCGCGTCGAGCGCAGTCAAGTCGTATCCGCTTGGGGAACGATCGGATGTGCTGGCGGTGGTGGACATGGCAGGCAGGGTCCTTGAGGATGATTACTGAGGCGGACGCACGACCGACGAGCGGGTCTTGCGGCCGGTCTTTTTCTTGGCAACCTTGCGCTTGGGTGACACCTTCTTCTTTGCAGCCTTCTTGGGCAAAGGGCGCTTGGCCTTGGTGGATTTGCGAGCGACTTTCTTTTTGCGAGTGGCCATGGTTGCTTTAAGCTCCCCCTGTTATGGAACTCACCAACTCTAGCATTTGCCGATGAGCACTGCACCGCCATCGGATCCGTCGCAACCGTCCGCAGTCGATATGCGGGAACGCATCGCGCTCATCGTGCGACAGGCGCTCGAGTTCGGTCCCCGCGATCGCGTGCTTTTCGTCCGTCAACGTTGCGCAGACGATTCGCTGCTGTATGACGCGGTCCTTGAGCGGCTGCTCGAACGAGACGACTCGCCGTCCATGACGACGTCGGCGGCGCTCGAAGACGATTCAGGCGTCGCCACGGAGGTTGCCGGCAACCACTTCCCTGACGAACCACCGGATCGATCGGGGGAGCGTGTCGGTACTTATCGGCTGCTGTCGCGGATCGGGCTCGGCGGCATGGGCGCTGTCTACCTGGCAGAGCGAGACGACGCCACGTATCGGCAACGGGTGGCGATCAAGCTGGTCAATGAAGGTCTCTACGGATCGCTGACCGCTGGGCGTCTGCGCGCAGAACGACAGATGCTGGCCAGCCTCGATCACCCGAACATCGCGCGGGTGCTCGATGGCGGCACGGCCAGTGACGGTACCCCTTACTTTGTCATGGAATATGTCGATGGCGTGTTGCTGCACGCGCACTGCGACAGCCACCATCTCGACGTTACCGCGCGCCTCAAGCTGTTTCGCGCGATCTGCGCGGCGGTGCACTGCGCACACCAGAACTTGATCGTGCATCGCGACCTCAAGCCGTCGAACATCCTCGTGACGGCGGAGGGCACGCCGAAGCTGCTCGATTTCGGCATCGCGAAGCTGCTTGACGCGAGCCAGGCACGGCACACCGTGGCGGTCACGCAGGCCAGCGTGCGGTTGATGACGCCGCACTATGCCAGCCCGGAGCAGGTGACAGGCGGCCCCATCACGACGTCCACGGACATCTATGCACTGGGATTGCTGCTGTACGAGTTGCTGACGGGCCGACGCGCCTTCGATATCCAGAGCTTCAGGCTCAAGGACATCGAGCGCGTCCTGACCACCACTCCTGTCGTGCCGCCGAGCACGGCGGTGTTGTGCAAGGACCTCAAGGGCGATCTCGCCGCCGGCCTTGCCGCGCAAAATGCCGCTGCGCGGTCGACGCCCGTGCAGAGATTGCACAGGCAGCTCCGCGGCGACCTCGACGTCATCGTGCTCAAGGCACTGCAGATCGACCCGGAGCGGCGGTACGTGTCGGTCGAGCAGTTCTCGCGCGACGTCGAGCATTTCCTGGCTGGCCGGCCCATCGTAGCGCGGCGCGACACCTGGCGCTACCGCACCGCCAAGTTCGTCCAACGCTATCGCCTCGGCGTGGCCGCGTCGGCCGTGATACTGCTGCTGCTGGTCGGCTTCGCCGCCACGATGTACGTCCAGGCAGGAAGAATCGCGAGCGAGCGTGACCGGGCTTCCGCAGAAGGCGCGCGGGCCGAGACGGTGTCTTCATTCCTCGTCGAACTGTTCGAGCTTTCGGACCCCGGACGCACGCGGGGCGCGACCATCACCGCGCGCGAGATCCTGGACACCGGTGCCCGGCGCGTAACGGAGGGATTGCGCAGCCAACCCGCGACGCAGGCCACGTTGCTGGAAACGATCGGCAAGGTGTACGTCAACCTGGGGCTGTACGGGAACGCAGTCGAAGCCGCACAGCGCGTGCTCGACCTGCGCCGGCAGGAGCGTGGCGCCGATCATCCCGAGATTGTCGCAGCGCTGACGTTGCTCGGCGGGGCATTGCTCGAAGCAGGCGACTTCAAGGGGGCGGAACCGGAGCTGCAGGAGGCGCTCGCGATGCAGCGGCGGCTGGCCGGATCCGGGTCTGCCGACGAGGCCGATATCGTGCATACGCTCGGTCGGGTGCGCCAGCTCGAGGGGCGCTATACGGAGGCAGAGAAGCTCTACAACGACAGCCTGAAGCTCTATACGGACGCCTCCGGTGGCGATACCTCGGCGGTGTCGTCGGTGATGAATGATCTCGCGCAGGTTCTCGAGCGCCGTGCCGACCTCGCAGGAGCGGTAGTCATGACGCGCGAGGCGCTGGCGATGGATCGACGGCTGCTCGGGCCTGATCATCCGCGCGTCGGCCAGCAGCTGCACAACCTTGCCTACTATCTCTACCAGCAAGGCAGCCTCGAGGAGGCGGCTCCGTTGTTTGAGGAGTCGCTGGCGCTCCTGAATCGCGTCGTCGGTGCGCAGCATCCCGATACCATCCGTGTGCTTGGCAGCTACGGCCGCTTCCTGGAGCGGCAGGGGCGCTTCGGCGAAGCCGACAAGGTGTTGCGCGAGGCGCTTGCACGGCAGATCGAGGTCAGAGGAGAGGACGACTACGAGGTCGCTTACGACCGCGTGAATCTCGCGCTGCTGCTTGAGGAGACCGGGGCCTATGCGGGGGCGATCGACGAGCTCCGTACGGCAAGGCGCATCTTCGAGGCCACGTTGCCGGCCGACCACCAATACCTCGCCAGTGCGTTGACCGGGCTTGGCCGCGTGCTCGCGACGACAGGCCGGGGTGCGGAAGCAACGCCGCTGCTCGAACGGGCGCTGGCGATCTGGCAGGCGCAGTTGCCGCCCACGCATCCACAGATCCTGGTGACACGTGCTGCGCTGGCTCGTGCGCAGGCGGGGACGGCGCAGGTCGCGAATGCGATGAGGGTTCTGAAGGAAGTGGAACCGCTGCTGGTCCGGGCATACGGGCCCGATCACGTCGATACCCGAAGGGTCCACGCCTGGCTCGGCGAGCTTGTGCCGCAGTAGGCGCCAACCAGCCAGGGCCTTGCCTAGGGAGTACCCGTTCGCGGCCGATCGAACTTGTCCGCAAAGAAGTCGCGGCGGTTCCAGCGTGGGCGATCCTGCGCATCCCCCAGTTCCACCGCCATGCGGACATGCATGCGCGTGAAGGCCGCTGCAGTCGGATAGTGCAGGGGTAGCGAGAGGTCATCGCTCGGTTGGTGGTAGTGGTTCTTGAGGTACTCGCCCACCAGGGCGTCCACGTCGGTATCCCGGAAGCGTGACTTGTGGCCACCGATCACATACAGCGACGGAATGCCCTGGCGCACGAACGAGAACTGGTCGCTGCGGATGAAATTGACCTCCTCAGGCATGTTGTCAGGGCTCAGCGCGTAGCCTTCCGCGCCCGCTGCCCGTCTCGCGACCGGGCCGAGTGTGGAGTGCTCGGCGCCGAGCGCCACGAAGTCCAGCAGCGGCCCCATCAACAGCGGCATGTCGATATTCAGGTTGGCAACGATGCGGCTGCGAGCCACCGTCGGATGGTGTGCGAAGTAATCCGATCCGAGCTCCCCGCGTTCCTCGGCCGTTACTGCGGCGAATACGATCGAGCGCTTCGGGCGCACACCGCTTTCGACCAGCGAACGGGCCGTTTCGAGCAGGATGCCGAGCCCGAGCGCGTTGTCGTGGGCACCGTTGTAGATAGAGTCTCCGTTCACCGGTGCCCCTCGTCCGAGATGGTCGAGATGCGCCGAGATCACGATCTGCTCGCGCTTCAGCACCGGGTCCGATCCTTCGAGCATGCCGATGACGTTCGCGCTCTGCGTACGCCGGAGGCCGGTCGTGGCGGACAGCGTCATCGATCCCGGCAACTCGAATCCCTGCGCGGTGCCGGCGTCGGCGGCCTCCAGTGCCTTGGCCAAATCCAACGGGGCGCCTTCGAACAAGCGCGCCGCCGCACCCTGGCTGAAACGAAAGCGCGCCTTCAATTCCGGAAAGGCATCGACGGGCTGGCCATCCTCCCTGAGCCAGCGCATCTGCGGCATCCAGCTTGCAGCGACGCGCTGATCCCACGGAAAGCTTGCCTCCCCCTCGCGTGTATCGATCGTGACGACGCCGACAGCCCCACGACGTATGAGGGTGGCGTACTTGTCGATAGTCGATGAATAGTACGCGCGCTCGTTGTGAGCGAAGCGCGCCGGCGCGCCGTCGAAGATCACGACGATGCGGCCGTTCAGGTCCAGCTTGTCGAGGTCGTTGTAATTGAGTTCCGGCGCCTCGATGCCGAAGCCCGCAAAGACCAGGGGCGCGGTGAGCGTCGAGTTCGCCGCAAAATAGTCGGCGCCCGGCAGGAAATCGTCTCCATAGCTGAACCTGACCGTGCCGTCGTCGCGGACGAGCTGTGCTGCCGAGCCCGGCAGGACGGTCGTGGCTTCGAGGAGCGGAACGGGCTGCAGGTAACCGTCGCCCTCGCCAGCAGGCTTGAGGCCGAGCTGGCGGAACTGTGCAACGATGTAGGCTGCTGCCGTGTCGAAGCCCTTGGAGCCGGCAGCGCGACCTTCAAGCAGGTCGTCGGCGAGGAACTGCACGTGGGCACGGATGGCCTCCGCGCGGACATGAGTCCAGGGTCCCGTACCCTGCTCCTGAGCGGTCGCGGCTGTGCTGAACAGTGCTGCCGCGGCGACGACCACAAGCGTGTGCGTGACGCGCGTGGCAGCAAGGAGGGCACGGTCGGCGGGTCGCATGGAATGATTGTAGTATGGGCTGCGCTCGCGTTCGAGCGAAACGAGCTTGCATCTTGAGGGTTGTCGAGGAGGGGCGGGCGTGCAATCGATCGTTGCAGGCAGTGGCAGGGAGCGCGAGGCATCGCGATGGTGTCGCGTGTTGCCGATCGTTGCGTTGGCTTTGCTCGCCGGTTGCGGCACGCCGGCACCGCGCAGTCGGCCGGTGCCTCCGCCTGTGGTCGCGACCGGGCCATCACTCGGCGACGAGATCGTGTTGCGCGCGATGGCCCAGATCGGCACGGTGTATCGCTACGGCGGCGCCGACCTCGAAGGCTTCGACTGCAGCGGCCTCGTGTACTTCATCCACCAGGCATTGGGGTTGCAAGCGCCCCGCACGGCGCAGCAGCAGTTCGAGTCGTCACGCAGGATTGCCCGAGGCGAGCTTGCCCCGGGCGACCTGGTTTTCTTCCGCTTCGACGGTGCGCGCATTTCACACGTCGGCATCTACGCCGGTGCCGGCCGTTTCGTGCATGCACCTCAGTCCGGGCGCACAGTGGAACTCAAGAGCCTCGACGATGCCTACTACGCCCGCCACTTCGCGGGCGGCGGCCGCCTCTCACGCGGATAGGGCGATCAATTTGCGTTGCCCGTCGCCGCGTTGAGCGCCGACCAGATTGCATCAAATACGGTCGTGCCGACGCCCATCGCCATCGCGGCCTTGTTCGCGAGGATGCTGCGCTGGTTGCCGGGAGGGGCGAGCGACAGCAGCGCGCAACTACGGCCCGCCTCAAGTGCTTTTCCCAGGGGGGTCAGGTTCTCAAGGTGGCCCGTACCGCGCGATTCGTACAGCGCCAGCACGAACGTTCCCGGCAATTCCCAGTGCGAGGCGATGGCACTCGAGGTGGCGTCTGCACAAGCCTCGATCAGCCGGACATACACCTCGGCGCGAGGTACCAGCCTTGGTTGCTCTCGATACGCCTCGCTCGTGGCGCGGAACACGGCCAGCGGGCCGAGTGCGGAGAGCAGGCCGAGCAGCTGGGCTGTGGTCGGATCAGCAGTCCCCGTGCGTGCTGCGTAGATGCCGGCAGCCGTCGCGGTGCGCATGGCCAGCTCCCACAGCGTGGGCGCGAACGCGTCGAACTGGCCTTTCGGCGTGCGGAAAACAGGCTGCATGATCGACGCGGCGACCACCGACTTCAGGCCCTCGAAACCGAGCAGCAGGATGGCCCGGTCGAGGCTGTCCACGGGCTCGCGTGCGACGCGATAGAACGGGCTGTTCGCTGTCCGGAGCACATCGGCTGCCAGTACAGGGTCCTGCAGGATGATCGCCGAGAGGTCCTCGCGCGTGGTCTGCGGATCGTTCAGGGCTCGCAGCAGCTGTGGCAACAGCAGCGGGCGACGCGGCAGCGTGCGCTCCCGGTCCGCGATACCCGTCAGCGTGAGGCTGACTGCATCGAGGACCGACTGGTGGGTCTCCGGGATATCGCCAGTGAGTTCGGCAGCGCTGAAGGCCGTGCTGTAGTACTGCTGCCGCGTCGCTTGCAGCATCTGGGTCGCGTGGTCCGCGAGCGGTGCCGCTGGTTCCGGCTCTGCCGGTGGCTCGATGACAGCAGTGGCTTCGAACGCCGCAGGCGCACGCTTGCTGCTGCGCAGGATGAAGAACAGTCCACCGCCGAGCAGCAGCGATATGACGAGCGCGATCAGCACTGCATTGCTCAAGACGTCCCTCGCTTGGCGGAATCCTTGGCGCCGGATTGTCTGCGGCCTGTGCTTGCGTTGTCCATCTCGGCTGCGTTGCTCAATGCAGGCCGTAACCGCACACGCCGATCACGGGCTGGTAACGCGAACCAGCAAAAAGGGCCGGCAGCTTGCGCTACCGGCCCTGTTGTCCATTCCCTGCTGCTCAAGCGTGCCTTGGGATCAGTCTTCCATCAGGAAGCTGCGCAGCTGCTCGGAGCGCGAGGGGTGACGCAGCTTCCGCAGCGCCTTGGCCTCGATCTGCCGGATGCGCTCGCGGGTCACGTCGAACTGCTTGCCCACTTCCTCGAGGGTATGGTCGATGTTCATGTCGATGCCGAAGCGCATGCGCAGCACCTTGGCCTCCCGTGGCGTCAGGCCCGCGAGCACGGCATGGGTAGTCTCGCGGAGCGATTCCATCGTGGCGGCATCGATCGGCGAGTCGACCGACGTGTCCTCGATGAAGTCGCCGAGGTGCGAGTCCTCGTCATCGCCGATGGGCGTTTCCATCGAGATGGGTTCCTTCGCGATCTTCAGGACCTTGCGGACCTTGTCCTCCGGCATTTCCATGCGCACGGCCAGCTCTTCGGGCGTGGGTTCGCGGCCCATTTCCTGCAGCATCTGGCGCGAAATGCGGTTCAGCTTGTTGATCGTCTCGATCATGTGCACCGGGATGCGGATCGTGCGGGCCTGGTCCGCGATGGAACGCGTGATGGCCTGCCGGATCCACCACGTTGCATACGTGGAGAACTTGTAGCCGCGGCGGTATTCGAACTTGTCCACGGCCTTCATCAGGCCGATGTTGCCTTCCTGGATCAGGTCCAGGAACTGCAGGCCACGGTTCGTGTACTTCTTGGCGATCGAGATCACGAGGCGCAGGTTGGCCTCGACCATCTCCTTCTTCGCGCGCCGTGCCTTGGCTTCGCCAACGGCCACTTCGCGGTTGATCTCCTTGATCTCGGCGATGGTCAGGTGCGCGCCTTCCTCGAGCGACAGCAGCTTCTTCTGCTGCTTCTCGATGTCGTCGCGCAGGCGGGCGAGCGCGGCGGAATGCTTGCGCTTGGCGCGCACGTGCTTGTCGAGCCAGGTGAGGTCGGTCTCGTGGCGCGGGAACGTGCTGACGAAGTCCTTGCGCGGCATGCCGGCGTCCCGGATGCAGATCGACATGATCTGCTTCTCGAGGTTGCGGATGTCCGCCACGTGGTTGCGGAGCTGGCTGATCAGCTGGTCGAACATCTTGGGGCTGAGCTTGAGTTCCATGAACTCGCCCGACAGCTTCTTGCGCAGCTTCTGCGTCTTCGGGTCCTTGATGCCCTTTTCGGCCAGCGCCTTGGTGACCTGCAGGTACAGCTTGCCAATCGATGCAAAGCGGCGTGCCGCTTCTTCGGGATCCGGGCCGGTCTCGAGCGCCTCTTCCTCTTCGTCCGCGCCCTCGGCGGTATCGTCGTCCTCCAGTTCCGCCTCGAGCTTGGCGGCGGCCGCCAGCTTCGGGTTCACGGGAGCCGCGATTTCGTCGGGCGCGTTCGGGTCCACGAAGCCCACGATGATGTCGATCAGGCGGTTCTGGCCTGTCTTGACCGGTTCGTATTGGGCGAGGATCAGGTCGTACGTGCGCGGGTACATCGACAGGGCGGAGCGCACGGTGTCGAGGCCTTCCTCGATGCGCTTCGCAATGCGGATTTCGCCCTCGCGCGTCAGCAGCTCGACGGTGCCCATCTCGCGCATGTACATGCGCACGGGGTCGGTGGTGCGGCCGAACTCGGCGTCCACGGTCGCGAGCGCGGCAGCGGCTTCCTCGGCGGCTTCCTCGTCGGCGACCACCGGCTCTGCCAGCAGCAGGGCCTCGGCATCCGGTGCCTTTTCGTACACCGTAATGCCCATGTCATTGATCATGTTTACGATATCTTCGATCTGTTCCGGATCGACGATCTCGCTCGGCAGATG
This sequence comes from Steroidobacteraceae bacterium, assembly GCA_040080215.1. Taxonomy (GTDB): domain Bacteria; phylum Pseudomonadota; class Gammaproteobacteria; order Steroidobacterales; family Steroidobacteraceae; genus CAIUGU01. The sequence continues at coordinate 29,609 of JBEBIT010000037.1, forward strand.
GTCGTTGACCTCTGCGTACGTCAGGTAACCCTGTTCCTTGCCGCGAGCGACGAGCAGCTTCAACTGCGACTGACGCTCGTCGGCGATGTGGGGGACTTCCTTCTTTGCCTGGTTCTTGCTCAATTTGGGTCCCTCAGGGGGCTTGCGACGCGGGTAAAAAAGGGCCGCGCAGTATACTTTGACGCCGGCCGCAGAGCTAGGTTCGTGGGTCAGGTGCGGGCTGTATCGGCTGATCTCGGGGCACTTAACAGCATTTGCAATTCTTTCCGCTCGTCCTGAGACAGCGGGCCGGCCTTTTCCTTGTCCAGCAGCCACTGGGTGCGCTGCAGCGGATAGTCCGCAATCAGACGCTTGAGGGCGCCTTCCAGTTCCGCCTTGGCGGCGACGCTGTCGGGGGGCGCTTCCTGCTGGGAAAGCTTGTCCAGCGAGTCGAAATTAGGGTGGTCGCGCCAGCGTACGAGCAATACCGCCATGCTGCTGCAGGGATCGTCCTTGAGCTGCTCAAGTAATTGATTCAAAAGGGTGGCGCCCGGCTGATCGACGGACTTGAGCTCAGCTGGAACCGCGATTTCCGCGGCGAGCGCGGGGTGGTGGACCAGGATCCTGACGGCCTGCCGGACCAGGCTCCCGCGTCCGGCCCCGAGTGCCGTGCGCTGGGGCGGCGAGCGGTAGGCCGGAGCCCGGAAACTGGCAGGCCGGGGCGCTGCAGCGGCATCGCCTTTCCGGTCCGAGCCGAGGGACAACAGGCTCTCGAGCTTTTCCGGCGCCATGCCGACCACCCGGGCCAGCGCGTCGACCAGCAGCTCGCGATACACCCCGGGGGTGATCTTTTCGACCAGCGGGCCGGCGGTTTCCGCGAGCTGTGCCCGGCCGTCCACGGTAGTGATGTCGACGCGGGACGAGAGCTCCCGGATGAAATAGTCCGAGAAGGACAGCGCCCCTTTGAGGCGGGCCTCGAACGCCTCGCGGCCTTCCTCGCCAACCAGCGAATCCGGGTCGTGTCCGTCCGGCAGGAACAGGAAGCGGATCTGGCGACCCTGCCTGACCTGCGGCAAGGCATTCTCCAGCGCGCGCCACGCCGCGGCCTTGCCGGCCCGGTCGCCGTCGAAACAGAACACCACTTCGTTGACGATGCGGAAGAGCCGCTGCAGGTGATCCGGCGTGGTCGCGGTGCCAAGGGTGGCCACGGCGTAGGTAATGCCAGCCTGATGCAGCCGGGCGACGTCCATGTAGCCTTCGACGACCATCAGTCGCGTGAGGTTGCGCGTGGCCTGCCTTGCTTCGTAAAGCCCATACAGCTCGCGGCCCTTGTGGAAGAGTTCGGTCTCGGGCGAGTTCAGGTACTTGGGCTCGCCCTGGTCGATGACGCGGCCGCCGAACCCCAAGGTCCGGCCGCGCGAATCGCGGATGGGGAACATGAGGCGGTCACGGAAGCGGTCGTAGTAACCACCGCCACGCCCTGCGCCCGGGTTTGCATCGCCTGACTCACCGGGCCCTTTGCGCTCGCGTTCGATCACGAGGCCGGCCTGCAGCAGGCGGCGCTGGTCTGCCTCCGTTGCACCGAAGGCCCTGAGCAGCGCATCCCACGAGTTGGGCGAGTAACCGATGCCGAAGCGCGAAAGGGTGTCTTCACTCAACCCGCGCCGCCTGGCGTAGTCGGTGACGCGCGGGTCCTCGCGGAACTGGCGCCGATAGAACTCCGCCACCTGGTCGAGCACGGCGAACAGGTCGTCCGCGGGCTTCGGCTTGACGGTCGCGTCCTGCTCCCTAGGGACTTCGAGTCCCACCCGTGCAGCCAGTTCTTCCACCGCCTCGACGAAGCCGAGGTGGTCGTACTCCATCAGGAAGCCGAGCGCCGTGCCGTGCGCGCCGCAGCCGAAGCAGTGGTAGAACTGCTTGTCCGGGACGACGGTGAACGACGGCGATTTCTCGTCATGGAACGGGCAGCAGGCCTTGTACTCCTTGCCGCCCTTTTTGAGCGGCACACGGCTGCCGATGACTTCAATGATGTCCGCCCGGGCCACCAGTTCGTCGATGAAATGTTGGGGAATGCGGCCTGACACGGTGGGCTGGTAGCGCTCGACGGCGAAGGGGCGGTGGGTGCGATCGCGAACAGAATAAGAGGCCGAAGCCCCAAAAACAAAGCGGGCTCGTGGCCCGCTTCCTGCATCCTTACCTTGCACCCGCCGTCAGCTGTCGCAGCGGGAGTGAGGCAGCCTGGCTGCCGGAAATCAACCGGCCAGGGCAGCCTTGATCTGCGCGCTGACGACGGCCATGTCGGCCTGGCCTGCGGCGCGTTGCTTGACCAGCGCCACGACCTTGCCCATCTCCTTGATCGAGGTAGCGCCCGTCTCGGCGATTGCCGCCTTGATGAGCGTGTCGACTTCGGCGGCCGAAAGCTGCGCAGGGAGGTAAGCCTGCAGCTGCGCGATCTCGGCGCTTTCCTTGGCTGCGAGGTCGGCGCGTCCGGCCGCTTCGAACTGGACCAGGCTTTCCTTGCGTGTCTTGATCATCTTCTCGATCACGCTGAGCACCTGGACGTCGTCGAGCGTGATGCGCTCATCGACTTCACGCTGCTTGATGGCAGCCTGCACCATGCGGATCGTGCCGAGGCGCTCGGTGTCCCGAGCGCGCATGGCCGTCTTCATCTCTTCGGTGATTCGGTCCTTGAGGGACACGGTCAGGCCACCTTCAGGCGATGAAACGTCGGCACTCGCTCAGTACATCCGCGCACGAGGTGCGCCGACATCGCGAGACAGGCGCTTCTGGTGACGCTTGACGGCAGCTGCCTTCTTGCGTTTCCGTTCCTGGGTCGGCTTCTCGTAGAATTCGCGCCGGCGAAGCTCGGTGAGAACTCCGGCCTTTTCGCACGCACGCTTGAACCGCCGCAGGGCGGCATCAAAGTACTCGTTCTCTCTAACGCGAACGCTGGGCATCGCTACCTCTATGAAATCTCTTGAAAAAACCGCCCGGCGGGGAGCCTTGTTTCCTGGCTCTGGCGGACAGCGAGCGCGGCAGTTTACGGCCCACGCGCCCCGAAATCAAAGGGATCGCA
>JBEBIT010000105.1:0-7809 GCA_040080215.1 Steroidobacteraceae bacterium
ACCCCATGACTCGCTCGGCGATCTGACGCCGGTCGAGTACGCACTCACCGCCAGAAACTCTAGTTTAGAACTGTCGCCTTGACGGGGGAGCTTACGAACAGGGCTGAGATACCCCAGCGTCGAGTGCCTCCGGGTCGGATTGTAGAACGTCTCGATGTAGTCGAAGACATCCGCCCTGGCCTCATCCCGTGTTCGGTAGACCTTCCTCGCGGTCCGTTCGGTCTTCAGCGACGAGAAGAAGCTCTCCATTGCCGAGTTGTCCCAGACGTTGCCTGACCGGCTCATGCTGCACGTGATGCCCAGGTCCTTCAGCAGCCGCTGGAACGACTCGCTGGTGTACTGGCTGCCACGATCCGAGTGATGCATCAGCGCTTCGGGCTTGCCCCGTCGCCATAGCGCCATCATCAACGCATCAGTCACCAGTTGTGCCGTCATGCCCTGGCTCATCGACCAGCCCACCGCCCGGCGGGAGTACAGATCCAGTACGACCGCAACGTACAGCCAGCCTTCTGCCGTCCACAGGTACGTGAAGTCAGCGACCCACTTCTGGTTCGGCGCCGACGCCTCGAACTGCCGGTCCAGCACGTTCTGGGCGATCGCAGACACTGGTCTTTCGCCTTGATCCACCGGTAAGCCGCGCCGCTTCGGACGCGCCCTGAACGCCTGCAAGTGCATCAACCGTTCGATCCGGTGCAGGCCGCAGCAAGTACCGTCTGCCAGCACATCCCGCCACACCCGGCGTGCACCGTAGGTCCGGTCGCTGCCGATGAAGCTCTGCCGAACCTGAGCACCGATCCGTTCGTCATCCCGTGATCGCTGACTGGGTGCGCGGGTCAGCCAGGCATAGAACCCGCTGCGTGACACATCGAGGGACTTGCACGTCATGCCAACCGGCCAGATCCCCCGATGCTTCGCCACGAAGCCGAACTTCACGTCGACTCCTTGGCGAACCAGGCCGCGGCTTTTTTTAGGATGTCGCGCTCCATCTTGAGCTTGGCGACTTCCTTCCTCAGGGCAGCGATCTCCGCCTGCTCGGCCTTCATCTGACCGTGACCCGGAAAGGCCTGAACAGGATCTGTCGACAGCTCCCTGACCCACTTGCGCAGCACGTTCTCGTGCAGACCCAGATCCCGAGCTGCCTGCGCAACCGAGACGCCCCGATCCCGAACCAGCTTTACCGCCTCAACCTTGAACTCTCTCGTGAATACCCTTCGCGTTGCCATCTGCCACCTCCAGTCTCATCATCCACCTTATCCAGGTGTCTGTGAAACCGGCAGCAGGCCACCTTGAACTCATCGCTGTACTTGTATGTCGTTCTCGGTCCCGGTCTTGGCATGTTCTGGGCACTCCTGATGGTTAGATCAGGGTGTCCACCAAACCGAAGGAACTATCCCGTCCCCTTCAGCGAATTGTTAGCCGCTGGCCGCTGGAACCCCAGGCCCAGCCGGCGGATATTTCAGAAACTCGGGCGTCTCTTCCATGCGTGCTGACAGCGCAACCAAACCCGGATGATTCGCTGCCGGTACTACAGCTGCAAGCATGGATTGTGTGAACTGCCACGCGACCGCGGCTGTAATGACTGCCTGACTCCGTGACTGCGCGAACCCAAACGCGCTTGCCTGAACCTCTTGCTCCAAACCCGCATACGCCGCCAACAACTGACCTGTGACCCGCGCAAGCCATGGCTCGTACTGAGCCTCCGCGGGCCGAAGATTGCGCTCATAGACAATCTGGACACTCTTCTCACAAGCCGCTAACGCCAGGCTGACCGCACGCATTTCTTGCTGCATAAGAAATGGGCTCCGCGACCACAGCGAACGGCCCCCAGCCTTTGTCGCCTCTATAAATTGCAGAATCAGCGATGAATCCATCAGGACTGTACCGTCATCGCAAACCAATGACGGTGCCTTAACCACCGGATTTATGCTCTGGAACTTCTCAAACGTACTGAAAACGGAAACTGCTTCGTGCTTAAACGGAACATCGAGAAATTCCAGAGCGATCGCCACACGCCTTACGTAAGGCGAATCGAGCATTCCGATTAGTCGCATCACTCTCTCCATAGGCGGCTAACGACCGCGCTCACCGGCACGGCGCGGGCTGGCGCGCCTATTGCGGATGCAAGCGGCGTGACGGCCGAGGCGTGTCCGTGTGGAGCGCATGGTTAGATGGTTCTGTTCCGATGGATCACGTAGCCAACCGCACATGAGATGAAAGACGTAATAAACATTGAGTGAACGACAATGCTGACGACCAAGTACGGCCAATCGAACGAGCGGAGCCACGGCAACTGGGCCAAGGCACTAGCGTACAGAACGGTGATTGGCATAAGAAGCCAAACCAAGTTAGATGGCGCTCTCATCAAGCGCGGCACGACGTAACCGTAGGCGAGGAAGGCGAGACCAGACGCAGGGATGCCGATGTAGGTCCCAATATCGGTGCCGCCAAGTTGGCGATTACTAACGGTTGGTAAGAGCAGGCGAAAAAGCGCTTGAATTCCGGCACCAAGAACGAGCGCGAATGCCATCGCTGCGGCGACGATGATCAGATTGCATAGGTTCCGTCTCATCGCCATCTAACGCTGCCGCTTAGGTGCGCGCGTTTCGCGCGTCACTTACAGCGGCTTGTTGGGCGAGGCTATCTTGGTCGAGATGAGCGCGAACCCTCCTCCAAGAAGAACTGATCTCTCGAACCACGGCGGAATCGCCTGTGAAGGTCAGCTCTCGTTCAGAACCGACCAGTATTTTGATCCTCTCGACAAGCCATTGATCCGGCCATCCTTCCCAGACCCCCGCAACGCTGCGCAGATTGTCTTCGAGTACGGGATAGACCTCGTGCCATAGAATTTGCTCAGCTTCAGCGAAAGTGTATCCATCCTCTGCGATGACGCGAGCGATGTGCTTGTAATCGTGATCGTCGATCGCTGTGTCGAGGAAGAGCCCTGACAACGCTCGCCACAACTTTATGCGATGTTCCGGAGTGTTCTTCATTCTGTCGTAGGCGCCCAACTATTAGTAGATGCATTAAATTCGTGATTAAAGGCGCGGTTCATTCGTCTAATCTGCCTGAGGGTATGTGAATCAGCAAGTTGGCTTTGCCTCGTGCATAATTCTCCGGCGCGTGACCAAGGAATGGCTGCGTCGCACCAGTCTTTCGCCCCAGGACGGAGGGCCCGACTCAAGGAATAGACATGCCATGGGAGGCCCTCATCTGTTTGACCAGCCTGTGACTGGTCGAATTTGAGTCGTCCAACCCAGAGCGTCCACCTGAGAAAGCTCGCGAACGAAAATCCGTCTTAGTTTCGACCAAATTCGGCGCTAACGACGCTCCTGCTTGCCCGAGTAACTGGCCAAATACCCGACAAACTCGGCGTTCCGGCCGGGCCCAGGCGGTTCTACATTGGATGCCGTCAGCAGAGGCAGGCAGTCCAGGCCATCGCATATGACCGAGCGCGATATCTATTCGATCGACGAGGCACGGGAGCGGTTAGGCGGCATTTCGCGTAGCAGCATTTACCAGATCCTGCACACGGGGGAACTCGCCAGCATTGTCATTGGCAGTCGTCGCTTCATCCCCGCTGCGGCGATTGCGAGGCTCATCGCCAACTCCACAACAACGACAAGCCCTGCCCTGACGGCTGCTCGCTCGCACGTGCCAACAAGACCTCCTGCGGCACTCCCATTCAAACCCGCGCTACGCACACGACGCCAGGGCATCAGGTAAGGTATGGCAGACCATGCCCACCAGACTTGCGACGAGTTCGCGTTAGCGGATCGGATTTCAATACAAGGCAGGATAGCGAAGTGTCCGCCTTCTGCTGCATGAATGGCGTGGCCCTCATGCGCAGCGATCGCACCCTGCCGCACCTCCTGGCCATCACGGCGCGTCCGTCCCAGGACGAGAAGCAACGCTTTGCGGCGTTGGCCGCGAGTCGTCAACTGTCCGAGTCCGCGCTCGCACTGATCGCCATACGGGCGCTGCTGGACTCACACCCTTCGCAGGAACAAGGGAAGCCGCCTACCAAGCGGGAACCCGCCGCAGACCGCATCACGATCCGGTTGCGACCCGGCGACAGGCGAGCCATCAACGAGCGAGCTGCTCGTCGTGGGTTGAAAGCCTCTGCGTATCTGGCTGGGCTCGTCCGTGCCCACATCGCAGCGAATCCACCGCTGGCCGCCGACGAGCTCGCGGCAGTCAAGCACGCGGTCGCCGTCCTTGCCGCCTTGGGGCGGCTGCTGGCTCAGGTTTCGCGCGGTGCGCTTCAGGCGGGTACCCCGCCAACGGAGCTTCTGCATAGCCTCAACCAGACCCGGACGGTGGTCGCTGCGCTTGAGCAGAGAACGTCTGCCCTGGCGAGGGCAGCCCTCATGAGCTGGGAAAGCCGCTATGACTAGCAGACCCTTTCGGATGCCCGCAGCGGGTCAGATTGCCTTCGACATCTTCAGCGTCGGCCGGCCAGGTCCCAAGACATCCGGGGGCTTCAGTCGGGCTCAAATTGAACAGATCGCCCGCACCGTCAGGCGAACGCCCGAGGTCATGGTCAAGGTCACCGGCGGCGGCGCGAGTTCCGGCACCGTCTCAGCTCACCTGAACTACATCAGTCGCCAGGGTGAACTGGAGATTGAAACCGACGAGGGGGACCTTATCGGCAAGGACGGCCAGAAGCCGCTGCTGAAAGACTGGCACCTCGAACTGTCGGCGGGCCAATACCGGGGGCTGCGGGACGGACACCGGAGCGCCCGCAAGATCAAGCTGGTTCACAACATTGTGCTGTCCATGCCGGCGCCCACGCCGCCGGGCAAGGTGTTGGCCGCTGCAAGGCTATTCGCCCGCGAGAAGTTCGGCGGGCAGCACCGGTACGCCTTGGTGATGCACACGGATCAGCAGCACCCCCATGTGCACATGGTCATCAAGGCTGAAAGTGAGCGTGGACGACACCTTCACATCGACAAGGCGCTGTTACGGCAGTGGCGCGATGACTTCGCCAGGACAATGCGGGAGCAAGGCGTCGCCGCCAACGCGACACCGCGTGCCATTCGGGGGCGGATCAAGGGAGGATTGCGGGATTCCATCCATCGTGCCCGCCAGCACGGCTCATCGAGTTTCATGCGCCAGCGCGTCACCACGATTGCCAGGGAGCTTGGGCAGACCGGCGCCTTCCGTGATCCAGCGCGACCCCAGCTGCTCGAAACGCGCAAGGCGGTGCTGGCCAACTGGAACCGGACCGCCGACACGCTGGACGCCCAGGGCGAAGCCACCCTTGCCGGGGAGGTTCGCCACTTTGCCCGGCATCTGCCGCCCGTACTGACCGACCGGGAAAGGCTTGCGGCTGAATTCGTGCGACATCTGCAGGAGCGCAGCGCAGGTCCCACGCCTCCCCCGAAAAAGCGGGGGCGTGAGGACGATCTCGTTCGGTAAGTTATAGGGCAATCAGCCGGGTGGAACCTTGCCCACCGTGCCCCGCAGCCTTCGGACTTCAGCCTTTGCCTGGGCAAGTAACGCGTTCCAGTCATCCGGAGGATGGCCGCTTTCAAGCATCCGCCGGAACACTCGATACGCGTCGGTACTGCTTTCGTAGGCGCGCTTGGTGTCCTCGTCGTTCACCCACGCGTACACGATGATCTGACTCTCCCGGTGGTAGCGGAAGAACAACCTGTACTGCTGAAAGAACTTGGCGCGGAACCAGTGCTTGTGGGCGTCACCCAGCGCGTCGCCCTGCCGGTATTCGGACCGACCCGGATCCTCAGGGATAATCTGGAACGCCAGCTTTGCGATAGCCGCCAGCCGCTTGGCTGCGTTCTTCTTCCTGAAGCCTCTTGCGTCTTTCTCGCGCAGCCTTTCCACCGTCGCGATCAACGACTCGAGTTGATCCAGGAAAAGAGGATGGGCAAAGAGGGACCACCCGTTGACGACCAGAGGCGGCTCCGGCACCGGGCTTTTCATTCGTCGTCTGGGTCGAGCGGTTCGTCAAGGCCTACTTTCACGCGCCCTACCAGCGCGTCAATTCTCGACCGCAGCTTGCTACCCAAAGATCGAACATTGCGTGGATGAGCCGCCATGTCACGGGCGACGAAGTGCAGAAATTCCCCGAGCACGGGATCTTCTTCGCCAAGGGCAACGCGAGTCATCAGCACAGCGCCGTCGGGCTGAACGACATACCGAATCTTGTCGCGCTTGCCCAACTTGAGCGCCCGTCGGACACCGTCAGGCACCGTCGTCTGGTACCGATCCGTCAACGTTGATTCGAGCTCGATTTGTGAGGCCATCCCGGCATCCTCTTGCTACTGAGCGCATGGTAATGCAATTGCATTGCCGAGACAAGCCGGCCCGCTCACTTCCGCGCCCGCCTTGCCTTCCCCGCCTTCGGCGCAATGAACGTCGGCAGGTTCGACCGGATCTGCTCGGACACATAGGACGGCCGGATATGCGCGTAGTGGCGCTCGGTCATGCGCGTGTCGGCGTGGCCCAAGGCGTCGGCAATCACCTTCATCGGGACGCCCGCGGCGGCGAGCAGGGAGCCATACGTGTGGCGCAGTGCGTGGTAGCCCACGGCCGGAACGATCTCCGCCGCCTTGCAGGCTTCCAGCATTCGGCGCACCTGGTCAGCCTCACCCCACTGGTCTCCCGCCTTGCGGAACATCAACTCATCCGCCCGTCGGCCCGTCGTCAGTCCGTCAAAGAAGGCCGTTCCCTCATCCGTCAGCGGAACGTTTCTGTCGACGGCACCTTTCGAATTGAAGATCGTCAACGTCTGCGCCCCCGACCGGAAGCTGGACACGCGAAGATTGCGGATCTCGCTCCAGCGGCAGCCTGTCAGCAAGGCGGCGTGGATCAGCGGGCGGAAGCTTGGATCTGCGGCATTGACCAACTGCGTCGCCTCTGCGGACGTCAAATAGGTCGTCCTGGGCTGATCGGCCCCCTTGATCGGCGTGATCCGCCGCCACGCGTCGGCCGAGGCAACCTTGCCGTCCTGCCAAGCCTGATTCAGTGCTGCGAACAACTGCGCCCTGAGTCGATTGGCCGTGTTCTGGCGACGGCGCTTGATCTCCATCGTTTCGGCGTCGTTCTTTCCCTTGTGTTGCACCTCTTTCGGGGGCGCTCCCTTTTTCACCTTTACGCGCCTTGGAGAGGACGCGATCGAATCGCGCCACTTCTTGATGATGTCTGTCGTCAGCGCATCGAGTCGGTGGGCCCCGAGGTCGTGCTTGATCCGCCGAACCTTCTGCTCTGTCTGCTTGACGGAGACCGGGGATCGCGCCCGGGCCTTGTAACTCAAGAACCAGTCGTCCATCGCGATTGCGACGGTGTAGATGGCGCGCTTCTGGACCTCGGACAATTGCCCGCCCAGTCGCTGGGCTGCCTGGTGATAGGTCAGGATCGTCTGGCCGTCATCGGTGCTGTAGTCATCGGCATCGGCGAAGACTTCCGTCTCGTAGCCCGTCCCGGTGTAACGGCGCACGACCCACGATCCGTTTGCATCGCCCGTTTTGGGCTGCCTGCGACGATAGCCAAGGTGAACCCCCGCCTTCCCGGTGCGGACGAAGTAGGGCTTCTTCTGCGCCGCCAGCTTCAGCCTGGAAGTGCGAGTTTCGAGAAAACCGGCTCGGGCTGTCCTGGCCATGCTGACTCTGAGTGTCCAATAAGTGTCCAACAGATGGAGGCGAATCATCCCATACGTAATTGGACAACACTAGATAATATGCCTATATTTCCCGCTCCAAAGTAAGATGCCGGAAAACAGCCCCGCATGCAAAAGTCGCCCTCTCAAGGCTTAAACCGGGGTTCGAATCCCCGTGGGAGCGCCATTTC
>JBEBIT010000168.1:0-1650 GCA_040080215.1 Steroidobacteraceae bacterium
GTCACGGGGTGCATCGTCAATCAGGGCTGGCGGGGCGGGGGCGAGCGATTGGACTCGCATACGGTCTCGCCCAGCGTGGAACGGGTCACCGAGGGAGGCGCGCCATGAAGACGTTGTGGCGGCGGGAGGCGAAGCAACCAGAGCCCGCCGGAAAGAGCGAACCCGCGGGAGGGTTGGAGGACCAGACCTCACCCGACGTGGAGGGAATGGCAGGACCGCGCGTCGAGCAGGACGCGGTGGAGTCCGTTCCTGGCGAGCGGGGAATTCCCTCGGTCAACCGGGCGCGCTCGCTGCAATCGCGTGTGAGTTCGGCACTGGCAGTCGGGCTCATGGCCGTGCTTGGACTCGGGATGTTGACCTGGTACTACGCCGGGACCTTCACTCGCCAATCGCGCGCAGCGGAGCGCGTGCAAACCGCTTCGCGCACGCGAGCGCAAGGCGACTTGCCCTTGCCAGCACTCGGACGGATCGAGTCGCCGCGGGTGGAAGCGCCGCCCATTGTTGAGCAGGTGCTCGGACCACCCCCGGAACTGCCCCCGGCCGCCAACGAGACCGCCGCGGTCGCCCAGGTAGCGCCGGCATCAGGCCCGACGCCGGGCCAACGCGCATTCGAGCGGCGCTTGTCGGGTCCGGCCTTCGCTCGACAATCAGACTCAACCATTACAGAGACCAGCGGCGTGCCGACTGGCGAAACGACTTCGTCACAGGCGTCGTTCCCCGTGGGTGACACTCGCGAGGCGGGAACGGCGTCTCGGGCAGCCAGTCCCCCCGAGAGTGTGGACACTTTGCTGGAACCCGCGGTGACACCCGCTGTCCAGGCGCGCGTATTACCCACCCAGCGCTTGCTGCTGGCAAAGGGCGCGTTCATCGATTGCACGCTGGAGACCGCGATCGACTCCACATTGCCGGGCATGACCACCTGCATCACGGCGACGGACACCTTCAGTGTCGATGGCAAGGTGGTGCTTTTGGAACGGGGCACCAAACTGGTCGGTGAAACCCGCGGCCAGGTTCAGCAAGGCATGGCCCGGCTGTTCGTGCTCTGGAGTGAAGCCCGCACCCCAACCGGGGTGATTGTGCCCTTGGCTTCGCCGGGCACCGATGAACTCGGCCGTTCTGGGTTGGCCGGCACCGTTGACCGTCATTTCTGGGACCGGTTCGGCGCGGCCATTCTGATCTCGATGATCGATGGCGCGGTACAGACGGCCGTTCAATCGGCTCGCGATGGGGGAGGGACCGTCATCTACAACCCGTCGGCCTCGCAAGACATCATGACCGAGGTGCTGAAGAGCACCGTGAGTATCCCACCGACATTGAGCAAACCGCAGGGGGACCGTATCCAGGTACTGGTCGCCCGGGATCTCGATTTCCGCAGCGTCTACCAGCTTCGCTCGACCGCCCGTCATGGTCGCTAACCTCATCGAAGCGCGCGGCGAAGGTGCGGTGTTAGCTGCGCCGTCGATTGCCGGAGACGCATCGGCACTCGAGTTGACGTTGCGCGCGCTGCGGCCATTGCTCTCCAATCCTGACGTTACGGAACTCTGTATCAATCGTCCAGGCGAGGCGTTCGTCGAGACGCGAACCGGCTGGCGGCACGAGGCGCTGCCGTTCGCGGACTACGCGTGGTGCCACCGCCTCGCCAAGCTGGTC
>JBEBIT010000106.1:0-7586 GCA_040080215.1 Steroidobacteraceae bacterium
AGGATGACGAGCGGATGCGAGCTGTCGTCCGCGAACCAGTGGGCCATCAGGTCGGGAGCACGATCGCCGAATTCTTCCGATTTGTTGAACGCCGGGAACATGCCCGTGTTCATGCTCGACCCGGAAAGGTCGTTGAGATACTCGCCATAGGAAGCCTGGATCCACTGCTGATCCACTGGCGAATTGCGCGCGTCCCTGATGCTTACTGTCATGTGGGGGGTGGGATCTCTCGCCCACTTGCCATCGCCTTGCCTACCAGGCCAAGGGGCCCTGGATGTCCGGACCGGAAGACTATCCGACCCGGGGAGCTACGCCGGATGGACTTGAAGTCCACCCGGCGTACATCAATCACTGAGCGGGCGTGGCAGGAGCAGCAGCGCCTTCAGCGGCAGGAGCAGCAGCGGCTTCGGCAGCAGGAGCAGCCTCGGCAGCAGGAGCCTCTGCAGCAGGAGCCGGAGCGGCTTCAGGAGCAGCAGCAGGAGGCGCTTCGCCGCCGCCGCATGCGCTCAACGAGAGGGCGAGAACCAGCGCGCTCAATGCAACTTTTGCGTTCATAAGAATCAATTCCCCTAGGCGTGAATGAAAAGCAGGTCGACCGGGCCCGCACCACAGCGGCTGGTGCGGCAAGAAACGTCACACCATTTCCGTGTGATTGCGGCGCTGGATTCTAGAAGGTTTCAACCGCGTTTGAAACAGCGACGCGCATTTAGAGCTGGAATTACAGGCACCTGCGCCGCCCTGTATTGACGAAAAATTCACAACTCGATGGCAAGCTACTTCTTCAGCAAGTCGCGGATCTCTTCCAGCAGCACTTCCTGGCGGGGTGGTGCAGCGGGCGCTGCCGGTGCTGCCTCTTCCTTGCGCTTGGTCTTGTTGATCAGTTTCACGACGATGAAAATGGCGAATGCGACGATGATGAAATCGAAAATCGTCTGCAGGAATGTGCCGTAGTTGATCGTCACTGCATCGACGCCTTCCCGGATGGCGGGCAATGTGATTGCCAGCTTGGTGAAATCGACGCCGCCGATGAGGTAGCCGAGCGGTGGAGTGATCAGGTCGCTCACGGCCGAGGTCACGATCTTGCCGAACGCGGCACCGATCACGACACCCACAGCCAGGTCCACCACATTGCCCTTCATGGCAAATTCCTTGAACTCCTTGCCGATACTCATGCGGGAATCTCCTCTTCTAGTCTTGTAGCTGTTCGTCGAATTGGCCCACGACCAAGGCTGCGTTTTACGCCCGTAGTGTAGTGCCGTGCCCCATCGAATACCTATCGTACGGCGAAAAAAAAGCCGGGCAGATGCCCGGCCTTCCTGTTCATTGAGAGCCCGCCTACCTTGAAAAAGGTAGCGGACGCCGGCACTGAACCTGTCAGTGCCTGCTCAGTCCTACTTCGCCGCCTTCTTGGCCGCCTTCTTCTTCGCTGCCTTGGGCTTGGCATCCGCATCGGCGGCGGGTGCGTCGTCTGCCTTGGCCTTGGTTGCCTTCTTCTTGGCAGGCGCCTTGGCCTTCTTCGCCTTGGGTGCATCTGCAGCCTTGTCGTCAGCCCCTTCAGCTGCCTTGGCAGGCTGGTCTACCAGCTGCATCAACGCCATCGGAGCCGAGTCACCGGGCCGCTCTTCCATGTGCAGGATGCGCGTGTACCCGCCAGGACGAGCCTGGTAACGGGGCCCGAGAACCTCGAACAGCTTCTCGACGATGTCGTCGTCCCGCAGCTGCGCGAACGCACGACGACGGTTGGCCTGGCTGTCTGCCTTGCCGAGCGTGATCAGCGGCTCCACGATCCGACGCAGCTCTTTCGCCTTCGGAACGGTCGTGCGGATCGTCTCGTGCTTGAGCAACGAAGCGGCCATGTTACGGAGCATCGCGGAGCGATGCGGCGCGTTGCGGCTCAGCTGCCGCCCGGAAAGTTGGTGACGCATGATTCTTCTCTAAAACCCTGGATTCAAACCGCTTCGCGTTCGTCGTCACGCTTCAGGCTGACGGGCGGCCAGCTGTCGAGACGCATGCCGAGCGACAGGCCGTGGCTCTCGAGCACTTCCTTGATCTCGGTCAGCGACTTCTTGCCGAGGTTCGGCGTGCGCAGCAGCTCGACTTCCGTACGCTGCACGAGGTCGCCGATGTAGTGGATGTTCTCCGCCTTGAGGCAGTTCGCACTGCGGACGGTGAGCTCGAGCTCGTCCACGGGGCGCAGGAGGATCGGGTCGAACGTCTGCTCTGCAGACTTGGCCGAACCCTCGTCCTGGCCCTGCAGATCGACGAACACGGACAGCTGGTCCTTGAGGATCGAGCCCGCCCTGCGGATGGCTTCCTCCGGATCGATCGTGCCGTTCGTCTCGATGTCGATGATCAGCTTGTCGAGGTTCGTGCGCTGCTCGACGCGGGCGCTCTCGACCGTGTAGGTCACGCGACGGATCGGGCTGAAGGACGCATCGAGCTGGAGGCGGCCGATCGGGCCACTCGACTCTTCGAACGTGGCCGTCTGGACAGCCGGGCGATAGCCGCGGCCGCGCTCGACCTTCAACGTCATGTTGAGTTCGCCCGCCTTGGTGAGATTGGCAATGACGAGCTCCGGGTTGATCACTTCCACATCGTGGTCGAGCTGGATGTCGCCCGCAGTGACGGGACCAGGCCCCTTCTTGTGCAGGCGCAGTTCGGCATGATCCCGCGTGTTGAGGCGGATGGCGACGAGCTTCAGGTTCAGGAGGATGTCGACGACATCTTCCTGCACGCCTTCGATGCTGGTGTACTCGTGGAGCACGCCTTCGATCTCGGCTTCCGTCACCGCACTGCCCGGCATGGACGAAAGCAGGACACGGCGGAGAGCGTTACCCAGCGTATGTCCGAACCCGCGTTCAAACGGCTCGATGACGACACGCGCATGGCGAGGTGCCGTGGGCGTGACTTTGACGACTCGTGGCTTCAGGAATTCGGCGACGGGTGACTGCATGGACCTCACCTTGGATTTCAGTTGAAGGAGATGGCCGCCGCAGCAATTGCGGCAGCCAGCCCATCAAGATTCGGATTACTTCGAGTAAAGCTCGACGACGAGGTTTTCGTTGATGTCGGGCAGGATATCCCCGCGTTCCGGCAGTGACTTCAGCACGCCCGAGAATTTCTTGTCATCAACTTCGACCCATTCGGGGAAACCGACCTGGGCCTTGATCTGCAGTGCGGCCTGGATGCGCAGCTGCTTCTGGGCCTTCTCGCGCACGGTGATCACGTCACCACCCTTGCACTGGTAGGACGGGATGTTGACCACTTCGCCATTGACGGCGATCGACTTGTGGCTGACGAGCTGCCGCGCCTCGGTACGGGTCGATGCAAAGCCCATGCGATAGACGACATTGTCGAGACGCCCTTCCAGCATCTTGAGGAGCGTCTCGCCCGTTGCACCGGGACGGCCCGAGGCCTTCTCGTAGTAGTTGCGGAACTGGCGCTCGAGCACGCCGTACATGCGGCGCAGCTTCTGCTTTTCGCGCAGCTGGATGCCGTAGCCGGACAAGCGCGACTTGCGCTCGCCCTTGACGCCACCCGGAGGCACATCAAGCTTGCACTTGGATTCGAGCGACTTGACGCCGCTTTTCAGGAACAGGTCAGTGCCTTCGCGACGCGACAGCTTGCACTTGGGACCGAGGTAACGAGCCATGGATTTGAGTTCCTTGAAAGCCTAGACGCGGCGCTTCTTGGGGGGCCGGCAGCCGTTGTGCGGGATCGGCGTGACATCCGAGATATTGGTGATCTTGAGGCCGCAGGCGTTCAGCGCCCGCACTGCCGACTCGCGACCGGGGCCAGGCCCCTTCACGCGAACCTCGACCATCTTGAGCCCGTGCTCCTGGGCAGCAACGCCGGCCTTCTCCGAAGCGACCTGGGCTGCGAAAGGCGTGCTCTTGCGCGAGCCGCGGAAGCCGCAGCCGCCAGACGTCGCCCACGACAGGACGTTGCCCTGACGATCGGTGATCGTGATGATCGTGTTGTTGAAGGACGCATGGATATGGGCGATCCCATCGGTCACATGCTTCTTGACCTTCTTGCGGGCCTTGCCACCCGAGGCAGCTCCGCCCTGCGCCTGCTTCTGTTCAGCCATATATTCAGTCAATCCGTAAGAAATGCTTCGTAAGTCGCCCCGGGGCCATTCAGCCCCGGGACGATGGATTCAGGTCAGGCCTTGCCAGGCTGCGCGTTCGTCTTGACGGCGGCCTTGCGCGGACCCTTGCGGGTGCGGGCGTTGGTACGCGTCCGCTGGCCGTGCATCGGGAGGCCGCGGCGGTGACGGACACCCCGGTAGCAACCCAGGTCCATCAGCCGTTTGATGTTCATGGAGACTTCGCGGCGCAGGTCACCTTCGACCGTCAGCCGGCTGATCTGGGCCCGAAGTGCGGTGACTTCCGCATCCGTCAGGTCCTTGACCTTGGTCTCGCGCTTGACGCCAGCGGCATCGCAGGCCTTCTGGGCCTGGGTGCGACCAACGCCAAAGATGTGAGTGAGGCCCACCCACACGTGCTTGTTCATCGGAATATTGACGCCGGCTATACGAGCCATCGCAAACTCTCTCCCCGCGTCGAAAAGCGCGGAATTCTAACCTTAAAAACCTATCTACTCAATGCCTTAAGCAACTTGATGCCGAAGGCAACCCACTCAACCCTGACGCTGCTTGTGGCGGGCGTCCGAGCAAATCACGTAGATCACGCGCCGACGGCGCACGATCTTGCAGTTCTTACAGATTTTCTTTACCGAGGCACGTACCTTCACAACTCTCTCCTACTGCCAGCCACTTAACTGCTGGGGCGGCCGTAACCGCGCAGATTGGCCTTCTTCATCAGACCTTCGTACTGGTGCGACATCAGATGCGCAGCCACCTGTGCCTGGAAATCCATGATCACGACGACCATGATCATCAGGGACGTGCCACCGAAGTAAAACGGCACGCTTAGACGCGAAATCAGGAACTCGGGCAACAGGCACACCACCGTGACATAGAGCGCGCCCCAGACCGTCAGGCGGGTCAGCACCTTGTCGATGTACTCGCCGGTCTGCTGGCCGGGACGGATGCCCGGGATGAACGCACCGGACTTCTTCAAGTTCTCCGCGGTCTCCCGTGAATTGAACACGAGGGCCGTATAGAAGAAGCAGAAGAAGATGATCAGGCCGCCGTAGAACACCATGTGCGCGGGCTGGCCGGGTGTCATCGCGGCGGAGATCGACTGCAGCCAGCCGAGTCCGTTGGCCGTACCGAACCAGCTGGCGATCGTCGCCGGGAACAGCAGCAGGCTCGACGCGAAAATCGGCGGAATCACGCCCGACATGTTCAGCTTGAACGGCAGGTGCGTGCTCTGGCCGGCAAACATCTTGCGACCTTGCTGCCGCTTGGCGTAATTGACCTGGATGCGACGCTGGCCACGTTCGACGAACACGACGAACCCGGTGACGATGCCGATCATCGCAATGACGCCAAGCGCGATCGGGATCGACATCTCACCTGTGCGGACCAGTTCGAGCGATCCACCGATGGCCGCCGGCAAACCGGCAACGATGCCCGACAGGATGATCATCGAAATGCCGTTGCCAAGGCCGCGCTCGGTGATCTGCTCGCCAAGCCACATGAGGAACATCGTTCCGGTCACGAGCGTCACGACGGCGACGAAGATGAAGCCGAAACCCGGGTTGATCACCACGCCCTGGTTCTGGAACGCCACCGCGGCACCCCAAGCCTGGAACAAGGCCAGGCCGATCGTGCCCATGCGGGTGTACTGGGTCAGCTTGCGGCGGCCGGACTCGCCTTCCTTCTTGATGGACGCGAGCGACGGCACCACCACGGCCATCATCTGCACGATGATCGACGCAGAAATGTAGGGCATCACGCCGAGCGCGAAAATCGACAGCCGCTGCAGCGCGCCGCCCGAGAACATGTTGAACATCGACAGGATCGTTCCCTGCTGCTGCTCGAAGAAACGAGCGAGCGCGACAGGATCGATGCCCGGCACCGGGATGAAGGTGCCGATGCGATACACGATCAGGCCGCCCAGCAGGAAGAACAGCCGCTGGCGCAACTCGGCAAAGCGAGTCATCTCGCCGAAGGCGGCGAGCGGAGTTGCTGATTGCGACTTGGCCACGGTTTTCCTGTGTTACCGGTATGGGACGACGGAAGGCCTTAAGCCTTCTTGCCGGCCTTCTTGTCGCTTTGGGGCTTGGGCGCAAGCTTGGTAGCCGGTGCCGGGGCCTCGAGGGGCTCAACCGTGCCGCCCGCCGCGACGATCGCAGCCAGCGCGCCCTTGGTTACATGGATGCCCTTGACGGTCACCGCGCGGGCGATACCGCCGGACGACACGATGCGGGCACGCAATGCCTGCGCGTCCACCACGCCAGCCTTCTTCAGACTCTCAAGATCAATGACAGTGCCATCCACCTTGGCGAGCTCGGACAACATCACTTCGCCGACGGTCGGAGATACCTTCGAACGGAAGCCGAACTTCGGCAACCGGCGCTGCAGGGGCATCTGGCCGCCTTCGAAGCCGACCTTGTGGTAGCCACCCTTGCGCGCACGCTGGCCCTTCACGCCGCGGCCGCAGGTCTTGCCCTGGCCAGCCGACGCACCGCGACCTACGCGGAGGCGGGTCTTCTTGCTGCCGGGAGCCGGTGAAAGTGTGTTGAGACGCATGATGTTCTACCTAAATTCTTAAATCCAGTTCTGGGTGCCTGATGCCTGCTGCGTCACCCGGCATTCCGGATTTACCTACAGCAGCTTCAAGCTCCGCTTCAGGCCTCTTCCACCTTGAGCAGGTGGTTGGCAGCCCGGATCATGCCGCGATTCTCCGGCGTGTCGATCACGACCGAGGTATCGCGGATGCGACGCAGGCCGAGACCGCGCACGCAAGCCTGGTGGCTCTTGAGCTGACCGAACACGCTCTTGATGAGCGTGACCTTTACCGTCTTTGCTGTTGCAGGGGCTTTAGCCATGATGTCAACCCAGGATCTCTTCAATGCGCTTGCCACGCTTCGCGGCAATTTCCTCGGGCGCGCGCAGCTTGGCCAGCGCGTCCATGGTGGCGCGGACGACGTTGATGGGATTGCGCGAACCGTAGCTCTTGGCGAGGACGTTCTTGACCCCTGCAGCCTCGAACACGGCGCGCATGCTGCCACCGGCGATGACGCCCGTACCATCCGCAGCGGGCTGCATGTACACGCGGGTCGTACCGTGCTTGCCGTTCGCCGCATAGTGCAGCGATGCACTCTTGAGGCTCACGCTGTGCATGTTCTTGCGAGCGGCCTGCATGGCCTTCTGGATGGCGACGGGGACTTCCCTCGCCTTGCCATAGCCGAAGCCCACGCGACCATTGCCGTCGCCCACCACGGTCAGTGCGGTGAAGCCGAACTGGCGGCCGCCCTTGACGACCTTGGCCACGCGATTGACGGCGACGAGCTTCTCGATGAAGTCATCCGCCGGAGCTTGTTTTTCGACTCTTGCCATTCGCTTGATTTCCCTAACCAATAACCCAGAGTTCAGAATTCGAGGCCGTTCTCGCGTGCCGCATCAGCCAGTGCCTTCACACGGCCGTGGTACTTGAATCCCGACCGGTCGAACG
>JBEBIT010000169.1:0-1603 GCA_040080215.1 Steroidobacteraceae bacterium
TGTAGACGGCAGCTCGGATCCGACTTCGTTTGACAGTCGAGGTCGAGCGGCAATCCGGTCGACGACAGCGCGAGGGTGGCAGCGATCACCACCCTCGCGGAGCCGATCACCGCTTGGGCTTGCGTGACCTGGCGCTGGGCGTTGCGGGTTCCTTCTGACGCCAGGACTCGCCCTCGATGTCGAGGACGTGGCAGTGCTGGACGAAGCGATCCACGAGAGCCACCACCGACGCCGCGCCAGGGAAGATGGCGCCCCACTGCTTGAAGGGCAGGTTGGTGCTGATCACGGTCGAGCGCCGCTCATGGCGTCGGCTGATGATGTTGAAGAGCAGATCGGCCGAGCGGCTGTCGCAGGGCACGTACCCAATTTCATCCACGATGAGCAGTTCCGGCGTGAGGTAGCGCCGCAGCCGTCGCTCGAAGGCAGGAATCGATTCCTGCTTCAGCAGGTCCGCGAGCGCCCACGAGAGCGAGGTGAAGAGCACCGTGTGCCCCTTCGTGAGCGCGGCCAGTCCGAGGTTCTGCGCCAGCATCGTCTTCCCCAGCCCGCTGGTGCCGCGCAGCAGCACGTTCTCGCCCTTCCCGATGAAGTCGAGCCCGTGCAGTTCCTCGTACAGCCCTCGGTCGATGGACTTCGGGTGGTTCCAGTCGAAGGCGTCGAGCAGCTTGAAGTTGCCCAGCGTCGCCAGCCGGGTGCGCCGCTTGAGGTTCTTCGACTCCCGCTCCCTCCATTCCAGCGAAACGAATTTCTCGCAGGTCTCCATCGGCGAGGCGCGGGCCTTGGTGAGTTGCTGAAGAAGAGCGCGCAGCGCGGCTTCGGGCACTCGGAAGCCGAGTCGCCGGAATTCCTCAAACACGTCGTTTTGGTTTTCCATCGTAGCCCTCCAGTGAGTGAGGAATGACGTCCCGGTCCGGGACGTGGCTGCCCAGGACGACGTCGAGCGGCACGGGCTTGTTCGCCTTGCGGCGCAGTTGCTCGCAGACGACGGCGACCGCGCCCACGTCGTGGGTGCCGCGAGCGATGACGGCCGTGACCGCCGCCGCGACCGTGTCGTCGTCGTAGCTGCGCAGCAGACCCGCCAGTCGAGCGGTGAGGCTGCCCACGTTGCGGCCCGTCTCGACCCAGCGGGCGAAGAGGATGTCGACATCGGGGGCGATGGCCCGCAGCCTCTCTTGCCCTTTCGCTTCGCTGGCCCCGCGCTTCTGCGCGAGCAGCGCCTCGCGGTGGGACAGGTCCTCTACGCACTGCCGACGGCCCCAGCACCGAGCGTGGCGAGCTACTTCCACCTCGCCCTTCAGGACGCGCACGGTGATGTCATCGGCGGCCACGGTGAGGGTGGTCTCTTCCTGCGCGTACTCGTGCGGCACCGAGTAGTCGTTGGTGTCGAAGCGGATGAAGGCCGTCTTGTCGACGGTGACGGGTAGCACCTCCTCGA
Organism: Steroidobacteraceae bacterium; assembly: GCA_040080215.1. Lineage (GTDB taxonomy): Bacteria > Pseudomonadota > Gammaproteobacteria > Steroidobacterales > Steroidobacteraceae > CAIUGU01. The sequence goes on from JBEBIT010000169.1 coordinate 1,436, forward strand.
TGGGCAGCGCGACGTCCGGAAGCCGCAGCAGTCGCGGCTTCTCCCGCTCGAGGCACTCGGCCACGGTGACACCCGGCAGCGTCGGGTGCGGCCTCGGGTTGGCCACGTCGTTGAGGAAGGCGAGGAATTCGGTGTTGGCCTGCGCGACGCTGCGCAGCTCTCTTCCGT
>JBEBIT010000038.1:0-31305 GCA_040080215.1 Steroidobacteraceae bacterium
TGGGTTGTTCCGAAGGTAGCGTCAAGACGCATTATTCGAGGGCCGTGCATGCGTTGCGCGCCCGTCTGGGAGAAGCCTGGTGAGTACAGCTGACGAAAGCACCGAAGAGGCCCGTGATGCTGCCTTCGCTGCGCGCACGCGCGACCTGCTGTTGGACAGCGTCGAGCATCTGGACGCGGGTACGCGTTCGCGGCTGACGCAGGCGCGTCATGCGGCGCTCGATCAGCTGGAGCCGGCGCACGCCCGCCGCGGATATCTGTCGGGAGGATGGCTCGCGCCTGCCGGCGGCCTCGCGGCCGTTGTCTTGGTCGGGCTCGTATGGGTTGGCACCGCGCCGCAGGTCGATCCTGTTTCCCAAAGCGCAAGCGTACGTCCTGAAGCAGGCGGCACCGCAGTCGACGACCTCGCCCTGATGGCGGATGCCGAGAACCTCGAGCTCGCCGAAGAGATCGAGTTCTACTCCTGGCTTGAAACGGAAGCTGTCCTTCCGGCCACGAGCGGAGGAGTTGGGTGAGTACCCTGCGCGATCCCTGCGGTATGACCTTGATGGCGGTGGCGATGCTTCTGCCCCTCGGTGCCGGCACGGCAGCGAGCGCACCGCCACAGCCGAAGGTGCCTGTACCGGCTGATTTTCTCGAGTATCTCGCCGTGCTTGAGGGCGCGGACGACAACTGGACTGATTTCGAGGTGGCTGAAGCGCCTCCTCCCCCGGCGAATTCCAGGAAGGCTGCGCCGAAGGCAGCCAAGGCGGTTGAGTCAAAATGAAGCGACACTATTTCCATCACTGGTTGCCGGCGGCATTGCTCGGAATGTGCCTGTGCATCGGGGTCGCCCACGCCGCGGATTCGCCCGGCGTCGCATGGTCGCAGCTCACCGTGGAGCAGCAGCAGATCCTTGCCGGCTTCGAAGACGGCTGGCAGCAACTGCCGCCAGGAAGGCAGGTCGCCCTCGAGAAGGGCACGAAGCGATGGCTGACGATGACACCCGAGCAGCGCGAGAAGGCGAGCGAGCGGTTCACCCGCTGGCAGTCGCTGACGGATGAGCAGCGCGCCCAGATTCGCGAGCGTTACCGGAATTTCCAGGACCTCACGCCCGACGAACAGGCGCGGCTGCGTGATAATTTCCGCCGCTTCCGCGACTTGTCGCCTGAGCGGCGACAGGAGCTGCGCGAGCGATTCCGGGAACTCACGCCGGAACAGCGGCAGCGGGTACGCGAGCGGCTGCAGAATCGCAGGCCGCCGCCGCGGCAACGGTAGCGCCGCGACCCGCAGGGCGAAGGAGATCGGTCGCCGTAGCCGTCGGGAGAAGCTGTAGTACCCTCCTCGCGGACCGGGCGCGGTCCAACGAATTCGTTGAATTCTGATCTTCCGCTCGCGTATCTTACGGGTGCATCGGCCCGTGGGAAAAACGCTGCGTCATTCACGGGACAGCCGATTCCTAGGGCGCAATGCAGCGACGTGGGTGGATCGGGTCAGTATCGCCGGTCAGCTGGCCGGCACGGTGTAACGTGATCAGCCTCTCTCAGGAAATCTTGAGGACCGATGTCTCGGGCATGCCGCTCGAGTGGATCGATTATCGCGACGCGGTCCGGCTCTACCATACCGAGCAGGTCGCCTACGCGTGCGGGACACCGCTGTACAGCCTCTACGGTGGAACCAATGCCCGCACCGGCCTCAGGACGGTGGTCAACGTCAGTTCCATCATCGCGACGACCGGCCATAGCCACAACCCAGGCAATCTCCGCGGTGACTACACACCGCCGCTCAACAACCAGACTCTCTTCAAGCGGGATGCGTACCTGTGCCTGTACTGCGGTTTGCGCTTCCCGAGCACCCTGTTGTCGCGCGATCACATCCGCCCGTTGAGCCAGGGCGGGCGCGATACCTGGACCAACGTCGCCACGGCTTGCCGTCGCTGCAACAACCACAAGGCATCGCAGACACCCGAGGAAGCCGGGTTGCAGCTGATTGCCGTGCCGTTCCAGCCCACTTACGCGGAGTACATCTATCTCAAGGGCCGGCGCGTGCTGGCGGACCAGATGGAATACCTGATCGCCCATTTCCCGCGGACCAGCCCGCTTCACGCGCGCCTGCGCAACGCGCAGGCCTGAAGTGCCCGTAGAGCAGGGGCCGGTTCCTCTGGAATCGCCGGAGAGGACCGCAGCGAGCCCCGTCTACCTCGTCGATGCGTCGGTCTTCATTTTTCGCGCGTACTACTCGGTGCCAGTGACGCTCACCGATCTCGATGGCCAGCCGGTGAATGCGTTGCACGGCTTCGCGAGGTTCATCGGCGATCTCATCGAGAGCGTCGGCCCAACGCATATGGCCGTGGCTTTCGATGAAAGCCTGGCGACGTCGTTCCGCAACCGGATCTATCCGCCGTACAAGGCGCACCGCGAACCGGCACCGCTCGAGTTGAAGCAGCAGTTCCGGCTTTGTCGTGAGTTCTGCCGTGCGTTCGGGCTGGCGGAATTCTCGAGTCCCGAGTTCGAGGCCGACGACGTGATCGGCACGCTGGTGAAGCGCGCTCGCGCGGGAGGCAGGCCCTCGGTGATCGTCACCCGCGACAAGGACCTGGCGCAACTGGTGGGGCCCGACGACGAGTTCTGGGACTACGTCGCGGACGTCCGCTACGCGTACGAAGACATCGAGGAGCGCTTCGGCGTCATGCCCGAAGCCATCGCGGACTTCCTCGCGCTGACGGGCGATGCCGTCGACAACATTCGCGGCGTACCCGGCATCGGCCGCAAGACCGCATCGATCCTGCTCAAGCACTTCAACTCGCTTGACCACCTCTACGCGAATCTCGATCGGGTAGCCAAGCTGAAGGTGCGCAATGCCGGATTCGTTACCGGACAGTTGAAGGACTACAGGGAGTCGGCGTTTCTCGCGCGCCAGCTCACCGGCATCTACTGCGATATGCCCATAGAAGCGGAGGGGGGGGGACTTGCGTCGCCGACCTCCTGACCTCGGCCTGCTATATCGCTTTTACGACGGAGTCGGCTTTGGCCGCCTGCTCAGGAACCAGGCCGAGCGCATTGCCGCCCGGAACTGAAGCCCTAAGGCTCAGAAGCGCCAGGCCGCGCTCAGCCAGAGCGCATCCGAGTTGCTCGCGTTCTTGAGGTCGATTACCTCGTACTCGGCACGCACGTGCAGGTGCTCGGCAAACGTCACGCCGATACCGCCACCATAGATGAAGTCGTCGCGACTCGATTTGGAACGCAAGTCCGGGCCGGGTGCGTCGAGGTCGACACGCAGCTTGACGTCATAGAAGTAGTAGCCGGCCTTGGCAAACAGCTCGACCGGGCCGAGCGGCAGCGTGCCGATCAAGGATGGGCTGAAACCGCTGACGTCCAGCACGTAGTTGCCGTTCGATCCGGATCCTTCGAAGCGGTCGCCGGGGCTGCCGAGATTGATGTAGGCCATTTCGAGGCCGACGTACGGATTGAAACGCCAGCCTGCAAAGGCCTTCCACGCATTGTCGTTCGAATTGATGATCCGGTTCGCCGTCGTACCGGCATCGCTCAGGTTGTCGACATGGACGCTGAACTGGCCCCAGCCGACGCCGAGGTAGGGACCGCCTGGATTTGCCTGCACCTGTGCCATCGCGGGGACGGGCCCAAGTACACACAAGACCGTCGCGATCGTCACATGCCTGGCAAGCCATGGTTTGGATGTTGTCACTGTCATCTCCTCGAGTGGCCGAACGAACTATGGGCTGCATAGTGGCCCCTACGACATCATTTCCGTAGCGGTACCCGCCCATCGTTCTTGTAGGCAGCACTGACGAGGCGAGTGGGGCTTGTCCGACACGGACACTGCCGGCGCGGGCATGAATCTGCCCTGAACAGGCGCGCTCGAGTGGTGGTCAAAAATGCAGGACGCGCGCTAACGACAATGTGGCGCCGATATCCGGTGTGTTGTTGAAGGTTGCAAGGTTCTCCGTGACGCCGAAGCGCACGACGGAGTCGTGAAATATCCACTGCAGGCCAGCGGTCGCCTGGAGTTTGGTGGCAGAGAGCTCATCGAGTTCGGTCTCTTGGACGGTACTGCGACTCGCATAAGTCTGCAGCACGAAGTTGGTCTTCTTGGAGATACGCCGCTCCCATCCCAGTATCAGAGTGGGAATCCGCTGGTCCCGCGCGAGCCGGCGGTCAGGCGAGCTGAAATAGACGATTGAGGCAGTCAGATAGAGGGCGTCATGAGCGAAGAATCTCTGCACGGACAATTGCATGCCGTAGTCCGGCTTGCCGGAAGAGACCATGAAGCGCTCGTCCTGCCTTGGGACCTTGGCGGCGAACTCGGTCACCAGATTCCACTTCGTCGGCTGTGCTACCCGGGAATAGCGCAGCCCGATTACCGGGTCGCCCAAGGCATTCGCTGGCGCCTCCGAGTGGACAAAGGCCGCACCACCCACCTTGGCAACGAACTGCCAGCGATTCCGCGGCAGGTTGTCCCGGCCGTAGGTTGGGTAGCCGAAGGCATCGTGGAACCCTTCTATCGTTGAATCGAGCGCCCCGCCACTGAAGGCCAGGTAGGGGAGCGTGGCATACACGCCCCAATGGCTGTCGAACTGATGGTGCAACGTCATATCCAGCAGCGCATATTCGCCATCGACAAGGTATGCATCACTGCCGAGTGCAAGGATCGAGTCGATGTCGTTCTGAGAAAGGTCGGCGCGCTTCTTGCCCCTGCTGTGGAGGAAGTCTGCCACGTTGCCCGACAGGGCCCAGGTATTTTGGTAGGAGAGATTCATCTCCAGCGCGAAGATGCCGCTGGAAGCCGTGACGGCGTGAGCGGGAGGCATGTCGAGGCGGGTCAGTCCCCAGGGCGTCATGTCCCTGATCCTGAGCAGCCCCAGGGTTTGCCAGCCGTCTTCGGTTTGCGCGCGTATCGGCAGTGAGACCAGGACGAGCACCACGCAAGCCAGGCCGCCGATCCGCGCGCGTCGGCCAATCATGCCGGACCTCGTGTGCGAATCCCGCGCTTGGCTGCCAAGGTCATGCAAGCATGCTCCAGTGCCGGAGTCGATGGCTGAAGCCGGTACTTCACTGCAGTTTTCCGGTTGTCGGCGAACGGTGGGCAGCGGCCCTGATCGGAATGACCTGCCTGGTCAGTGGTACGAAAGTCATTTTGCCCCGCGAATCGCGTGAATCACGAGCTTCTGCAGGAGGCGCTCCTTGAGTGACGTCGGGTGGTCGAGGCCCATTCGTGCGAGAAGGGGCTCAAGTCGTACCTCAGCCGGTGACGACAGGAGCGCGCGCACCACGGTCATCGACTTACCCGCCGGTGTCGAAGTTGCCGCGTTCAGCCATAGCAACGCTCGACCGAGAGCTTGCTCTTCGGCGGTGAGGTCGGAGCCGAACGGATACTTGGAGAAGAGCGCTTGATTCTGGAAAGGTCGTAGCTGTTCGGCGATTCGTTGTGGAATATTGCCGCGTGCACGGTCTGGAATCCGGTAGCTGGCGGGCAATTTGCCCGTGCGCTGCGCATCACGAACCAGACTTTCCTGAAAGCGCGCATCCATGACGTCCACCAGCGCTGCGATGATCTCGGAGTCGGTCTTGCTGCGCAAGTCGGCGATACCGTATTCGGTCACGACGATGTCGCGGAGATGACGGGGAATGGTCGTGTGTCCGTAGTTCCACAGAATGTTGGACGAAACAGCTCCCGCCTTGCTCCGGGTGCTGCGCAGGCACAGGATGGAGCGGGCACCCGGCAACATGTGCGCCATCGCCACGAAATTGTACTGGCCTCCCACGCCGCTGACCATGCGACCATCGGCAAGGCCATCGGACACGGCGTTGCCGAGCGCGGTCATCATCATCGTGGTGTTGACGAAGCGGGCATGGCGTCGCTGCACGCTCTTGAGTTCAAGCTCCGGGCCGAACAGCTCGTTGATGAAGCTGATGCCGCGCATGCCGAAGCGCTTGCGCGTGGCCACCGGCATGGCGCGCAGCCTGGTGTAAAACGATGCCGGCCCGAAGAAGAACCCCGCATCCAGAACGCTGCCGTTACGAAGGCGGGACCCCAGGCAATGCGTAGCGATGGCGGCGCGGCTCGCGGGGTCCTCGAGGTTGACGGGGATGCCGACGCCTTGCGGCGTAATCAGCATGCCATTCTCGAAGCGGACGTCATCGCGCAGGACCCCGACGTCACGGAGCTCCTGGAAGTCCACATACGACAGCCGCCTGACCCCTGCTTCGTGCAAAGCCTCCATGCAGCTTGCATCGAGCGTCTCCGTGATCGAGCCTTCATCCAGCAGTTGCTGGATGCGCGCACTCGGATACACGTGCCGTTTCAGGATGCCGCCCTCGTGCAGGTCCAGGAAGCCGTCCACCAGCATCTCCGAACAGGCATACAGTCCCCGATCGAACGGCGTCGTCCCGCCTTCCGTTTCGATCAGCGTCCCGGCCGACCGAAGGAGCCCCGTGTTCCCGAGCGCCTCCCGGTAGATCGCCGGCTTCTGCTGTCGCAACAGCAGTCCGTGTACCACCGCGTCCCCAAGCTCGCCGATCCCGAGTTGCAGCGTGCCACCATCCTTGACGAGTGCGCTCACCGCGAGGCCGATCATGTGGTCGGTTGCATCGATGGCCGGATTCGGCGGGCTGAACAGTCGGGTGTCTCGATCAGGCGGATCTATCAGGAAGTCGAACGAATCTTCAGGCACGACGGCGTCGCCGTACATGAAAGGCAGGTCGCGGTGCAAAGCGCCGATCAGTGCGAAGGGCTTTCCGTTTGCGCGCATCGCTGCAATGTGCGGCAACAGGTCTACCGTCAGGTCGGGATTGCAGCTCAGGCTCAGTTGGCCGGGAAGCACATCGTCGCTGCCCGGCATGGCCACCATCTGTGCCAGTACGTTCAGGCCGCGTGCGAGGGCATCGCGAATGACGTGCGTGTAGTTCGCGCTCAGGTAGTGCTGCTGGAGGTGATCGTTGCCGATCCATGCACCCGGCTCCAGGAAGAACTCGGTGACCTCGATGTTGGGCGGCAGCCGGCCTGTTTCGAGCAGCGCTACGTACTCGAGCGGCGGTGAGTCGCCGAACAGGCGCTGTGCGAGCGGATCGACGAGACGGCGTTCCAGGTCGCTGCGACCCTTCGGCACCCTGAACGACAGGGCCGTCAGGATCGTGAGGTGCATGCTGGAGTCACCGCAGGCTCGCCGTACCATGGCGTTGACGAACGGGATCGGCTTGCCAAGGCCCACTGGCAGGCCGAGCACGATCCGCTTGCCGAGGCGCGCAAGCGTGGCGTCAACGCACGCTTCCGGATCGGAGAAGCGACGGGGTGGAGAAGCGTTCAAGGGACAGGTCTACTGCAGGCCATGCTGTCCGAGCACGCCGTCGGATCCGGTACCGAGCAGCAGCAGCCGGGTCCCTTCCGGTGCCCGGATGACGGCATTGGTCGCGGCATCGAGCGAATCCGGCATGTCGTCGAGCAGTTCGATGCCCTTGCGGCGCAGCGCATCGAGCCGCCGCTTCATGTCCGCATCCTCGAAGGTCAGCACCGGCATGCGCAGCGCCCGGGTACGATACAAGCCGACGTTGAGGCGATCGCTGGTGAGCGTCCTGCGGGGAAAGGGGTCACGGGTCTCATCGAGACTGATGAAGCCCACGGATTCCCAGAATGACGTGGCAGGCTCGAAATCCCGAACCGGCAGGCCGTATTCCGCAAAGTAGCCGAGCAGCGACTCATGCCCGTGGTCGAGGAGCGGCGGCGAGAAGGTCCTTGCCTCGACCAGGGTGATGCGTTGTCCCGTCGGGTCCACGAGGCTGGCCTGGTTGAAGGACTCGCCGTCGAGCCGCTCGTCGATCAGCTCGAGCCCCTGTGCGCGAAGCCGTCCTGCATGGTGGACCAAGTCGGGCTGTACGTAGGTCAGCGTCACTGCCGGCAAGGATGACTGGTGCAGGCCGATATAGAGGCGCCCGTCGGTCAGCACGGCATAGGGATGTGGCCATGTCTCGCCGGTGGCGGCCTGTATGAAGCCAATCTTCTCGTAGAACGCGATGGACGCGAGGATGTCGTCGACCGGGATGCTGATTTCCAGGAAACGTCCGATCATGGGCGACGGTTCTTGAGCCTACCCCAAGGCGCCGAGCGCGCGGGCGCGTTCGGCAGTCAGGCCTTCCGCCCTGGCCAGTTCCGCGAGGTCCCGGCTCGCGCTCGTTTCTGGCCAGCCTTGCGCATGGCGGACGAGCAACTGCGTCAACGTACCGACATGGGCCGGTGAAGCATTGAGCGCCGGCACGTAGTCGAAGGCTTCGCCGCCCTGCGTCAGGAAGTCGGCGCGATTCCGCAGCACGATTTCCTCAAGTGTTTCGAGACAGTCAGTCGCAAAGCCGGGGCACACGACGGTTACGCGCTTGTGGGCACCTGCCGCGTAGTCCGCCAGCACGACATCGGTATAGGGCTTGAGCCATGCTTCGCGCCCGACTCGAGACTGGAAGCTTACCGTCCATTCGCCTTTCTGCAGTCCGAGGCTGGCGGCCACCAGGCGCGCTGTCTTGTGGCACTGGCAGAAGTAGGGGTCCCCGCTCAGCAGGTACCGCTCCGGCAGGCCGTGAAACGAAAAGACGAGGTGTTTCGATCCGTGGGTACGCCAGTGCTCAAGGATGCTTGCAGCGACGGCGTCGATGTAGGGACGCTCGTCGTGGTACTGCCCGATGAAGCGGACCTCGGGCACCCAGCGCCAGCGTGACAGCGCCTTGCTCACGAGGTCGAACACCGATCCTGTAGTGCTGCCCGAGTACTGGGGATACAGCGGCAGTACCAGCAATCGCCTGACATTGGCCGCCTGCAACGCAGCCAGCGCGTTCTCGATCGACGGGTTGCCGTAGGTCATGCCGAGCGCCACGGGCACGTCGTCACCGAATTCGTGCGTGAGCTGGCCGGACAGGGCATCTGCGAGTTCCCGGGAGTACACCATCAGCGGCGAGCCGGCCGGTGTCCAGACCTGCGCGTACGCGTGGGCGCTCCGGCGCGGACGGATGCGGAGAATCACGCCGTTCAGGATCAACCACCAGAGCGGACGCGACATTTCGATGACGCGGGGATCCCACAGGAATTCCGCCAGGAACTTGCGTACGTCCTTGGGGGTAGGGGAGTCGGGCGTGCCGAGATTGACGACGAGGACCCCGAGGCGGCCGCGCGCATCGTGATGGTAGCCGCCCGGTCCCGGAGGAGTTGTTCCCAGATACTGCTGCATGAATCGTCTTCGAGGGAGGCCGAGAATCCCGGCACGATACCCTAAAGACAGGCAGGCGCAGAGGAGATCGGCAGACAGGTCGGGAGCGGCATCGGGAATCCCGGCGACAGCCCCGCGCTTCGCCTGGCGCGCTCGCCGTCGTTCGCCTCGACACGAACAGGGGCGTTCCCCAGAGAGAAAGCCCCGCTAGATCGGCTTCGCAAATATTTCTTGAGGGAACTGCGACACGGTTGTCGCTTTATGGAGTCAGGATTCGCGCGTTCGTGGAAAGGGGGTCTCCACAGGGATCTTCAAGGAGGAGGCGCGCGACCGGGCAAGGATGCCCTCTTTGATTCGTTAGCCGGCAACCCGCAGGTTGCGTGCCATGCGGATCGCATCTTCGATGCCGCTGTAGTAGCGCGGGACCCTGAGCGTTTCCCGATAACCGAGCCTGCCATAGAACTGCTTGGCGCCGCTATTGCCCGCGCGCAGTTCCAGCTCGACCATGAAGACCCCTGCCGTCACGGCAGATTCCTCAATCCAGTCAAGCAGTTGTCGTCCAACACCTTGTCGCTGGGCGCTTTCCGCGACGGCGAGCAACGTCACGTGCACGCTGTCATCGCCGAAGTGGGCCATGGCAAAGCCCACGAGGTCCTTGTCCGTCCGGGCCGTCACGACCATGTTGTCGCGCTGGCGCATATGGGCGGCCACACGGCGCGGAGTCCATGACCAGGGTAGCCCGGGTTCAATGAGCGCTCGCGACATCCCTGCGATTCGGGCCGCCTCCCCCATCCTTGCGGGGCCCAATATGACGGTGGTCTTCATTGAGGCGGTACTTTACTCAGCGTCGTCGCCCGCAGGCGTGCGCGATTCCGCACCTGACTCACGCCGTTCCGGGCGTCCGTCAACTTCTGGATCCTGTTCCACCGACCATTGCTCCCGGAACGCCTGCAGCGCTTCGCCCTGGATGCTGGCATGGCGATTGGACAGAAGCAGGGACGACAGCGAACAGACGCGTGCCCGCAGGAGACCCAGGTCACACGCGGCATCGAACAACGTGGGGTACCAGCTTTCCCAGTTGGGCAGGAGTTGCTCGACTTGTTCGCGGAGGTTCATGGGGGTGTTTCGGCAGGGCCGGGCAAGGGCCTCATGATAGGCGATACCAGTGCCCGATTTGCAGGGTTGCAATCAGTCGGCGGAGGAGTAAGGTCGGGATCCACGATACGACGTCAGGAGGTTGCCATGGCCACCGCAACGACCGTCGAACGCTACCTCGGGATGCAGCACTTGCCCTATGAAGTGATTGCACACGCCAAAGCGGGTACCAGCCTGCGGGCCGCCCGCGCCGCCGCCGTTCCTCCAAAGCAGCTCGTGAAAGGCATCCTGCTCGAGGTGGAGGGTCAATACCTGCTTGCGGTGTTGCCGGCAGCAAGACATCTGCGCCTCGCGGAGTTGCGGCGCCATCTCGATCGTGACATCGGGATGGCTACCGAGCACGAGGTCACCATGGTCTTCCGTGACTGCGATCCGGGGGCAGTACCCGCGCTGGGCCTCGCCTACGGTGTCGAGACGATCTGGGACGACAGCGTCATGTATCTCGACGACCTCTACTTCGAGGCGGGCGACCATGAGCATCTGGTGCACATGCGGGCTCGCGACTACATGGACATGTTGCGTTGCTGCGCGCACGGAAGCTTCAGCGAGCCCATCTGACTGGCGGGTCCCCGGGACACGCAGGCGCCGAGTGATTGCAGCGCCTGCTAGCGCTCGAGAATCGCGCTGACGCCCATGCCACCCGCCGTGCAGACGGAGATCAGGCCCCGCTTGCCGCCCCGTTCGGAGAGCAGCTTTGCAAGCGTCGAAACGATGCGCGCACCCGTTGCCGCGAAGGGATGGCCCACCGCGAGGCTGCTGCCGACGACATTGAGCTTGGTCCTGTCGATCGAACCGAGTGGACCCGGCAGACCCAGCCGCTCGCGGCAGTACTCCGGTGTTTCCCATGCCTTCAGCGTGCACAGCACCTGCGCGGCGAAGGCTTCATGGATCTCGTAGAAGTCGAACTCCTGCAGCGTGAGGCCCGCATCGCCAAGCATGCGCGGTACGGCGTAGGCAGGTGCCATCAACAGCCCTTCCTTCTTCCCGACGAAATCGACCGCCGCCACCTTGCCGTAAGTCAGGTAAGCGAGCACCGGCAGGCCGCGCGCGTGCGCCCATTCTTCCGAAGCGAGCAATACGGCGGCTGCACCGTCGGTCAACGGCGTGGAATTGCCTGCCGTCAGCGTGCCGGCGCTGCTCGTGTCGAACACGGGCCTGAGTTTGGCAAGTTTCTCCGGCGTCGTGTCCTTGCGGACGTTGTTGTCGGCCTTGAGTCCCTTGAACTCGACGAGGAGGTCCTTGTAGAAGCCGGCCTCATAGGCGGCTGCGGCTTTCTTGTGGCTCTCGAAGGCGAGCAGGTCCTGGTCGGCGCGGCTGATGGACCACGTCTTGGCCATGAGCTCGCAACTCTGGCCCATCGACAGCCCCGTGCGGGGCTCGACGACGCCGGGCAGCTGCGGCTTGAAGTGCTTCGGACGCAGTCCGGCCCACGGTGCAAGCCGTTCCATGAAGGTGCGCCCGCGAGCACTGCGCAGCAGGAGCTGCTGATAGGAGCGCGGGTACACGATCGGCACGTCGCTTGAGGAATCCACGCCTGCGGCGATGCCGGAGTCGATCTGCCCGTGTGCGATCTTGAGGCCGATCAGGATGGCCGTCTCGAGACTCGTCCCGCAGGCGCGCTGCAGGTCAAAGCCGGGCGTCTCCGGTGCAAGGCCACTGCCGAGCACGCTTTCGCGCACGAGGTTGAAGTCGCGCGAATGTTTCATCACCGCGCCCGCGCCGACATCGCCGAGCGCCTGACCGCTCAAGCCGAACTTGTCCACTACGCCTTTGAGCGCGGCAGTCAGCATGTCCTGGTTGCTGCAGTCTGCGTAGGCGCCCATGGCCCGGGCGAAGGGTATGCGCACGCCACCTACGATGGCCACGCGCCTGACAGTGGCGGTCAGCATGAGAACTCCCCCGTTGAAAGCGTCTACCCAAGCTTACCAGCAAGCCGTCATCCACGGTCGGCGCCGGCGAGTCCTTATCCGGTGGCGGATGAATTGAAGTGCCCTTTCCGCTATGTTGCGGGGCGGCTGGTTCCGTCCCTGGAGACTCCATGGCCCCGTTCAATCGACACCCTGCCTGGCATGCCGTGGTGTGTGCTGCAGCGTTGACGATGGCCGGCTGCTCACCGCCCACCCCACCTGCGACGCGGGACCCAGGCAACGAGCTGAATACCCTCGTCGAGCAGTACTTCGACGAGTTGCTGCCGCTTGATCCGCTCTATGCCACGTATATCGGGGAGAACCGTTACAACGACCGCCTCGCGAACGGCATTGCACCCGAGCATATCGCCCGCCGTCGCGACCTGGAGCAGCGCTTCCTCGCACAGGCGCAGTCCATTCCTGTCGATGCCCTCAGTGAGCAGGCCCGCCTCACCTACGATATCTTCGTCCGCGAACGTACCACGGAGCTGAAGACGTTGTCCTTTCCCGGCCAGCTGCTGCCGATCGACCAGCTCTATGCGCTTCCGTCGGTCTTTGCTCAGCTGGGTGCCGGCACCAGCGTACAGCCGTTCTCCACCGTTCAGGACTACGAGAATTTCCTGGGGCGAATGCGTGACTTCTCTACCTGGGCCGACCAGGCCATCGCGAACATGCGTGAGGGCATGAAGCAGCAGGTCGTGCAGCCGCGCATCGTAATGCAGGCAGTGCAGAAACAGCTTGATGACCTCGCGGACGACGTCCCGGAGCAAAGCCTCTTCTATCAGCCCATCGTGCATCTGCCGGACAGCTTTGCCGACGCCGACAAGGAGCGGATCACGACAGCGTACCGTCGTGCCATCGGTGAAACGGTCTTGCCTGCCTATCGACGCCTCGCCGACTTCGTGCGGAAGGAGTACCTGCCGGCGAGTCGCGACACTGTCGCGTGGTCTGCGTTGCCGGAAGGCGAAACGTGGTATCGGTTCCTCACTGAAGTCATGACAACGACGAGCCTTGCGCCCGACGAGATCCACGAGATCGGTCTCAAGGAAGTGGCGCGCATCCATGCAGAGATGGAGAAGGTGAAAACCAGGGTGGGATTCAAGGGCGACCTCAAGGCCTTCTTCCGGCATGTGGCGGCCGAGCCGGGTTTCTACTACGAGAAGCCGGCCGATCTGCTGGCGGGGTATCGGGAACTCAAGACACGCATCGATGCGCTGCTGCCGCGGCTCTTCTCCAGCATCCCTGCCGTCGACTACGAGGTCCGCGAAGTCGAGGCCTTCCGTGCCGAGTCGGCTGCGGGCGCCTCATACGAGTCGCCTTCGCCCGACGGGACGCGTCCCGGGATCTTCTACATCAACACGTTCAACCTTCGGGCGCAGCCCAGGTTCGGCATGGAGACGCTGTCCTTGCACGAGGCGTCTCCCGGACATCACTTCCAGCAGTCGATGCAACTCGGCCTGACATCGCTGCCGCGCTTCCGCCGCTACGGCGGCGACTATGTGGCCTATGTCGAGGGCTGGGGCTTGTACGCGGAATCGCTCGGGCCCGAGCTCGGTTTGTTCACGGATCCTTACCAGTACTACGGACGCCTGAGCGATGAGATGCTGCGAGCAATGCGTCTCGTCGTGGATACCGGCCTGCACAGCCGCCACTGGACCCGTGACCAGGCAATACGCTACATGAGCGACAATTCATCGATGGCCGAGTCGGACGTGCGTTCCGAGGTCGATCGCTATATCGCAGACCCGGGTCAGGCGCTCGGCTACAAGATCGGCGAGATCCGGATCCGGGCGCTGCGTACCAAGGCGGAAGCCGTGCTCGGCGACCGCTTCGATGTTCGCGAGTTTCACAACGAGATCCTCAAGGACGGCGCCCTGCCGATCGACGTGCTCGAGGCCAAGATGGATCGATGGCTGGCTGCAGCGAGCCTGGAACGCCACGGGAAAGACCAACAGCAATGACGCCTATCGATTTCAGCTTTGTCCGCCTGCCTTCACTTGCGAGAAGCAGCGCGACGGCAGTCTTGCTGCTGGCCGGGTTGGTGTTGTCGGCGTGCGGTCGGGCGCCCGCGCCGGACGAGCAAGGTGTCGCCAAGGGAGTCCAGGCACCATCCCAGGTCCTGGATGCGCTGGTGGAGGACTACTACGAGCAGTATCTCAAGCTGAACCCGCTCGCGGCCACGGCCAATGGCGACATGCGCTTCAATGATCGCCTGCCCAATACCCTGAGCGAGCAGTGGCTCGCCGATCTGCTGGCGCTTGAGCAGGATGCGCTGGCCCGCTTGACTGCCATCGATCCCACTTCGCTCGATGAGAAGCATCGCCTCACCTACGACTCCTTCCGTTATGGACGCGAGCTGGCTGTCGAAGGATTCCGCTTCCCGGATGAGCAGTTGCCGTTCAATCAGTTTTTCGGCTTGCCCGTCTTCTTCGGGCAGATGGGGGCGGGCAACGGCATCCAGCCCTTTGCAACGGTGCAGGACTACGACAACTTCCTCGCGCGCATGCGTGATTTCGTGGTGTGGGCCGACCAGGCCATCGCCAACATGAAGACCGGCATGGAGCAGGGCGTCGTGCAGCCGAAGGTGCTCGTCGAAAGGTCCATTCCGCAGATCGCGAGCTTCCTGGTAAACGACCCCGCCACCAGCGTCTTTGCCGCGCCCGTGAACGCGTTTCCGGAATCGATCCCGGCAGCCGACCGCAAGCGGTTGTCCGACGAGTACGCCAAGGCGATTGCAGGCGAGTTGCTGCCAGCCTACCGCAGGCTACATGACTTCCTGGCGAAGGAGTATCTGCCGGCCGCGAGGGAGACGATCGCGGCCACGGCATTGCCGAATGGGGCAGCCTGGTACGCGCACCAGGTGCGGATGCATACGACGACGACGCTTTCGCCTGACGAGATTCATCGGATCGGCCTCGACGAGGTCAGGCGCATCAAGGGAGAAATGGAGCAAGTGAAGGCTCGGCTCGGCTTCACCGGCGACCTGCCTGCCTTTTTCGCGTACCTGCGCACGGATCCGATGTTCCGTTTCGAGTCGCCGGAGCAGCTGGTCGACGCCTATCGCACGTTGCAGGACAAGGTCGCGGCGGCCATTCCTGCGCAGTTCACCGTCGTGCCGAAGAGCGGCTTCGAAGTCCGGGTCGTCGAGTCTTTCCGAGAGCAGTCCGAAGCCACGGCCTCCTACATGCCGGGGACGCCGGACGGGGTGCGGCCGGGGGTGTTCTACGTGAATACCTACGATCTCTCTGCGCGGCCCAGCTTCATGAGCGAGAGCATCTTCCTGCACGAGGCGATTCCCGGTCATCATTTCCAGATCTCGCTGCAACAGGAAATCGCTGACTTGCCGCGCTTCAGGCGTTTCGGGGGAGATACGGCCTACGTGGAAGGCTGGGGGCTTTACGCGGAGTCGCTGGGTCGCGAGCTGGGCCTGTACACGGATCCGTACCAGTACTTCGGTTCACTGACGGCAGAGATGTGGCGGGCGGTGCGGCTCGTCGTCGACACCGGCATGCATGCCAAGGGCTGGTCGCGGGAACGGGCCATCGACTACATGCGGCAGAACACGGCGCTCGGAGAGGCGGACATCGTTGCGGAAGTGGAGCGGTACATTGCCGAGCCCGGCCAGTCGCTCGCCTACAAGATCGGTCAGCGCAAGATCCGCGAGCTCAAGGAGCGTGCGATGCGTACGCTCAAGGATCGTTTCGACGTGAAAGCCTTCCACGCACAGATCCTCATGGACGGGTCATTGCCGCTTGACGTGCTCGACGCGAAGGTCGCGCGATGGATTGAAGCCACCGCTGCGCGCCCGACACCGCCTGCGCAGACGAAATAGCCGGGGTGGCGGGGATTGCTAGGAAGCCAGGCCGACAGCAGCGATTGTCGCGGGACCGGACGAGGTCTTGACGGCAACCCGGTTCCTGCCCATGCACTTGGCGCGATAGAGCGCTGCATCCGCGGACTGGAGCAACACCTCCGGCGCGCGCGCCAGCATCGAGGCATCGCTCGCAAGCTCATCGGAAGTGAGTGCGGCAACGCCCGCGCTGATGGTCAGGCGGTCACCCACCGGTGCGCCAGCGAACGGGATCTCGAGACACCAGATCTGCCGCCGCAGTCGTTCTGCAAACAGCGAGGCCTGGCTGATGTCGACGCCCGGCAATACGACAACAAATTCCTCGCCGCCATAGCGCGCCGCCAGTTCGCTGCCACGCCTGAACGTTTCTGCCAGCGTCTGCGCCACCAGCGTCAATGCCTCATCGCCCTGGGCATGCCCCTGCGAGTCGTTGTAGGCCTTGAAGCCATCGATGTCGCAG
The DNA here is from genome assembly GCA_040080215.1 of Steroidobacteraceae bacterium. Lineage (GTDB taxonomy): Bacteria > Pseudomonadota > Gammaproteobacteria > Steroidobacterales > Steroidobacteraceae > CAIUGU01. The sequence continues at coordinate 16,556 of JBEBIT010000038.1, forward strand.
AAGATGACAGAGATGGGGATGGCTTCGCGCCGTGCACGACGGACTTCACGTTCCAGGGTGCGATCGAAATGACGGCGATTGGCAATGCCGGTCAACGGATCGATGGCGACGAGGCGCTTCAACTTCCTGAGGCGTTGCGTGGAGGTCGCAAGCTCCATCTCGAGCCGGTTGATCTCGATCTGCCTGGCGTCGAGCACGCTCGTGTGCTCGTGGAGGCGGTCCTCCAGTTCGTCGACCCGGCGCTGCATCCGGTGCCTGATCGCCCACAGCACTGCGGCCATGCCGAGAACGACGAGCGCACTGACCCAGCCCCAGGTCACCCAGTCATATGCCGACACGTACCCTGTCCTCCTGATCGGTCTGTGCATCACACCACACTTACATTGCGGTTGTGTAGCGGACTTAACGAAAGCCGAATCCTTGGGAAGCTTGTCCCAACCGCATGGCCTCCGGCGGAATGTCCCCGGCGGCGTGGCTCGTCTCGGACCTTGAACACCGGGCCGGGTGGCTTGCTTGACGGCCTTCCCCGCGCTCGACACACTTGCGCCCCGCTTGGACCTGGAGGGGGTCACAACCGCCGGATTCCCCAGGGTGTCCGGACAGGTTGACCATCCCCTGGCCGGGCCAGAGAACAGAGGGCTTCTTGAGTATCCTGATTGCTAGCACTGGCCCGGCCCTACCCGGACGCCTCTCCGAGGCGCGCCAGTGACGGTGCTGGGCGTCGACAGGGTATTCGAGAAGCGCCTTGCGGGACTGGTCAACGCCCGGGAGCCCGGCGTCCTGCGGGGCGGCCTCAAGGGGCTCGAGAAGGAATCGCTGCGGGTCACGCCCGAGGGCCAGATCGCGCAGACCCGGCACCCCGAAGCCATGGGCTCGGCGCTGACCAACGAAGTCATCACGACGGACTATTCCGAATCCCTGATCGAACTGGTCACTCCGCCGTTCCGCGAGTCCTGGGAGCTGCTCCAATACCTCTGCGACCTCCACCAGTTTGTCTATCGCCATCTGGGCGATGAACTGCTGTGGGCGACGAGCATGCCGTGCGCGCTCAAGGGCGATGCCAGCATCCCGATAGCGCGCTACGGGAGCTCCAACGTCGCGCAGATGAAGGAGGCGTACCGCGAGGGACTGGGTCATCGCTATGGCCGGGTGATGCAGGCCATCTCGGGCGTGCACTTCAATTACTCGCTGCCGGACCAGTTCTGGCCCGTGTTCGAGTCGTTGCTCGAATCCAGGCTGACCGGCCAGGCCTTCTCGTCGGAACAGTACTTCTCGGTCCTGCGGAACTACCGCCGCTACGGCTGGCTCGTGCTCTATCTCTTCGGCAACTCGCCCGCGTTCTGCAGTTCGTTCCTCGGCGGTCGTGACCACGACCTCAAGGAGCTGCGGCCCGGCACGTTGTATGCACCCGACGCCACGTCCCTGCGGATGAGCGACCTCGGGTATCGCAACAAGAACCAGGCCGGCGTGAACATCTCGGTGAACAGCCTCGAGGAGTACCTGCGAGACCTCAATCGCGCGGTCAACCTGCCCCATCCCGAGTACGAGCGCATTGGCGTCAAGGTCGATGGGCAGTACCGGCAGTTGAATGCCAACCTGCTGCAGATCGAGAACGAGTACTACAGTTTCATTCGCCCGAAGCGCGTGGCGCGTTCCGGCGAGCGGCCGTCGCAGGCCCTTGCCCGCGCGGGCGTGCAATATGTCGAGGTCCGCGCGCTCGACGTGAGTGCGTTCGATCCCGTCGGCGTCAACCAGAACAAGCTGCGCTTCCTGGAAGCCTTCGTGCTGCTGTGTGTCCTCAAGGACAGCCAGCCCATCTCGAATTCAGAGCAGGCAGACCTCGATGCCAACCATGCGATCGTTGCCCGTCGTGGCCGCGAACGCGGCTTGCAGTTGAAGCGTGAGGGCCGGCCCGTCGGCCTGCGCAGCTGGGCACTCGAGCTCATCGACTCGATGCGGGGCATTTGCGAGATGCTGGATGAAGGCCAGCCTCGTCGCCCCTACATAGCGGCACTCGAGGTACAAGAAGCCAAGCTGCATGATCCGTCGCTGACCCCGTCGGCGCGCTCACTGGCCGAGCTCGAGTCGAGCGGCGACTCCTTCTTCGACTTCGCGCTGCGCATGTCGAGTGCCCACAAGTCGTATTTCCTCGAGCTGTATCCCCCGAACGAACAACGGCTGCAGGAGTTCCGGGCGGCCGCAGACGAATCCCTGAAACAGCAGGCCGCCATCGAGGCCGCGGACAAGGTCGGGTTCGACGAGTATCTGGCACGCTATTTCGCCTGACCGGGGCAATCCCGGCAGCGTGATACGCGTCATGGTCTCTGCAGGCAGTCGGGTATTCTCCCGGCTGCCCTATTGAACGGGGTGAGGGATTCCCTTACGGTTGCCGCATTACCGTTAGATGCGCTTTTCGCACCGCTTCCAAGCAGGCTGATCCTCAATCAATGCCAGTCAGCGAGAGTCAGCCCGACTCCCATTCCCCGCTCGAATCCCCGTCGGCCGAGCAGCTGCGCAAGGGCTTCAACTGGCTCAGGTTCAACGAGCCGCTCGAGAAGGACTTCCGGGAGAGCTACCGAGCCCAGTCCCGAGTGGCCGTTCAGCTGAACCTGTGGCTGTGCCTGAGCCTCGTGGTCACGTTCGCGCTGATCGCACGCTTCATCCTGCCCGAGGGGCCGGATCGACTGGTCACCACGTTCAGTGCCGGGATCTTCGTGCCGATCGTGCTGCTGTCGCTCATCGGGGCGTACTCGCCCCTGTACTGGCGCTGGCATTCGTTGATGGTGCAGGTGTTCGCGCCGGCGTTCGGGGTCAACCTCGTCTTCCTGGCATTGATGGCGAGAGGCCTTGAGACCTCGTTCCTGCCCGGCCTCGTGCTCGCCATCATCAGCATCTACTTCCTCGCCGGGCTGACCTTCTTCCCTGCGGCCCGCTCCGGCCTGATCGTCCTCGCTGCGTACGTCTTCGGCAGCGCCTTCTCCGAGATCGAGCTCGATCGCGCGCTCTACGGCACTCTCGTACTGCTGTCGGCGAACATCATCGGCGCAACGGTGTGCTACCGGCTGGAGAAGGTGAATCGCACCAACTTCCTCGAGGCCCGGCTGCTCAAGGAAATGGCGAGCCGCGACGGCCTCACGGGCATCTACAACCGGCGCATCCTTGACGAACATGTCGATACCGTGTGGCAGCAGGCCATGCGCGAGCGGGCACCGATCGCGCTGCTGCTGGTCGATATCGATTACTTCAAGGCCTACAACGACTACTTCGGCCACCAGGCGGGGGACGAGGCATTGCGGCACGTCGCGCAGACGCTCGCGCGCTCCGCTCGCAGGCCGCTCGACTTTGCAGCCCGTTATGGCGGCGAAGAGTTTGCGGTCGTCCTCTACTACGCAACGCGCGAATACGTCGAGGAAGTCGCCACGCGCATCCAGCAGAACATGGAGACGCTGGCGCTCAAGCACCCGGCATCGCCCATCGCGAAGCAGCTCACCGTCAGTATCGGCGCCGCCTGTATCGTACCGGCCCCCGAGCGGAGTCCGTTCGGCTTCGTGCAGCTTGCCGATGAAGCGCTCTACGAAGCCAAGGGTCAGGGGCGCAATCGCTGCATCATCATGGACAAGGAATACGAGCAGATGTCGACCGGCTCGTTCCGCAAGACCTATCACCGCGAAGCTCGCCCGGAGCTGGCGCGCCGTGCCTGAGGGCAGGTCGATCAGGCTGTCCCGCCCCCGCCAGGGGGACGTCCACGTCGCACACTTGGCCTGAAGTATTCTTGTCGGTGGAGCGTCAGCTCCGCGTCGCGACGAACCGCACCTGATCGCCATCGCATCGCCCCCGCCCCTCGGGGGCTTTCGTCCTCCACCTCACACCGCGGCAGGGTTTCTCCTGCTTCCGCCAGTGCAATTCTTGAGTCGTGAAGCCGTTGCTGCGCAGCTTTGCGGGCAGTACCTAGACGCGACCCCTTGAACAGCGGCCGGCCCGTATAGGGCGGCGAACGCCACGGATCTAGCATGCGACTGCGGCGATGCACAAAAGACATGCCCGCGCAGCCGGCACGTGCCAGCAGGCCCAAATCAGGTCCGATTCGAGGTTCAAAGGCTGATGAGTACAGTAGCGAGCGACGCAACGGGGATCCTGGCGAGCCAGGTGCAAGTCAGGACTCACGCCGCCTACAACGACGGCATCGTCCGGCAGTTCGCGATCATGACAATCGTCTGGGGCGTGGTAGGCATGCTGGTCGGCGTGATCATCGCGGCGCAGCTCGCGTGGCCCGCCCTCAACTTCGATATTCCCTGGCTCACCTACAGCCGCTTGAGGCCATTGCACACCAATGCGGTGATCTTCGCGTTCGGCGGCTCGGCGCTGTTCGCAAGTTCGTACCACATCGTCCAGCGCACCTGCCACGTCCGCCTCTTTTCGGATCGCCTCGCGGCCTTCACGTTCTGGGGCTGGCAGCTGGTGATCGTGCTTGCTGCCATCACGCTGCCGCTCGGGATCACGCAGGGCAAGGAGTACGCGGAGCTCGAATGGCCGATCGACCTGCTCATCGCAGTAGTCTGGGTGGCCTATGCGGTGGTGTTCTTCGGCACGATCGCCCTGCGCAAGGTGCGGCACATCTATGTCGCGAACTGGTTCTTTGCCGCCTACATCGTGACGATCGCCGTGCTGCACATCGTCAACAACATTGCCATTCCCGTGAGCCTGACCAAGTCCTACATCGTGTACTCCGGCGTGGTCGACGCGATGGTGCAGTGGTGGTACGGCCACAATGCCGTCGGCTTCTTCCTGACGGCCGCGTTCCTCGGGATGATGTACTACTTCGTGCCGAAGCAGGCGGGCAGGCCGATCTACTCCTATCGGCTGTCGATCGTGCACTTCTGGGCGTTGATCTCCATCTACATGTGGGCGGGCCCGCATCACCTGCACTACACGACATTGCCGGACTGGGCACAGTCGCTAGGTGTCGTCTTCTCGCTGATCCTGCTCGCGCCTTCGTGGGGCGGAATGATCAACGGCATCATGACCCTGTCGGGTGCGTGGCACAAACTGCGTACCGATCCCATCCTGAAATTCCTCATCGTGTCGCTGTCCTTCTACGGCATGTCGACGTTCGAAGGGCCGATGATGTCCATCAAGACGGTGAATGCGCTGTCGCACTACACGGACTGGACCATCGGCCACGTCCACTCGGGCGCGTTGGGCTGGGTGGCTTTCATGACCATCGGTTCGATGTATGCGCTGTTGCCGAAGCTCTACGGCCGCGAGCGCATGTGGAGCATGCGCCTGATCGATGTCCACTTCTGGGTCGCCACGATCGGCGTGGTCCTCTACGTGGCCGCCATGTGGATCGCGGGCGTGATGCAGGGCCTCATGTGGCGCGCAGTCAATGACGACGGCACGCTCACCTACACGTTCGTGGAAGCGCTGGCGGCCACGCACCCCTTCTACATCGTCCGGCTGCTGGGGGGCACGTTGTTCCTCGCCGGCATGCTGATCATGGTCTACAACACGGCGCGCACGATCCAGGGATCGACGATACCCGCCGACACCCCGATCCCGCAGTCCGCGTGAGCCCGGGCCAGCACTGCACGTTGCACCAAGCCAACTCCGAGCGCATACAGAAATGAGTCACGAGATTGTCGAGAGAAAGATCGGGCTGATGGGCGTGCTGATCGCGCTCGTGATCAGCGTCGGCGGCCTGGTCGAGATCGTGCCGCTTTATTTCCAGAGCACCGTCACCGAGCCGTCTCCCGGCGTCAAGCCGTACGGGCCGCTCGAGCTCGAAGGCTTCGATGCCTACATCAGCGAAGGCTGCTACAACTGCCACTCGCAGATGGTGCGGCCGCTGCAGGCCGAAACGGAGCGCTACGGTCACTACTCGCTCGCGGGCGAGTCCGTCTATGACCATCCGTTCCAGTTCGGCTCCAAGCGGACCGGACCCGACCTGGCCCGCGTAGGTGGCCGCTACTCCGACGAGTGGCAGCGCATCCACCTGGCGAACCCGCGCGACGTCGTGCCGGAATCCAACATGCCCGGCTTTCCATGGCTCGCGACGGAGCAGATCGATCCCGCGTCGACGACGGCCAAGATGCACGCGCTCAAGGCGATCGGCGTGCCGTACTCCGATGCCGACATTGCAGCTGCAGCGGAGCAGGTGAAGGGGCGATCGAAGATGGAAGCGCTGGTCGCCTATCTGCAAAGCCGCAAGTACAACTCGCCGGCGCCTCCCGCGCCTGCTGCACAACCCTGATACGAGGAGCCTGAGCGTGGACATCGGAGTCGTTCGCGGTCTGATTACCCTGGCACTGATGGCAGCGTTCATCACGATGGTGGTCATGGTCTGGAGCCGTCGTCGATCGGCGGAGTTCGAATCTGCAGCCCGGCTGCCGCTGGAGGACCTTCCTCCGCAGCAGCAGGCTGTGCAACAGGGCAGAGAGTAGGTCATGGGCAACGGCACCAGTCTTTTCGTCATCCTCGTTACGATCCTGAACATCGTAGGCTGCCTGTGGCTGATCTGGTGGACGTCGCGTCGCAACCCGCACGATGCTTCAGAAAACAATACCACCGGGCATGTCTGGGACGGTGATCTGTCCGAGTACAACAACCCGATGCCGCGCTGGTGGCTCGGCCTGTTCCTGCTGACCATCGTCTTCGGCTTCCTCTACCTCGCGCTGTATCCCGGGCTCGGGTCCTTCTCCGGGGTCAACGGCTGGTCACAGATTTCCCAGTATGAAGAAGAGGTCCGGCAGGCGGATGCCCGGACCAGCGCGCTGTACGAGCCGCTGGCCAAGCTCTCTGTGACCGAGCTGGCCGAGAATCACAAGGCCATGGCGGCAGCCCGCAATCTGTTCGCCAACAACTGTTCTACCTGTCATGGCTCCGACGCACGCGGCGCCCGCGGCTTCCCCAACCTGACTGACAAGGACTGGTTGTGGGGCGGCTCGCCCGAGACGATCGAGCAGACCATTCAGAATGGCCGCATCGGCGTGATGCCGGCGCTGGGCGCAGCGCTTGGCAACGAAGGTACCGAACAGGTGATCGCCTATGTGCTGAGCTTGAGCGGACGCACCGCGCCGGCCGACTGGGTCGAGCAAGGCAAGCAGCGCTTCGCGACGATCTGCGCTGCCTGCCATGGCGCCGATGCAAAGGGCAATCAGCTGCTCGGCGCACCGAACCTGACCGATAACGTCTGGCTCTACGGCAGTTCGCCGGAGATTCTGCGGGAGACCGTGACGCTCGGCCGCAATAACGCCATGCCGGCGCACCTGCCGTTGCTCGGTGAAGCCAAGGTCAGGCTGCTTGCAGGCTACGTCTACAGCCTGTCGCGCGATGAGGATCACGACGGCAAGAAAGAGGGCGGTGAGCGCGAGAAGGATCATGAGCGCGAGTGACGAAGATCGCCCGCCGGCCTGGTCGCGCCTGCGTCAGGACGTCGGCGCAGTCGTCTGGTCATCGTTCCTGGCGGCTTGTCTCGCCACCATGCTGTTCTTTGCTGCCTTCGATCCGCTCCTCCTTGCCAGCGACGATGCTCCTCCTTGGTGGCTTGAAAGCCGCATGACCGGCTACAGCGTCGGCTTCTTTTTCTTCTGGTTCGTGTGCGCGGTTGCCGGCTTCCTGACGAGCGCCTTGCTCCGTTCGTCGGCTACGTCCGGCACGGGACGACAGGGCGACTGATGAACGCACCGTCCGGAGAACTCGGCGGTGGGCTGTACGCGGCCCAGCAGAAAGTCTATCCCCGTGAAGTGAAGGGACGCTTCCGCACGCTGCGCACGGCCGCGCTCTTCGTGTTGCTCGGCCTCTTCTATGTCGTCCCGTGGCTCCAGTGGTCCGGACGACAAGCCGTGTTGTTCGACCTGCCTGCGCGGCGCTTCTACATCTTCGGCCTGACGTTCTTCCCGCAGGATTTCTTCTTCCTGACGTGGCTGCTCATCATCGCCGCACTGTCGCTTTTCTTCTTCACGGCGGTGGCGGGTCGCCTGTGGTGCGGCTTTGCATGTCCGCAAACCGTGTGGACCGAAGTCTTCGTATGGATGGAACGGCTGACCGAAGGCAACCGGTCACAGCGGATGAAGCTCGACAAGGCGCCTTGGTCGCTGCACAAGCTCGGGCGCAAATCCGCGAAGCAGGTGCTGTGGGTGAGCTTCGCGATGTTCACCGGCTTCACGTTCGTCGGCTTCTTCTCTCCCGTCAGGGAGCTGGTGTCGTCGGTACTCGCGCTGTCTCTCGGTTCCTGGGAGTCGTTCTGGATCCTGTTCTACGGTTTTGCCACCTATGGCAATGCCGGCTACCTGCGCGAGCAGGTGTGCAAGTACATGTGCCCCTATGCGCGCTTCCAGAGTGCGATGTTCGACAAGCAGACGCTGATCATTTCCTACGACACCGCTCGCGGGGAGCCGCGCGGCGCTCGCGGTCGGGACACCGACTACAAGGCGAAAGGCCTCGGTGACTGCATCGATTGCACGGTCTGTGTCCAGGTCTGTCCGACGGGAATCGACATCCGCAAGGGGTTGCAGTACGAGTGCATCGCCTGCGCCGCCTGCATCGATGCCTGCGACGACGTGATGGCGAAGGTCAATTATCCCAAGGGACTCATCCGCTACTCGACCCAGGCGGCGCTCGAGGGCACGCCAACCCGCATCCTGCGCCCGCGAAGCGTCATCTATGGACTGCTGCTGCTCGGATTGACGGTGGGCTTCGTCGTGGCGGTGGCGGCACGTTCCCCGATCGGCATCGAAGTGCTGCGTGACCGCAACGCGCTCTATCGCGATACGGGTGATGGCTGGGTCGAGAACGTCTACACCGTTCGCATCGTGAACAAGGACGCGGGACCACAGCGACTCGTGCTGACCCTGGAAGGCCCCGAGGCGCTGGCGCTCGAAGCCGAGACCACGGACCTGCAACTGCAGGGTGGCGAGGTGAGGGGCTTCCCGGTGCGAATTCGCATGCGTGCAGGCGCCTTGCGCGGCGGGCACGAGATCGAGCTTGAGGCCACGAGCCGCGAGACCGGCAAGAAGCTGGCAAGCGGCGAGAGCCGGTTCATCGCTCCATGAGCAGCATCAGGAATCGGGAGAGACCATGAAAAAGAACGCCACTGTGATTCCCGGATACCGGCAGCTCTGGCCGTGGCTCGTGTTCCTGCCGCCCGCCGTCGCCGTTGTCGGTGGATTTGTCACTCTGTATCTCGCCTTCAGTCATGCGGACCCTGAGGTGTGCGGGAACTACGTCCGTGACGCCTTCGCGGCTCGCGACAACGCGACGGCTGTCGCGACCCAGCGGGCGGATTGCGGCAGATAGCAATGGCGGCAGTCCCCAACCCTGCTGCGGGCGAGTGTTACCACTGCGGTCAGGCGTTGCAGCGTGACGCGGTGTGCGTCGCGCAGCTGCCGCACGGACCTGAGCCGGTTTGCTGCGCGGGATGCCAGGCCGTGGCAGAGATGATTGCAGGCGCCGGTCTCGCCGACTTCTATCGATTTCGTTCGGGCCCTTCTGTATCTCCCGACGCGTCGCTGGCCACAGGAGCACGCTCCGCCGCCACCGACTGGACGGTGTACGACCGGCCTGACGTTGCTGCCTCGCTGTTTCGCAGGCAGCAGACGCGCAGCGGCGAAGGTCAGTCCCTCATGCTGGCGCTGTCCGGGATGCGCTGCGCCGCTTGCTCCTGGTTGATCGAACGCGCCGTCCAACAGATGCCAGGTGTCCTCGAGTGTCGCGTCAACACGGCCACCGCGCGTGCAATGGTCGTACTGGATCCGGAGAGAGTACTGCTCTCTGCGGTGCTCGAACGCATCACGCAACTCGGTTACCAGCCTCATCCGGTCGGCGGAATGGCAGCGGCAGATGCAGTTCGCGACGAACGCCGCGCGGGCTTGAAGCGCCTGGCCGTCTCCGGCTTCGGGATGATGCAGGTGATGATGTTTGCGGTGGCGTTGTACTACGGCGCCTATCGGGGCATGGATCCGCGGCTCGAAACGTATCTGCGCCTCGCCAGCATGCTCGTGACGGTGCCTGTCGTGCTCTACGCCGGCTGGCCGTTCCTGCAGGGCGCCTGGATTTCGCTTCGGGCGCGCACGATCGGCATGGACGTGCCGGTGAGCATCGCCCTGATCCTGGCGTTTGCGGCGAGCATCGTGAATTCCCTGCGTAGCCGCGGCGAGGTGTACTTCGACTCGGTGACCATGTTCATCTTCTTCCTCACGCTCGGCCGCTATATCGAGATGGTGGCCCGGCATCGGACGAGCAGTGTTACCGATGCGCTCGCCAGGCTGACGCCCTTCACCGCCCACCGTCTTGGGAAGGAAGGCATCGAGGATGTATCGACTACCGTGCTGGCCCTGGGGGACCGCATCCTGGTCCGGACGGGCGAGAGCATTCCAGCCGACGGCGAGGTTCTTTCGGGCTCCAGTCGTTGCGACGAATCTTTGTTGACCGGTGAATCGCAGCCCGTCAGTCGCCGGGTCGGCGACACCGTCATTGCGGGCGCCTTGCTGCTTGATTCCGCCATCGAAGTGCGCGTGACGGCTGTGGGTGAGGCGACCGTCCTTTCCGGGATCGTACGCCTTCTCGACCGTGCGCAGACCGAGAAGCCGCGCCTTGCAAGTGCTGCAGATCGCACTGCGGCCTGGTTCCTGAGCAGTATCCTGATCGGGGCGGCAGCAGTGTGCCTGCTCTGGCTTTGGATCGATCCCGATCGAGCGCTCGCGGCGACGCTGGCCGTGCTGGTCGTGACTTGTCCGTGCGCCCTGTCGCTGGCGACGCCCACGGCGCTCAGTGCGGCAACGGCCAGCCTGGCCCGCCGCGGAGTCCTCGTGACGAAGCCCGACGCCATCGAGGCATTGGCCAGTGCTGACACGGCCGTATTCGACAAGACGGGCACGCTGACACGAGGAATGGTACGCATTGATCGCTGCAGGCCGCTCGCCGATGTCGACGAGGCGAGGTGTCGCGACATCGCGGCGGCCCTTGAACAGGGTTCGGAGCATCCGCTCGCTCGCGCTTTCATGGCAGCGACACCGGCGACCGCCGACATCCGGGATCTGCACGTCGAACCTGGCGCCGGGGTTGAAGGACGCATAGCCGGTCAGCGCTTCCGCATCGGTCGCACGGACTATGTGAACGCGTTGCAAACACCGAGCCCGTCCACGTCGATTGCGGCAGATGTCGCCGACGACGTTGTGGTGCTCGGGTGTGAGCGCGGGTTGCTTGCCGAATTCCACGTTGAAGACGCCTTGCGCCCGGAGGCACCTGCCGCCGTCACGGCATTGCGTGCGCTTGGGCTCTCCGTATCCCTGCTGTCAGGTGATGCTGCGCCGAAGGTTGCGGCCGTTGCAGGACGATGCCGCATCGATCGCTGGCTCGCACGACAGACGCCGGCGGACAAGCTTGCGCAGATTCGCGGCATGGCTGCTGCTGGAGACAAGGTCCTGATGATCGGCGACGGCATCAACGATGCCCCGGTTCTCAAGGGCGCTGCGGTCGCCATTGCCATGGGACGAGGTTCCGCGCTAGCACAGGCGAGTGCCGACCTCGTTCTCGTAAATGACGACCTCGCTGCAGTGCCGCTTGCGATCGACACCGCGCGGCGCACGCTAAGGATCATGCGGCAGAACCTCGCCTGGGCCGCAGCTTACAACCTACTGGCGTTGCCGCTGGCCGCACTCGGAATGGTGCCTCCGTGGGCCGCGTCCATCGGCATGTCGCTGAGCTCGATCTTCGTGGTCCTCAATGCCTTGCGGCTCGCACCAGCGCAGGCTGAACGCACCAAGGTACCGTCGACCTCTGACGTGAATGTGGAGCCCTTGCCTGCTGTTGCAGGCGGGATCGCGTCGTGAACATCATCCTGATGCTCATCCCGTTGACGCTGGTGCTGGTCCTGGTCGCGGGCTGGGGATTCTTCTGGGCCGTCGAGACTGGCCAGTTTGACGACCTTGATTCAGCGGGCTGGGATGTGCTCGTAGACGACGCTGCTGCCTGCACAGTGTCCGCTGCAGAGAGCGATCCCGACGCCGCGGCGACAGTCAGTGGGCGAGGGGAGCCGTCATGACTTCGGCACCGGACGCCCTGCACGTGATTTCCCTGACGGCCGCGTTCGCGACCGGCCTCGCAGGCAGCGGGCACTGCTTCGGCATGTGTGGCGGCATGGCGGCGGCGTATGGCGGCAAGGCGCGCCGCGACGTGGAGGGCTCGCCCAACCAGCCCGCACGCGCTTTCGTGCAAGTCGCGCTCTATCACGTTGGCCGGCTTGGGGGGTACGCGCTGCTCGGCGCCATCGCCGGTGCGGCGGGCAGCCTGTTGCTCGGCGCGTTCGATCTCCTGCGCCTTGCCACGATCCTGCGAATCCTCACGGGGGCGCTGATCGTGGTCATGGGAGTGCGCCTGCTGGCCGGACTCGCTGGTCTCGGCTTCCTGGAAAAGGGCGGTGCCCGGCTCTGGCGTCATCTGGCTCCCGTGGCTCGCAGGCTCGCTGCGGGCAACGGCACGGCGGCTGCACTCGGTGCCGGTCTGATCTGGGGGTGGCTGCCGTGCGGCCTCGTCTACTCGATGCTTGCGCTGGCAGCAGCCACCGCAACACCGGTCGTCGGAAGCGCTACGTTGCTCGCCTTCGGGCTCGGAACCTTGCCAGCGATGCTGACGAGCGGCCTCATGGCATCGCAGCTATCGAGAATACTCAAGAGTCCTAGGGCGCGACCCCTCGCAGGAGTTGCCCTGGTGATCTGTGGCGTGTGGACGGTCATCGCCGCGCAGGGACACTCCCACGCGGTTGCCGGTGAGCATTCGCAGACCGGCGCCATCCACGTGCACTCCACACCGTAAAGGAAGCCTCCCTCATGGAAACAGTCCGCGAAGCAGGGTCGGAACCAACCGAGACGGAAGTGCAGGCGCCGGTCGATACGGAGTCGGGCGAGAATCAGTCTACAATGGCACCGGTGATGCAATCGCAGCCCGTGCCCCCCGTGCCCCAGGTCTTCGTCGTCGACGACGACCTCGCCATCCGTGAGTGGCTCGAGGTGCTGCTCAGGGCAGCGGGACACAGCGTCGTGAGCTTCGCGTCTGCGCCTGCTTTCCTCGAAGCCTACAGGCAAGACCAGCCCGGCTGCCTCGTGCTTGATATCCGGATGCCGGAAATGTCGGGACTCGAGTTGCAGGCGAGGCTCAAGGAACGCGACTCCCTCCTGCCGGTCATTTTCATTACCAGCCACGGCGACGTCCCGATGGCCGTCGAAGCGATGCGCTCAGGTGCCGTCGACTTCCTGCTGAAGCCGTTCCCCGATACCGACCTGCTGGATCGGGTGCGCCAGGCGCTGGCGCTGGATGCCGCCAATCAGGCGGAACGCAGCGAACTCGCTGCCCTCCGTGAGCGAATTGCATCGCTGACACCGCGCGAACTGGAAGTCATGCATCTGGTCGTGCAAGGCAAGGCGAACAAGGTCATCGCGACCGACTTGAACCTCAGCCAGCGCACCGTCGAGATCCATCGCGCGAGGGTCATGGACAAGATGGCCGCGACGTCGCTCGCCCACCTCGTCCGCATGGTGCTCGACGTCGAATCGGCCTAGCCGGGCGCCGGGGAACGACTCCGCAGGTTCGCTAAGCCAGTTCCGCGCGCGGATCGAAGGGCAGCTCGCGCTGCATCTGTTCATACAGTGCGATCGCCTCAGGCGATTCCGCCGGCGGCAACACGATCTTCAATTCGATGAACTGGTCGCCGGGGGGCTTGCCCGGCAGGCCCCTGCCCTTGAGGCGCATGCGCTGGCCTGCCCGCGCTCCCTTCGGAATGCGCACCTCCACGCGTCCGCCAAGCGTCGGGACCGGCACCGTCGCACCGAAGACGGCCTCCCACGGTGCGATCGGCAGCACCAGGTGGATGTCCCGCCCTTCCGGCGTGAAATGCGGATGCTTCTGCAGGCCGATCTCAAGGTAGAGATCGCCGGGTCGCCCGCCACCCATTCCACGACTGCCCTGGCCCGCAAGCCGGATACGCTGGCCTGCAATGACGCCCGCCGGAATGGTGACCTTGAGCGTTCGCGTCTGTCCCTCTGCACCGCGCTCAGGGGAGCTCAATTCGATGTTGCGGGTGCTGCCGGCAAACGCTTCATCGAGGCTGATGTCGATGGCCGCGGTCTGATCCTGTCCCGGTGCGCTGAAGCCGCCACGGCCGCGTCCCCGGGGCCCTGCCGTCCCGAAGCCGCCATCGCCGAAGAGCGACGAAAAGAAATCGCTGAAGCCGGCTTCATCCCCGCCGTGTCGACCGGATGAAAACTCGTATTCCTTCTGCCAGTCGGGGGGCGGCCTGAATTCCTGTCCCGACTTCCAGTTGGCGCCGAGGCGGTCGTAGGCGACGCGCTTCTCGGGGTCCTTGAGGACTTCATACGCCTCCTGCATGGCCTTGAACTTCTCCTCCGCGCCCTTTTCCTTGCTCACGTCCGGGTGGTACTTGCGGGCGAGCTTGCGGTAAGCGCGCTTGATGTCGTCCGCGCTCGCGTTGCGAGCGACGCCCATCGTCTCGTAGTAGTCCTTGTAGTCCATGCCTCGATTGCGTGTCTTCGTTGTGCGGATTGCAGGCGGATCCAGGGGGGCAACGATCCACCAGTGGTCGTTGACCTTAGGGTTCCACGCCCTAAGTGTAGTCGGGATCGGCAGGATTCAAGGGAAAAGCCGACTGGCCGCAGGAGCGGCTGCAGATTCCGGCGGAATCAGCTCAGTGCGTGCTGCGCAGCCGCTGCCGCCCGGCGGCCAGGAGCGCGAGGCCGGCC
>JBEBIT010000039.1:0-31013 GCA_040080215.1 Steroidobacteraceae bacterium
TGGAGCCGTACGCTCCAGATGCGAGAGGATGCGCGCAATGACAGCGGGTTCTTCGATACTGGCAAGGATGCCCAGCTTGCCGCCGCAGCGGGTGCAGGTGTCGATCTCGATGCCGAACACCCGCTTGAGCCGCCGCGCCCAGTTCATCGCCAGGTGCCGCGTTGCCGCAGGCCTGTCTTGCTCACCAGAGGGGACAGACTGTTTCGGCGCCCCCGCACCCCGGTGCGCTGGCGTCACGGCTGCCCGGAACCTGCTGTGCGGAGCAAAGACACCGTGGTAACGCGTCAAATGCATCCGCGGCGGCGGCACCAGTGCCGCCAGGCGAGCGATCAGGTCCAGTGGCTCGAGGACGATAAATACTGCTTGACCAGTCGATACAGCAGCGTCGCTTCAGGCCGATGGCGGAGGTAGCCAGGCGGATCGAGAAACGGGGGCGAGCGCGGTCGCCACACACGGGCGACGACCGACATGACTCGCGTCCCTGCGACGAATGGGGACGAGCAAGACTATGTGAGCAGGATCTTCCAGCGAAGTCGCAAATCGGCTCTATTTGCGCAAAAACGCCCTCACATCGCGGTTCGAATCGACCAGAGCTCCGGGAAGAACTGCAGCTCGAGCAGCTTCGTGAGATACGAGACACCGCCGGTGCCACCGGTGCCCCGCTTGTAGCCGATGATCCGCTCCACCGTCTTCATGTGGCTGTAGCGCCACAACTGGAACTTGTGGTCGAGGTCGAGCAGCCGCTCGGCCAGGTCATACAGGTCCCAGTGATCGTCAACGCTGTGGTACACCGCGAGCCAAGCCGCTGCTACCTGCTTGCTCGGCACATACTGCTGCGTCCAGTCGCGATCGAGGTACTCGGAGGGCACCTCGAACCCACGGCGGCTGAGCAGCCGCAGGGCCTCGTCATAAATGCTCGGGCTGGCAAGGGCTCGCTGCAGCGCGGCGTAGTTGTCAGGTTCCTTGCGGAACACTTCGATCATCTCCGCACGCTTGTTGCCGATCGTGAACTCGAGCAACCGATACTGGCATGACTGGAAGCCGGATGACTTGCCGAGGTAGTTGCGAAACGCCGAATAGTCGGCGGGCGTCATGCTGGCCAGCACGTCCCACGACTGCACCAGCTGCTGCTGGATGCGCGACACGCGTTCGAGCATCTTGAAGACCGGGCCGAGTTCGTCGCGACGGATGTGTTCCCGCGCGGCGGTCAACTCGTGGAGGCACAGTTTCATCCACAACTCGCTCGCCTGGTGGATGATGATGAACAGCATCTCGTCATGCTGGAACGACAGCGGGTGCTGTGCACTCAGCAACCGGTCAAGGTCGAGGTACTGGCCGTAGCTCTTTGACTCACCCAGGTCCCAGTAGACGGACTCGGTGCTGATGTCAGGGCCAGTGCGGCTGGTTCCCTTAGGGGAATCAACGGGATCGGGCAATTTCTCCATGCTGGCTTTATATCAGAATCCAGCCTGGCACCTCTTTCCAGCCCCGGTTGAGACCGCGGTCGAGCTGCTTGTATTCGGGCTCGTGCTGCTCGACCAGTGCCCAGAACCGCGCGGAATGGTTCATGTGGCGCGTGTGGCACAGCTCGTGGACGAGCAGATAGCGCACCACGGCCGGCTCAAGGAAGGCGAGGCAGACATTGAGACTGACCGTGCCCTTGCTGGAACAGCTGCCCCAACGGGTCCGCTGGCGACGCACCCTCACGCGGGAGAAGTGGAACCCGCCCTCCATGGCAAGCTGCTTGAGCTGCACCTCCATGGCGTCCACGACCCGACGACGCAGCCAGCGCTCAAGCGCGGCGGCAACGTGCTTCAGGGCATCGACCGCACCGCTGACTTCGAGGGCGTCATCCCGCTCACGGACTCGCGTTGCACCAGCCGCTGCCCGGTATTCAACGCGATAACGCAGCCCGAGGCCCTTGAGGTCGAGATGCTCGGGACGGACGGGCACCGGTGCGGCCGTGGCGCGCCACTCCGTGACCCGGCGGTCGATCCACTCGCGATGCTGGCCGATGAAGCGTTGCACGGTAATCGGCGGAACACGCGGCGGCACGACGATCTCGACCTTGCCGCCCGGATAGACACGGACCGACAGGCGACGCGCGCGCTGGCTGACGCGCACTTGCCAGGGATCGCTGCGATCCTCGGGAGCAAACAGGGAGAGTTGGGACAACATCAGAGAAGAGCAGCTAGCCTGGAACCCTGGTCGATGGCCCGTTTCGCGTCGAGCTCGGCGGCAACGTCGGCGCCGCCGATGCGATGCACGCGAGCGCCCGACGCGAGCAATTCGGGCTCAAGGTCCCGAAGCGGCTCCTGGCCCGCACACAAGATGACATGATCCACTTCGAGCACGCGAGCCTCTGCCTCCACGGTGATATGCAGTCCACGATCGTCGACGCCATCGTACGTCACGCCGGAGAGCATTTCGACGCCATGTGACTTAAGTGCCGCACGATGGATCCACCCGGTGGTCTTGCCGAGGCCGGCGCCGGGTTTGGTGGTCTTGCGCTGGAGCAACCAGACGTGTCGACGGCTTTCATGCACCTGCGCGACCCGCCCCTGCACGCCGCCCCGCGCGTCGAGTGTCATGTCCACGCCCCACTCTGCCATGAACGACTCGACATCCACGCTCGAGGAATGGTCTTCGCAAAGGTAAGCGGCCACATCGAAGCCGATGCCGCCCGCGCCCACGATGGCAACGCGCTTGCCCACCTCGCACTTGCCCGTGAGCACGTCGATGTAGGACAGCACCATGGGATGATCGATGCCGGGAAACGCCGGCCGCCGGGGCTGTACGCCCGTGGCCAGCACGATGACGTCGAACTGCAGGGCGACCAGCGCCGCTGCGTTCACGCGTTGACCCAGCTGCTGCTTGACGTCGAGCAGGTCCAGCTGCCGGCGGAAATACCGCAGCGTGGCATGGAACTCCTCCTTGCCGGGAATGCGCTTGGCCAGGTTGAACTGGCCGCCGATCTCGGCCTGCGCATCGAACAACGTGACCTCGTGCCCTCGTTGGCGCGCCACGACAGCGCAGGCGAGGCCCGCGGGTCCCGCACCCACCACGCCGACGCGCAGCGGGCGTGCGGCTTGCGAGTAGACCAGTTCGGTTTCGTGACAGGCCCTCGGGTTCACGAGGCAGCTCGCCCGCTTGCCCTCGAACACATGGTCGAGGCAAGCCTGGTTGCAGGCGATGCAGGTATTGATCTCGTCGGCGCGATTGGCCGCCGCCTTGGCGACGAACGCAGGATCGGCCAGCAAGGGCCTCGCCATCGACACCATGTCCGCCCACCCCTCGCGCAGCAGCGCGTCGGCAACGGCCGGATCGTTGATGCGGTTGGTGGCGACCAGCGGCACGCCGACCTTGCCCATCAGCTTTTCCGTCACCCACGCAAACGCGGCCCGCGGGACCCGCGTGGCAATCGTCGGAATCCGTGCTTCATGCCAGCCGATGCCGGTGTTGATCAGGGTCGCGCCCGCCCGCTCGACCGCCTTGGCCAGCTCGACCGTCTCGTCGAACGTATTGCCGTCCGCCACCAGGTCGAGCATCGACAACCGGTAGATAAGGATGAAGTCATGGCCGACGGCCTCGCGCACTCTTCGCACGATCTCCACCGGAAACCGGCAGCGTGCCTCGAACGTTCCGCCCCAGGCATCGGCACGACGGTTCGTGTGGCCCGCGATGAACTGGTTGATCAGGTAGCCTTCCGATCCCATGATCTCGACGCCGTCGTACCCTGCTTCCCGGGCGAGCACGGCACTGCGCGCAAACGCGGAGATCTGCGCTTCGACACCCCGAGCCGATAACGCGCGCGGCGTGTAAGCGCTGATCGGCGACCGCAATCTCGATGGAGCGACAGCGAGGGGGTGATGGGCATAGCGGCCGGTGTGCAGGATCTGCATGCAGATCCGCCCGCCCTCGGCGTGCACGGCCCGCGTCACCGGACGATGGCGGGAAACTTCCCAGAAGCGGCTCAGTTTGGCCGCGAACGGCGCAACCCAGCCCGACACGTTGGGCGCGATGCCCCCGGTCACGATCAGCCCCACGCCCCCGCGCGCCCGCTCCGCGAAGTAGGCACCCCACCGCTCCGCGTCGCGGCGTCGGTCTTCGAGGCCCGTATGCATCGACCCCATCAGCACCCGGTTAGGCAGTACCGCGAACCCCAGATCAAGCGGTGCGAGCAGATGGGGAAAAGGGCTCATGGGGCGGGGCCTGCCTTGCCGGTCATCTGCTTGAGGCGTTGCTGCACGTCGCGATAGTCGCCGACCAGGACGAGTGCGCGTTCGAACGCGTCGCGCGCAGCGGCCTGGTTACCCGCAAGTCCCTCAAGCTGGCCCAGTGCGTTCCACGCTTCCGCTGCGCCCCAGCCCAACGCGACCGTGAACGCATCTGATGCGAGCGATTGGCCCATGTCTTCGAACGCCGCCGTTGCGGCCACCAGCTTCTTGCGTGCCGCCGCCAAGTCACCTGCACCGGCACGCGCCCGGTCCAGTTCAGCCTGGCCGTCGATCAGCAATACGTGCGGTTCCCGGGGAGACAGTTGCAGTGCCCGCTCGAGGCTTTGCTTCGCGCGTCCGGCAGCCAGCGGCACCTTGACTCGGCCTTGCAGGCCAGCCACCAGACCCTGGCACGCGGACAGCATCGCGTGAAGTGCAGCCCGCTTCGGCTCGAGCGCAACCGCCCGATCGAGTTCGACCACGCACTGGCGCGCCGCGTCGGCAGCCTTGGCAGGATCCGTTGCGCGCAACAGCTCGGACCGCTTCCACGCACCGAACCCGGCAAACGTCGCCTTGACGGCCGCGAGCGGCGCCGGCACGGTCAGCGCCAGCAGGGTGGCCTGGTCGCGCTCAAGGGCATTCACGTCAGCCGTGTAGAAAGCGAATTGCAGGCGGGTACCGAGGTCGTCGAGCCGGATGGCCTCGTCCTGTGCACAGGCAATGGCCGGAGCAAGCAGGGCAAGGGCAATGCAGGACGGGATGCGCATGGGAACCCGAGTGTAGCTCAAGGCCGGGGGAACCTTGAGGTATGCTGCGCGCCATCTTCAAGGAACCCACCCGTGATCGAACTCGTCGATATCGGCCTGAACCTGACGCATGAGAGTTTCCATGCCGACCGCGAAGCGGTCCTCAAACGGGCCGCTGCCGTCGGTGTGGGCCGCATGCTCGTCACCGGCAGTTCCGTCGAGCACAGCCGATCGGCGATAGCGCTCGCGCGCCAGCACCCGGGGACCTTGCGCGCCACGGCCGGGATCCATCCCCACCATGCCGGCGAGTGTCATGACGCCACCCGTGCGGACTTGCTCGCGCTACTGCACGAGTCCGAGGTGCTGGCCGTCGGTGAGTGCGGACTCGACGCGTTCCGCGACTACTCGACACCGGCCGACCAGGAACATGCATTCCGGCTGCAACTCGCACTCGCCGCCGAGGTCCGGAAGCCCGTCTTCCTGCATCAGCGCGATGCGCACGACGCCTTCGTGGCGATTCTCGAGGATCACATCGCGGGCCTCACGGGCGGTGTCGCCCATTGCTTCACGGCGGGCCCGGACGAGGCCAGGGCTTACCTCGACCTCGGTCTGCATATCGGCATTACGGGGTGGCTGTGCGACGAACGGCGCGGCCTGCATCTCAAGGACGTCGTCAGGTTCGTGCCGCTCGATCGCCTGCTGGTAGAGACGGATGCGCCTTACCTGCTGCCCCGCGACCTGAAGCCCAAACCGAAAAACCGCAGGAACGAACCGTCCTACCTGCCCCACATCGTCCAGGCGATTGCTCAGTATCGGGGGGAATCGGTGGAGGCGGTCGCCGAACAGACGACGCGCAACGCGCTTGCGCTGTTCCGCTGGCCGGAACCTTAAGCCCCGAGGGGATTGGGCGCGGAGCTGCTCTTGACCTTCTGCCAGACGTCCGCAAAAGCCGCCGCGGCGCTGATGCGCGAGGCATCCACCACCGTGAACTCGGCCTGCAGGCCATCGATGCGCACGACGTAGCGGGGCTTGCCCTTCGGGAATTCGCTGCGCATCGAGAACACGATGCGCCCTTCCACCGGCACTTCTCCCGCCAGCGACTGTACCGCCGCGATGCGGTCGTACAGCGCGTGCTGGGGATTCTGGAAGGTATAACGGCGCTTCTTGCCGATGGCGGTCCATTCCGTCATCTGGTCGCCACCGAACACGGCGCCCGGTGCATCCACGACGTCGATGACCAGGAGGCCGCGCTCGGTCAGCAGCAGGTAGTGCAGATGGATGTGGCCGCCCATGCCGTTCGGCACGAGCACGTTGCGCAGCACGTCGTATGCAATGGACGCGATGGTGGCTTCGGAACGCTTCTGTGCCCGGCGCCGACGCAGGTAGATGAACAGCCAGCGGCCGACGACGCCGACCAGGAAGGCCGCGAGGACCACGACGATCACGAGTTCAAGTTCTGGCGACAACTCGGGTTGCACTAACGATCCTTCTGCAGTGCGCTGCGCAATGCGTCGAGATTCGCATCGAGCCGTGTCTCCTGCCGCGGGAGCGACAGCAGCGCGGCAAGCGCGGGGGGAACGGGCACTTCCCTGCCGATCAGCGGCTCGACGATATCGTTGAACTTGGCGGGATGGGCCGTCGACACCAGCACCCAATGCTGGCTGCCGGCCTTGGCAGCGAGCTTTTCACGATAGACATGCGCGGCCGTCGCGGTGTGCGGGCACCAGACCTGGCCGAGTTCCCTGGCGTCGCGCTGGATCGTCGCGCGGATCTCTGCATCGCTCACGCTGTACGCCGTCACCTGGCCGCGCACCTGGTCGATCGCAGGGTACAGCGACCGCAGCCGTTCCACGTTGCTGGGATTGCCGACATCCATCGCGGAAGCGAGCGTCGCGACACTCTGGCGCGGCTGCCAGTCGCCAGTGCGCAGGTAATCGGTCACCGTCAGGTTCGCGTTGGTCGCAAGGACGATGTCGCCGATGGGCAGGCCGAGATGCCTAGCCCAGATGCAGGCAACGGCATTGCCGAGGTTGCCCGTTGGAATGACGAAGCCCGGCTTCGAGCCATCCTGCCGCCACAGCTCAAGGCTGGCGCGCGCGTAGTACGCCATCTGCGGCAACAGCCGGCCGATGTTGATGCTGTTCGCGGACGACAGTTCATGCGATTGCGCCAGCGACGGGTCCTGGAAGGCTTCCTTGACCATGCGCTGGCAGTCGTCGAACGTGCCCTTGACCGCGAAGGTCTGCACGTTGTCGCCCCAGCACGCGAGCTGCTGCGCCTGACGCTGCGAGACAAGCCCGTCGGGATACAGTACCGCCACCTTGAAGCCCGGCC
Organism: Steroidobacteraceae bacterium; assembly: GCA_040080215.1. Taxonomy (GTDB): domain Bacteria; phylum Pseudomonadota; class Gammaproteobacteria; order Steroidobacterales; family Steroidobacteraceae; genus CAIUGU01. The sequence goes on from JBEBIT010000039.1 coordinate 7,298, forward strand.
GCCGATGGAAGGCCGCTGCAACCGCACCGCCGGTGTCGCCCGACGTCGCCACGAGGATGGTCAGCGTGCGATCGAGCCCGCGACGGATCTTCTGCATGCTGGCCGCCAGGAAGCGCGCACCGAAATCCTTGAAGGCGGACGTTGGCCCGTGGAACAGCTCGAGGACGCTGGCCGGGCTGGCCGTGTTCTTGAGCGGCACGAGCGGCGCAGGAAAATTGAAGGCGTCGATCAGCAGGTCCGACAAGTCCGTGGCCAACCCGTCCCCTTGCAGCAACGGCGCCAGCAGTCGCTCGGCGACCTGCGGCAATTCGGTGGCACCGGCGAAGGAGGACAGATCCAGCTTTGGAAACTGCTCGGGGACATAGAGTCCGCCATCCGGCGCGATGCCCTTGACGATGGCATCGCTGACAGTGGACGCCTGCGCCCTGCTGCGGGTACTGACGAGTTTCATGGGAGCCTACGCGGTCACGATACGCGCGCCCCGCGGGTCGAGCGGCGAAATCCACGCATCGGAAGCAAGTCCACTGGCAGCGAAGCCCGCAACCATGCCGTCACGGATAGCCGTGGCATGCTGTTCCTCGCACCACGCGAACACGGTGGGACCGGCACCCGAGATCGAGCAGCCGAGCGCGCCGCCCGCGATGGCCGCGTCCTTGACCGCCTTGAAGCCGGGAATGAGGACCTGGCGCTGCGGCTCGATCACGACATCCTCGAGCGATGCGCGGATCAGGTCGAGATTGCCGGTGAAGCAGCCCGTCAGGAAGCCGGCGAGATTGGCCGACTGCCAGATGACGTTCGACAGCTCGACGGTCTTGCTCAGGATCTGCCGCGCCTCGCGCGTCGACAGCATCATGTGCGGATGGACCAGCACGCACCGCACGGTAGGCGGCACGGGAATCTGCGTGACCACCGGGTTGTCGATGCCGACGGTCAGCACGAGGCCGCCGTACAGCGAAGGCGCGATGTTGTCGACGTGCACCGCGCCGCTCGCCACGGCCTCGCCGTGCATCGCGAACTTGAGCAAGTCGAGGTTGCCTAGGGGTTTGTCGAGCAACGCGTTGGCCGCGACCACGCCACCCACGGCCGAGGCAGCCGAACCACCGAGGCCGGATGCGAGCGGAATGCCCTTCTCGATGACGAGGTCGATGCCGAACGGCAGGTTCAGCGCCTTGGCCATTGCGAGCACGGCCATGCCGGCCGTGTTGCGTTCGGTTTCAAGCGGCAGGTCCTGCACCACGCCCTTGATCGCGACGATCCGCACCCCGGGCACCGACGAGCGGATGGCCGTCACGCGATCGCCAATGGCCTGGACGCTGTGGCCGAGCACATCGAACCCGACCGCGACGTTGGCAACGCTTGCGGGCGCAAAGGCGGTCGCTTGGTCCAAGGGCTTCACTCCGGCGGCAGCGGACATCAGAGCTTGGCTCCGAGATAGGCGCAGATCCGCAGCAGATCGGCGAACACGCCGCCCGCCGTGACTTCGGGACCGGCGCCGGGACCCTGCACGATGAGCGGATTCTTGTTGTAGCGGCTCGTCATGAACCGCACGACGTTGTCGGTCAGCGCGATATTGGCGAAAGGATGGGACTTCTCGAGCTCGACGAGACCGACCGACGCACGCCGCGTGGAGGCATCGAGTGCGCCGACATAGCGGAGCACCTTGCCGCGACTCTGTGCCGCCTTGAGCCGCTCCAGCATCGGCGCGTCGAACTCGGGCAGCCGGGCGAGGAATTCGTCGGCACTGCAGCCGGCGAGCGCCTTCGGCACGAGCCCTTCGAGCGCCACATCGCCGAGTTCAAGCATCAACCCCATTTCACGTCCGAGGATGATCAGCTTGCGAGCCACATCGGTACCCGACAGGTCGTCGCGCGGATCAGGCTCGGTGTATCCCTTGGCCTTCGCATCGCGCACGATCGACGAGAACGGCACGCTGCCGTCCCAGGTGTTGAACAGGTAAGCGAGCGTGCCGGAGAAGATGCCGTCGATGGCACGGATCTCGTCGCCGGTCTCGCGCAGGTCACGCAGCGTCTGGATGATCGGCAAGCCGGCGCCGACCGTCGCCTCGTAGAGGTAATGTGCCCCGCCCTGCTTGCGTGCGGCATGCAGTCGCTCGAAGTAGCCGAGGTCCGCACTGTTGGCGCGCTTGTTCGGCGTCACGATGTGGATGCCCGCCGCCAGCCACTCCGGGTAGCACTCCGCCACCTTCGGGCTCGCCGAGCAGTCGATGATGATCGCGTGCGGAAGATGATCCGCCTTGATGTGCGCGGCAAAGCGCGCGAGGTCCGCGGGCTCGGTGCTCGCTGCAAACACGTCGCGCCATTCGCCGAGCGCGATCTCGGATTCCTTCAGCGCCATCTTCTTGGACGACAGGATGCCGCGGACGCGAAGGTCCAGCTTGAGATCCTTGCCCAGCCGCTTGACCTGCGAGGCGAGCTGGTCGAGCAGCACGCCGCCGACCACGCCCGGGCCGATGAGCCCGATCGATACCGTGTGCGGAGAGAGATAGAAGCTCGAATGCACCGCGCGCAGTGCACGCGAGGTCTGTTTACCGTCGATGACGACGGAGATGTTGCGCTCCGAAGCGCCTTGCGCGATGGCCTTCACGCTGACGGCTGCAGTTCCCAGCGCACCGAAGACCTTGGCGGCCACGCCGTGCGAGCCGGCCATGCCGTCGCCGACCACCGCAAGGATGCTGCAGCCGCGAGTCACTTCGACGCTCTGGATCTGGCCCTGGCGCAGCTCGCTGTCGAACGCCTGGCGCACGACGGCTTCGGTCTGCTCGGCCTCGGCTTCAGGCACGGCAAAGCAGATGGAATGCTCCGAGCTGCCCTGCGAGATCAGGATGACCGAAATGCCGTTGTCGCGCAGCGCACCGAACAGCCGGTGGGCCGTGCCGGGCACGCCGATCATGCCCGCGCCTTCGACGTTCGCGAGCGCAACCTTGTCGATGCTGGTGATGCCCTTGACCGCAAGCGTCGACTCCGGCTTCTCGCAGATGAGCGTGCCGGCCTTCTCTGGTGCAAACGTGTTGCGGATCCAGATCGGGATGGACTTCATCACGGCCGGCGCCATCGTCTGCGGGTGGAGCACCTTCGCGCCGAAGTACGCGAGCTCCATCGCCTCGTTGTATGACAGGGAATCGATGACGGTCGCATCGGGAACAAGCCGCGGATCGGCGCTCAGCACGCCATCAACGTCGGTCCAGATGTGGATCTCCTCGGCCTCCAGCAGGGCCCCGAAGATCGAACCGGAGAAGTCGCTGCCGTTGCGGCCGAGCGTCGTCTGCAGGCCTTTCGCATCGCGGGCGATGAAGCCGGTGATGATCAGGGTGCCGGCATCCTGGGGAATCAGCTTGGCGGTGTTCGCGCGGGACTCGTCCCAGCGCACCGAGGGGCCGAGCGAACCCCAGTCGACGACGACGATGTCGCGGGCATCCACCCAGGCGATCTTGCCGGGACGCTTGCCGCGCTTCTGCAGGTAGCGCACGAAGAGCCGCGTGGACCAGATCTCGCCAAAGCCGGCTACCAGTTCGCGCACGTTGCGCGACGCCGAGCGGATCATCTTCACCGTTTCGAGGATGCCGGCGATGTTGCGGCAATCCTGGTCCAGCGTGGCAAGGTAGTCCTCGCGGGATGCGCCTTCCAGCAGCGTATCGGCGATGACGACGTGCCGCTTGCGGACGGCCTCAAGCCGCTCGGCAAGCGTGGCGTCCTGCTTTTCGGCCAGCGTTACCAGGTCGAGCAGCGCATCTGTGACGCCGCGGCAGGCCGACAGCACGACCCCCAGTCGGGTATGCGGATCGCTTTCCAGGATCCGTGCGACACGCTCCATGCAGGCCGCGTCCGCCACGCTCGAACCGCCGAATTTGTGTACCCGCCAGTGCTGCACGTGCCTTCCGTCTCTCAAGTGGGTTGCCGGCCAATAATGCGGGCGACACTGTACTTGCAGCGCAACAGAGCGGCAAGCCTAAGCTGGTACAAAACAACAGGAAATTTGCCGGCAAGGGACCCGTGCCGGCGATGCGGGCTGACGGTCAGCCGGGCGACTCGCCTGCAACGCGGCCAAATGCGAGGACCGTGGCGCTGGCAGGCTGGTCCGGCGCGACCATGCCGGCACGCGCGAGGTACACGGTTTGTCCCGGATCCGGGCCGGTGGAGCCGGTGGCTGCCGGGTTCAGGTAGGTGACCCTGGCCGGCCCGATCTGGACCAGATCGCGGTGGCGGAGCACATGGCGCAGCACCCGTCTGGAGTTGACGAGCACACCGTTCGTGCTGCCCAAGTCGATGAGCAGGTCATGGGTGGGCTCGCGCACGATCAGCGCGTGATAGCGGCTGACGAACACGCTGTCGATGCGGACGTCCGCGAGCTCGCTGCGGCCGATCAGCACGCGACTGCGCACGAACGGAATGTCCTTGTCCGGCGAGCCCTGCGTAGCCAGCAGCAGCGACGCTTCGAGCACGGTGGGCACCACCCCCGCTTCCGAGGCGGGCGGCGACGCTGCAAGGCCACGGGGCTCCAGGCCAAGGATATCGATGGCCTCGTCCAGGGCCTGCATGGTCACCGCGACATCGCCCCGCACGGCGGCGCAGGCCAGCGCCTGCGTGCATAACCGGTTCACCGCGGCAGGCACCCCGCCGGTATGGAGGTGCACCTTCGGCATCAGCGTGTACGGCATCAGCTGGTCCGGGTCCGCGGCGCCCGCCGCTCGCAGGCGGTGTGCCACGTAGGCCGACACCTGATCCTCCGATAGCGCCTGCAGATGGAAGCGGGTGGCACCGTTCCCCATCAACTGCCCCATGCGCGGCGAATCGACGACGTGATTGAGCAGCGACTGCCCGAGCAGCAGCAGTTTGAGCGCGCGCGTGCCATCGACCTCGATTTCCGCGAGCGCCCTGATCTCGTCAAGCACCAGAGGATGCATGACCTGAGGGTTCTCGACGACGACCAGGCAGATCCGCCCGAGATTCCGCTGGTGCCCGAGGAAGCGCTCCAGCACGCGGCGGCGATCGGTCCGGTCGGATTCGTCGAGGCCGACGCCGAACTGTTGCAGCACTTCGTCGAGGAATTCGCGGGCCGTGAGGTCCTGCCGATGCACTTCCGCGCACAGCACTCGCTCGTCGAGGGCGGCGAGAAAACGGCGGATGACCTGCGATTTGCCGCAGCCCTCTTCCGCAGTGACCACGCCGATCTGCGTCCGCGTCCACAGCGCTGCGCCCATGAATTCCAGCGCACGCAGGTACTGCTCGCCCGGGAAGAAAAAAGCGACGTCGTTGCGATGCTCCGTGAACGGCGGAGCAGAAAGGCCGAAGGGAATGGCGACCGGCGCGCTCACAGGCCGCACTCCATCCGGCTGGGCGCCGGGACTTGAGGCGATCCCAGAGCGAAGCTTATGGTCAATGTCATTTGACGACTGTAACCCAATCAAGCAGTTGGGTGCAGCACTTTCGCAAATTCCCGCGCGGGTTTGGTGGGCCGTATAGGACTCGAACCTATGACCAATTCCTTAAAAGGGAACTGCTCTACCAACTGAGCTAACGGCCCGGATCTCACGCGGGGCGCGCATGATAACCGATGGCCGTCCCGCTCCAAGCCCCCTACGCGAAACTTTGCCTGTCTCACTGGCGATAGCGCGTGGGATCAGCAATGCCTGCGGCAAGAAAACCTTCGCGCCGCAGGTAGCAGGAGTCGCAGCGACCGCAAGCCCTCCCCTCGCCGTCCGCCTGGTAGCAGGACACCGTGGAGGCGAAGTCGACACCCAGCGCAATACCACGATGGATGATCTCGGCCTTGGACAGCGAGAGCAGCGGCGTTTGGACCTTGAAACGGGTCGTGCCCTCGACGCCGGCGCGGGTCGCCACATTGGCCAGCGCGGTGAAGGCGTCGATGAAGGCCGGGCGGCAGTCCGGGTATCCCGAATAGTCCACGGCATTCACGCCGATGAAGATGTCAGCCGCGCCGAGGACCTCGGCCCAGCCAAGTGCCAACGCCAGGAAAAGCGTATTCCGGGCGGGCACGTACGTGACCGGGATGCCGGGGCCGCCTTGGTGCTCAGGGACAGCGACACCCGGATCGGTCAGCGCAGACCCGCCGATGCCACCGAGATCAATGCGCATGGTCCGATGCTCGCGCGCACCCAAGGCACGCGCCACCCGGTCGGCCGCGGCGAGCTCAACCCGGTGTCGTTGACCGTAGTCGAAACTGAGCGCGTAACACTCGTAGCCCTCGGCGCTGGCAATCGCGAGCACGGTGGCGGAGTCGAGACCACCCGAGACCAGCACGACAGCACGCCGGACCGGATCACTTGCCACGGGCATTGCCCCACAAGTATTTGTGCAGTTGGACCTGCAGGCGCACGGGTAGGCGGTCCTCCAGCAGCCAGTCCGCGAGCTGCTGCGGCGGCAACGTCTCATGTCCCGGGCTGAACAGCACGGTGCAGCGGGTATCGAGCGCGTGTTCTTTCACGAGTCCGCGCGACCACTCGTAGTCGGCGCGGTCGCAGATCACGAACTTGATCTGGTCGCTTGCAGCGATGAACGGCAGGTTCTCCAGGCGGTTGCGCTGCATTTCGCCGCTGGCTGGCGTCTTCAAGTCCATCACCTTGACGACGCGGGGATCGACCTGGGCAACGTCGATCGCGCCGCTGGTCTCAAGGGATACGCGGTAGCCCGCGTCGCAGAGCGCGGTCAACAACGGGAACGCCGACTTCTGCGCCAGGGGCTCGCCGCCGGTGACGCAGACACGCTGCACGCCGAACGCGGCCACGCGCGCGACTACCTCTTCTATCGTGGTCCAGTCGCCTCCGGAAAAGGCATACGCGGTGTCGCAGTACCCGCAGCGCAACGGACAACCGGTGAGCCGGACAAACACGGTTGGCCAGCCGACGGCATCGGCTTCACCCTGGATAGAGAGGAACAGCTCGGTGAGCTTGAGGCGCACCGCGCTTGGCAAAGGGGACTCGGACTGCACGGCGGGTGCCGGGATTGGGGCCGGGCTGCAGACAGGTGATCGGGGGGATCAGCGACCTTCGCCGTCCATCTTTACCAGACGCTGCTGTGCCAGCCGGGCGGCGGTAGTGTCCGGGAACTGCTGGACAACCTGCCCGAGCGCTGCGCGCGCCGTCTTCCAGTTCTGCAATTCGTAGTCGCAATACCCGATCTTGAGCAAGGCGTCGGGCAGTTTGCGCGAGTCGGGATACTTGTCGACCACCACGCGAAACGCCTTCAACGCCGCAGCGAAGTCCCGCGTCACGTAGTAGCTCTCGCCGAGCCAGTACTGGGCGTTGTCGGCCATGGAGCTCGTCGGGAAGCGGACCAGAAGCTGCTTGAACCCTTCGGTGGCTTCGGCGTACTTGCCATCGCGCAGCAGGTCGAAAGCGGCCTGGTAGTTGGCTTTGTCATCTCCGCCCGGAACCGGCAAGCCGTTGCCTGCCGACACCTGCTGGACGGGCGCCTGGCTGTTGCTGGTCTCGAGCGCCTGCAAGCGCTTGCTCAGGTCGTCGTACAGCTCGCGCTGCTGCTCGCCCGCGCCCTGGTTGCGGAACTGCAGTTCCTCGATCTGGCCGCGGAGCGTCCGGGCCTCAGCCTGCGCAGCCTCCAGGCGCTGCGACAGGTCGAGCAGGCTCTGGTTAGACAGCACGCGCTCAAGACGCAGCAGCCGACCATCCAGCTCGGACAGCTTCTGCACCACGGGATCCTGCTCCGGCGGCGTCGTAACGCAGCCCGCGAGCGTGAGGCTCAAGGAGGCGACGCCGACGAAGGACAGGACCCGAAGGATCATTGACCGTATCCGATCTGCACGCGACGGTTGCGGCTGTAGGCGGCTTCGTCATTGCCGGCGGCGGCAGGACGTTCCTCGCCGTAGCTCACCGTGGTGATCTGCGCTTCGGTCACCCCTTGCAGCAGCAACGCGCGGCGGACCGCCTGGGCACGACGCTCGCCAAGGCCGATGTTATATTCGCGGGAACCGCGCTCGTCCGCGTGGCCCTCGAGACGGACCTTGCGGGACGCATTGCCGTTCAGGAAGCGGGCGTGGGCGGCCACGACGCTGACGTACTCCGGCTTGATCTCGGCACGGTCGTAATCGAAGTAGATGATCATGCCGAGACGCTCGAGTTCGCGCAGCGCGGCCTGTTCGGCCGTCAGCTGCTCGCCCGTCTGCGCACCGCCGCTGCCGGCGCCCGCAGTCGCCGCACCCTGATTACCCGCAGACGCACCGGCGCCTTCCGGTACCGTCGTCGACCGCTTGGGACAGCCTGCCAGCGCTATCGCACTCGCGAGGACCAGGATCAGCTGCGTCATTCGCATGCACGTCACTCCTAAAGCAAAACAGGATTGAAACCGGAAATCTGCCCAAATTGTGCCACAAGCCGCCGCACGTCACCACGCTACTGACGTGCCGGGAACGGCGACCACACGGGTTCGCGAACGTCGCCCGAGCGAGCCGCCAGTCGCTGCGTCACCCGTCCGTCAATGGAGACAGTCGCGAGCACGCCCCGCCCCCGGTCCTGGGTGGCGTAGATCAACGTCGCGCCGTTCGGGGCGAAACTGGGGCTCTCGTCCTGCTTGCCCTGCGAGAGGACGCGCACTGCACGCGAGCCCAAGTCGACGATGGCAATCCGATAGTTGCCGCTGTCCAGGTGCACGAGGGCGAGCTGTTTGCCGTCCGGCGACAGGCGGGGCCGCGCGTTGTAGCTGCCCTCGAACGTGATGCGCCTGAGCTTCGACGAGTTGTCGACCTCGACTTCGTAGATCTGCGGGTTGCCCGAGCGATCCGACGTGAAATACAGCTTCTTGCCGTCCAGCGACCAGACCGGTTCGGTGTCGATGCCGGCGTCGAACGTCATGCGCGTCAACACCTGGGTCGCGAGCGACAACGTGTACACGTCGAGGTCACCGTCCTTGCGCGACAACGTCAGTGCCAGCGTGGACCCATCCGGCGACCAGGCCGGTGCACCGTTGATGCCGGCCCGCGCCGAGACACGAGTGCGTTCGCCGGTCCTGAGCGCCTGCACGTAAATCGCGGCATTGCGGCTCTCGAAGGACACGTACGCCAGGCTCTGCCCGTCCGGCGACCAGATGGGCGACATCAGCGGTTCCGCCGAGTCGGCAATGATCTGCTGGTTCTCGCCATCGGCGTCCGCAACGATCAGCTTGTAACGCTGTTGCGGCGGCGTGCCGTCCATGCTGACGAACGCGATACGCGTCGAGAATGCGCCGGGGATACCCGTCAGCTGCTCGAAGATCTGGTCTGCCACGCGATGCGCCGTGGCGCGCAGGCCCGCAGTCGTCGACGGAATCCGCTGTCCTGCCAGCCGCTGGCCGTTCAACACGTTGAACAGCTCGTATTCCACCGCATGCTGGTCGCCACCGGTCGAGACCAGCTTGCCGACAGCGATGTAGTCGCTCTTCAGGTAACGCCAGTCCTGGAACTTGATCTGCGAGCCCGCCGTCGGGCGGTCGATCATGTCGCGACGTTCGAGCGGAGCAAAGCGACCGCTCCGAGCCAGGTCTGCCGCAACGATCTGGGCGACATCGAAGGGCGCCGTGCCTGCCCCGTCCCACCCAAAGGGCACGACGGCAATCGGGATCGCGTTGGCCTGTCCCCGTGTAATTTCTACAACGAGCTGGGCGTGCGCGAGCGGCGCGGCGAACAGCATCAGCGCGAGCAGCCCGCGGCAAACAGTGGAAAAGGTGTATTTCATGCTGCGCTTCTCGATAGTGGTTGTCATGACCGTATCCGGCTGCATCGGTTCAATCCTGCGGCTTGAAGATCAGCAGGATATTACGCTGAAACAGCCGCGCATCCGGCGGCGGCGGCAACGGAGAAGAGCGCAGCACGGCAGCCTCGATGGACTGTCGCACGGCCGCGTCGCCGTTGCACTGTCCGATCTCCACCGACAGCACGGTGCCCGCCGGCGCCTGCGTCACCTTGATCTGGCACTCGATGCCCGGGCGAGCGGTAGCCGGCCGGTTCCAGTTGCGATAGACGCGCTGTTCGATCAGGGCCGCGTACTGATTGTTGAGGCCCGCACTTTCCGCCTGCATGCGGCCCTGCTCTTCGGCGAGCTGCTGCTTCAGCTCCGCTTCACGCGCCGCCTGGGCCCGCGCAGCATCCTGTACCTTGCGCTTGTCAGCCGCTTCCTTCTGCCGCTTTTCGATCTCGGCGGCCTTCGCTTTATCGGCAGCGGCACGCTTGTCCTTTTCGACCTGCGCTGCGCGCTGGGCGTCTGCCGCGGCTCGCTTCTGCGCGTCCTCTTTCTGCTTCGCTTCCGCCTCGCGGCGCTCTAAGGCAGCGGCCTTCTCGGCTTCAGCCTCCCGCTCGCGACGACGCTCGTCTTCCTCGCGGTCGCGGATCTCCTGCGCCTGCCGATCACGCTCGGCTTGCGCCCTCGCCTCTTCCTGCTTCTGCTTCTGGTCCATCCGGCGCAGGACAGACGCGTCGACGACCGTCGCCTGGATCGCGAGCTGCGGCGTCACGCGAACCGGCTGCGTCGCAAACGTCACCAGGAACAACGCGGCAATACCCCCGTGCAGCACGACGGCTGCGGAGAGGTACTTCCAGTGTTCTTGCAGGTACTCTGACATCTGTTGTTGCTGGGTCCCTGCCGCCTCAGCGGCGGGCCGGACGCCTCTGGGGCGTGTCGACCGGGTCGGTGATGAAGCCGACCTTCTCGGCGCCCGCCTGCTGCAGCAACACCATGCCTGCCACCACCTGCCCATAGGGAACGTTCGTATCTGCCTTGACCAGTACCGGCGTCATCGGTTCCCTGCGCAGGACTGCGCCGACCCGCTCGACAACGGTATCGGGTTCGATCGCGGAGTCCTTGTTCTCGCCGATGCTGAGGTAATAGCGACCCTCGCGATCGACACTCAGGATCAGCGGTGGATGCTCGCGCATCAGCTCTTCCGGCAACGCCTCGGCACCTGCCTTCGGCAGCTCGACCTTGATGCCTTGGGTCAAGAGCGGCGCCGTGATCATGAAGATGATGAGCAGCACCAGCATCACGTCGATATACGGGACCACGTTGATCTCCGCGACCAGGCGTCCCTTGCCGCGCCGGACGGGGTTCATGTCGCCGCCGGCGCCGCGGCCGGCCTCACGTTGGCATGCCGCTGCAGGATCGTGGAGAGCTCCTCGACGAACGTGTCGTAGCGCAGTTCGAGCCGGCTCACCTGATCCGCGTACCGGTTGTAGGCAATGACCGCCGGGATCGCCGCGAACAGGCCCATCGCCGTGGCGATCAAGGCTTCGGAAATGCCGGGCGCGACCATCGCGAGCGTGGCCTGCTGCACATTACCGAGTCCGTAGAACGCGTTCATGATGCCCCACACCGTGCCGAACAGGCCCACATAAGGACTGATGGAACCGACCGTCGCAAGCATCGCGAGGCTCTTTTCAAGGCGGTCGGTTTCCCGAAGCAGCGCTACGCGCATGGAGCGCCGGCACCCTTCGATGAGCTGTGCCGCGGTCATGCCGCCCTGCTGGCGAAGCCGGCCGAACTCGCGAAACCCGGCCTGGAAGATGCTCTCCATGCCGGTCAGTGGCTTCTTGGCGGCGTCGATGGAGCGGTACATCGCGGTGAGATCACCGCCGGCCCAGAACGCTTCCTCGAACTTGTCGGATGCCGAGCGCGCGCCGTTGATCTCTGCCCGCTTGCGGAAGATGACGGCCCAGGACGAGATGGACGCCCCGAGCAGCAACGCCAGCACGATCTGCACGACGACGCTGGCATTCAGGATCAAACCGACGACAGACAGGTGGTCCGTCATTACTGCATCTCCTTCAATAGAAAATCTGGAATCGGCCGTGGCCGGAAACTGGCGGCATCAAGGCAGGCCACGCGGATGGTACCGGACAGCAGCAGCTCGCCCCCGACGGTCCCGCGAAAGATCTCCTGGCCAAACGTCACGCTGCTCCGGGTATGTTCTGCCACGGCGCAAGTGACCTGCAGCAGGTCGTCATAGCGGGCTGGCCGACGGTAGCTCGCCTCGACGTGCACGACCGCAAAGACGAGGCCCTGCGACTTCGCGAGTTCGCCCTGCTCGATGCCGATCGACCGCAGCCACTCGGTGCGCGCGCGCTCCATGAACTTGAGGTAGTTGGCGTAGTAGACCACGCCGCCTGCATCGGTATCTTCCCAGTAGATGCGCGCGGGCCACGCGAAAGGCGCTGTCATCGGTCGCTATCCCTCTTTGAACAGGTCGCCGCTCGGCTGTGCGCGGTCCGGCACCTTAAGGCCAAAGTGCAGGTAGGCGTTGCGTGTCGCCATTCGGCCACGGGCGGTCCGCATGATGTAGCCCTGCTGGATCAGGAACGGCTCGATGACGTCCTCGATGGTGCCGCGTTCCTCGCCAAGGGCCGCCGCGAGGCTCTCCACGCCGACCGGCCCGCCGTCGAACCGCTCGATGATGGCCAGCATCAGCTTGCGGTCCATGACATCGAAGCCCTGCGCGTCGACATGCAAGAGGTTGAGCGCCGCTTCGGCCACGGCATCCGTCACCGTGCCCTGCGCGCGGACTTCGGCGAAATCACGCACCCGACGGAGCAACCGGTTCGCGATGCGTGGCGTACCGCGTGACCGCCTGGCCACCTGCATGGCGCCGCCGCCTTCCATCGCGACGCCCAAAATGCCCGCCGACCGGGCGACGATGCTTTCGAGTTCGGTGTGGTCGTAGAACTCGAGGCGCTGCACGATGCCGAAGCGGTCGCGCAGCGGCGAAGTCAGCAAACCCGCCCTCGTCGTCGCGCCCACGAGCGTAAACGGAGGCAGGTCGATCTTGATGGAACGCGCCCCCGGGCCCTCGCCGATCATGATGTCGAGCTGGAAGTCCTCCATCGCGGGATACAGGATCTCCTCTACGACGGGACTCAGGCGATGGATCTCGTCGACGAACAGCACGTCGTTCGGCTGCAGGTTGGTGAGCAGCGCCGCGAGATCGCCCGGGCGTTCGATGACGGGTCCGGACGTCTGCCGCAGTCCCACGCCCAGTTCGTTGGCAATGATGTTCGCAAGCGTGGTCTTGCCGAGGCCGGGTGGACCGAAGATCAGAACATGGTCCAGGGCCTCGCCGCGCTTGCGGGCAGCCTCGATGAAGATCTCCATCTGCGTCTTGACCGCAGTCTGGCCCACGTAGTCCTTGAGCTGCTTCGGGCGAACCGTGCGATCGAACGCGTCGTCCTCCCCCAGGGGGGCGGCGGAAGTGATGCGGTCCTGTTCGATCATGGTGGCTGCCTTGGTCTCTATCGGATCAGCGCTTGGCCGCAACCTGCAGCGCCCGGCGGATCAGGTCTTCGGTCGTTTCGGCACCTGCCTCGGCCAGCTTCAGCAGGCGCGTGACTTCGGGCGGCTTGTACCCGAGTGCGACCAATGCACTGAACGCTTCAGACTGGATTCCGGGGTTCACGCCCTCGGTGCCCGGGATCGCGACGCTCGTGGTGGCGACGGCACCGAAAGACTTGACCCGATCGCGCATCTCGACCAGCAGCCGCTCGGCGGTCTTGCGGCCCACGCCGGGCACCCGCACCAGCGCATCGGTATCCTCGGCCTCCACACATTGCAGGAATCCGTCGACGCTGATGCCCGACAGCAGCGCCAGCGCGATCTTGGGTCCCACGTTCGACACCTTGAGCAGTTCCCGGAACAGCCGGCGTTCGCGCTCGGTCCCGAAGGCATAGAGGATATGGGCATCGTCGCGGATCACGAGGTGCGTGCACACCATGACCTCGGCACCGACGGCCGGCAGCGTGTAGAACGTGGACATGGGCGCTTCGAGCTCGTAGCCCACGCCGCCGACGTCGATGGAGAGGAACGGCGGCTGCTTCGAGAGCAGCTTGCCGCGCAGCGAGCCGATCATCGGGCCGCCCTCGGCCGGGACGCACCGGCTGACTGCACCAGCGACGCGAGGCGTCGCGTATTGGCATGGCAAAGCGCGATCGCAAGCGCATCGGCCGCATCGGGACCCAGCGTTCCCGAGAGTCGCAGCAGCTGCTTGACCATCAACTGCACCTGTTCCTTCTGCGCGGCGCCCGTGCCGACGACCGCCAGCTTCACCTCGCGCGGAGCATACTCGTAGATCCTGGGCTCGACCGCAAAAGTGCCGCAGAGCGCGGCGCCGCGAGCTTGCCCCAGCTTGATGGCGCTGTCCGGATTGCGATGCATGAACACCCGCTCGATGGCGACCTCGTCAGGACGGTATTCGTCGACCAGCCGCGACACGCCGGCAAAGATCTCTTCGAGGCGACGCGGAAAGGAGTCCGCCGTGGTCCGGATCGAACCGCTTGCAAGGTAGGTGCTGACCGTACCGACACATTCGAGGACCGCATAGCCCGTGGCGCGAGACCCCGGATCGAGGCCCAGCACCCGCACCCGTGAAGCCGCCGCGACAGGTGGCAGCGGCGGTGGCGCCCCTTTACGCTGCCGGGCAGCGACCACGGGGACGACCATCAGCCGGGGACTACGACGCGCCAACGAAACTCCCGGGCCGCAGGGGGCGTGCATCAAGGCCGGTTGCACTTCGCTCTGCACGTCTTGCCATGAATACCGTCATTCCAGCGTGGAATCGTGGAGGGATTGAAGCCGCGTATGATACCGGCATCACGCGTCTTCTAACACCTTGAGTTTGCAACAGCGCTTCCGTGGCAGCAGATCCTCCCACCGTCCGCCCGAGTTCTCCTGCCGCCGTGCGCGCCCGGGACTTCCTGCTGCGCTTTGCCGCGCAGGACGAGCCCCGCCGACTCGCTGCCGACAGGGCGAACGCGTTGTCGCAGATCGTCGAGGAGCTGAAGGCCGATGACGACATCGTCCTCGGTGCCTTGCTCTACCCGTTGCTGGACGCCGGTCTGCTGCCAGAGCCGCAAGCCGTCCTCGAGTTCGGCGAGCCCGCCACGCGCATCGCACAGGAGATCGTACGGCTCGGTCACTTCGGTACGCCGGCGCAATGGAAACCAGGGCAGGCCCTGCCCGGCGCCCAGGCAGAAGCGCTCCGCAAGATGCTGCTGGCGGTCGTCACCGATGCGCGACTGATCCTCATCAGGCTGGCGGACCAGCTGCACCGGCTCCGCTCCTGCAAGGACGCCCCGGAAGCCGAACGCCAGCGCATTGCGCTCGAAACGCGCGAGATCTACGCGCCGCTCGCAAACCGCCTCGGCATCTGGCAGCTCAAGTGGGAACTGGAAGACCTGAGCTTCCGCTATCTCGAACCCGAGACGTACAAGCGGATTGCCGGGTGGCTCGTGGCCAAGCGGGCGGATCGGGAGAACTACATCGGCGAGGTCATCCGCGAACTGCAGGTTGCCCTGGGCGATGCGGGCATCAAGCCCATCGAGATCGCCGGCCGCCCGAAGCACATCTACAGCATCTGGCGGAAGATGCAGCGGAAGAACCTGTCCTTCGAGGAACTGTACGACCTGCGTGCCGTGCGCATCCTGGTGGACTCGGTTGCCGACTGCTACGCCGCGCTCGGCGTCGTCCACAGCCTGTGGCCGTACATCCGCGGCGAATTCGACGACTACATCGCGACGCCGAAGGAAAACCAGTACCGCTCGCTGCACACGGCCGTGATCGGGCCGGGCAAGCTGCCGCTCGAAGTGCAGATCCGCACGCTCGAGATGCACGAGCATGCCGAATTGGGTCTCGCCGCCCACTGGGTCTACAAGGAAGGCGCCCGTGCCCACCCTGCCTATGAACAGAAGATCAACTGGCTGCGGCAGCTGCTTGAACCGTCGACCGCTGAAGGGGGTCGCCCCAAGCAAAACGAGCCCGACCTGCTGGAACAGATGCGGGCAGAGATCTTCGAAGACCGCGTCTATGCCCTGTCACCTCGCGGCGAAGTGATCGACCTGCCCCGCGGCGCGACGCCGCTCGATTTCGCGTATCACGTCCACACCGACCTCGGCCACCGCTGCCGCGGCGCGAAGGTGAATGGCCGGATGGTGCCGTTGAACCAGCCGCTCACGAACGGTGACCAGGTCGAGATCGTGACGGGCAAGCAGCTGAACCCAAGTCGCGACTGGCTGGTCCCCTCGCTGGGTTACCTCGTTTCCCAGCGGAACCGGAGCAAGGTCCGCGCCTGGTTCCGGAAGCAGGATGAAGAGCAGAACCTGGCGCAGGGCCGCCAGATTCTCGAGCGCGAACTGCAGCGACTCGCGATCCATTCGGTGACCGTGGACGACCTGCTGGCCGAGTTCAATCTCGCGGATGCCAATGCGCTGTACCTGGCGCTGGGCGAAGGCGAACTCACCGTCGCGCAGATCGCGGGCGCGATGCAGAGACGGGCAAAGCCGCAGGAACTGCCGTCGGCGATCGCGCGCAAGCCGGTTCGAGAAGTGGGCAAGACGGGGATCACGGTCGAGGGCGTCGGCGACCTGCTCTCGCACCTCGCCCGGTGCTGCCGACCGGTGCCGCCGGAGCCCATCACCGGGTACATCACGCTGGGTCGCGGCGTGAGCATCCACCGCGAGCAGTGCCCGAATGCGCTCCGGCTTGGCACGGAGCACCCGGAACGGGTCATCGCGGTGGACTGGGGACAGGATACGGGGCAGACGTTCGCCCTTGACGTGAATGTGCTGGCTTATGATCGACGTGGCCTGGTGCGCGACATTACCGGCGTGCTGGCAGATGCAAGAATCAATATCCACTCGATGTCGACGCAGACCAACGACAAGGACGGGATCGCCGACATGACGATTCGACTGTCGGTGCATGGACTGACGGAGCTGTCACGGGCCCTCGCGAGGATTCAGGGCCTGCCGAACGTGATCAGCGCGAGAAGGAAAGCCTGAGAGGGGCGCCCTGCACGGACGCCCCGGATCCAGGTTCAGCGGTTGGGGAAGTCGATCGCGCGCTTGTCGGCGCCGAGTGCGGCTTCGTGCAGTGCCTCCGACAACGTCGGATGGGCATGCATCGTCCGCTGCAGGTCTTCGGCGCTGGCCGAGTACTCCATGGCGAGGACCGCTTCGGCCAGCAACTCACCCGCCATGGGGCCGATGATGTGGACGCCGAGGATGCGATCATCGTCGGTGGCTACCACCACCTTGCAGAAGCCGGCGCCCGCTTCCATCGCGCGAGCACGACCACTCGCCATGAACGGGAACGAGCCGACCTTGTACGCGCGACCGCTGGCCTTCACCTGCTCTTCGGTCTGGCCGACCCAGGCAATTTCCGGCGCCGTGTAGATCACCGAGGGGACCAGGTCGTAATTCACGTGGCCATGGAGTCCGGCGATCAGGTCCGCGACCACCACACCCTCTTCCTTGCCCTTGTGCGCCAGCATCGGCCCGCGGACGAGGTCGCCCACGGCCCAGACGTTCGGCACCGCCGTGCGGCACTCGTGATCGACCTTGACGAAACCGCGCTCGTCGAGCTCGACCCCCGTGCCGTCCGCCAGCAGGTTCTTCGTGAAGGGGCGACGGCCGATAGCCACCACGACCTTGTCCACGGTGACGGTCTGCTCGCCCTTGCCATCCGTGTACTTGAGCACGACGCCGTCCTTCGCCTTGTCGGCGCCAGACACCTTCGCGCCCAGGCGGATGTCGAGGCCCTGCTTCTTGAGGTGCTTGAGCGCCTCGTTGGCGACGGCCTTGTCGGCCATCGGCAGGAACGCATCCATGGCTTCGAGAACGACGACTTCGGCACCGAGCCGGCGCCACACGCTGCCGAGTTCGAGCCCGATGACACCGGCACCGATGACGCCGAGGCGCTTTGGCACCGCGTCGAACTCAAGTGCACCCCACGAATCGACGATGTCCTTGCCGTCGAACGGCAGGCTCCGGAGTTCCGTCGGAATCGAACCTGCGGCGAGAACGACATGCTTCGCGGACAGCTCCTGCTTCTTGCCGTCCTTGTCGGTGAACTCGACCTTGTTGCCAGGCAAAAGCTTGCCGTGGCCGACGAGGGCCGTGACGCCGGCGCCCTTCAGGAGCGAGGCAATGCCCGCTGTCGACTGCTTGACGATCTGTGCCTTGCGCTTCTGCATGGCAGCGACATCGAAGCTGACGCCGCTGACCTTGATGCCGTGGACCGCAAACTCGGTATGGGCGCGGTGGTAGAGTTCCGACGACTCGAGCAGTGCCTTGGAGGGAATGCAACCGGCGTTGAGGCAGGTGCCACCGAACGCATAGCTGCCATCATGGTTCTGCCATTCGTCGATGCACGCGACTTTGAGCTTGTTCTGGCCGGCGCGGATGGCGCACGGGTACCCGGCCGGGCCGGCACCGATGACGATGACGTCGTACTGGTCAGACATTGAGCAACAACCTCGCCGGGTCTTCGAGTGCGTCCTTGATGGCGACGAGGAACTGCACCGAGTCGCGGCCGTCAACGATGCGATGATCGTAGGTCAGCGCGAGGTACATCATCGGACGGATGACGATCTGGCCGTTCACGACGACAGGGCGATCCTGGATCTTGTGCATGCCGAGGATGGCAACCTGCGGCATGTTGAGGATCGGCGTCGAGATCAGCGAACCGAACACGCCTCCGTTCGTGATCGTGAACGTGCCGCCCGTCAACTCTTCGATCGTGATCGACCCGTCGCGGGCACGGGCCGCATAGGCGCTGACCGCAGACTCGATCTCGGCAAAGCCGAGGTTCTCGGCATTGCGCAGCACGGGCACCATCAGGCCGCGGTCCGTCGAGACGGCCACGCCGATGTCGTAGAACTCGTGGTAGACGATGTCGTTGCCGTCGATCGACGCATTGACCGCCGGGAACTTCTTCAGCGCCTCGATGGCGGCCTTGATGAAGAACGACGAGAACCCGAGCTTGACGCCATGGGCCTTCTCGAACTTGTCCTTGTAGCGGCTGCGCAGTTCGTTCACTGCCGTCAGGTCCACTTCGTTGAAGGTCGTCAGCATGGCTGCCGATGCCTGCGCCTGGATCAGGCGCTCGGCGATGCGGGCACGCAGGCGCGTCATCGGTACGCGCTGTTCGGCACGCGCACCAGCCGGAGCCAGTGCAACGGGCGCCGCGGCGGCCGGCTTCGCCAGGTGCTGAATTACATCACCCTTGGTGACGCGACCGTCCTTGCCGGTGGACGCAATCTTGCTGGCGTCGAGCTTGTTCTCGTCGATGAGGCGACGAGCAGCGGGGCCCGACTTGTCGGCAGCGCTGCTCTGCGCTGCCGGCGCTGCTGCGGCGGCCTGGGCTGCGGGAGCCGCCGCGGGAGCCGTGCCAACGGCACCTTCTTCAAGCGTGGCCAGCACCTGGCCGCTCGTCACGGTGGCGCCGTTCGCCATCTTGATCTCGAGCAACACACCGGACGCCGGTGCCGGCACTTCCAGCACGACCTTGTCGGTCTCGAGATCGACGAGGCTCTCACCGCGGGTCACGGCTTCACCGGGCTGCTTGCGCCAGGCCACCAGCGTGGCGTCGGCAACCGACTCGGGTAACTGCGGAACTTTGACTTCGATGCTCATTGACTTGTGCCCTGATTCCCTTGTTCTGTGCCCGGCATCTGGCCGGTAAAAAGCCTTGGCCTATCCGGTGACTATTTGCGCGACGGCGCCTTGAGGCGCACGGTTTCCCGCAGCGACTCTTCGGTGCTTTCGGCACGTAGTGCCGCATCGACGAGCCCTTTCTGCTGCTGCGTATGCAGCTTGGCAATACCCGTCGCGGGTGCCGCCGCAGGAGCCCGACCCGCATACAACAACTGATCCTTCGAGCTGAGCGGACGCTGCAGCTGGTGGCGGATCTGGTACCAGGCGCCCTGGTTCTGCGGTTCTTCCTGGCACCACACGACATCGCGGGCGTTCGGATACTTCTTCAGGATCGCGGCGTATTCCTCGGTCGGGAACGGATACAGCTGCTCGATGCGCACGATCGCCACATCGCGGATACCGTCCGTACGCCGCGATTCGAGCAGGTCGAAATAAACCTTGCCCGAGCAGAAGACGACGCGCTTGACCTTGGCCGGCTGGACCTCGTCGACTTCGTCGATGACGTTCTGGAACGTGCCGCGAGTCAGGTCCTCGAGCGCGGAGACCGACAGCTTGTGCCGCAGCAGGCTCTTCGGCGTCATGACGACGAGCGGCTTGCGCAGCGTGCGGACCATCTGCCGGCGCAGCATGTGGAACATCTGGGCCGGCGTCGAGGGCACGCAGACCTGCATGTTGTTCTCGGCAGACAGCTGCAGGAAGCGCTCGAGGCGTGCGGACGAATGTTCCGGACCCTGGCCTTCGTAACCATGGGGCAGGAACAGCACGAGGCCGCACAGACGACCCCACTTGGCCTCGCCGGAACTGATGAACTGGTCGATGATGACCTGGGCGCCGTTCGCGAAGTCGCCGAACTGGCCCTCCCAGATGGTCAGGCAGTTGGGCTCGGTGGTCGAGAAGCCGTACTCGAAGCCCATGACGGCTTCTTCGGACAGCAGCGAATCGATGACCGTGAACCGCGGCTGGCTGGGCGCGAGGTTCTTGAGTGGCGTGTAGGACTCGCCGGTCGCCTGGTCATGCCACACGGCGTGGCGATGGAAGAACGTGCCGCGTCCGGCATCCTGGCCAACCAGACGGATCTCGAAGCCCTCGGACAACAGGGTCGCGTACGCGAGCGTCTCGGCGTAGCCCCAGTCGGAAGACAACTGCCCGGCCGTCATCTTCTCGCGGTCCTGGACGATGCGGGCGACTTGCCGATGCAGCGTCAGGTTGGTCGGCAACTGCGTGAGCTTCGTCGCCAGGTCGCGCAGCGTTTCCGCCTTGACGCCCGTGGTGACGACTTCATGCCAGTCGGCCTGCGTGTACTTGGTCCAGTCAACGGTGTGCTTGTTGCCGATCATGCCGAGCGACTGCTTGGCCTGCGACTTGCCCTCGTCGAGTTCCCTGCGGTACTGCTCGACCAGCGCGTCCGACTCCTCGATCTTGAATACCTGCTCCTGCGCGAGGCGCTCGGCGTAAAGCTGGCGTGTCGTCGGCTTCTGCCGGATGACCTGGTACATCACGGGCTGCGTTGCCGCGGGTTCGTCGGCTTCGTTGTGGCCGAGGCGCCGATAGCAGACGAGGTCGATGACGACGTCCTTGTGGAACTTCATGCGGTACTGGAGCGCGAGGCGCGTGACGAACACCACGGACTCCGGATCGTCGCCGTTCACGTGGAAAATCGGTGCCTCGATCATCTTCGCGACGTCGCTGCAATACTGCGTCGAGCGCGCATCCAGCGGATTCGAGGTGGTGAACCCGACCTGGTTGTTGATGATGATGTGGATGGAACCGCCAGTGTAGAAGCCGCGTGCCTGCGACATCTGCAACGTCTCCATGACCACGCCCTGCCCTGCAAACGCGGCGTCGCCGTGCATCAGCACCGGCACAACCTTGTCGCCGGCGGTGTCGTTGCGACGCTGCTGGCGCGCGCGCACCGAGCCCTCGACGACTGCGTTGGCAACTTCGAGATGCGAAGGATTGAATGCGAGCCCGAGGTGCACGTTGCCGCCCGGCGTCCGCACGTCGACCGAAAAGCCCTTGTGATACTTGACGTCGCCCGAGCCCTGCATGTGGTTGACGTCGTACGTGCCTTCGAACTCGGAGAACAGCGCCTGGGGCGACTTGCCCATGACGTTCACGAGCACGTTGAGCCGGCCGCGATGCGCCATGCCGAAGACGATCTCTTCCACGCCGGCCGTGCCGCCTTGCTGGATGAGGTCATCGAGCAGCGGAATCAGGCTGTCGCCACCCTCGAGCGAGAAGCGCTTCTGGGCCGGGTAACGCGTGGCGAGATAACGCTCGAGACCTTCGGCGGCCGTCAGGTTGCGCAGGACCGTCTTGCGCTCGTCCGCAGACAGACGGAACTCGGCACGCCCCCGCTGGAACTGATCCTGCAGCCAGAGCCGTTCTTCGGTGGTCGAGACATGTGCGAATTCCGCACCGACCTTGCCGCAGTAGGTGTGCTTTAGCTGCGCGATGATGTCCTTGAGCTTCTGCCGCTTCGGGTTCGACGACTGGCCGCGACCTGCGAAGAACTCTTTCTCCAGGTCACTGCTCGACAACCCGTAGTACTCGAGCTTCAGCACTTCCGGCACCGTGCGCTTCAGCAATCCGAGCGGATCGATGTCGGCACTGAGATGGCCGCGATTCGCGTACACCTGCACCAGCCGCGCGACGGCGGCTTGTTTCTCTGAATCCTCGCTGCTGCTCGCTTGGGCCGCTGGAGCCACACCCCGCGCATCCCGCGCTCGCTGCGCCAGTGCTTCGCGAATGGGTCCGTGCGCGGTCTCTGCCGCACCGCCGCTCTTCAGGCTGCGAAAGTAATCGCGCCAGCGGGCCTCGACTGAATCCGGATCCGCCAGAAACTGTTCGTAGAGGGATTCGAGGTAGGGGGCATTGCCTTCGCCTAACGGCGTGGACTCGAGCAAAGCTCGCAAAGAGTCGCTCATTCGCGCGTAAGTTCCTGTGATTTCAGAGGAAGGTTGCCACGGCCTCCGGCCGCAGCGGGCGCGTAGTGTAGCCGATGATCCCCCAAAATGAAAAAACCCCGGACGCGGGGCTACGGCAATTCTGCGATGCCGTTCCAATCACGGCCCGAGCGCGGGAACAAGGGGCGCACCACGCCCTCCCTGCCGCAAGGCAAAAGCCCTGTTCTTGAGGGTCCTACCGTCGCCAGGGCTGCAGCACGAGGAGCATGCCCGCCATGACCAGGACGACACCGAGAATGCGCGTGGCATTGGCCGGCTGGGCCGGGTGCAGGATGCCGAAATGGTCGAGAATCAGGGAACCGATCATCTGCCCAAGGACGATCAGCGCAACGAAGCCTGCCGCCCCCACTCTGGGAACGCCCAGCGTCGCAGCGATGACGTAGCAGCCGCCCACCACTCCGCCGACCCACAGCCACAGCGGCAGGCGGGCCAACTGGTCCATCGGCGGCAGGGTGGGACGCTGCAGCAGCAGGAACCCCAGCGCCACGATGAGGCTGACCACGATCGACAAGGACGACGCGAAGATGGAACCCGCCGTGAGTACGCCAAGGCGCGCATTGACCAGTGCCTGCAGCGGCAGGCCAGCGCCAATCAGGACGACGAACAGGATGAAGATCCAGGCCATTGTGTGAGCCCCGAGAGGTTACCGCGGCGAAGAAGGAGGCTGGGATTCCGCGGCGGGAGCGCCTTCCGGAATGACCATGATGGCGAGAGGCTGCGAGACATCGACCGGCGGAGCCGGTGCCGCCTGGGTTTCGGGAGGCGGCTTCATTGCCACTTCCGCAAATTTCTGGAATGCCGTGAGGCCGGCGTCGACGACATTGAAAATCCCTGCGACCAGGATCAAGGCGATGATCCCGGAAACCACCCATTGCAGCGGCGTGATCCGGGGCAGCCATGAGCCGCGCTGGTTCGCGCGCTGGACACGCTCGAGGATGGCTTGCTGCATCACGTTGACGTTGTCGAGGTCGACACGGTCGGCGCGAGCCTTCATTTCTCCCCCGGGCACTTCCGGAGCGGAATCTTGCGGCGCAGTTTCATTCATGGAGCATGCAAACCCGAGTCGGCAGTGGACCTCTCCCCCCGATGCTACAGGACGCATGCAAGCATGGCGCCCCCGGCCGGAGTTGAACCGACGACCTACCGCTTAGGAGGCGGTCGCTCTATCCACTGAGCTACGGGGGCGTACGTCGGGAAAGGGGGATGTGGAGCTGAGCGGAATCGAACCGCTGACCTTCTCATTGCGAACGAGACGCTCTACCAACTGAGCTACAGCCCCACAACTGAACGCGCGCGGATTGTAGCATTGGCGACTG
>JBEBIT010000040.1:0-30961 GCA_040080215.1 Steroidobacteraceae bacterium
CCTCTCCCCTCACCCCCCTCGAACACGTGTACCGCACCCCAGGATCGCAAATGCGGCAATGCGCAAAGGCGCAAAACTGACTCCCAGTGCTGCCGGACTCAATTGTGAACAAGGCAGATATAGCGTAACCGGCACCTACGGCTTAACATGTGAATAGGGCAGGTATGGCGGGACCGGCACCTACGGCTTCGCGCGGGTCGCTTGATCTCGCATCGCTGAAGTACAGTCAAGCCCTGTGGCGCCAAAGAGGAGGCCTTGGAAAGTGGAAATGAAGTGCGTGACGACTGGTTTCGGCCTGATGGTCGACCTGCGGGGACCGGACGGTTGGACCCGTAGAGGAGCACCGCGATGACTGCGCGCGTTTTAACGGCATCCGCGATGGCCATGATGATTTTCGCGGCGAGTCCTGCGTTTTCGCAAGTCGGGCAAACGGCACCGGAGAAGCGGGAGGGACCGAAGCCTGCGCGGATGGCCGATGGCAAGCCTAACTGGACCGGGTTCTGGGTAACACCGGGCGGCATGCTGGAGGTGTACCGCGGTCCGAACTTCGGCGCCGGGCGCGGCGGTGCTGCGATCAATGTGCCTGGTGCCCGCCAGCGGCGTGAGGGCGTCCCCGAGATGAAATCGCCCTACAAGGAGCAGTACGAGGCGTATCTGAAGGAGACGCCAGGCCCGGCAACGCGCGACGCCGGCGCGTTGTGCTCACCGGTGGGGATGCCTGCCATGATGGGGATGATCTACGGCATGGAGATCCTGCAGACGCCGAAGATCGTGGCGATCACGTCCGAATTCGGTCCGCGGACGCGCCGCATCTGGATGAACGAACCGCTTCCGCCGCTCGCCGAGGTGGACCCCACGTATTCAGGCTATTCGGTGGGTCGCTGGGACGGAAACGTGCTCGTCGTGGAAACCATCGGCATTCGCGTCGAGCAGTTGCTCGGCGGAAATGTGCCGCACAGCCCCAAGCTCAAGCTCACCGAGCGCATTTTCGAGAAGGAGCCCGGGCTCCTGGTCGACGAGATGACCGTCGATGATCCAGACGCCTTCGTCGCACCGTGGAAAGAAACCACGCGCACGTACGCCTACAAAGGGGATTTCAAGCTGCAGGAATTCTGGTGCTCGGAAAACAACCGCGGCGTCGACGAAAGCACCGGGCTGCCGAAATTCCAATAGCCTTCAGGATGACGTAGAGAGGAGCTGATCGATGACTACATTTTCTCACGGAGTCCACGCCTGGACTGGGTCGCTTCGAGGACAGGTGCGTCGCCTGTCCCTGCTGCTGGGTCTGTTGATGGCAATGCCGGTCGTGCCTGCGCTGGCACACCACTCTTTTGCCCCTTTCGATCAGAGCAAGACGGTGGCCTACAAGGGCACGGTCAGCGAGTTCCAGTGGACCAACCCGCATTCCTGGCTGATCGTGAAGGTCAAGGGCGAGCAGGGCGACGAGGTATGGTCCTTCGAGATGTTGAGTCCCAATGTGCTGCGCCGGATGGGATGGCGCAACGACATCTTGAAGCCGGGCGACGTCATCACCGTCACCGCCAACCCCGCGCGGGACGGGTCGAAAGCCGGCCTCGTGGTGGACGTCCTCGGTCCCGATGGCAAGTCGATCGGAGGAGTTGCACGGTAACGGTCCTTCCTTCCGTACTTCCTTCCGGACCGGGGTGAGCTTTAGGGCTTACACGCGATAGCACGCGCCATCGACATGCAGTCGGGGAACTCGTCGCATCCCTGCCGCTCCGCTGCTCCAGGAGCACAGCCTCTCCCGCCACCGCCGATCGCGTCGAGACCGACTATCTCGCGCGTTCGCAGATAAATAAGCCGATCGGTTCTGGCAGATAAGCTAGATTAGCCAGGCTCGGTTCCCCGGGTACGTGCTTGGTCCTGATTGTGCGAAAGGAGTGGCCGTGATTCGCAAGCGCCTCGCAATCCTGCCGATGGTGGCGGCTTTGGCTGCGTGTGCAACGCCACAAGGCAATGGGCGCCCTGCAGGCGCTGCGAACGCGCGGCCAGCGCCGGTGCTCCTGTACTCCGAATCCACCCGACCCGATGATCTGGGCCGCATCGTGGTGCCGGTGATCTTGAACGGCGAGGGACCGTTCTTCTTCATGCTGGATACCGGCGCGACCCGCACGGTGATCGCAAAGCAAGCGCTGGATAGACTCGGCCTGCAGGCGGACCCCGAGCGGCAGGTGCTGCTGCGGGGCCTCAGCGGCGTGAAACCCATTCCCACTGTGCTGGTGCGGAGCATGCAAGCCGGCTCCATGCAGTTCAATGAAGTGCGCATGCCGGTGCTGGACGCACCGATACTCGAGGGCGTGGATGGCGTGATCGGCAACGATACGCTGGGCCAGCATCGCGTCACCGCAGACTTCGCGGCCGACCAGATCCTGATTGTCGACACGCAAGGCGCCCCTGCCGCGAAAACCCACCTCGTCGTGCCTTTTACCCCCCTCTCACGGGCACCGATCATGGTTGATGCCATCGTGGGTGGCGTTCGGGCCCGCGCCATCATCGACACCGGCGGCGCGGACACGCTGGGGAATGTCGCCCTGCTCCGGGCCTTGCGCAGACAGGTCCGCAGCAATGGCAATTACAAGTTGATTGCGCAGATCGGCATCACCGACATCACCGACACCACGCAACAGGCGCTGCTCATGTCGGTGAAGAGCCTCACCGTCGGCCCCCTTGAATTCGCAAACCTGCGGGTGAGCTTTGGCAACTATTCGATCTTCGACCGATGGGATGCCGATGACCGTCCCACGGTGCTGATCGGAATGGACACGCTCGGCCTGCTGAGCGGGCTCGTCATCGACTTCCAGCGCAAGGAACTGCACATTCCGATTGCAACCACGGCTGCCGCGGGGTCCTGAGGATTCGGTCCTGACAGGTGCCGGTGCACGAAGTGTTGGTTACAATCTGAATAAGCTGAACCCGGTTCTCAAGGTTCGTCAGCAAGAAATTTTCGACGCTCTACCCAACCCAAGGAGTCCGCATGTGCGATCAAGACCATTTTGAGCAAGACCGGCTGGAGTACGAACGCCGGGGCCTCGTAACCCGTCGTGAGTTCGGCACGCTGATGGGGGGCGCGGGCCTCGCGTTTCTGCTGCCGGCCGTCGCCAACGCCGCCGAGGTGACGGAATCCGAAGTGACGATCATGACGCCCGATGGCATGGCGGACGCCTACTTCGTGCACCCCACCACCGGCACTGCACCCGGCGTCCTGTACTGGCCCGACATCTTCGGTCTGCGTCCCGCAGCGCGGCAGATGGGCAAGCGGCTCGCGGAGTCGGGCTATTCGGTGCTGGTCGTGAATCCGTTCTACCGCACGAAGAAAGCACCGACCGCCCCGCAAGGCGGACAGACGCCGATTCCCGAAATGGTTCCGCTCGCCCGCACGCTCAATGCCACGACGCACGCCACCGACGCGAAGGCGTTCGTGACGTGGCTCGATCAGCAGAAGTCCGTGGCCAAGAATCGCAAGATCGGCACGCAGGGTTACTGCATGGGCGGCCCGATGGCGTTCCGCACCGCCGCCACCATGCCGGATCGCGTCGGCGCCGTGGCTTCGTTCCATGGCGGCGGCCTCGTGACCGACATGCCCGACAGCCCGCATCTGCAAGCGGCGAAGACCAAGGCGCAGTTCCTGATCGCCATCGGCGACAACGACGACAAGTCGCGGCCCACCGAGAAGGACGTGCTCAAGGAAACGTTCGCCAAGGCGAAGCTGCCGGCCGAGATCGAGGTGTACATGGCCGCGCACGGCTGGTGCCCGCCTGACACGGCGGTTTACAACCGCGAGGAGTCCGAGCGCGCCTGGGCGCGGTTGCTCGCACTCTACGGAAAGGCGCTCGCGTAAGGAGCCCCTCAAGACCTCGGTACCGGTTTCGCCGTTCAGGCGAACAAGGCGAAGCCGGTACCGAAGTCCATTGCGAAAGGCTTGGTCGTCTCCGTCAGGGAGCGAGCTTCGTCTTCAGATGCTCGATGACCTCGCCCATCGCGACACTCGGGCTGAATTCGACGGATTCATAGTCTTCGTCGACCCGGACGGTATGACCCGGCGGCCAGTAATAGACGTCGCCCGCACGGACCGTTTCCTCGCGTCCGTCCGCATAGCGCACATGGATGGAGCCCTTGAGGACCGTCCCCCAGTGCGGGCATTGGCAGAGGTCCTGCGGCAGTCCGGCAAGAAGCGGAGCTGCATCCGCACCTTTCGGAAAGCGGATGCGGGCTACATTGATGTCGCCCCAGTCCTGGGCCTGGATGCACACGCCGCCGGCTTCAAGTCGTGTCGGCATTTCCACTCTGGGCTGTTTCACGGGAGTCTCCTCGCTCTTGGGCCGCCACGCGGCCGATAGGTCCTTTGTACGCACACTTCAGCAAGGAACCTTGCAGATGCCTTGGAGGTTTCGTGGAGATTTCCGGGTGGGAGGGTGTGCACGTGGGGCCAACTGCACTATCCTCGGCCCATGATCTACCGCTTTGGACGCTTTGAGCTGGACCTTGCCCGAAGCGAGCTGCGGGCGGACGGAGAACGACGCCTGCTTGAACCGCAGGTGTTTGCCCTGCTGGCTTTCCTGGTTGAGAACCGTGAACGTCTGGTCTCGCGCGACGAACTGATCGACAGGATCTGGGACGGCCGCGTGGTCAGCGATTCGGCGGTGTCGAGTCGAGTGAAGTCGCTGCGCAAGGCTCTGGATGATGACGGCACGCGCCAGCAGTTCATCCGCACGCTGAACCGCCGGGGATTCCGCTTCGTGGCCAGCGTTGATGCGGAGACGCCTCTCCCCTCGATGGTTGAGCTCGCTGCTCCGCCCCATGACGCGCTGGAAGCGGAAACGCCCGCCGGACTGGTGCGCCCCGCCATTGCGGTGCTTCCTTTCCAGCTCGTGGGCAACACCGGCTCGCACGCCATGATCGGCGATGCCTTGCCCCATGAATTGATTGCCGAGCTCGCCCGGCTGCGCTGGCTCTTCGTCACTGCACGGGGTTCGTCTTTCCGGCTGCGCTCGCCGGATCCGGACGTTCGTGAAGTCGGCCGTCTGCTCAACGTTCAGTACTGCCTGACCGGCACGATTGAAGTCGCGGGCACGCAGCTCGTGGTCACCACTGAACTGGCGGATACCCGATCCGGCAGGGTGATCTGGGCCGAGCGGTACCCCGGCCGGATCGACGACGTGCACGCCGTGCGCTCGGAGATCTGTTCGCAGATCCTCACCTCCCTCGAAATCCGCATTCCACTGCACGAAGCCGAGCGTGCCCGGCTCGCAGGTACAGAGAACCTGGATGCCTGGTCCGCCTATCACCTCGGCCTGCAGCATCTCTACCGCTTCAACCGCGGCGACAATGCCCTGGCGGCGAGCCTGTTCGATCGCGCCATCGCCCAGGATCCGGGGTTTGCGCGCGCGCACGCGGGTCTGTCCTTCGTGCATTTCCAGACCGCTTTCCTGCGCCAGACCAACGACATCGCCGGGGAGATTGCAAGCGCCCGCCGCCTCGCACAACGCGGTCTCGACCTGGACCCGCTGGATCCGTTCGTCAATTTCACGATGGGCCGCAGCTACTGGCTGGAAGGCGACCTGGACCGCGGGCTCGCGTGGCTCGAGCGGTCCACGACGCTCAGTCCGAACTACGCGCAGGGCATCTATGCCCGAGCCTGGACGGAAACGCTGGCGGGCCGGGAATCCGACGGCCGCAAGCACGTGGACCTTGCGATGCGCCTGAGTCCGCTCGATCCGATGTACTACGCCATGCTCGGCACACGGGCGTTCACTCACATGTTCGACGGCGACTATGAAGCGGCCGCGCAGTGGGGCGACCGCGCCGCCCGGTCACCGGGTGCCCATGTACTGATCGCGATGGTCGCCTCGGTGGCTCAGTCGCTCGCGGGCAATGACGCCGCGGCACGCGAGTGGGCTCGGCAGGTGAAGGAACGCAATGCCATCCTCACGACCGATGACTTCCTCCGCGCGTTCCCGATGCGGCCCGAGCCTGTTCGAACAAGAATCGCCGCTGCGCTCAACGGGCTGGGGTTCTGACCTGCTCCGGTGCTGATGTCGGGCTTCGGTGCGCCGGCCTTCACCCCAACACCGACCTTCGAGATCATCAGCAACGTCGCGCTGCCGGCGACGACATCGCCGCTCGTGGCGAGACCGTCCACGACGCCAGCGTCAGTGATGATGAGATCCGCAGGTCACACAACCGCAACGCCCCTGTCATCAGCGCGTGATGCAGCGCTGCTGTACTGCCTGTCGTGACAGAACCTGACGAACAGCGTTACTACAGGACCATCTGGCTGTCAGACATCCACCTGGGGTCCACCGGGTGCCAGGCGTCCTACCTCCTCGAATTCCTCCGCGTCCACCGCACCGATACGCTGTATCTGGTCGGCGATATCCTGGACGGCTGGCAGCTCAAGAAGGGCTGGTACTGGCCGCAGGCGCATAACGATGTCGTGCAGAAGCTGCTGCGCATGGCCCGCAAAGGCACGCGCATCGTCTACATCCCCGGCAACCACGACGAACTGAGCCGGCAGTTCATCGGCGTGTTCTTCGGCGGTGTGCAGATCGCGGAAGACGCCATCCACGTGACCGCTCAAGGCAAGCGACTCTGGATCACGCACGGCGATCTGTTCGACAGCGTCATGCACCACGCCCGCTGGCTCGCTCACCTCGGCAGCTGGATTTACGACTGGCTGCTCGTCGGCAATCGCATCTTCAACAGCCTGCGGCTGCGCCTCGGCCTGCCGTACTGGTCGCTCTCCCAGTACCTGAAGCACAAGGCCAAGAAGGCCACCAGCTTCATCGGCGATTTCGAGCACGTCATGGCCGAAGAGGCCCGCAGGCGTGGCTGCGAGGGCGTGGTATGCGGCCACATCCACAAGGCCGAGATGCGCGACATCGACGGCATCCTCTACTGCAACGACGGTGACTGGGTCGAAAGCATGACCGCTCTCGTCGAGAACGAGCGCGGCGAACTCAGTCTGGTGCACTGGCGACAACGCATGGCGATGCCAATGAACCTGGGTCGCCTTGAGGAGCCCGCAGCGCTCGTTGCCTGAATGGCGCCGCCCGAGAGGACAGCAGCGATGAAGATCATGATCGTCACCGACGCATGGGAACCGCAGGTCAATGGCGTCGTGAGGACGCTGAAGACCACACGCTCCGAACTTGAGTCGATGGGGCACACGGTCGACATCCTCACGCCGCTGGAATTCCGGACCGCGCCCTGCCCGACGTATCCCGACATCCGGCTGTCGCTGTTCCCGGGCGCGAAGGTCGCAAAGCGGATTCGGGAGTTCAATCCGGATGCGCTGCACATCTCCACGGAGGGCCCGCTCGGGATGGCCGCACGGCGCTTCGCGATGAAGCATCGCTGGCCGTTCACGACGGCGTACCACACCCGCTTCCCTGAATACATCCAGGCCCGCTTCGCCTTTCCGCTTTCGTGGACGTACGCGTTCCTGCGCTGGTTCCATGGTCCTTCGCAGTCCGTGATGGTGCCAACGAAGGTCGTCAAGCAGGACCTCGACCAGCAAGGCTTCCAGCGGGTGAAGATCTGGTCGCGCGGCGTTGATCACACGGTATTCCGCCCCCGGCGCTGCGATCGGCTGCAGACCAAGCCGCCGATCTTCCTGTACGTAGGCCGAGTCGCGGTCGAGAAGAACATCGAGGCCTTCCTCGTGCTGGACCTGCCCGGCTCCAAGTGGGTAGCCGGAGTCGGTCCCGCCATGGACGGACTCAAGGCCCGCTTCCCGGACGTGAATTTCCTGGGCGTGCTCGACCAGCAGGCACTGTCCGAGGTCTATGCCTCCGCCGACGTGTTTGTGTTCCCGAGCCGGACCGACACGTTTGGTCTCGTGCTGCTCGAAGCGATGGCATGTGGTCTGCCTGTCGCTGCGTTCCCCGTCACCGGCCCGATCGACGTCATCGACGACACGAAAGCTGGCGCGTTGCATGAAGACCTGCGGACCGCCTGCCTCAAAGCCCTGGAACTCGATCGCGACGACGTCGCCCGCTATGCCCGCCGCTTCTCGTGGCAGTCGGCCACCGAGCAGTTCTTTGGCCATCTCCACCCTCGCAGCCGAAGTGAAGAACGCTCACCGCACTCGGCGGCGGTAGATGCAGGCATGGGAGCCGTTTCGCCAGGCACGCCGCCCAACTGAGCATGCGCACGAACGGAATGGGCTAAGGGCAGCCGGACTGCGAACATACAGGCCGGATTCGAAGGAAAACAGATCTTTCCCCTATTCCCTGAGCCGCCTGGGAATAAGCCAATGAGCTCAACCCGGTTCCAACGGGTTGTAGGTGAAAGTGTCTAGACCCCTGCGGCTTTCCTGTGGAGGTACAAGGCTAGAATATCAGCCGTGAAATCCTTCCAGGCAGAATCGAGCATATCCGCCGAGGTCTTGCATGCGCGCCGATGATCCAGTCAGCAGCATCATGACGGAGTCCGTGCTGTCGGTTGAAATCACGGAATCCGTCCGTGAAGTCGTACGGCTGTTCGCCGAGTACCCGATTCATCACTTGCCGGTGGTCAACAAGGGCAGGCTCATCGGCATGCTGAGTTCGGCCGACATGCTGAAGCTGGAATTCTTCGTGCCGCGAGACAGGTCACCGCAGTCGGACTACGTCAACGAACGCCTGCGCATCGACACCATCATGCGCAAGGATGTGATCAGCGTCGGACCCCAACGCACGATCGAGGAAGCGGCCGGACTGATGGCCTCCCATGGCGTTCATGCATTGCCCGTGGCTTCTCCCGGCGGACATCTCATTGGCATCGTCACGACATCAGACGTCATGCAGGGGCTCCTGCAAGGCGCGCTGCGCCACGGATTCGAGGGTGCCGCAGCTCCGGGCAAGGCACAGCCAGCAGATGAGGATCGGCGACGAACCGCCGTCAACGCAGCTACCGAACTTGTGAACAAAGGGCGTGACGTGCAAGGAATGGGTCATGTGCTGTTGTCACTCGACCGCCGTGTTCGACAGCTCGAGGAACTTCGAAGTGCCGCAGAACGATACTTCCGGGTGGGCCAGGACGAACAGCTGCACGCAGTCATGCTCCGCTTGCTTGAGAAGCTCGCAGCCTGAGAGCGTTCTTGCCGGCTTTGGTGCCGGGCCAAAGTCACGACCGAGGCTCGATACGGAGTTCCGCGTCTTGTGCGGCTGGCAAGGTTACTCAACACTCAGCGAGCTGCGGCGTGAGTGCGGACGGGCAAAGTCTCAAGGGACCCGGCGCTCCACCCCACAGTTGCTGCAGCACAAGTGACAAGAGTGAGGCTCACCATGAACATTCCGACGGCCTTGAGGCGAATTCCGATCGTGGCAACGGTGATTCTGTTGTCAGCCTGTGCCCAACGGGATTCCGCAGCTCCTTCCGGCACGCAGGGCTGGCAGGCCTTCGAGACGTTGCAGCAGGCGGTTGTCGCGGCAACAGGGCGCACCGACACTGAGGTAGAAGTGGTCGGCAACAGGAACCGAATTGTCATACTTTTGATGACTGCACCTGCAGCGGGCACCGATCTGGCCGCCATGCGGGCGGAGGCGACGCAGATTGCGGCAGCTGTCGCCGGCAAATCGGGTACTCCGACCGGCCTTTCCGCAGTGCAGGCCATCAGCGTCACCTACATCCATAAGCACGGCACCAGCGACGAGCATACGGATGACGTCTTCGACTATCGCCGGAATGCAGCCGGGGATTTTTCCGAACACATCACGTAACTCTCCGCCGAAGTTGCCGTACCGAGTTGCCGTACCGGGTTTAGCTTGTTTTGCTTGTCTCACGCGTGCCGGCAAGAAGCTAAGTAAGCAAAACCTGGTTCCCTAGGTTCGACCCGGCGCCGCTAGCTCCCCTCGGACCGCGCCGACCTGTCGTGCAATCTGGCCGATGTGGCGGCCATCGGTGCCACAGCATCCGCCCCAGACATTGACATGGGGGAACCTTCGCGCCAGCTTGGCCATCTGGGCTCCCAGTTCGCCGGGATCACCCTCTTCGAGATGACCGAGCTTGCACAGGTCCAGCGTCTCCATGGCTACCGCGTTCGGCATGAAGCCGCCAAGGCGTGCGGTCCACTCACCGGGGTTGAGGCCGGGTTCGAATTCGGTCGGATGAGTGCAGTTGATCATGTAGTACTCCGGCGCGTTGCCGGTGGCCGAATCGACGCGCGAGACAGCCTGTTCCAGCGTTTCGCCCCCCTTGAGGCGCCCGCCTCGCGCGACGAAGAACGAGATCACCACAGGCATGTCCGCCGATTTTGCGGCGCGGGCCAGTCCGATCGCCTCCTCCACGCTCGAGAAGGTCATGGCCGTGACCTGGTCGGCCCCGGCATCGCGAAATGTCAGGATCTGCTCGGAATGGTAGTCCTCGGCTTCCGCCGCGTCGGGCATGCGACCGGTGTTGTAGGCATCACCCCGTGGTCCGATCGCGCCGCTGACCAGCATCGGTGTGTCGGGACTGGCATATTCCCGCGCAAAATCCCGGTAGAACTCGACGCCACGAATGTTGATCTCCCGAAGCGCCTCGCGGGAAAAGCCGATGAGTTCTCCCCAGTCACGGCTTGCCCGGTAGTGCAGGCCCTCGTTGATCATGCCGAACCCGTTGGCGACGGCAGCCTCTACCGCCTTTCGGTGATAGTCCTTGAGGCACGACCGCCCTCGCGCGTCGTTGATCAGTTCGAAGCCGCAGAAATGCCGCAGCTTGAACCCGTCGACATACTGCATCCAGGTCTCGAAGCCGCCAGCGGTCGACATGAGCTTGCCGGCTTGCTGCGGAAGTGCTTTTTGGGACGCCATCTCCACCTCCATGGCTATGCGGTCACGGACACCCGGTGCGCAGTGGCATTGGTGCCGGGCTTGAGCGATTGATCTTTCCCTGAGAACTTCTGAATGTCAAAAACTCAAGTCCGGCACCGAAGGCTCCGATCGACGTGCAGTCGGGGAACCCGTGGCATCCTTGCCGATCTATTGCTCGGGGAGCACCGCATCTCCCGCCACCGCGGTAAGCTCAACCCGGTTCCAACAGGTTTGCCAAGGAGATCGAAGCATGTCCGCACGCCACTCAGTCCTGGTCCCAGTGGATGGTTCTGCCAACTCACTGCGGGCGCTAGCACTCGCCTGCCGGCGCACCCGGGGCCGTCGCGGTGCAACAGTCGTGGCGCTGAACGTGCAGCCCGCAATGCCGCCTAGCCGCTTTTCTCCGCGCGAAGCTATCCGCGATCACCAGGAGCGAATGGCGGCCGAGGTATTCCAGAAGGTTGCGGTTGTCGCGAAGCGTGAAAAGGCTCGGGTGCAGCAGGAAATGGTGGTGGGCTTGCCCGCCGAGATGATTGTCCGACAGGCCATCGACCATCGCGCCGATGAAATCGTCATGGGGACGCGTGGGCTGGGAGGAGTCAAGGGGCTATTCATGGGATCGGTGGCGATGAAGGTGGTGCATTTGTCCAAGCTACCGGTAACGCTGGTCAAGTAGCGTTATTGCTTGTGGGCCTCAAGGTGCCGGGGCTGTCTGGACAGAAAATAGATCTGTCCCCATTTCTCGGAATACGTGCACTGGCACCCGGTGATCCCGGAGCAGAGTCATTGCGTCATTTTCTGCAGGCGATTCCTGATTATCTTTTCCGCTTCCATCCCCATCGCCCGGACAATGTCACCGGCGGGTTCCAACGCCTTGACCAGGCCGACCGACTCACCAGCCAGAAGACTCATTTGCTCAAGATCACCACTCGCGTCGGGAGTCGGTGGAAAGCCCATGTGTTTCGCAATGCCCATGCGCTGGCCAAAGAGAGCCGTTTCGCCAATGACGGGCTGGCTGGAAGGATCGGTCCCTGCATACGGCGGTGGATTGTCCTTGCCTTCCCACTCGCGAACGATGTCGTTGCGGATGCCCCGAACCGTCGCATCCGGGAAGTCATACCCGAAGATGTTGTGCCGTGCCGTATCGTGGACTGAAGCAGCCACGATGCGCTCCTTGTAGTCTGGATGCGCATAGGCTTCCCGGCTTGCAACGAAACGCGTACCGACCCAGACCGCTTCAGCACCCAATGCCAGCGCTGCCACGAGGCCGCGGCCATCGGCGATTCCTCCCGATGCAATCACGGGGATCGGGGCAATCAAATCGACTACGCTCGGCAGCAGAGTAAACGTGGCTGCAGTACTGCGGTTGTGACCGCCCGCTTCGCTACCCTGCACGATCACCGCATCGGCGCCGGCGCTGACTGCGGCAGCGGCCTCGGAGAGACTGCCGACCTGCACCCAGACCTTGATGTTGTTCTGCTTGAGTTGGCTTATGAAAGCCGGAGGGGCTTCATCCCAGTAGAAGACAACCAGAGGAACGCGCTCCTCGATGCAGATATCGATGTGTTCCTTTTCAATGAAGCGTGGAATGAAATTCACGCCGTAGGGCTTATGCGTTGCCTTCTTGATCTTGGCCAATTCCCCGCGCAGAACCGGTGCTGGCATTGAACCACCCAATACGCCAAGCCCACCGGCATTGGAAACAGCCACGACCAGATCAGACATGGCCACAAAGGCCATCCCCGCAGAAATGATTGGCGCCTCGATCCCGTAGTCTTTGGTTATTCTTGTACTGATCATCTCTTGACCCTTCGTCTGATGGTGGGTTGATCGACTTGAATGCCGGGCCGGGAAGCCGGGAAAGACATCCTTTCACGAATAGATGAGACGGAAAAGGGGCAGTGGTGCCGGACTTGAGCTGTTGATCTTTCCTGGCTGCCGCGAGCCCTTCTGAATGTCAAAAACTCAAGTCCGGCACTGAAGGCTCTCCTACCCCATGACGATCATCGCCGTCACCGTCGTGCGATACGCGACGGCGTCGTACGCATCCATGACGTTGTCGAGCGTGTACTTGTCCGTGATCATCGACTTGGCGTCGAACAGTCCTTGCTCGATGAGCCGGATGTAGCGCGGCATGTCACGCATGGAGTTCGTCCCGCCGAACTGGCTGGAGTGGTGGGTCTTGCTCCCGTTGGTCCACTGGCCGACCGGGAACGACACCTTGGCTTGCGTGGGGAAGCCGACGCCGCAGGTACAGAGATGGCCACCCATCGGCGTCGTCTGCCACACCTGCGCCAGCGGCTCCATTCCTGTCGGGTCCGGCCCCGCTTCGACCTTCGGCATGAACCGGTCAAACCCGACGGCTTCGATGACGAAGTCCGGTCCGATGTTCGCCGCGATCCCCGCCCGGTTGGCGCCCTGGTAGCTGCCGCCCGCATAGATGCGGTCGGTCGGCTTGCACAGGTTCTTGATCTTGGCGACGAGATCCCAAGACTTGTCGACATTCGGATCGAGCGCCGCAGTCGCACCAAGCTTGAGAGCGAGGTCGCGGCGCACTTTGATCGGATCGACCGCAATGACCTGCGCCGCGCCCATGATGCGAGCCCCCTGCACGGCACTCAGCCCAACCGGACCCATGCCAAAGACCGCCACATGGGAACCCGGCTCGACGGGCGCGAGGGTCATTGCCATCCCCAGGCCCGTGCCGGAGACGCAGTGCAGCATGGCGAGCTCTTCTGAGGACACCGTGGTGAAGACGGGGACGGCCGCTTCCTCGGACACCACCATGTAGTCGGCCAGTCCGCCGATGTTTCCTGCCTGCACCACCTGCGTGCCATTGGACATCGTGGCAATCGGCACCGTTTTGCCGCCGACACCGAACTGGCATCGATCCGCGCGTCCGCGCAGGCACTGATAGCACTGTCCGCACTGCGCCGTCACCGGGACGATGACGCGATCGCCGACTGCCACGCGCTTGACCTCGGGGCCGATGGCGAGCACGCGCCCGACGCCGCCGTGTCCCTGAATGGTGGGCTGGTTGGGATCGTTGACGATCACCGGAGCCTGCGGCCCGAGCGGATCGGGCGGATCCTGCGTGCCGAGCACGCGCGCACACATTGTGTAGCAGCATTGTGATGCTTCGGTCTTGATGACCACCTGACGCCCGGTGATCGGCAGCATCGTGAGATCCACCAGCTTGGTGGTGCCGGGACCGAATCCGGTCGACACCACACCGCGAAACTTGCGGCCAGCGACGTTTGGGCCCCGATCGCCCGGCTGCGCAGCGGTCTGCGCCGTAGCGGGCGAACCGCTGCCCATGAGTGCCGCGCCAGTTGCAACTGCCGCCGCTGTGCCCTGCTTGAGCAGCGTGCGACGAGAAACGGATCGAGTCGTCATGTGGAGCCCCCCTCGAAAAGAACGAAGACAGGATGGTACTCCAAGGTGCCGGTGCACGTGTTCGGGGGCAAGGATGCCCCGCCGACCCGACTACATGCGCCTGGTGGCTTCTATCGCGTGACGCTGCGCGGAAATCATCGCCAGGACATTTTCTTCAGGTCGGAAGACCGGCAACACCTGGACGCCATCGTTGGCGAGGTGATCGAATGATTCAAGTCACGCCTGCACGCCTGCTGAACTCCGGTGCCGGCCCGGTGAACTCCGTTGCCGGCCCGGGAAACCGTCAAAGTGCCTGCCGGGCACGGCGGACACTCGGACTGAACTGTTGAGTTATCCCGGTTTCCCGGCCCGGCACCGAAGGCTCTCCCTCGCGGTTAGTACGCCCCCATGAAGTCACGCTTGCCGATGGGAAGCCCGTTGTGGCGCAAGATGGCGTAAGCGGTGGTGACATGAAAAAGAAACTGGGGCAGGCCGTAGTTCGCCAGATAGGCCTGACCGGTGAGCTTCTTTTCCTTCGGCGTGCCAGGGCGCAGCACGATTTCCGCGCCTTCGCGACCTGCAAACTGCGGAGCGCTCATGCCGTCAAGAAACGAAAGTGTCTGGCTCAGTAGTCCGTCGAGGTCGGCGAAGCTCTGCTCCTTGCCTTCAAAGACCGGAACGTCAACCCCTGCGAGGCGTGCCGAGATGCCGCGCGCAAAATCGGCTGCGATCTGCACCTGCTTGATCAGCGGGAACATGTCTGGGTAAAGGCGTGCCTGCAGTAGTGCCTGTGGCTCTATCGACTTGGCGGTAGCGTGCGCTTCGGCTTGTGCCAGTATGGTCTTCAAGGCCACGAGCAACTGCTTGAAGACGGGAACTGAATGGATAAACATCGGGCTGGTCATGGTCGGTCCTCAATCTGTTTGAAGGGCAATAGTATTCGGAGGGCGCGACGCCGAGTTGCCAATTTTCGGTGAAGGGCCCGAGGCGGTACTTTCGCGCCAACCCATTACCGCCCCGCCGCCGCGAGTCGGAGTGTCGAGCAGCGGATATGGCGGAACCGGTACCAAGCTTCCTCACGAAAGCTCAAGTCCGGCAC
This sequence comes from Steroidobacteraceae bacterium, assembly GCA_040080215.1. Classification (GTDB taxonomy): domain Bacteria; phylum Pseudomonadota; class Gammaproteobacteria; order Steroidobacterales; family Steroidobacteraceae; genus CAIUGU01. Next base: position 15,268 of record JBEBIT010000040.1, read on the forward strand.
CAAAGGCTCCCACCGCAAAGAAACAGAAACCCCCGAACACGTGCACCGGCCCCTGGAGTCTCTAGCGGGAACGCTGGTGACCGCCGAGGGATTTGCCTTAAGATTTCGTCACCCTCTTCCCATCGGGAACGCCATGACCCAACTCGCTCGTTCTGTACTCACCGCGGGCATGGCGTGCATGCTGCTCGTAATCGCCCGCGTGCCGCTCGCGGCGGCGGCCGACGATCCGGCGTTGCTCGCCGCCGACCGCGATCTCATGTCGGCACTCAGAAGCGGTAACGCCACCGCCGCTGCCAACCTGCTGGATGCCGATGCTTCCTGGACCGACGAGAAAGGCCGCACCGTCAGCAAGGGCGAGGCCGGCAAGATCCTGCCGAAACCCGCCATCGCGGACGAGACCGGCGCCGATGTGCACCGCCATGAGTATGGACGGGTGGGTGTCGTGCGGGTCGACAAGGGCCTGATGCACACGATGCGCGTCTGGATCAAACGCGGCAACGACTGGCGACTGCTCGCCTATCAGGAAGTCCGTTCGTTGGCCGCGCCGCCGACAGCCACGCCCGGCATCGCAGGCGAATGCATCAACCCGTGCCGCGAAGTGCCCTACACGCCGAAGACCGATAACGAGCGTGGCGTCATCGCTGCCTATCAAGCGCTGGAAACCTCGTCGCACGCCGCCGATGCCTCGACATGGGGAAAGCATGTTGCGGACGAGTTCGTGGTCGTCAGCTCGAACAGCGACCGATCCTTGACCAAAGACCAGCGGCTCGAGGGCTTGCGGCGCGCAACGAAGAATGGCGTCTCGCCGACACGCCTGACCGATGCACAGATGACCGACTTGGATGGTGTCGTTGTCATGCGTGGGCACCACACACCCGACAACGGCAATCCTCTGCGGGTGACACGAGTCTGGGTGAAACGCAACAACGTGTGGCAGTCGACGCTCAGCTATCAGACCGCGATAGCAGCGGCGAATTGAGTGAACGGCAGGAAGCGAAGGAAAGAACTCCGGTACCGGGCCCGGCACGTAAGGCCTCTATCGACGCAAGCACCCTAAGGGCTCTAACGCACTGACGCGATGCCCACTTGACGCCAGACTCTACCTTTGCTGGCGCAATCCGGAAGTACCTCATGATGCAAACTGAACGCTTCGAAGTCACGGGCATGACATGCGGAGGGTGTACTCGCAAGGTCACCGATGCTCTGAAGGCTGTGCCAGGGGTCGATGGAGTCGACGTGTCGCTGGCAGATCACGCAGCCAAAGTGAGTTTTGACACGAAAGTGACCTCGCTAGGCCAGCTTGAGTCGGCCGTTCGAGACGCCGGCTATGTCGTCAGCGCGAGTGGCGTCACGCGCACCGTGCAGACGAAGGGCGGTTGTTGCGGATAGACGCCGCGCTTGGTCCCCGCTCAGTGCCAGCCTTGCCCTATTTGCATTGTTGCGCGCCGAGTCCGCGCGCAGTCTGACTCACGCTCATTGCCCCCAACGCCCCGATAAGCTCAACCCGGTTCCTGACGGGTTCCGCGCTTGCGGTCAGACGACGCCTACAACACACGAGGCCGTTCATCCGATGGTGGGCGTCCCACTACTGCGTACGATATGGCCCGGACCGGATGTCGCATTCAACGCGCAAAAAGGATAGTCCATGAGAAACATCATCTATGTCATTGGCCTGATTGTCGTCATCATTGCGGTGTTGTCGTTCTTCGGTCTTCGCTAAGCCACCTACCGTTGGTGCGAGCGAATTTCTGAGACTCCGCTGCTCTCCCGTAGCGAACCAGTACGCTGCGATCCATCCTAGCGTCCGGTTGTGTCCAGAGACTACGGGTCAACTCAGCTGGCACCGAAGGCCGGGCACCGAGGGTTGTGCTTGAATAAGGCAGATATGGCGGAACCGGCACCGCGGATCTCCCAACTCAGCCTGATTCGGCCACCCGCACACAATTGCGACCTTCATTCTTGGCGCGGTACAGGGCCTTGTCGGCACGCTCGATCGTGGCTTCAAGAGCTTCGTCCGCAAGTGGAATGGCCACGCCGATCGACACGCTGAGCTGCTCGACCACCTTTTCGGAACCTGCCCGCCGGATGCGCGCCCTGCTGAATGCCTGACGGAACTGCTCAGCGAGGGCCACCGCACCCTTCTCGGGAGTATCCGGCAGCAGGACCACGAATTCCTCGCCTCCAAAGCGGGCCGCAATGTCGCGCCCCTTGATCACGCTGTTGAGCACCTTCGCGGTCGCGCTCAGCACCTGGTCACCGAACAGGTGTCCATAGTTGTCGTTGATGCGTTTGAAGTGGTCGAGGTCGAGCATCAGTACCGCGGATGAGGTCAGCGCAGCGGGCTGCTCTTCCAGCAATTGCGCCAGTGCCCGGTCGAAGCCGCGCCGGTTGAGCAGACCGGTCAGCGGGTCCTTGACTGCCTCGACCTCCAGGTTGCCGACGCGCTCGCGCATCGAACTGAGTTCCTTTTGGCTGGATTCGAGTTCGGCGCGCAGGGTAATGGCTGAATCACGAGCGCCGCGGGTCGAGTCGAGCAGCTTGCGGAGGACTCCTTGGAGCTGGTCAGCACCACTGATGACCTGCAGTTCGGCTTGTCCGGCCTCAAGGGCACGGGCGTAATGTTCTGCACTCCCTCTTGAATCCGCCGTCGCCTGGGTGAGGCGATTGGCCAGCGCTTCCAGGCTCTTCAGCAGCAGGCTGGTACTGACGACCTCCCGAGAAAGAATATGCTCGGAGTACAGCTCCTCGATGGCTTTGTCATCGATCAGATCCTTCTGCTGCAGGCGCTGGGTAAGGTCACTGGTCAGCCCGGCATTGGTGCCGGCGAGGTGTTCGTACCAGATGGCATAGGCCGTGGGAACGCAACTGCCGCCGTGCTTCGAAATATTCGGCAAAACCAGTCGCAGGATCTCGGCGCTACGGGGGATGCTGTCCGTGTATTTCATCGTGATCCAGGTCCGCGAATCTGACGCCATCGCGGATAATGTCGGCACGCAGACCGAAGACTTCAGCGTGGCTCGCGAAGTTGTGACCGGGTTCGCGTCACTGAAAAAGCAACGGGCTTCCGAGTCTTACGTGCCGGGTGAGCTTATGGGCTTATTTGGTCCCGGAGCCGAAGGCTTCCGGCTCCACGGCACGGTGGTGCAGCAGGGACTTGCTTAGCGTCGTGCTGGCTCTATTGAAGCGACGAGCAATCTCGCTGAGAGTCGCGACACGCAGACGAAGGGCACCGTTGCCGTACCGGGTTTAGCTTGTTTTGCTTGTCTCCACGCGTCAGAAAACAAGCTAAACAAGCTAAACAAGCTAAACCCGGTTCCGGGGTCCGAGATAGAGAACATTCCCGTCCGCTTTGCCGCGACCGACGGGCCGGACTATGATTCGGGCCCCGATTCACCCAACCGACGGGATGACACATGACCCACCGGACACGGCCCCCTTTCCGCGCCGACCATGTCGGCAGCTTCCTGCGACCCAAGCGTCTGCTGGAGGCTCGCGAGCAGCATCGAACCGGTGCGTTGTCGGGTGAGGCGCTGCGCAAGGTCGAGGACGATGCCATCCGCGAGATCGTGCGCTTCCAGGAGGACGTGGGCCTCGAAAGCATCACCGACGGGGAATTCCGCCGGACCTACTTCCACGTGGACTTCCTCGAGCAGCTCGGGGGCGTGAAGTCCGACATCCCGGTGACGATCATCAAGCCGGACGGCAAGGAGGAGCTCGCGCCCCCGGTCATGCGCGTGATCGACAAGGTCCGGCACGTCAAGGACATCCAGCTAAAGGATTTCGAGTACCTGAAATCGCAGGTCAGTCCCGGCAAGACGCCCAAGGTCACGATCCCCTCGCCGACCATGCTGCATTTCCGTGGCGGGCGGGCCGGGATCAGTCGCGAGCATTACCCGGACCTCGAGACCTTCTACCAGGATGTCGCCAATGCGTACGGCGATGAATTGCGGTCACTGGCGGCCGCCGGTGCGACCTACGTGCAGATGGACGACACGAACCTGGCTTATCTCTGCGACGACAAGATGCGCGAGGCCGCCCGCAGCCGCGGCGACGACCCCGATGAGCTCCCGCACCGTTATGCGTCTTTCATCAACCGCGTGGTCGCACAGAAACCGGCGGGCATGACTCTCGCCGTGCATCTGTGTCGCGGCAACTTCAAGAGCACGTGGGCAGCGCAGGGAGGCTATGAGCCGGTTGCCGAGGCGCTCCTGTCCGAGATGCAGGTGGATGGCTACTTCCTCGAGTACGACGACGCACGCAGTGGCGACTTCAAGCCTTTGCGGTTCCTGCCCGCAGGCAAGACCGTCGTCCTTGGCCTCGTCACGACGAAGCTCGGTGAGCTCGAGAGCAAGGACGACATCAAGCGTCGCATCGACGAGGCCGCGAAGTACGTCCCGCTCGAGCAGCTTTGCCTGTCGCCGCAGTGCGGCTTCTCGAGCACGGTGCACGGCAACGACATCGCCGTCGAAGCCCAGCGCAACAAATTGCGTCTGATCGTGGAGGTCGCGCGCGAAGTCTGGGCCTAAACCCGGTTCCCAAGGATTTATCTAGGGACAATCCTCGCCCTGACGGTGCAGGGCATCGGTGCCGGACTTGAGTTATCGAGGCTTCACCAGTTTTTTGGCGCTGGCACCACTGAAGTCAACAACTCTAGTCCGACACCAACGGCCCGTCACCGCGTCAGGCGGGTTACTGCCGTTCCCAGACTGTCGTGTTGTTCACCGGCTTGCCTTCCGTATCCGTGCCAGTTGCCACGAGTGTGCGTGTCTTGCCGTCTGCCGAGATGGTACCGCGCGTCGTAGTGGTGACCTTGCCGCGCACCGACTGGACGAACTGGTAGGTACGATCGTCGATACGCGTGAAGGTGCGGGTGGTAGGTGCAGCAGCTCCCTTCAACTCGGCGGGTTTACCGTCGAACATCGTGACCAGTTCACTGTGGAGGGCCTTACCCGCGGCATCGACGCTGTCGTTCACGTTCTTCAAGCCGCCGCCGGGCGCAGCCTCCCAATGCGAGGTCTGGCTCTTGGGAGCAGTCCCCGTTGTGTAGGTCGATTTCGCCATATTCTGCTTCCACGTTCCGACGAGGCCCTGTGGGGCCTGCGCTGCGGCGATCAGTGGACAGGAGATGAGAAAGATGCCAAGTGCCGCGACGCGGAGGAGTGAGGGCAAATGTGAAGTGCCGTTCTGTGTAGCCCGATTTGAAACTGCGTTCATTGGGTTCCCCTTCGTTGTTACAGTTGTCGCGAGTCGTTGTTACATTCGTCGCGAGTCGCTCACACCGTGGCCGTCCAGAGAGTGGGCGTGTTGCACTTATCCTCCCTTTATTCTGGGATAGATAGTTAAGACATTAACTGCCGGACTCGGAGAGCCGTACCGGGTTTAGCTTGTTTAGCCTAACCTCCGGAAGCCGCACGCTTGAACAGGCTCGGCTCGGCCGCACGGTAGTGGTCTAGCGATTTTCTTAGGGTGGGACTGGTGCACTGCGGGAAGCGGACTACATCACTGAGTGTCGCGATGCCCACACTCAAGGCGCGAAACTTTGTACCGGGTTTAGCTTGTTTTGCTTTTCTCCACCCGCCAGAAAAGCAAGCCAAATAAGCTCAACCCGGTTCCCAAGTCCCCTACGATACAAAGGGGCTTCACATGCATCGGCGGGCGTGGGCACAATGCGACCTGAAATGCCTGTCCGCGTTTCTGGCGACCGAGGTCGTCAGGCTCATCCCATCCTCCCGGCAATAGGTGATCCGACAATGGATAAGCAGAGTTCCAAGGTGGCAAACAAGCCGGAGCATTCGCGTCGCAACCGGGCGTTCGCGCTTGCGGCCGCCATTGTCGTCGCGGGGGGCGCGATCGCCGCCACTGCGCCGCTGACCCAGCCGACGGCGCCCGCCAACGCGCCGTTCCGCATGGAGGTGGTGGCCGACCTCGAGTCGCCTTGGGCCATGACGTTCCTGCCCGATGGACGCATGCTGATCACCGAGAAGGCCGGCCAGCTCCTGCTGCTCTCGGCCGACGGCAAGCAGCGCAAGACGGTCACGGGGACGCCGCCGGTCATGAGCGAAGGCCAGGGCGGGCTGATGGACGTGGTGCTCCACCCGCGTTTCGCCCAGAACCGCATGGTCTACTTCAGCTACTCGGAAGCAGCCGGACAGGACTTTGGCGTAGTGCTGGCGCGCGGCGTGTTCACCGATGGCGACGCACCGTCGCTCAAGAACGTGGAGACGCTCTTTCGCGCCCCCAAGTACGACACCACGACCGGGCACTTCTCCGGTCGCATCGCTTTCTCGGCCGACGGCAAGCTGTTCTTCACCTCCGGCGACCGGCAGCAGTGGGACCGGTTTCAACGCACCCCGCAGCAAGACACCAAGATCCTTGTGGGCAAAGTCCTGCGCCTGAATGACGACGGCACCCCCGCAGCGGGCAACCCCCTGGTCGAACGCGGCGGCGATCCTGCCATCTGGAGCTACGGTCACCGCAACCTCTTGGGGCTGGCGTTCGACGCCAACGGCAACCTGTGGGAGCAGGAGATGGGCCCCATGGGTGGGGACGAACTCAACCTGATCCTGGCCGGACGCAACTACGGCTGGCCACTCGCCTCCAATGGCGACAACTACGAGCGCCCGCCGACGAACGGCGCAGCGATCCCTGACCACCGCCCTGGCGACGGCTTCGAGGCGCCCAAGGTGTGGTGGAACCCGTCAATCTCGCCCGGCGGCCTCATGGTCTATTCGGGCAAGCTCTGGCCTCAATGGCGAGGCGACATCTTCATCGGTGGCCTGTCCAGCCAGTCGCTGTTGCGCATTGATGTGGACGGGACCAACGCCGCCAAGGGCGATCAGTTCGCCATGGGCACTCGCATCCGCGAGATCACGGAAGGCCCGGATGGCGCCATCTGGCTGCTCTCCGATGGCCAGCGCGGTGCGGACGGCAAGCTCGTCAAGCTCACGCCGAAAAACTGAGGAGATCCGCCCTGTGGTGCCGGGCCGCAACAGCGGTCCCAGGCATCAATTGCTGCAGTCAGAAACAAGCCGGATAGGCTGAGCCCGGCTCCCTATGTCACGGCGTTGACACGTTGCAGTGCGGTCAACAATACTCGCCCCGCCTGAAAACTCGGCAGCTCTGTCTGCTCCATGACTCGAATCACTCCGCCGTGGCTAGAACAATAGAAGAATATGTCGGCCAGGCCATGGATGATGCCAGGCTGTCACCGCTGCACTACCGGATCTTCGGCCTGATTGCGGCCGGCTATTTCTTCGACGTGCTCAACTTCATCGTCCTGGGTTCGCTCATTCCGGACATGGTGAAAACCGGGTTCGCCACCGCCGACCAGGCAGTGCTGGCGCAGAGCGCAACCCTGGTCGGACTGTTCATCGGCTCGGTGGGTCAGGGCCAGTTTACGGACCGAATCGGGCGCAAGAGCGTCTATCAATTCAACTTGCTGCTGTTTGGCCTCGCCACCATCGCCAGCGCATTCTCACCCAACTACATCTGGCTGGCCGCGCTGCGCTTCATTGCGGGCATTGGCTTGGGTGCCGAACAACCACTGTGTTTCGCGTACGCCGGCGAATATGCACCGAAGTACAACCGCGGCAAGATCCTGTCCATGATCCACTTCATTGGTGGCGCCTGCGTCTGGCCGATTGCTGCCCTGTTTACCCTGATGGCACGCGATTCGCTGGGTTGGCGGGGCATCTGGATCGTCATTGGCATCGGGGCGTTGATCATTTTCGCGCTGCGCTTCAGCCTGCCGGAGTCGCCACGTTGGCTGGCGGCGCGCGGACAGGGAAAGAAAGCACTTGAGGTCCTCGAGAAGCTCAATATTCCGCCACCTGCGGAGGAACTGGTGGAAACTCCCGCCCCCGCGAAAAAGAGCGATCCGTTCGCGATTGTATTTCGCGATTATCCACGCCGCGTGATCGCGGGCATGATCTGCTTCAGCGCTTTCTTCAGCGTCACCATCGGCTTCGGCACCTGGCTGCCGAACCTGATGAACAGCAACGGGTTCACCATCACCAAATCGCTGGGGTACACCTTTGGCATGACACTGGCCGCACCCTGCGCGAGCTTGTTCATGATGTATGCACTGGATCGTTTTGGCCGCAAGGTCACTTCCGTCACGGGTTTCATCCTGGCGGGCTTCATGGCCATTGCCTTCGGCTCGGCACAGACCGACCTGCAGTTGCTGGCGGCCGGATTCATCATGATTTTCTGCTATCAGGTCGGGGGCAACTCCATGCAGATCTTCGCCTCCGAAGTGTTCCCCACCAGCGCCCGCGCATCCGGATTCGGCATTTCAGCGGGCGTCGGCAGATTGGCGAATGCCTTTGCGCTGACCGCGATCGGTGCCATCCAGCTTTCCTATGGACTGCACGGCGTGGTGATATTCCTCGCCGCCCTGCTTGCCATCGCGGCCGTGGGCATGACGCAGCTGGGACCCGAGTCGAGAGGCCGCGCGCTTGAAGAAATCGCTTCCAAAGGACGCTGAGGCCGACGCCAGGATCATGATCGACAACTGTGGCATTGACGGCGCATCGGGCAGGAACGTTCGCTTCCTCGGACGGTGTGATCAAGGCGGCCGGCCCGATGGCGTGCAAGTCATGGTCAGCCAGGGCCATGCTTTCGTGGGGCATATGTTTGCCGACGGCTTCTCCGTCATCGATGTGCGCGATCCTCGCAACATGAAGACGGTGGCCTTCGTGCCCGCGCCCCCCAATACGCGGGCGCCACACTTGCAGGTGCACGAGAATCTGTTGCTGGTAGTGAATGCCGCCAATGTCTGGGCGCTGCAACAGTACTCAGCGCAGCAGCAGTACTTCGACAATCCGCTGGCAGATTCCTTCTCGAAGCGTGAACAGAACTTTGCGGCTGGCCTGCGCATCTACGACATCGCCGATCCGACCAAGCCGCGCGAAATCTCTTTCCTGTCCATGCCGGGCATCGGCCTGCATCGCATCTGGTATATCGGCGGGCGTTACGCCTGGATGTCAGCGCATCTCGACGGCTACTCCGATCACATCATGGCCGTGGTTGATATCGCGGATCCGACTCGACCCAGGCTCGTGACAACCTGGTGGCTGCCCGGCATGTGGCGCGCGGGCGACGAGGCACCGCAATGGCAGCAAGGGCAGCGCTGGGCGCTGCACCACGCCATCGTCCGCAACGACCTCGCGTTTGGCACCTGGCGCGACGGCGGATTGACGATTCATGACGTCAAGGATCCCGCCAATCCGAAACTGCTGGTGCACAAGAACTGGTCGCCTCCGTTTGGCGGCGGCACGCACACGGCGGTACCGCTGCTTAATCGCAACCTGCTGGTGGTGGCCGATGAAGCCACCACCAACAACTGCGCCAATGGCATCCCCCATACCTGGATCTTCGACATCCGTGACGTCAGGAATCCGGTTTCCATCGCAACGCTGCCCACGCCCGCCGAAGAGGATTTCTGCGCCAAGGGCGGCAAGTTCGGGCCGCACAACCTGCATGAAAATAGACCCGGCTCGTTTATCAGTTCGGACCTGGTCTTTGCGACCTACTACAACGCCGGATTGCGCGTGTACGACATTTCCGATCCGTTCCGGCCGAAGGAAACGGCATTCTTTGTCACACCGAAGCCGGAAAGACTGATCGATATCCGGCCCAACTCGGTGCCGGTGACATCTTCATGCGATGTCTATGTGGACCCCAACGGCGTCATGCTGCTGTCGGATACCAATGCAGGGCTCTACGCCCTGCAGTACGAGCCGAAATAGCACTGGCTTAGGTCGCATTCCTGCAGGTCAGCCTGCCAAAGGAATGTCACCTGGACCCGGCAGTCACCACTCTGTTCCGCAGTGTGCCAAGCCCGGTGATGCTGGCTTCCACCACATCCCCGTTTGCCAGGAAGCGTGGCGGGTCCATAGCATAGCCGACACCGGACGGCGTGCCGGTGGCGATGATGTCACCTGCTTCCAGCGTCAGGCCCGCAGACAGGAACTCGATCAGCACGGGAATATCAAAGATCATCTGCGATACCAGCCCCTGCTGACGCCGCTCGCCATTCACCGACAGTGACAGTTCCAGTGCCTGGACAGCGGCTACCTCATCCCTGGTGACAATGGCCGGGCCGAAGGGAAACGAGGTATCCAGGGACTTGCCCTTGAACCATTGCTCATGCCGGCGCTGCAGATCACGCGCCGTGACATCGTTGCCCACGCTGTAGCCGAACACGTGCTCGAACGCCTGCTCGCGCTTGATGTCACGGCCTGTCTTGCCGATCACCACCACCAACTCCACTTCGTAGTCGAGCTTTTCCGACAACTGCGGATCAAGGCGGATGTCGCCCTCGGGGGCATTCACGGCGTGCGTGGCCTTGGTAAAGAACTGGGGCACTGTAGGCAGCTTGATATCTGCCTTCTGCGCGACTGCGCCTTCCTTGACATGATCCGCATAGTTGCGCCCGACACAGAACACATTGCGCAGCGGACGCGGAATAGGCGCCAGCAGGCGCACGGAGCTGAGCGGACGCGCCAACGCAGACAACTCTGCAGCGCGCGCAGTGATTCTCTTCAGCGCCTGCAATGCAGGCTCACCAGCCTGGATCAGGGCCAGCACCGACGAGGCATCCACCGTCTCGCCACACTGGCGCGCTGCCGCAGCCAGCTCGATCACCTGATCATTGAGCAGCAACCCCGCGACAGCCTTACCTGACAGTTCAAAAGTCACCAAGCGCATGATTCGTTACCCCAATGAAGTCCATGACCCTTGCCAGCCGAGTTGCCGGCCAGTCGATCCTCAGCAGTACATCCCCAGAAATTGTACGCGATTCGTACCGGGTTGAGCTTATTGGCTAAAGTCTGCGCTTACTGCGGCGTCAGTTCCCAGCGCAGCTTCACCTTGAGCGGCGCCGAGATCGTCGTCGATTGCGATGCGGATTCGGCCGACTGGGATCCCGGGCTGGTCGTGAAGGCAGCATCGCCTCGGGCCAGGGTCGTGCCCGAAGAGGCACTGCCCGCGATCCAGCCGCCGTTCGTCTTCGTATCCAACGGAGGAGCGAAACTCATCATCGTGGCGCTGCGCTCGTCGAACACCTTGCCGCCATCATTGATGTGACACTGTAGTTCGCCGGGGGCATAAGCCGCGATCCCGGCGAGCAGGGAGCTGCTGCCCGTCTGGGTGTCAACTTCTACCGCGAATCCCGAGAGCCCCTGTTCGACCTGTTCCCGAGCCTTCGCGCCAAGCGCCGCTGCCGAAGCGAGCGAAATCTTGCAGGTGCGCGTCTCGCGACTCGCCGTGAGGAACACTCCATCCCATTGCTCTGCATATTCCAGTTTCAGGTCGAGCGCCTTCGCCTTCGGCACCACTTTCCAGATCTGATACCGCGGCGATGCGGCATCTGCAGCCCGAGCCTGGGCGATCATCTTCTGACCGTCTGCGCTCTGCATCATTTCCATGGCCGCCGCCATCTGGCAGGCCTGGTTGTCGCCGCACTTCTCTACCTTCTTCTGCATGGCCTGCATGTCACCACCCGGCCTCGTCACCGCAGCAGCCTGCGCCTTTGCATCCGCCATGCCGGTAGTGGTTGCCTTTTCCGCGATGAGCTCGACCTTCGCCGACAAACGCCGTCGCGTCGACCATTTGACGTCCACACCATCGCTCTTGCTGGCATGCGCGCCGGAGCCGTCGATCTCGACGTTCACCGTAAGGAATGCCTTCTTGCCGGCAGGTGCGGGTGCCGCCTGTGCGGTGAGGCCTGCGAACAAACCGCAGATGGTGAGTGCCAGGAGACCTGGGGTGGCAGGAGTCGATGACATGGGTTGCTCCGTTTGGTGTCGAAATCAAGGATAGAAGATGCTCTTGCAAACCACAGGGCCTTGGTTGCCGGGCCGGCGAACCGGCAGAACGAAGGTCAACCACTCAAGTCGGCCCATTGAACTCGCGTTTTGGGTTTTGCCGGTTTGCCGGTTTGCCGGCCCGGCACCAAAATCCCGCTTAATTGCGAATAGGGCAGATATAGCGAAACCGGTACCTTGGACTCTAAGCGGGTCTCCTCACCCGGGTCCCTCAGGTGCTCACTACGCCAATGCCGATTGATCAATCCCGGTTTCCCGGCCCGGCACCATTCGCTAGCGAACGAAGTTCATGGCTCTTTCGAGTCCATGAGCACGAACAGGATGCGGCAAGGTTCGGTACCACGATTTACCCATCCATGATTTGTAGCCTGCTGAACGATCATGTCTCCCTCCTTGAGGTGAATCGAGGTATCGTCGAGCATCATGTCGATCTCGCCCTTTAGAATGACGGCGTAGTCAAGGGTTCGAGTCCGGTGCACCATAGGGTGCTTGACCGGTATCCCTTTCTTTGGAACGGGATTCACGCCTTTCATGATCATTTCAGGAGGCAATTTCGCTTCAGCAGCAGCATCGAGCGGCATGAATTCAACGATGCGGAACTTCGTTCCGTTAGTCGGGGGAGACACCCCTATAGGCCTGGTCGCCGTATCCTCTTTTGAAAGCGCAGGCGGATAACTGTCCGTAATCCAGAAATTGGCGGATGGATTGTCGCCAGTTAGAGGGATGCGCGTATCGAACAAAACCACCGCATGATCTTGCTCGTCAAGTCCGGTCACCACCCTCCGTACATCGGCAGCAGCGACAGGTTGGCAGCAAATCAAACTGAGCATCATCAAGCAGAACGATGGCCGGATCATGTTTCGCCCCCTATGAGTTAGTTTGAATTGAGAGGAGCCCAGGCCAGGTGCAGGTACTATCAGGACCCAGGATTAGCTTGCCAGCTTTTCTTCACTGACTCCGACTGCCTGCCATCCAACAAGCTAATAAGCTAAACCCGGTACGCTTCGTCTCAGCGCTGGTCGTGGTGGTCGTCGTTGAGCAGCAGCGGTCCGTCATGGTCTCGGCACGGCGGCGACTCCTCGAGGGGGAGGGCCGACCGCTTCACGATGCGTGGCGCACTCGTCCAGGGCGCCGTGAGAACATTGGGATCTTCGATCGTCACCTGATAAGCAAGGTCGTTGCCAGCCAACCAGAGGCGTTCGATCACGTGAAGCGCGCTGGTGTGGAAGTATCCCTGCTCGCCAAACCAGGTGTCATCCGTGAAGCCGCGGACATCGACCACCAGCTGGTTTCCCTCCCAGTGGGCGACCGAGTGGCCATTCACCGCGGGGTCGGCATCCGGATCGTGAGGACGACCGTCGGTCGGGACGACGCGATAGGTATCTCCCGACATGTCCTCGTAGAAGAAGATGACTTCGTCTGGCAGCTGCACGATTCGTCTAGGCGGGCCGATGCGGGGCACGCCGGGTCGAGCACAGTAGAAGACCGGGTCGGTCTTGGCTTGATGGTCGATGAGATCTTTCACGCGCGCCTGGAATTCGGGCTTGTAAGACGGTGCCCCCGTGAAGGGGAGCGCGCCAGCGACGACGCCGGCCGGGGCAGTCCTGGCGCTGCGATCGACCACGGCGGTCTTGACCGTGCCGCTGTCCTGTCGCTTGAGCCCGTACGACGCGACGAACTGTCCGGGCAGCCAGGTTCCGCTCAGGTCGGGCCGCCTCGCGGTGGGCTGTGCCGAGGCAACCACTGACGCCAGCAAGAACCCCGAGAGCGTGGCCCTCCCGAAGCGTACCGCGATGCGAGACAGGGTGTGAGACGTCATTCGATGCTCCCTTCGCGCCGGTCATCAATTGCCGCTGGTGGCTTCCAGGAAATCGCCATTGGCAAAGGTGATCTTCCTCAAGTACCCGTAGTGCGCACCACTGCGTGCGGAATGCAGCTCGACCGCTACCGGCTGACCGGTGCCTCGCGAGAAGTCAGCAGCACGAACACCCACACTCCGCCAGAACGACGGTGCGCTGCTCTCCAGCTTCCATTCCGCGCCCTCGACTGTGACATAGATGATGATGTGCGGGTTGACCCACTCAATGCGGGTCATCGTGCCTTTGAGGGCTACGAGATTGGCGTCGAACAGCGCCGAGACGGAATGGTGTGCCCATGCCGTCGCATGAGCCATTGCCATGGCCGCTGCGAGTGCTGCAATAAAAGCACGCCGCCCGATCGTCCTCATATCGCTCTCCCGATTCACCCGCCGGGTCCTTCGACAGCAGAGACGGTGCCGAGGGCCTATCCTACGCGGACGTCCGTGCCGGGTCGAGTGGGAGTCTTCCGTACCGGGTTGAGCTTATGGGCTTATTTGGCCTCCGAGCCGAAGGCTTCCGGTTCGACGGCACGATAGTGGAGCAGAGACTTGTTCAACGTGGTGCTGGATCTGTTGAAGTGGCGTGCGATCTCGCTGAGCGACGCGACACGGAGATGAAGTGCACGGTCGACAATGACAGCGCGTACCCGGGCGTGCCGCCTGACGCGACTGCGTCCGACGACTTCCGCGGCAGCGATGGAGTGCTCCTGACAGACCTGGTCAATCAGCTCCGTGAGGGTCAGACGACGTCGCAGCTGCAGGCGGACTGACAGCCGCGACAGGAACTGGTCGTCGCCGAGAACCCTGGGTTCCTCTGGGTGGCCGGTCAGCCAGTTTTCCCCGGTAGTGCCGATCCCCGCTTTGACAAACAAGCTGTAGGCTTCGCGTGCCCGATTCAGTTCGCCGCTCAAGAGACTGAGAGCAAAGTCCGTTGTGAGCCAGGCAGCGTCCGTTCGTCCAAGGTAGGCGCGGTGGCCGCTATAGGGATAGTCTGCGGGGTCCGACACCATGCCCGCGCGAACGGGATTCAAGTGGATGTAGCGGATCAGTCCAAGCAGATAACTGTCGGCATCAACCAGCAACGCCCGGTACCGCCGCTCGAAGAAGTGCCCGCCACTGCGTCCACGCTGTCGCTCCCAGGCATAGCGGCGGGCAATCCGCATCATGGCCTTGCCGATCGGAACATCGCTCACCTGCACCGCCATGTGGACGTGGTTGGTCATCCAGCAATAGGCATGGACGCGCATCCGGAATCGCGTCATCACGTCTGCGACCAGTTCCGAGAAGCGGGCTCGATCCTGCGGAGTGTGGAAAATGTCCTGCCGGTGATTGCCACGCAGGATCACGTGATAGAACGCGCCATCGACATGCAGTCGGGGAACCCGTGGCATCCTTGCCGCTCCGTTGCTTCGGGAGCACAGCATCTCCCGCCACCGCGGATCGCGTCGAGACCGACTATCTCACGCGTTCGTGCAGAAATAAGCCAATAAGCTCAACCCGGTTCCCAAGCTTCCACACACTCTATCGACGGAGTCCACAGAGGAGCGGCAAGGATGCCCCGAGTTCCCCGATTGCATGTCGATGGCGCGTTCTACCACGTTATCTTGCGTGGCAATCATCGGCAGGATGTCTTCTTTCTGCCGGAGGACCGGGCACGGTTCTCCGAACTGGTCGCCGAGAACATCGAGCGCTTCAGAATGCGGGTGCATGCCTACTGCTGGATGACCAACCACGTTCATCTGGCCATCCAGGTCAGCGACGTGCCATTGGGAAAAGCCATGATGCGCATCGCCCGACGCTATGCATGGGAGCAGCAGCGGAGGCGGCGCAGCAGCGGACATTTCTTTGAACGGCGATACCGCGCCTTGCTGGTCGATGCCGACAGCTACCTACTGGAGCTCATCCGGTACATCCACCTCAATCCGGTGCGCGCGAACATGGTGTCGGACCCTGCAACCTACCCCTTCAGCAGTCACCGCGCATACTTGGGCCTGGATGTGAGCCCTTG
>JBEBIT010000041.1:0-30810 GCA_040080215.1 Steroidobacteraceae bacterium
CCTGTATTCGAACCTGCGCACGCTGGACAAGTCAGGTGCGCGGATGATCCTCGTGGAGGACGTGCCGGAGGGCGAGCGGTGGGATGCCATCCGCGACCGACTGAAGCGGGCGGCCACCGCCGAGAACGTGGTGACCTACGACCACGACGTCGCCGCGTTGCGCGCGGACATGGACGAAGACTTCACCTGACGCCGCGCTGACGCCGGAAATTCCCGGCAATTGACGATGTCCTGCCCGGGCGGAGCGCTCGCCCGCTTCAGTAGAACCTGTGCTCTGCGAGCAACGCGGGCGGGTCGCAGTCACCGAACTTCCCGTGCGTCGTGACGTCGTCAGGCGGCCTGCGAAAACCGCGTCCGAAAAAAGTGTGACCCAGTCCTTGCATCGCTGGCCATTTTTGCTACATTGCGCCCGCGCGAGATCAAAGGGGACAGATCTATTTTCCGGTCTGGTCCCTTACGGGATGGAAAATAGATCTGTCCCCTTTTGATCTCACGGCTGTGTAAGAGAGCACTCAGAGGTATTGCGCAAGCTGCAGGTGCCGCTCGACCAGACTCATCACTGGGTTGGTTTAGTGTCAGCAGCTTTTTCAGCAAGAGGTACCTACAGGTGTTACCCCGGGCCGCTATTCAGGCATCGAGTGTCTCTCCTTCCGATTCTTTCGACTCCACTTCGCTCGCCGCGACCGAGATCCGTGCGCTCACCGCCCGGTTCGGCTCGCCGCTGCTCGTCGTCGATTGCGAACAGGTCCGCCGCCAGTACCACGCGCTGAAAGCCGCGCTGCCGGGCGTCGACCTGCATTACGCGCTGAAGCCATTGCCCCACGCGGCGGTGGTCCAGTGCCTGAACCGCGAAGGCGCGTTCTTCGATCTCGCCACCACCGGTGAAGTTGAGCTGGTGAAGGCGCAGGGCATTGCCCCCGAGCGCTGCATCCACACCCACCCGATCAAGCGCGAGAGCGACATCCGCGATGCGCTGCGCTTCGGCGTGACGACGTTCGTGGCGGACAACCCGGAAGAAGTCCGCAAGTTTGCCAAGTTCAAGAAGCGCGCCGAACTCCTGATCCGCGTGTCGTTCCGCAGCCCCTCGGCCGTGGTCGACCTGTCGAAGAAATTCGGCTGCGAGCCCGGCGCCGTCCTCGATCTCATCCGCCTTGCCCGCACCCTCGGCGTGCGCGTGCGTGGCCTGTCGTTCCACGTCGGCTCACAAGCCGGTGACTCGTCAAAGTACGTCGAGGCGATCAACGCCTGCACGAACCTGATGGGCGAAGCGCTGCTGGCTGGCCTGCCGGGCCTCGACATCCTCGACATCGGCGGCGGCTTCCCGGTGACCTACCAGGAACAGATGACCCCGATCGGCGAGTTCTGCGCCCCGATCCGCGCCGCGCTGGCCCATGTGCCCGCCCACGTGCGGATCATTGCGGAGCCTGGCCGGTTCATTTCTGCTCCCGCCGGCACGGCCGTATCGACGGTCATGGGCAAGGCCAAGCGCGACGGTCGCTGGTGGTACTACCTCGACGACGGCGTCTACGGCTCGTACAGCGGCCAGATGTTCGATCACGCCAAGTATCCCGTCGACTCGCTGCGCACGGAAGGCCCGCGCTTCCCGAGCGTGCTGGCCGGCCCGACGTGCGACTCCATCGACGTCATCGACGACAACATCATGCTGCCCGAGCTTGAGGTCGGCGACCTCGTCGTCGGCCGCGTCATGGGTGCCTACACCTGGGCGAGCGCCACGGACTTCAACTTCTTCCGCCGCGCGAAGGTCGTCGTGATGAACGAGGGCCCGGCCGTTGAAGGCCGAGTCGTGCGCCTCGAGCGCAAGTCCGGCAAGCGCACCGGCGGCGCCTGACCGACCGGGCCGCCTTTCCCGGCGGCTCCGCGAGGCATAGCATCAAGGCCTGCGACTCGAACAGTCGCGGGCCTTTTTCATACCGGAGGCGCCAATGAAAGCTTTGCCTGTCACTTGCCTGGTGCTGGCCACGATTCTGGCGGGGCCGGCCTGCGCTGCCGACGATGCCGTCGTCGACCAGCTGCGCAACGACGTCCGGACGCTCGAACGGGAAGTCCGTGACCTGTCCCGGCGCCTCGACCAGATGCAGCAGGCACAGCGCGCTGCTCCTGCCCCCGCCGGCGTCACTCGCCGGTCAACCGCCCCGGATCCGGTCTCCAGTACATGGCTTGCGCAGGACAAGTGGGACAAGGTGACCCCGGGCATGACCGCTCAGCAGGTCATCCTCATCCTCGGCGCCCCTGTATCGCTTCGCCCCGGTGATTCCCCCGGCACGCAGACACTCTTCTATACGCTCCCCATCGGTGACACCGGCTTCCTTACCGGCACGGTCAGGCTGCAAGGCGACAGGGTGGCGGAGGTCAGGAAGCCGGAGTTGAGGCAGGTCGGGAAGTAGGGATGCGACCGGCGACCGGTCAGACCAAGAACGACCGGCCAACTTCGTTGGCAAATGGCCTGACGGCAAATGGCCGACTCCGTCGGCAAATGGACTATCGTCAGGTCAGAGCAAGATCAGACCACGGAAGCCTAAGGCTTGGGTCTGAGGTTCACCTCTGGCCTGCCCGTCAGGGCCATTTGCCAACAGAGTTGGCCATATGTCGGAGACCATTTGCGACCAGAGGTCGCCGGTCGCTCTGCTCCGCTGACACACCGCAACAATCCGCCCGTCCGTCCCCGGAGTTGCCCTCAAAACGAAAGTAGTTATACTCAATAACAATCTTCCGCTTTGCGCTTCGCTCGCTGCCTTGATCGGCACGGCTACAAGAATGGGGGTCCGAACAATGATGAGCCGCATCCACCGTACGCTGGTCGTTGCATTGGTCGGGCTCGCGATGCCCGTGTTGACCTTCGCGGCCGCCGCGCCTGCGATCAAACCGGTCGCGCCCCAGCCACTCAAGACCGAATTCGCGTTCACTGCCTACGTCAGGGTAGCTGCGCCGATCGTCATCGGGCAGGGCGCGGACGGACTGCAGCGGTATGTCCCCATCACCGGCGGCGAAGTGCAGGGCCCGATGCTGAAGGGCAGTGTGCTCGCGGCGGGTGGTGACCTGCAGGTCTTCCGCACGGCCGACGATGTCCTCGCGCTCGAGGCCTCGTACATCCTCGAAAGCGACGACGGCGTGAAGATCACCGTCATCAACACCGGCTATCGCCATGGTCCTGCGGACGTCATCGCCCGGATGGCGAGGGGCGAGGCCGTCGCGCCGACCGAGTACTACTTCCGCACGTCGGCCAAGCTCAATGCGCCGCGCGGTTCGAAATACGAATGGGTCAACAGGACGCTCTTCATTTCCACGGCCGAACGCCAGGCCGACCTCGTCATCGTGCATTTCTATCGGGTGATGTAACGATCGAGGAAGTCGCGGGCAAGTGGGGCAGGTCGCGTCGACAGAACAACAAGCGGCACCCCGACGGGGGCCACAGGGGAGCGCTATGAAGGGTCGTCACAACGTCTTTTTCTGCTTTCTGGCGATGCTCTGCGAAGGCATCGACCTGCAGTCTGCGGGCGTGGCTGCAGCCGGCATCGCGGGAGAGCTGCATCCCTCGCCACAGGTCTTCGGCTATTTCTTTGCAGCAAGCACCCTGGGCCTGTTCTTCGGCGCCCCGTTCGGCGGCTGGGTCGGAGATCGCAAGGGGCGCAAGTTCGCGCTGATCCTGTCGCTCGCGCTGTTCGGCCTGTTTTCGCTGCTGACGGCGTTCTGCACGACCATCGACATGCTGATCCTGACGCGCTTCCTGACCGGCTTGGGTCTGGGTGGCGCCATGCCGAACATGATCGCCCTCACCGCCGAGAGCAGCGCCCCCGAGAAGCGCAGCCGCAATGTCACGCTGATGTACTCGGGCGTATCGCTCGGCGGGGCGCTTGCGAGCGTCGTTGCGGTGCTCAGTACGCCCGAGAGCTGGCGCGTCATCTTCATTACCGGTGGCGTAGCGCCGCTCGTCATCGCCCTGGCCTTCATCTACTTCGTCCACGAACCGGAGTGGCGCGGTGAGGCGGCCGGTGCGTCGACTGCGCAGCCCGGTCTTGCAGTTGCACTCATGGGTGACGGGCGCGGCCTGAAGACAGCGTTGCTATGGGGCAGCTTCTTCTTCTCGCTGCTGCTGCTGTACCTCCTGCTCAACTGGCTGCCGTTGCTGCTGGTGGGCATCGGCATGACGCGCGCCGACGCGGCCGTCACGCAGATCATCTTCAACATCGGCGGCACGATCGGGGCCGCGGCGATCGGCTTCACGCTGGACCGGGGCAACCGCATGGTGACCACCGGCCTCGTGTTCGCGTTGCTCGGCCTGATGTTGCTGCTGCTCGCCAAGGCTGGCGTCGGTGCGATCACGGTACTGGCCTTCGTGCTCGGTGCCGCCGTGCTCGCAGCGCAGGCGATCGTGTATGCGTTTGCGCCCAAGGTTTATCCGCGTGCCGTGCGTGGCGTGGGTGTCGGCGCCGCCGTCGGCGTCGGTCGCCTGGGCTCGATCGCCGGCCCGCTATTCGCCGCGTCGTTGCTGGGTGCGGGACAGTCGAGTGCCCAGGTGCTGATGGGCATGCTGCCCCTCGTCGTGGTCGCAGGCGTCGCGTCCGTCTTCCTTGCCAGCAGGTTGCCGATCAATGACCAAGCCGCTGACTGACCTCCCAATGGCGGCTGATCCGCCTTACGACTGCAAGGTCACGCTGCAGGCAGATGGCGCGTGGCTGATGGAGCCCAAGGGAAAGATGCGCGACTGCCCGGCGCGCGTGACGGATCGGCTGGTCCATTGGGCAAGTGCGGCGCCGGATCGCACCTTCATCGCACAGCGCGGGCCGCAAGGCGAGTGGGTGCGGCTGAGTTATGCGGAGACGCTTGCGCAGGTTCGCGGGATCGGCGCGGGTCTGCTGGCCCGGCGCCTCTCGCCCGATCGGCCCATCGCCATTCTTTCCGGCAGCAGCATCGAGCACCAGTTGCTCGCGCTGGCCGCAACGTACGTCGGCATTCCATTCGTCCCGGTCTCGCCTGCCTATTCGCTGACCGAAGGCGCCCTCGGGCGGTTGCAGTATGTGCTGTCGCTGCTGACGCCCGGCCTGATCGCGGTCTTCGGCGGTCCCGAGTACCAGCGTGCGGTCGACGCCGTGCATGCCAGCGACGCGGCCGGTGACAGGGAGTGGGTCACCCTCACCGGGCGGGAGTTCGGTCGAACCAGTACTGCACTTGCAGACCTGGCGTCCGGCGATGTAGCGGCCGCCGACGCCGCTCACGCGCGGGTGGGCCCGGACTCGATCGTCAAGTTCCTGCTGACGTCGGGCTCCACGGGCAATCCCAAGGCCGTGATCACCACGCATCGCATGCTGATGAGCAATCAGGCGACGCTGCTGCAGGCGATGCCGTTCCTGGAAAAGGAGCCGCCAGTGCTCGTGGACTGGCTGCCCTGGAATCACGTGTTCGGCGGCAGCCACAACATCGGCATCGTCCTGATGAACGGCGGCACCTACTACATCGACCACGGCAAGCCGACCCCGGCCGGCATCAAGGAGACGGTCCGCAACCTCTGCGAAGTCTCTCCCACTGTCTATCTCAACGTGCCGCGCGGCTACGAAGCCCTGCTGCCCTTCCTGCAGCAGGACCCCGCGCTCCGCGAGAGTTTCTTCAAGCGGCTGAGGACGACCTTCGTCGCAGCGGCCGGGCTGTCGCAGGAAGTGTGGAACGGGTACCTCGAGGTGTCCCGACGGGAGCGGGGCGAGACTGTCCCCATGATCAACGGTATCGGTGCGACGGAGACGGCGCCCAGCGTCACGTTCGCCACGAACACGACTCGCGCGGGTTTCATCGGGCTGCCGGCCGCCGGTTGCCTGGTCAAGCTCGTTCCGGTGAACGGCAAGCTCGAGCTCCGCGTGCGCGGACCGATGGTCACGCCGGGCTACTGGCGCGATGCAGAGCGAACAGCGGCCGCGTATGACTTAGAAGGCTGGTACCGCATGGGCGATGCCGTGCGCTTTGCAGAGCCCGACGATCCGTCAGCAGGCCTCATGTTCGACGGCCGCATCGCCGAGGACTTCAAGCTGTCGTCCGGTACCTGGGTGAGTGTCGGTCCTCTGCGTGTAGCCTTGCTGACCGCGTTGTCGCCGCTGTGCGCGGATGTTGTCATCGCCGGTCTCAATCGGGACGGACTCGGGGCGCTGCTGCTTCCGGACATGCGCGGCTGCGCGACGTTCTTCCCGCAACTGCCGCCGGATATTACGCAGGCCCAGCTGGCGCAGTCGCCCATCCTGCTCGCGGAGCTCAAGCAAAGGCTTGATCGATTCGCCGCGGACCATCCGGGCAGTTCGACCAGCATCGCCCGGGCCCTGGTGCTCGACAGCCCGCCCGCGCTCGGCAACGGCGAACTGACGGACAAGGGCAACGTCAACCAGCGGGCGGTGCTCGACAACCGCGCGCATCTGGTGGAAGCGCTGTATGCACGCGAGCCAGGGCCCGCGGTTATTTGTGTCGTGACGGCCTGAAGGCACGGGCGCGCCCGCGGGTCGCGGCCCTCCAGTACTCAAGGAGACGCATTGATGGCGATTCGCCGGGACGGGGCCGCAGCGCGGAAGCGCTCCGCAGAGCCTGAAGCCGATCTGTTTGATATGGGGCTGCTCGAACAGTCGGTGGGCTATCGCCTGCGCCGTGCCCAGCTCGCCATCTTCGCGAAGGTGACGCAGGATCTCAGTGACCTCGATCTGCGGCCTGGCCAGGTGGGCGTGCTCACGCTCATCGAGCGGAATCCCGGCATCACTCAGGTGGAAGTCTGCAACGCACTCGGCATCCAGCGCACCAACCTCGTCACGCTGATCAACGTCCTGGAGCAGCGCGGTGTCGTCGAGCGGCAGGCGGTGGCTGCGGATCGCCGGTCGAATGCGTTGGTGCTCACGGCGGAAGGCCGTCGCCTGCTGCGCAAGGCAGCCGATGCGCACCGCAGCGCCGAAGCCGCCATCACGCGGCGTCTGGGTGCGGCCGGCCGCGACCAGCTGCTCCATCTGCTTGACCTGTTGACTGACTGATAGAGGATCGTCGAATGAACCAGGAAATCGTTACCGTCGGCACTGCAGGCTCCGCGGGTGAGTATGCGGTCATCACGGTGAACAACCCGCCGGTGAACACCATCGATGCCGGGGTCCGCGCGGGACTGAGCGCTGCACTCGATGGCGTGGAGAAGCGTTCAGGCCTCCAGGGCGTGTTGCTTCGCTGCGAAGGCAGTACGTTTTTCTCCGGTGCGGATATCGGCGAGTTTTCTGGTCCGCCGAAGGAAGCCGAGTACCGCGTGTTGTTCGGCCGCTTCGAGGCGCTGCCCGTGCCGGTCGTGGTCGCGATGCATGGCACGGTGATGGGCGGAGGTCTCGAGATCGGCCTCGCGTGCCATTACCGCGTCGCGGCGCCGGGTACGCGCTTTGGGCTGCCAGAGGTAACGCTCGGGATCATTCCCGGTGCCGGTGGCACTCAGCGCATGCCGCGACTGATTGGCGTCGAGAAGACACTGGAGCTGGTGCTCGGCGCGAAGCCGGTCGACACCGACGCCGCGACGAGTGCAGGTTTCCTCGATGCAGTCATCACGGGCGACCTCGCTGCCGGTGCGCTCGAGTACCTGAAGTCATTGGTCGCGCAGGGCAAGGGCCCCCGGCGGACGTCGGAACGCAGCGTCGATCCGGCCACTGCAACCCCCGCGATTGTCCAGCGCTTCAAGGAGCAGGCGGCCAAGCAGTATCCCAACCGGCAGGCACCCTATACGGCCATCGAGGCCATCACTGCGTCGGTGCGCCTGCCGTTTGCCCAGGGTCTCGAGTATGAAACCGAGCTCGTCAACGGCGCCAAGCTGACGGTCGAGTCGCGCGGCGCGGTGCATGTCTTCTTCGCCGAGCGTGCGACCCGCAAGGTGCCGGGCATTCCTGCCGAAGTGCGGCCCGCGACGGTCAAGCAGGCGGGCGTAATTGGTGCCGGCACGATGGGGGGCGGCATCGCGATCTGCTTCGCGAATGCCGGCATTCCCGTTGTCATCGTCGATGCCACGGACGAGGGGCTGGCTCGCGGTCTGAAGGTCATTGGGCAAACCTACGACTCGATGGTCAAGCGGGGGCGCATCACCGAGGCCGACAAGGCGCAGCGCATGGGCCTGATCACCGGATCGCTCGACTATGCGTCGCTCTCGAACGCAGATGTCGTCATCGAAGCCGTCTTCGAGAGCATGGACCTGAAGAAGAGCATCTTCGCGAAGCTCGACAAGGTGGTGAAGCCGGGCGCCGTGCTGGCAACGAACACGTCGACGCTCGACATCGAGCTGATTGCGGATGCCGTCAGCCGTCCCGAGAGCGTGATCGGCATGCACTTCTTCTCTCCTGCCAACGTGATGCCGCTGCTCGAGGTCGTACGTACGCGCCGGACGTCGGCCCAGACCATCCGCACCGTGCTCGAGATGGCGAAGCCGTTGCGCAAGACGCCGGTGCTCGCCCGTGTCTGCTACGGCTTCATCGGCAACCGCATGATGGAAGGCTATGCCCGCGAGGCAGAGGCCATGGTGCTGGAAGGCGCCAACCCTCGCGAAGTGGACGGTGCGCTGGAGGCGTGGGGCATGGCGATGGGCATCCTCGCCGTGTTCGACATGGCGGGCATCGATGTGGGCGTGAACGTCCACAAAGCCAACGCCGACCGCTTTCCGCCGGATCCCGCGTACTACCAGGCCGACTTTGCGCTGCATGAGGCGGGCCGACTGGGACAGAAGAACGGCAAGGGCTATTACCGCTATGAGCCGGGCAACCGTGCGCGCCTCGACGATCCGGAGGCCATCGCCATCCTGCGTGCGCGAGCGGAGAAGCTCGGCATCAAGCCCTGCGCCCACACGCCCGAGGAGATCATCGAGCGGTGCTTGTATCCGCTGCTGAACGAAGGATTGCGCATCCTCGAAGAAGGCGTGGCGCTTCGGGCGAGCGATGTCGATGTCGTGTGGACCTCCGGCTACGGTTTCCCGCGCTACCGGGGCGGACCGATGTTCCATGCCGATACCCTTGGTCTCAAGACGCTGTACGAAGGCATCCTCAAGTATCAGGCCCGGTTCGGCCCGATGCATTGGCAGCCCGCGCCGCTGCTCGAGAAGCTGGTGCGCGAAGGGAAGACGCTGGCGCAGTGGGATGCGGAACAACAGAAGGCGGGAGGCTGACGATGAACATTGCTGACCTGGTTGCCATCGACGTCCACACCCATGCTGAAGTGTCCTGCCGGCATGAGCCGGACGAATACGGCAAGCCGTTCGAGGACGCAGCGAGCCAGTACTTCAAGGCCGGCAAGCGACCGACCATCGCGGAGACCGTTGCCTACTACCGCGAGCGCAAGATCGGCCTCGTCATGTTCCCGGTGGATTCCGAGTTCCAGACCGGCGTGCGCCGCATCCCGAACGACGAGGTGGCCGAGGCCGCGATGGCCAACCAGGACATGATGATCGCGTTCGGCAGCGTGGACCCGCACAAGGGCAAGATGGGCGTGCGCGAGATCCGCACGCTGATCAAGGACCACGGCGTCCGCGGCTTCAAGTTCCACCCCACGATGCAGGGCTTCTTCCCGAACGACCGCATGGCGTACCCGATGTACGAAGCCATTGCCGAAGCGGGGCTGCCGGCCCTGTTCCACAGCGGGCACTCCGGCATGGGCACGGGCATGCCGGGCGGCGGCGGCCTCAAGCTCAAGTACTCGAACCCGATGCACCTCGATGATGTCGCCGCCGATTTCCCCGGCCTCACGATCATCATCGCGCATCCGTCGTGGCCGTGGCAGGACGAAGCGCTGTCCGTCTGCCTGCACAAGCCGAATGTTTTCATTGACCTGTCGGGCTGGTCGCCGAAATACTTTCCGCCGCAACTGGTGCAATATGCGAACAAGCAGCTCAAGACGAAGATGCTGTTCGGTTCCGATTTTCCGTTGATCACGCCCGATCGCTGGATCAGCGATTTCAAGGACGCGGGTTTCAAGCCCGAAGTCCACGACCTGATCCTCAAGGAAAATGCCATCCGCGCGCTCGGGCTCGGCAAGAAATGCTGAAGTAACAAGAACGACAGGACAAGGGGAAGATCCGATGACCAGACAACCGGCCCTGGTACTGGGTGCAGCGATTGCAACGACGCTCGCTGGATGGGCAACCACCGAGGCCGCGACGCCTCCCGCACAACGCACTCCCGCGCATCCGGCGGTGATCCGCAGTTGCGCAGAACTGCCGACGCGGTTCAGTTACCCGCAAACAGCACTGCAGGTGGCCACCGTCGTTCCCGCCGGGAGTGCCTCCGTGGCCGGCCAGCCCATTGGTGAGCACTGCCTGGTGACAGGCAAGATGAATGAACGCGTCAGCCCTGTCGACGGGCAGACCTATGCCATCGGCTTCGAGATGCGGCTGCCTGCCGCGTGGAATGGCCGCTTCCTGTATCAGGGCAACGGCGGCATCGACGGTGCTGTCGTTCCGGCCTTCGGAGCCGTCAACGGCGGGGCCGCAGCGACGAATGCACTCGCACAGGGCTTCGCGGTGATCAGCTCCGACGCCGGCCACTCAGGCTCGCAGAACCCCCTGTTCGGTCGCGATCCGCAGGCGCGGCTCGACTACGGCTACCAGGCGGTGGGCAAGCTCACGCCGATGGCGAAGGCACTGATCCGCTCGGCATACGACAAGGACCCCGATTACTCGTACATCGGCGGTTGCAGCAACGGCGGCCGGCATGTGCTCGTCGCCGCGGCGCGTTATGCCGACCAGTACGACGGCTTCCTGGCTGGCGATCCCGGCTACAACCTGCCGCAGTCCGCACTCGCGCAGCTTTATGCCGTGCAGCAGTACTCGCGCGTCACTACGTCGCAGGACCTCGCCAGCGCCTTCACGCTGCCGGAGCGCCAGCTGGTCGCCAATGCGGTGCTCGCGAAGTGCGATGCGCTGGATGGGGCGAAGGACGGACTGATCCAGTCGACGGCCGCGTGCCAGAAGGCGTTCAAGCTCAGTCGCGACGTCCCAACGTGCAAGGGCGATCGCGATGGCACATGCCTGTCGGTGGACCAGAAGGATGTCATCGGCAAGCTGTTCGCCGGGGTCCGCAATGCCAAGGGCAAGCAACTGTCCTCGTCCTTCCCGTTCGACTCCGGCATCCCCGGTGCCAACTGGGCGGAGTGGAAGTTCGTGGCCTCGATCACGAACCGCGATCCGCCCGGGATGGCGTTCATCTTCCAGACACCGCCTGCCGATGCGTCCGTGCTGCGTGACCTGCGCGGCTTCGCCATGGGCTTCGACGTCAATCGCGACGGACCCAAGATCTATGCGACGGCGGCGCCCTACAACGAGGCGTCCATGTCGTTCATGACGCCGCCCAATGCCACGCAGATGGCAGACCTGAAGCGCACGGGCGGCAAGGTGCTCGTGTACCACGGCACCAGCGATCCGATCTTCTCGTCGAACGACACGGCTGCGTGGTACGACGGCCTGCGCAAGTCGAGCCGCGGCGACGCCAGCGGCTTCGCGCGGTACTACGAAGTTCCCGGCATGAACCACTGCCGCGGCGGCCCCGCTGCAGACCAGTTCGACATGCTCACGCCGCTCGTGAACTGGGTGGAGAAGGGCGAGGCGCCCGAAGCGATCGTCGCGACAGCTCGCGGTGCCGGCAACCCGGCTGGCGTGAACCCCGAGCTGCCGGCAGGCTGGGCCGCGGACCGGTCGCGTCCGCTGTGCCCGTACCCGCAGATCGCCCGCTACGACGGCAAGGGTGACATCGAAAAGGCGTCGAGCTTCAGCTGCAAGCGTCCTTGAAGAATCAGTACAGGATCTAACACCATGACACTCACCCACCTGCATTGGATCCCGAAGGCTGTTCCCGCTGCGGTCAGCATTGCCCTGCTTGCCGGCTGTGCCGGCGGTGTCGATGAACCGGCGAAGACCGCCGTTGCCGTTGTCACCGCCGAGCGGTGTGCGGCGCTGACCAGTACGAACCTGCCCGGCGTGCGTATCACGGACGCGAAGTGGGTGCCGGCGGGCACCGAACGTCCGCGCGCCGGCAATGCGGAAGTCGGCAATCCCTTGCCCGAGCATTGCGTCGTGCAGGGTCGCATTGACGAGCGGGTCGGTACCGACGGCAAGCCGTATTACACGGGCTTCGAACTGCGCCTGCCGAGCGCGTGGAGCCATCGCTTCCTGTACCAGGGCGGCGGCGGGAATGACGGGATCATCCGTCCGGCCTACGGCAACAACTCCGGTGCGCGCGGTGCGCAGGACAACGCCCTGCAGCGCGGCTATGCCGCAGTCACCACGGACGCGGGCCACCAGGGAGGTGAGCCGCTGTTCGGCCTCGAGAACCAGGCGCGCATCGACCATGCCTACAACGCCCACGATCGCACCGCTGTCACCGCAAAGGCGATCGTCGCTGACTACTATGGCAACCGGCCCGACAAGAGTTACTTCATCGGCTGCTCGGGCGGCGGTCGTCAGGGCATGATGTTCTCGCAGCGCTTCCCCGACTATTTCGACGGCATCATCGCAATCGCGCCGGCCATGCGCGTGGCTTCCGGCGCGAGCATCGCGGCTGCATGGACAACGCAACGTTTCAACTCGGTTGCGCCGATGGGTGCCGACGGTCAGCGCATCCTGTCGCAGTCCTTCACCCCTGCGGACCTCAAAGTCGTCGCGAACAAGGTGCTCGAGAAGTGCGATGCGCTGGATGGCCTCAAGGACGGGTTGGTCCAGGACTCGAACTGCCGCATCAATCCCGAAGAGCTGAAATGCAACGCGGGCAACGCGGGTGCCTGCCTCAAGCCGGAACAGGCCGATGCGCTTGCCGCAATGATGGCGGGTCCGCGCAACAGCGCCGGCGAATCCCTGTACTTCCGTTGGCCCTGGGATCCGGGCATCACTGGTGCTGGCTGGCGTGCCTGGACGCTCGGCACGTCGACGACCGGCACGCCGAACTCGATCCACGCTGCGCTGATCTCGGGCGCCGTCGGCTACGAGTTCGCGACGCCAGCCGATCCGTCGCTCAACATGCTCAACTTCAATTTCGATCGCGACCCTGCGCGCCTCAAGGCGTTCGCGGCCATCTACAACGCCGCGGACGATGTCGACCTCGCGGGCTACCGCAAGCATGGCGGCAAGCTGCTCGTGATCCACGGCCTTGCGGATCCGATTTTCTCGGCCGCCGAGTCGATGGACTACATCCAGCGCGTCAAGACGAAGCACGGCGCGAAGGCGGATGACTTTGCGCGGCTGTTCCTCGTGCCCGGCATGAACCACTGCGCGGGCGGTCCGGCTGCGGATGCCTTCGACGGCCTCGGCGCCATCGAGCGGTGGGTCGAGAAAGGCGATGCTCCGACGCGCATCGAAGCCAGCGGTACCACGGAGATGCCGGGGATATCGCGTCCGCTGTGCGCCTATCCGAAGATGGCCCGCTACAAGGGAGGCGACGAGAAGCTGGCGTCCAGCTTCGAGTGTCGTTGAGGGTGCGTCCGGCAGGCCGTTCTTGCGGGTTCCGTGTCATGAGGACAGAATCCGTGCTCGATTTCGAACAACAGAAGGGGAATTCACAATGATCGGTTACGTTACGCTCGGCACCAACGATCTCGCGCGGGCCGCCAAGTTCTACGACACGCTGCTCGGGGAAATCGGTGCCAAGCGCGCCATGGAGTCGGATCGGTTCATCAACTGGTCCACCGGCCCCGGCACGCCGGGCCTCGGCCTCATCAAGCCCTATGACGGCAAGGCTGCAACCGGTGGCAATGGCACGATGGTCGCGCTGTATGTCGACAGCCCCGCCAAGGTCGATGCCCTGTACAAGAAGGCCATCGAGCTCGGCGCCAAGGACGAAGGTCCGGCGGGCCCCCGCGGGCCGCATTTCTATGCCGGCTACTTCCGCGACCTCGACGGCAACAAGCTCAGCTTCTTCACCATGACTTGATGTCTTGAAGGAGAGTGGAACTCGGGGGCGACCCCGGGTGTCCACTCTCCTGACTACCCCGCTGATCCTGGGCAGTCGAGGATCCTTCATTGAAAGTGAATTCTTCCCTGTCCCGGCGAATGCGGGGAGCGGCCGTGCTCCTCGCGGCCCTCGCGGTCGTCGGTTGTACCAGCAGCCTCGTCTACAACCGCCTCGACACGATTGCCCGCTGGTACATCGGCAGTCTCGTCTCGCTCGACGACGCACAGCAGGCCGGTCTGCGGGACTGGCTGGCCCGGTCCCTCGCATGGCACCGCGATTCCGAACTCAAGCGCTACGAACAGTTCCTGCGCGACCTTTCCGGCAAGGTGGGCGCTGGTCCTGATCCCGCCCTCTTGCCACAGGTGATGCAGCAGGCGGAAGGATTCATCGGCGAGCTGGCAGCCCGGATGGCGCCCGAGGCGGCGCAATTGCTCTCGACGCTTCGGCCGCCGCAGGTGGATGAGTTCCTCGGCAATCTCGAGAAGCGCAATCGCGAAGAACTGGACGAGGAGCGGGAGCGAACGCCGGCCGAACGGCAGAAGCGCCGCATCCGCTCGATGACGAAGACACTCGAGAAATGGACCGGCTCGGCCACCACCGAACAGAAGGCCATCCTCGAGCGGACGGTCAACGAGCTCGGTGCCGCGGGCTTGTTGGGAGAGACCGACGACTGGTATGCCAGCCAGACGGCGTGGCGGAGCGCATTGCGAGACGCATTGGCAAAGGGTGCTGCGGGGCGCGCTGAAGTCGAAGCGCTGCTGCGAGACCCTCAAAGCACCTACACGGAATCACACCGCGCCGCAGAAGCCGAACAGCGCCGCCGCTTCGTCGCGCTCGCCATCGAGCTGGACGCGTCGTTGGGACCGAAGCAGCGCGCTACCCTGGCAACGAAGCTCACCGACCTCGCGCAGGACCTGAAGTCACTGCAATAGATCTCAAGCCGGAAACCCGCGCTTGCGCATCAGCGCCGCGACCCCGGGTTCCCGCCCGCGGAACGCCTGGTAGGCGATCAGGGGGTCCTGCGTGTTCCCGCGCGTGAACACCTGTTCCTTCAGGCGCTCTGCGACGGTGAGGTCCCACGGGCCGCGGCCTTCCGTGAACGCTTCCCACGCATCGGCTGTCAGCGTGTCGGCCCACAGGTAGCTGTAGTAACCAGCGGAATAGCCGTCCCCGGAAAAGACGTGATTGAACTGCGGGGTCCGGTGCCGCATGACGATCTCGCGCGGCATCGCGAGCGAGGCCAGCGTCTCGCGCTCGAAGGCGCCGGGATCGATGGGCTTCAGGCCCTCCAGATGCAGTTTCATGTCGATCAGTGCGCTGGCGAGGTACTCCACGGTGCCGAAGCCCTGGTTGAACGTGCGGGCGCGTTCGATCCTGGCAACGAGGTCGGCCGGGATCGGTTCGCCTGTCTCGAAATGCAGCGCGTAGCGGGCGAGCACTTCGGGTGTCGCGAGCCAGTGTTCAAGCAACTGCGACGGAAACTCGACGAAGTCGCGCGGCACGTACGTCCCCGACAGAGACGGATAGTTCACGTTCGACATCAAGCCATGCAGCGCGTGACCGAACTCGTGGAACAGCGTGGTGGCATCTTCCCAGCTGACGAGCACGGGCTCGCCGGGGCGACCCGGAACGAAGTTGGCATTGTTGGAGACGA
Organism: Steroidobacteraceae bacterium; assembly: GCA_040080215.1. Lineage (GTDB taxonomy): Bacteria > Pseudomonadota > Gammaproteobacteria > Steroidobacterales > Steroidobacteraceae > CAIUGU01. The sequence goes on from JBEBIT010000041.1 coordinate 15,583, forward strand.
TCGGCGAGGTCTCGCCGTCGAAGCGATGCTGGCGCCGGTATTCGCTCATCCATGCGCCAGAGAGCTTGCCCTGGCGCGCGTAAGGGTCGAAGTACCACAGCCCGACGTGCTGTCCCCGGTCGTTCTTCACTTCCCACACCCTCACGTCCGGGTGGCAGACGGGAACCTGCGCCGGATCCACCGGCGTGAACCGCAGGCCGAACAATCGATGGGCGACAAAGAACAGCGCCTCGCGCAGCTTTTCCAGTTGCAGGTAAGGCTTCACGGCGCCTGCATCGAGATCGAACTTCTGCTTCCTGACCAGTTCGGCATAGAAGCGGTAATCCCACGGTTCGATCTCGATCTCGTGTCCACCCGAGTCCGCGAGCGCCTGCATGTCCGCGACTTCTTCGGCGACGCGGGCCACGGCGGGCGTCCACAGCGCGAGCATCAGGTCGAGCGCGCGCTCCGGCGTCTTCGCCATCTGGTTGTCGAGCCGCCAGTGGGCATGTGTGTCGAAGCCGAGCAGCTGCGCACGCTCGGCGCGCAACGCCAGGATCTCCGTGACCAGCCCCTTGTTGTCGCGAGCGTCGTTGTTGTCGCCGCGATGGACGAACGTGCGCCACACCTGCTCGCGCAGGTCGCGCCGCGTGGAGAACGCCAGGAACGGCTCGACGCTGGAGCGGGTGTTGCTGATCGCCCAGCAGCCCTTGTGACCGCGACGTTCCGCTTCGACGGCGGCGCCTGTGCGCACCGATTCCGGCAGGCCGTCCAGGTCGCTTGCGTCCTTCAGGATCAATGCCTGGCTATCCTCTTCGCCCAGGATGTTCTGGCTGAACTGCGTGAACAGCGCGGCCAGCCGCTGGTTGATCGCGGAGAGCCGCCGCTTGGCGACAGCATCGAGTTGCGCGCCTGCCCGGACGAAATCGGTGTAGTACAGCCAGGTCAGTCGCTGCTGTTCCGGGTCAAGTCCGCTCTGTTCGCGCGTCTCGTAGACCTTCGCGATGCGCGTGAACAGCGCGGTGTTCTGTGTGATCTCGTCGCTGAAGGCGGCGAGTCGGGGTGCCATCTCGCGTTCGATCGCCTGCACGGCAGCGTCATTGAGCGTGGAGGTGTAAACGCCATAGACGGCATTGACGCGCTCGAGCAGACGGCCCGTTCGCTCCATCGCTGCGATGGTGTTCTCGAACGTGGCGGGTGCGGGATCCGCCGCGATCGCCTCGATCTCCTTCAGTTGCGCTGCCATGCCGGCTTCCAGCGCGGGCTGCAGATGGCGTGCGGTGGCACGATCGAAGGGCGGGACGCCGCCGTAGGGCCCCGTCCAGGGTGCCAGGAGCGGATTGTCAGCAACGGAATTCTGGCGGGCAGAGGGAGTCGAAGTCGTCATCGTGGGATCGTGGTTCGTCGCGGGTTCAAGAAGCAGTAAGCGTAGCTGTATGGCGACACCGCGGCCACTATTCAATGTGACCTCTCCATGGGAGCGACTCACGGCGGTACACTTGTCATCTGTGGGCATTGGCCCATCCAATCTGGAGCACGACATGAAAAAGCGAACAACAGCCCCCTGGATCCTGGCTCTGATGACCGCAGCCGTGTGCGCCGCGCCCGCGTCTTCGATGGCGGCTGAAGCCAACGTGAGCTGCAGCCTCACGTTCGCCATGTCGGGCTGGTCGGCGTTCTACAAGACCTACTCGGGCAAAGGCACGGTGACCTGTTCCAATGGCCAAAGCAGGAACGTGACGTTGAAGTCGGAGGGCGGAGGTTTGACGGTCGGCAAGTCCAGCATCGAGGACGGCATCGGCAAGTTCTCGGCGGTTCATGGCATCGACGAAGTCATGGGGTCTTATGCCGCTGCCGAAGCGCATGCGGGCGCCGTGAAGTCCGCGAAGGGAGAAGTGCTCACGAAGGGCGAGGTGTCGCTCGCGTTGAGCGGCAAGGGACGAGGCTGGGATCTGGGGATCGCCTTTTCGAAGTTCACGATCAGCGCGAACTGAGCCCAAGGCGGATTCGAGAAGGGCGGTGATGCAACTCCGTTTGCATCACCCTCGGTGATCGACGAGGTCGGCTAGAAGAGTTCGATGTCGTTGGCCGCGGCCGCCGGCGCAGCGTTTGCTGAAGCGTGCCGCATGCCGGTCACGGCTTCGAAGATCGCCACTTCCTCGCGGGTGCGATACATCCGGCCGAGTCGCGCGTGCAGTTCCTGCCAGTCTTCCTGCCGCGAACTGCGTTCGGTGTCCGTGACGAGCTCACCGAGCGAGCTTAAGCTGTGGCGCACGTGGCCGAGGCGCTGGGTCAGCCGGTCATGGAACTGCAGCGCCTGGATCGCCGCGTTCGCCTTGGTGACCAGCCGGTTGCTGCGCATGTCGAGTTCGGCCGCAACCTGTGCGTCCTGGCCCGCCATGGTCTCTGCCTTCCGGCGCAGCCACTGTGAATCTTCGACAATCGTCGTGAAGGCTTCGAGGAGCCGTTCGATCGCCGCGTCGCAATCGCCGAGTGCACCGTCGGTCTGCGCGGCACACAGCTTGAGCATGTTGGAGGTTTCGGCCGCCTTCAGCGCCGCGGGGCTGCTGAGGGTCGGATCGCGCTGGGAGGGCATCGCCTTCAGGATCTTGCGCGGGTTACTGCAGGACCCGATTGATGGTCGCGACGAGTTGCGCGGGATCGAAGGGCTTCACGATCCAGCCGGTGGCGCCCGCCTGGCGGCCGCGCATCTTCATGTCGCCACCCGATTCCGTCGTGAGCACGAGGATGGGAACAAACTTGTACTGCGGCAGCGAGCGCAATTCGCCGACCAGCTGGATGCCGTCCATGTTCGGCATGTTCACGTCAGTCAGCACCAGGTCCGCGCTGCCGGCCTTGGCATACCCCAAGGCATCCACGCCGTCGATCTTCTCGATCACGTCAAAGCCGGCCAGCTCCAGCGTCGAGCGCACGAGGGCCCGCATGGAAGGAGAATCGTCAACCATCAGAACGCTGCGGCGCATCGTATCGACCCTTGGCTTGTTGTTCCTGCGTGCCATTGGCATCGGCGCCGGGCGCAGCAAATTGAGGTCGGGCCGGCCTCGAACCATGTCGATGTGACCGGCCTCACGCTCCACCGCGGGTGGAAAACCCATGGCGATGCGGCGCAGAGGCCTTCTAGAAGGCGGTGAGCGTCCGCTCGATCACCCAGAAGGCGGCGAGCGAGCCGATGCCGTAAGCGGCGATCCGCGGCCAGGCGCGAGGCACTGGCAGCGACGCGCGCAGGACGAGGCGACCAAGCAGCAGCACGGCTGCAATGAACAGGAGCTGCCCGACCTCGACGCCGACGTTGAAGAACAACAGCGCGAGCGGAATCGCCTTCTCGGGCAGCCCGACGCCGGCCAGCGCTCCCGCGAAGCCGAAGCCATGCAACAGGCCGAACGAGAACGACACCAGCCACGGGTACCGGTTCAGCAGGTCGTCGTCGCCCTTGCTGCCGTACAGCGGACGACGCGCGAGCTCCGAGGCAAGGAACAGGATGCTGAGCGCGATCACGGCCTCCACCGGCGGTCCCTGCACTTTGATGAACCCGAGCGTAGCCGCGCCGAGCGTGATGCTGTGGGCAACCGTAAACGCGGTGATCGTGAACACCAGCCGCTTGACGCCGTTGACGATGAGCAGCAGCGCCAGTACGAACAACAGATGATCGATGCCGCCGAGGATGTGCTCGATGCCGAGTACGAGATAACTCATGCTGACGTCGACCCAGCCCGCCTGCGTCGGTACGACGATCGACTCGGTATTGGCATCAAGGCGACGTGTCAGCGAGGAGCCGTCGAGGTAGTCGATACGCAGCAGGACATCGGTCGCCGTGGAGCCGATCCCGGCAATCTCGATCTTCGTGCCCGCAAGGCCTTGGGGACACGTGAGACGCCAGCGACGGATTTCGCCATCACCCACGACATATTGATGGACCTCACCGGCATCACAGCCTTCCGGCAACTGCGGGCTCAGCACTTTCTGCAGGCCGCCCGTCGTCGAGAGCTTCCACTGCACCTCGAACGTGTTCGTCGCCGATTCAGTCAGGCCGAGGTAGCCGGGCGTGAACTCATGCGCGAACGAGGCGAGGCTCCACAGGCCAAGCAGCAGCGCGATGCTTGCGCGAATCCAGGTCCTTGCGTGAAGCGGCAGCATGACTAACGGCCCGCGTCGGTTGGCGCTGACGGCCCGGCCGGGTTTGCCGCCGGCGCGGTATCGACGACCACGGAGTAGCGCCCCCGCATCGCCTGATAGCGGGCTTCGTTCTCCGCATCGCGCCGTTCGGTGAGATAGGCCGTCTGCACGGCGTCCCGCACTTCCGCGAGCTCGGGTTGCCGTTCCGCCGACCGTTCAATTACACGGACGAGGTGCCAGCCGTAACGCGACTGGATCGGTCCTTGCCAGGCACCGGGCTCGATCGGCGCCAGGCCTGCTGCAAACTCATCGCCGAAGGCGAGGGTGACATCGCCACTCGGCATCGCGTCGTAACGATTCCACAGCGGCAAAGGGTCGCCGAGCTTCGCGAGCTCGGTTGGGGAAAGCGCCTTGCTTGTCTTCTGCAATCCCGCGAGCGCTGCGGCGGCATCCGCCCTGGCGCGGTCGCCACGCCGCTCCTTCCCGAAAAATACGTGTTCGAACGTGACCAAAGCCGGGATCCGGAAGCGGCCCGCTTGCGCGGCAAAGTAAGTTGCCAGTTCTGCATCGGTGGGAGCAGGCGGTTCCGCGACGTTCTCCGTCAGGAACGTCATCTTCTCGATCAGCCGGTTGCGGACCACGGTGTCGTCGCGGTCGAGGCCGGTCGCCAGCGCCTCCCGGTACATCACTTCCTCGCGCACCCGTGCCTCGATCAGTTTGTCGACCTCCGCGTCGGTCGCTGGGCGGCCCTGCACGAGCGCAATGGTGCTGCGCATCTTCTCCACGTCCTCGGCCGTGATCGTGATCTGCCCGGCGGTGTCGGCCGCGGGCGGATTGAGCCAGTACGACACGGCAAAGATGGCGGCCCCGACGACCAGGAAGTGCACGAGCGGGTCTTTGATCAGCTTGGGTAGCACGAGGGCGATCCTTTACGGTCCGTTCGAGACCCGGCACGATAATTCATTGCCCGATTGTTTGTCGCGGGGCCCGGGCGGTCGACGCCCTGGCGCACCCGGTTTGCCTGCGGGCGGGGATCGGCATACCTTAAGGTCCCGATTGGCCCACAGCCTTGAGGTCTCGTCATGAACAAGCCTGTCATTGCCGGTGGCGCCGTCGTCGTCCTTCTGGGCCTCGGCGCCTGGTGGTATTTCGGCCGGGAACCCGCTGTCGAACCCGAGCCCGAGCCTGAGGCCGCCGCGCCCGTTGCCGAAGCCCCCGCCATCAAGAATCCCGTTGCAACGGCCGCCGACGCCACGCTACCGGCCCTCGATGCCAGTGACCAGCCGCTCGCGGAATCCATCACCGGTCTGATCGGGCAACAGGCGGCCTTGCAGTTCCTGATCCCGAAAGACCTCATCCGCCACATCGTCGTGACCATCGACAACCTGCCGCGCAAGAAGCTCGCCGTGCAGTTGCGGCCCATCACGGCGACGCCGGGTGAACTCGGGGTCACGGCGGCCGGCGAGACGTTCACCTTGAGCCCCGCGAACGCCGCGCGCTACCTCCCCTTCATGAAGGTCATTGACGCCACCGACACGCAGGCCGTCGCTGCCGTTTACCTGCGCTTCTATCCGCTGTTCCAGCAGGCCTACGAGGGCCTGGGTTACCCGTCGCAGTATTTCAACGACCGGCTCGTCGAGGTCATCGACCACCTGCTCGCGACGCCCGAGCTCACCGGCCCGCTCCAGCTGGCCCGGCCCAGTGTCATGTACGTGTATACCGATCCCGCGCTTGAGGCCCTGTCCGCAGGGCAGAAGACGCTGCTGCGCATGGGTCCCGGGAATGTCCGGGTCATCAAGGCCAAGCTCCTTGAGCTGAAGGCCGCGGTCGCTGCCAGGAAGCCTTGATAAAGGCCTCTGGCGCACCCATTGGGGGTCGCTTCAGCTTCCTTGACGGGAGCCGTCCGACTGTCTGCTCCGGACGACAATCGGCAAATTCAGGGATTCACGCTTGCCTTGGGGCCGAGGCCCCGTTTATAAGGACCTCAACCGGTCGGCTGCCAGAGGGCGCCGGCCACCGCAACTGAAACAGGCGGACCCCGATGCTCCTTCCACCCCACGGCTTCAGCCGGCGCGCATTTCTGACCACCGCGGTCATGGCAGTGCCGATGCTTTCTGCTCCAGTGGCTGCACTTGCGAGCAGCATGGAGAAGCGCAGCGTGTCGTTCGTCCACACGCATACGGGCGAGCAGCTCACGACGACGTACTTCCGTGCCGGCCAGTACGACACCTCGAGCATCGCCCGCGTCAATTACCTGCTGCGCGATTTCCGCTGTGGCGAGGTCGCGTCGATGGATGTCGGCCTGCTCGACATCCTGTATGACCTGCAGGTACTCGCCGATCGCGACAGCACGTTCGAGATCATTTCGGGGTACCGTGCTCCGGCTACCAACGCACAGCTCCGCGCGAAGTCGGGCGGCGTCGCCGAGAAGAGCCTGCACATGGAGGCCAAGGCACTCGACATCCGCATGACGGGCTTCTCCACGAAGAAGCTGCAGCAGCTCGCGATGTCACTGCGGCGCGGCGGCGTCGGCTTCTACGGCTCGTCCAACTTCGTCCACGTCGATACCGGTCGCGTCCGCTACTGGTAACGCACTGGCGGCAGTCTTGCCGCCACCTTCCCGCTGAACGTCACTCGCCCAGCAGCGTTGCCAGCCTGGCGTCGTGCCCGTACACGTCGTCGAAGAAGAAGACATTCCCCGCCTCGCTCGCGATCGCGGTCCCGTACAGGATGTAGACGGGGATGGGTCGCGTCAGCGGGACGCGCAAGGTCTCGGTGCCGTTCATTGCCGCTTCGATCTTCTCCCGCGTCCAGTCGCCCGGCTCGTTCTTCAGCACCTGTTCTGCGAGTGCCACGGGATCACTTACGCGAATGCAGCCGTGACTGAAGGCGCGGCGAGCTTCGCGGAATAAACCCTTCGCCGGCGTCGAATGCAGGTACACGTTGTACTCGTTCGGCAGCATGAACTTTACCAGGCCGAGCGCGTTGTCGTTGCCGGGCCGCTGCCGGATACGCAGCAGGCCTGAGGCGAGTGCGGCGAGGTTCTCGCCCGTGGGTGGAACGGGCTTCGCGTCGTCGCCGTCCCCGCTCACGATCTCGAGGTTCTGCTTGTCGAGGTACGAGAGGTTGGCACGGATCTCAGGGAGCAGCTCGCGGGTGGCAATGCTGTAAGGCACGTCCCAGTACGGGCGGAACACGAGGTAGCGCATTGCCTCGCTGAACACGGGCGTTCGTGTCTTGGGATAGGCCTTCCCGACAATGACATCCAACTTGAGCATGTCGGCTTCGCGATCCTGCGTAGTACCGAAGGCGAATAGCCGGTACTGCGGGATGTTCACGAAGATGGGCGGCGTCTCGAGCCTGGGCAACCACCGCCAGCGCTCCAGGGTCAGTTCAATCTGCTCGACCCGATGCAGGAGCGGCATCGTGAGGTGGCGAAAGGTCTCCTTGCCCAGCGCGCCGTCCGGAGCGAGACCGTGCAGCTCCTGGAACTGCTTGAGCGCGTTGACCACTGCCGGATCGAGTGTGAGGTCCGTGGCGGGCGCTGCACTGTCTACGGGCAAATCGCCGAGTGCCACAAGCAGACGGCGCAACTGTGGTGCACCCAGGTACGTCTCGCCGGGTTTGACGGAGCGGCCGCTGAACGAAGGCAGGTCAGTCAGGCCGGTTTCAAGCGCAAGCAGCCGGAATTTCGGCAACGCGGCCTTCAGCAACTGGTAGTGTTCGTACGGGGGTTCGATCCGTGCAAAGACGGCCTCGGAATCCGTAGCCGTCGCGGCCTCTTCCAGTACCTCCAGGCGGTCGATACGATCGGCCGCGACGATGATGTCGAAACCCGCTGCCTTGGGGTCGATCCTGCCGTAGTGGAGGTGCTTCGTGAATCGCAACACGGCGGCAGACAGGGCCAGATCAAATTGCGCCCAATGCTCCGGGTGGGCGCCCGGTGTCGTGACGAGGTCGACCAGGTGGTAGAGAATCAGATTCGCTTCATAGTCGCTGCTGTGCAGGCCGTAGTTTTCTGCGCCACGCAACACGCCCAGCACCGCGAGCGCCGGCCGAGTCGGCGTTCCGTTTTCGGACCACAGCGGCTGCCACGCGTGCCGCTCGTAGAGCTGCTGCAACGGTTCCTTGTCTCGCCCGAGGTCGGGAGCGCGCACATACGGGTGTTCGCCGGCGAGCAGCATCTGTTCGAGGGTCGTCCGGAACGGCTCGGCGTCGCCCGGCTGCGCCGTGGCCACGGCCGCCAGCAGCGCGAGGCTGATCGCGCCCAAGTACCTGGCCCACCGTCCTGAAACCCCGATCCGCATCCAGTCACCCCAGTTCATATCCAATGTCACAGTGTAGTCGCTTCAGCCTGCGCAGAGTGTCCGCATCACTCGGACTGTTTCTGGTGATGGGCAGTTCCCCGGCGTGGGCAGCCAGTGCCGGGGCGGGGCCCGAGCTGCTCGGTATCCCGGTCGATTTCGTGCTGTTCGCCCTGACGCTGCTCGGGGTCGCGCTGTTCCACCATCACACGCTGCGCGTGGCGCTGACCGGGCTCGTCGTCATCACGGGCTACAAGCTGCTGTTCGCGGGCTTCCATGAGGGAGCCGGTGTCGCCGGGTTGCTCGGTCACCTGCAGGCCGAGTGGGTGGTGCTCGCCAATCTGTTCGCGTTGCTACTCGGCTTTGCCATCCTGTCGAATCACTTCGAGAAGAGCCATCTGCCCGACCTGCTGCCGCGCTTCCTGCCGGACGACTGGAAGGGGCCGCTCGCGCTGCTGGTGCTGGTGTTCGTGTTGTCCGCGTTCCTCGACAACATCGCTGCCGCCATCATTGGCGGGCAGATCGCGGCAACCGTGTTCCGCGGCAAGGTGCACATCGGCTATGTCGCGGCGCTGGTCGCCGCATCGAACGCAGGCGGTTCGGGCAGCGTGGTGGGCGACACCACCACCACCATGATGTGGATCGACGGCGTGAGTCCGGTCGACGTGCTGCACGCGTATGTTGCTGCCGTCGTCGCGCTGGCGGTCTTCGGCATTCCGGCCGCCCTGCAGCAGCAGGCGTACTCGCCTATCGTCCGCGACGCGCGCAAGGGCGTGCACATCGATACGCGCCGCCTTGCCATCGTGGCCTTCATCCTCGTCGCCGCCATCGCGACCAACGTCGTCGTCAACCTGAACTTCGCCGAGTGGGCAGACCGCTTTCCGTTCATCGGCGCCGCTGTGTGGGTCGCCATCCTGCTTGCAAGCGCGGTCAGGAAGCCGGACTGGAGAATCGTGCCTGCGGCGTCGTCGGGTGCGGTGTTCCTGCTGTCGCTCGTGCTGAGTGCGTCGATGATGCCCGTGGAGGAATTGCCCCTGGCGTCGTGGCAAACCGCATTGGGCCTGGGGTTCGTATCTTCGGTCTTCGACAACATCCCGCTCACCAAGCTCGCGCTGGAGCAGGGCGGCTATGACTGGGGATTCCTTGCGTATGCCGTGGGCTTCGGCGGCTCGATGGTGTGGTTCGGCTCGTCGGCCGGCGTCGCGATCACCAACCTGTTTCCGCACAGCCGTTCGGTCGTGGCGTGGCTGAAGGGCGGCTGGCATGTCGTGCTGGGCTACGTCGTCGGGTTCGCGGTGATGCTCGTCGTCATGGGCTGGCATCCGCATGCGCCTCATCGCGCGCCAGCGCTCGAATCGGCCGTGGAATCCGTGCAAACTCGCCCCTAGTCGCGATCACGAAAAAGCCGGTGCCATGCCCGCCATTGCCCAGTCCGCCCTGCTGCTGACGCTGTCGAATGTCTTCATGACCTTCGCGTGGTATGCGCACCTGAAGGAACTGTCGGCGAAGCCGTGGTACATCGCGGCCCTGGTCAGCTGGGGCATCGCGCTGTTCGAGTACCTGCTGCAGGTGCCCGCGAATCGCATCGGCTTCACGGCGTTGTCTTTGCCGCAGCTCAAGATCATGCAGGAGGTCATCACGCTGACGGTGTTCGTGCCGTTCGTGCTGCTCTACATGCGCCAGCCGCTGAAGCTCGACTATCTGTGGGCGTCGCTCTGCATGATGGGTGCGGTCTACTTCATCTTCCGGAAATAGCCCATGTCCACCGCCATCCATCGCCGCGTCAACGCCTGCCGTGCGGGCACCGATCCCACCGTCGTCGCGCGGTTGCCGTCGGGCTGGGCCGTGATGGGTGACCCGCAGGTGCTGCCGGGTTACTGCCTGCTGCTGCCGGATCCCGTCGTGCCGCACCTCAATGCGATGAAGCCCGCCGAGCGGGACCAGTTCCTCTCCGACATGGCGAGGCTCGGTGACGCCGTGTTCGCAGCCACCGGTGCGCTGCGCATCAACTACGCGATGTTCGGCAACGTCGAGCCGGCGCTGCATGCGCACGTGTTCCCGCGATTCGATACCGAAGACACCGCACTCAAGACAGCGCACCCCTGGGGCTACGACTGGAACGCGGCACCGCGCTTCGATCCGGTGAAGTCGGGGGCGCTGCTGGAGAAGATCCGCGCGCTGCTGCTGTCGAGCGCTGCCCCCGCGGTACAGCCCGTGGTCCACGATCCGGCATCCGGCTCGCTGCATCACCTTGACCTCACCGTCAGCAACCTCGAGCGCTCGACGAAGTTCTACGCAGCCTGGCTGCCCACGGTCGGCTTCCGGCGCATCGAGGATTGTCCGGAAGGGCCGCTCTGGCGGGGCGAGCACTTTGAACTGGGCTTGCAGGCCGACACGGCCAAAGGCGCAGCGCGGCCACATGACCGCTACTCGCCCGGCCTGCATCACCTCGCGTTCGATGCGCCGAGCGAGGCCGCCGTCGATCGCCTGCATTCGAGCCTGATCGAACTGGGTGCGGTGATCCTCGATCCCCCGGCGCACTACGACCACTATGCGCCCGGTTACTACGCCGTGTTCTTCACCGACCCGGACGGCATCAAGCTCGAATACGTGTACACCCCCGGATAGCCACTGGCGCCCGGAGCCGCAAGCCCCGTACACTGTCCCTATGCTGCGAGTCATTGGAATCCTGATCCTGGTGGTGCTCATCCTGTGGGCACTGCGTCGTCTCCTGTCCAGCCGCAACCGTTCCGACGACTGACCGGCGCGGGTGGGCGTGACGATGGAGTACCGGACACTCGGGGCCACTGACCTCAAAATCAGCCAGCTCACGCTTGGCACCATGACCTTCGGTTCGCAGAACAGCGAACGCGAAGGCCACGAGCAACTCGACTACGCCGTTGAACGCGGCATCAACCTCGTCGACACCTCCGAGCACTATCCCGTCCCGCCCACTGCGGAAACGCAGGGCTCGACCGAAACCATCATCGGTACTTGGCTGAAGCAGCCGGGCAATCGCAAGAAGGTGCTGATCGCCACCAAGGCCGTGGGGCCGTCGCACGCGTCGCGCATCAGCTCGGCACATATCCGCGAGGGCAACAACCACTTCACGCGCGCCAACCTCGAGTCGGCGCTGCACACGAGCTTGACGCGGCTGCAGACCGACGTCATCGACCTGTACCAGCTGCACTGGCCGGACCGTCGCACGAACTTCTTCGGGCACCTCTCCTACGAGCACCTGGAGCAGGAAGGCACGGTGCCGCTGGAAGAGACGCTCGCCGTGCTCGACGGGTTCGTCAAAGCCGGCAAGGTGCGACACATCGGCGTGTCGAATGAAACCGCGTGGGGAGTGTCGCGCTATCTGCTGCTCGCGGCGACGAAGGGTCTCGCCCGCATCGTCAGCATCCAGAACCCGTACAACTTCCTGAACCGCAGCTTCGACATCGGCTTGGGCGAAATCGCGCTGCACGAGAACGTGAGCCTGCTCGGCTATTCGCCGCTCGCATTCGGTGTGCTGACGGGCAAGTATCTGGGTGGTGCAAAGCCACCGGGCGCACGCCTGACGTTGTCCGAACGCTTCGCGCGTTACAACAACGAGCAGGCGCAGAAGGCGTTGGTGGAGTATGTCGCGCTTGCCAAGGCCAATGGCCTTGATCCCGCACAGATGGCAAATGCATGGGCCGCGCGTCGCCGGGTCGTTACGAGCTCTATCATCGGCGGCACATCGGTGGCGCAGCTCAAGCGCTCCATCGACAGTCTGGATCTCGCGCTGTCACCCGAAGTGCTGGCGGCAATCGACGCGATCCATACGCGCTATCCCAATCCCGCTCCGTAAGGACGAAGAGCTCGGGCCAGATCGGCCAGCCTTCAGCGGATCACCCGCAAAGTACTGACACGCGAAAAGTCACGATCGTGAGTCACCAGCGCATCGGCGTTGATCGCCAGCGCGCTCGCGGCCTGCACAGCGTCCGGCAACTTCAATCGCAGGGTTGCCCGAAGTCGGGCTGCACTTTCCGCGATGTCCAGATCGAGGCTCACCACGTGCCAGGAGTTGAGGACCGCGCGATATCGCTTTGCCAGCGCCTCGTTGCCTGACTGAAGAGGGCCGGTGAGGACTTCCGCGATGGCCACCGTCGTGATTGCGAAGCGGAAATCGCCGGCACCATGGCCCTCGAAGAGAGGCTTGAACCGCTCGGTAAGCTTGGGGCGATCTTCCAGGAAGTAGATGACTGGCGCGGAATCGACCAGGAGCAGCGCGTTCCGCGGCAGCCCAGTGATGTTCAGCGGTCCCATTCGCTACGCAAGCGGCGCAGCGTGGCCGCGCTGCTCTTGCCCCACAGACCGCGACCCGAGCCCTTGAGCTCCAGAAGCGAGGCCTGGTAGTCCCGATCCATGCGGTCGATCGGCACGAGCGCCGCAACGGGACGACCATGTCGCGTAATGACGGTCGAGCGGCCGTCGGCCGCCGCTTCGATCAGCGCCGGCAACTGGTTGCGCGCTTCCTCAGCGCCCTTGCTGTCATGACGGGGCATGGCTGTCCGGGGTGTCAGTGGCTGGAGCACCAACTGTACAGACCGTACAGAATAGGGTCAACGCGCAAAAGCTGCGCGATTGTGCAGAAATGGCTGAATTGCTTACTGCGGCAGGAACAGCGCCGGGTCCACCATCGCGCGATTGACGGCCACGCCGAAATGCAGGTGCGGCCCGGTCACGCGGCCGGTAGCGCCGAGCAGTCCGACCACATCACCCGCCGTCACGCGGTCACCGGGCTTCACGTCGATGCGGCTCAGGTGCAGATACATCGTCAGCACGCCGCGACCATGGTCGACGAACACCGTGTTGCCGTTGAAGAAGAAATCGCCGACGTCGACCACCACACCGCCCGCCACGGCCTTGACGGGCTCGCCGGTGTTGCCCGAGATGTCCATGCCCGAGTGCGGGTTGCGTGGCTGCTCGTTGAAGAAGCGGCGGAAGCCGAACGAGTTCGAGCGCTTGCCGGGCACCGGCGACAGGAACGCAAGCGACGGTTCCAGGTCCGTCGTATAGCGGGTGAGGGCGGCCTCGGTACGCTTGCTGTCGGCGTCGATGCGCTTCAGGTCGTCCGGGTTCGGGTTCACCTGCCGGTCGTTCGTGACCGTGAGACGCTGTTCTTCGTACTTCTTCGACTTCACTTCAAAGTCGAGCACCTGCTTCGACCCGCCGAGGTAAGCCTCCGCCGCATGCTTGCCGACCTTCGTGGCGAGCGGCAGGCCGACGAGCGCAACCCAGCGCTCACCGTCGCGAAGGACTGGGGCGCGGTGGCCGTTGAACATCACGCGGGGCACGGGCTCGGCCGGCACGTCGAGCGAGAGAATCGCGAGGCCGCCGGGCACGCGGCTTTCCTTCGGCAAGGCCAACGCATGGGCCTGGCCCGAAAGCAGCACCAGTCCGACGATGGCGAAGGTCAGCGATCGAATCATGTCTTGTCCTTTACAGTGTCCGGCACGACGCTCTCGACGACAGCGACGGCGTGACCGCGAGCCACTCGTGCCGTGATGCGGTCACCACGCTCAAGCTCGCTGGCATCCATGATCACGCGGCCACCCTCCGTCATGACGATGGCGTAGCCTCTATCCAGTGTCGCGAGCGGGCTTACAGCATGCAACGTCCGACCCGCCGTGGCCAGGGCGGCCGACAACCGTTGCAGCTTCGATCGCACCTGGCTCTGCATCTGCACCTCGATGCTCGCGAGCCGGCCACGCAACGCGGCCAGCTTCAGCGCGGGCGAGGCCTGCCGCAACCGTCCGGCGAGATCCTGCGCCACCGCGCGACGGTCCGTCGCCACCTGTTTGAGTGCGCGCACCAGCCGTTGTTCCAGGTCGTCGAGGCGCTGCGCATGCTGGCGTAACCGGAAGCCCGGATGCACGCGCTCCAGTCGCTTGAACAACCACGTGAAGGTCTCGTTGCGCTCGGTGAGCGTGCGGCCGACCTGCGTCAGCAGCCGCCGCTCGAACACGACGAAGTTGCGCAGCCACTCCTCGCGATCCGGCACGACGATCTCGGCCGCCCCGGAAGGCGTCGGCGCGCGCACATCCGCCACGAAATCCGCGATCGTGAAGTCCACTTCGTGGCCCACGCCCGAGATGATCGGCAACGCGCATGCGAAGATCGCGCGCGCGACCACCTCCTCGTTGAACGCCCATAAATCTTCGAGCGAGCCACCGCCGCGCGCCAGGATCAGCACGTCGCACTCGGCCCGCGCGTCCGCAAGCTGGATCGCTGCGGCGATCTCGTCGCCCGCGCCTTTGCCCTGCACGGGCACGGGATAGATCAGCACGGGAATCGCCGGGAAGCGGCGGCGCAGGATGTTCAGGATGTCGCGGACCGCAGCGCCGGTGGGTGAGGTGATCACGCCGATCCGGCGGGGCAGGCGCGGCAGCGGGATCTTGTGTTCAGGCGAGAACAGTCCGGCCGCGGCCAGCTTCGCCTTCAGGATTTCGAACTGCCGCTTCAGCGCGCCTTCGCCAGCGTCCTCCAGCCCCTCGACGATGAACTGGTAGTCGCCCCGCGGCTCGTACAGGCTCACCCGTCCCCGGGCCACCACGTGCATGCCGTCCTTCGGGACAAACCGCGTCGACAGGTTGCGCTGCCGGAACATTGCGCACCGCAGCTGGGCGTTCGCGTCCTTGAGGGAGAAGTACCAGTGCCCCGACGACGGCCGCGACAGGTTCGAGATCTCCCCCTCGACCCACAGCGCCGGCAACCCCCGCTCAAGGAGCATGCGGGCTTCCTTGTTGAGCCGGGTGGGGGTCCAGACTTCGCGGGCAGGGGG